>CAVOIU010000001.1:0-22893 GCA_963695965.1 uncultured Solirubrobacterales bacterium
GAGTCGCCGCGATGGGAGTCGGGCTGGCCCAGGGGGCACTCGACCAGGCGCTCGCCTACGCCAAGGAGCGCCGGGCGTTCGGCCGGCCGATCTCCAGGTTCCAGACGATTCAGGCGAAGCTCGCGGACCTGTCGGCCGAGATCGAGGCGACTAGGCTCCTCGTCCACAAGGCCGCCTGCCTGAAGGACGCTGGGCGCAACTTCACGCTCACCGCCGCCCAGGCCAAGCTCAAGAGCGGGCGGCTGGCGGTGCGGGCGACCGACGAGGCCGTCCAGATTCACGGCGGCTACGGCTACATCGAGGAATACCCCGTCTGCCGCTTCTACCGTGACGCGAAGGTCCTGACGATCGGCGAGGGCACCGACGAGGTCCAGCAGATGGTGATCGCGAGGCAGCTGGGGGCTTAAGCAGTCTTTTTGCAGTTAGCGGTCTTGTTTCGTTGCAGGACCGCGCGCCACGCTACGACCCATGCCCGGACGATGGCGAATTGCGTGACGTATGCGCACGGAAAACGCCAAAGTCCCGGTGGGGACGCTCGCGTCGCGCCAGTCGGGACGCGTGGCGCGGTGGCAGCTCGAGCGGCTTGGCGTCGACAGCGCGGTGATCTCCCGCTGGGTCAGAGACGGCTATCTCCACCGCAAGCTCCCAGGCGTCTACGCCGTCGGCCACGACGCCCCGAGCGTCGACGCTGACCTGGCGGCCGCGCTGCTCTACGCCGGCCCGGGCGCGATGCTCAGCCATGGAACCGCCGCGTGGTGGTACGGGCTGATCGACAACCGACCGGCGACGGTCCACGTCAGCACCCCGCGTCGTTGCCGGTCGCGGCGCGGGATCAAGGTGCATCAACGGCGAGACTGCGAACGCGCCTGGCGCAAGGGCCTGCCGGTCACGACCGTCGCGCAGACCTTCGTCGACTTCGCCGCCACCGCCTCGCTGAACCGAGTCCGCACGGTGCTCGCCAACGCCGAGTACCACCGCCTGCTGAACGTCGCCGAGGTGCAACAGCTGCTCGGCCCCGGGCGCCCCGGCAGCACACGGCTCCGCGCCGCGCTCGAACGCCATCAGCCGAGGCTCGCATACGCCCGGAGCCCCACCGAGACGGCGTTCTTCGAGATCTGCGAGGCCCACGGAATCCCACCGCCTGCAGTCAACGTCCGGATCGCCGGATGGACTGCCGACTTCCTCTGGCGCCAAGGGGGCGTCGTCGTCGAGGTCGACCCGTACGGCAACCACCACACCCCCGCTCAAGTCGACCGCGACCGCCGAAAGGACCTGGCGCTGCGCGCCAAAGGGCTCGTCGTGCACAGATACAGCCGCGATCAGGTCGAGCAGACGCCGGACGCGATCGCGGCCGACGTCAGCGCCACACTAGCCCTGCGGCGTGCGTCCTAGCCCCGGCGTGCGTCCTAGCCCTATCGCCCGATCGCCTGGGGGAAGTTGAAGCGGTGCTCGGGGTCGATCTCGCGCCTGATCGCGAGCAGGCGCTTGTAGTTGGAGCCGTAGTAGGCGTGCTGCCAGTTCTTGAGCGTCGGGTCGATGTAGTTCTGATAGCAGAAGCCCGACGAGTAGCGGCGCATCGCCGCGCGCGTCTGCGAGACCCACGTCGTACCCGAGTTGTAGCTCAGGTATTGGATGCAGAACAGAGCGTTGCGGTGCACGAACGCGGTCGCGCCGGGCTTCACGCGGTTGATCGCGCCGCCGTAGGAGTCGAACAGGATGGCGCCCGAGCCCGGCTGGCCCTGCCGGATCTCGGTGGCGCGGATCAGCGCCGCGCGTCCGGCCGAGGACAGCGGCCGGTGGTAGTAGTCCGAGCCCGCGCGGAAGGCCTCGCGGGGCATCGTGCCGCCGGGCCACGCGCCGGCCGTGTGGCACGCGTTGAACGACAGCTGGGAGCACCCGGCCCACCGCATCTGCATCGCGAAATAGCCCTGCTGGCCAAAGCTGAGGCTGGCGCCGGGGACGCTTCGCAGCGACCCGAGCAGGCCGGGGACGTTCTCCGACGGCCCGAGGTACTGCCCGGCGAGGACGGGCCGCGGACCCGAAGGGCTCGTCTCCAGATGGAACACCGAGCTGACCCGCGCGGGGGCCCTGGCGTTCCACGCCTGCCACGCCTCGAGCGCTGCGCTGGCGGAGGACCACGGCCACGACATGAAGAACCACGAGGCCACTCGCGGTAGCGGATGCATCTTGAACTTGAACTGCGTCACGATCCCGAAGTTGCCGCCGCCGGCTCCGCGTAGCGCCCAGAACAGGTCCGGCTCGGTGTGCTTCGAGGCAGTGCGCACGCAGCCGTCGGCGGTGACGATCGTGATCTCGACGAGGTTGTCGAGGGTGAGCCCGAATGCGCGGCCCGCGAGGCCCATACCGCCGCCGAGCGCATGTCCGCCGATCCCGACCGACGGGCACGAGCCGGCAGGGATCGTCCCGCCGGCGTTCGCGAGCGCCGCGTAGACGTTGAGCAGCTGTGCGCCCGCGCCGATCGTCGCGATCCCCGTCCGGCGGTTGACGCTGATGCCGCTGAGCTTGCGCAGGTCGAGCACGAGGCCGTCCTTCAGCGTCGAATAGCCGG
The DNA here is from genome assembly GCA_963695965.1 of uncultured Solirubrobacterales bacterium. Classification (GTDB taxonomy): domain Bacteria; phylum Actinomycetota; class Thermoleophilia; order Solirubrobacterales; family Solirubrobacteraceae; genus Palsa-465. The sequence continues at coordinate 2,570 of CAVOIU010000001.1, forward strand.
CGTAGCTGTGGCCGCCCGACCGGGCGCGCATCGGGACGTCGTGGCGGACCGCCACCGCACGGCGGCACGGACGTCCGCGGTGTTGATCGGCCGCGCCACCCACTTCGGCATCACCCCGTCGAACACCGTGTTGTAGACCTGCGCTGCGCCGCTGAACCCGGGGGTGCTGCGGGTGAAAACGTGACCGCGGATCGCCCGCTCGATCGTGCGCGGGATCGGCGGTCCGGGGCGGCAGGCGGCGCGTAGCGCGGCGGCAGCGGGGCCCGCGAGGTCGGCTCCGGCGGCGAGGGTCAGCCCTCCCGCCGCCGCCCTGATTACGAACGATCGGCGGTCGAGCTCGTCCATCGCGCTAGCGCCCCGCCGCCCGCACGGCGGCATCGCTCTCCAGGATCGTGGTCGCCGCGCTGGCCGGGTCGAGCTCGCGGGAGACGACCCGATCGAGCAGCTCCTTGACCTCGGGGTCCTCGCGGATCGAGGCCTCGAGCTCGCGGCGCAGGCGGAAGGTCGCGATTCCCAGGACCTCGTTCATCAGGTTGCGCCGGCGCCGTTCATCAGCGTCCCCTCGGACTGGATGAACGCGCGGTGCTCCTCGAGCTTGTCGGCGAGCTCCTCGATCCCATTCCCGCGGACCGCCTCGGTCCGCACGATCGGGACCTTCCACCCCACCTGGGGACCCAGTGCGAGCACGCCCTTGATCTCCCTGATCATGGTGTCGGTCAGGGGGTGGTCCGCCTTGTTGACGACGATCACGTCGGGGATCTCCATGATCCCGGCCTTGAGCGCCTGGATCGAGTCGCCCGATCCGGGCATCAGCACGAGCACCACGGTGTCCGCGTGATCGATGATGTCGACCTCCGCCTGGCCGACGCCAACCGTCTCGAGCAGCACCACGTCCCGGCCCGAGGCGTCCATCAGCAGCGCCGCCTGGAGCGCCGCCTCGCTCAGACCCCCAGGGCGCCACGGTTAGCCATCGAGCGGATGAACACGCCGGGGTCGAGAAAATGGTCCGACAGCCGGATCCGGTCGCCGAGCAGCGCTCCCTGCGTGAACGGGGAGGAAGGATCGATCGAGAGCACGGCGACGGTCTTCTCGCGCTCGCGCTCGAGCTTCGTCAAGGCTCCCAGCAGCGTCGACTTGCCCACACCCGGGGGTCCGGTGAAGCCGACGACCGAGGCGTGGCCCGTGCGCGGATACACCTCGCGAACGATCGCCCAGCCTCTTGGATCGTCGTTTTCCACCAGCGAGATGGCCCGCGCCAGCGCTCGCTTGTCGCCTTCCAACAGGCGGTCTGCGAGCGTCTGGTCAGCGTCCGGCATGCGTGCGGCCAATCATGCCAGGACGTACGATCCCGGCGTGACGTCCACGGGCACCAGACCGCTGCAGACCGCGCTCGCGCCGGCGGCGCTCCCGCCAATCGTCCGGGCGGGCCCCCCGCCGCTGCACGGCGGCGTGCTGGCGTTCCTTCGGTTCGCGCGGCGCAACCGCATGCTGACGCTCGGTTACGCCCGGCTGATCGCGAAATGGCTGTGGCTGAAGCTGCGCTGGAGGGGCCGGCTCCAGACCGACGGCGTGTGCTTCGTCTGCCCCGGCGTGAAGCTCGAGATCGGCCGCGGCGCGAAGCTGTCGCTGGGTCGGTGGTCCTGGCTCGGACACGGATGCAAGATCCGCGTCCACGAGGGCGAGGTCGCAATCGGAGCCAAGTCGGTGCTCGGCCAGGAGTGCACTATCTCGTCATACCAGCACGTCTCGATCGGGCGCGAGTGCATCGTCGCCGACCGGGTGATGATGATCGACTTCGACCATGGCGTCGTCGAGGTCGAGCGCCCCATCCGGCTGCAGGGGATCTACAAGCGCGACGTCAACGTCGGGCACAACGTCTGGATCGGGTACGGCGCGTGCATCCTGCGCGGCATCACGGTCGGGAACAACGCGGTGATCGGCACCAGCGCGGTGGTCACCACCGATGTCCCCGACGACGCGGTGGTGGCGGGAATCCCGGCGCGCGTGATCAGGATGCGAGACGCACCGCGCACGTTCCGCTGGGGCTGAGCGAGCGCCTGGGAAGACGGTCCCCCCGCCCGCTGGTGCGTATGGCACCATTTGCGCGCAATCGACGAGGAAGGGGCGCAAATGTCCGACTTGACCCGGAGGGAGACGATCGGGGCTGCCGTAGCGGGCACGCTGACCGCGACGGGCGCCGCGATGGCGGCGGGAGCTCCGGGCGCGGCAGCGGCGGCCGGCGGCTCGCCGAGGTTGCCGCAGGACCCGGTGAGCGCGAAGTACCCGATCTCGAAGGCCAAGCGCACAATCGTCACGAAGTGGGGCACCGTCACCGAGTGCACGGCCGACAAGTTCCCGATCATGCAGGGCAGCTCGGCCGCTGCGTTCCTGTTCACGCTCAAGCAGGGCGCGCTGCGCGAGCCGCACTGGCATCCCAATGCCTGGGAGCTCGAGTACTGCATCGCCGGCACGGTCAACCTGGGCGTCGTCAACCCGAACGGCACGCAGCAGATCGTCACGCTCCGGGCCGGCGATGTTGGCTTTGTCCCCCGGGGCTGGGGCCATTATCTGGAGAACGTCGGTCGCGGCGAGGTCAAGATGATCCTCACGTTCAACAACGACGTACCCGATGACATCGGGCTCTCGACGATGTTCGGTGGGATGCCCACCGACACGTTCACGCAGACGCTCGGGGTCAGGCCCGGGACGCTGAACGGCGCCAACAAGGCGACCCACACCCTGTTCTTCGTGCCCTAGGCCGCCGCCGACGTGCTGGACTCAGCCGCAGCGGTGGCCGAGGCGTTCGAGGCCGCGATCGCCACGCGAGACCTGGAGGCGGCGCTCGACCTGTGGCTCGACGACGCGGTGCTCGTCCCTGCGGGTGCGGAGCCGCTCCACGGACGGGACGCGATTCGCGGAGTCCTGGCCGGGCTGATCGACAGCGGCACCCAACTGACGGGCGAGGTTGCCGGTCTGTTTACGGCCGGTGACGTCGCGGTGCGGGCGGTACGGCTCACGCTGACCGGTCGCGGGACTGACGGAGAGCCGTTCGAGACCGTCACCGACGGGGTCACGGTCTACGCGCTGACGGAGGCGGGCTGGCGAATCGCGATCGACGCGCCCGGCGGGGTCACGAGCGCTTGACTGAGCGACACTCCGTGTGCATGATTACCTGATCCGGCCGTGCGGCAGATGCCTTAGGGCCGGCCGAGGAGGAGATCGAGAGGGCCATGGGCGCACCGGGGAGTCGGGCCGCGCAATCCGCCGTTTACCGGCGACGGGTTAGCTCGCTCACGCTTGCCTTGGTCGTGGCGGCGTGCGGAAGCGTCGTGGCCGCGTGCGGCAGCTCGCACTCGGCCTCGGGCGTCAAGGGCGGCAGCGAGGTCAAGGCGCAGGCGATCAACACCTCCGGCGTGGACCCGTTCACCGCATCGGTCGGGAAGGACCAAGGCGGGGTCAAGCCGCCGCCGGCCGCCGCCAGCACCTCCGGGGGTCCCGCCACCTATGTCGCGAGCACGCCGGGACTGTACGGCGGGACTCGGAACATCTCCGTCTGTGACGTCAGGCAGCTCGTCAGCTTCCTGGACCAGAACCCGGCCAAGGCAGCGGCGTGGGCCGGCGTACTCGGGATCCAGACGAGCCAGATCTCGAGCTATGTCGACGAGCTGACGCCGGTGCTGCTGCGCACAGACACACGCGTGACCAATCACGGCTACGTCGACGGCCACGCCACCACCCTCCAATCGGTGCTCGAGGCCGGCACGGCCGTGCTGGTTGACCAGTACGGGCGCCCGACCGTCAAGTGCTACTGCGGCAACCCGCTGACGCCGCCGGTCCTGTACGCCGCGCCCACGTACACGGGCACGCTGTGGTCCGGGTTCAGCACCACGAGCATCACGATCATCGAGCAGTCGACGACGATCATCAAGCAGTTCATCCTCTACGACCCCGGAACCGGGCAGCTGTACCCGCAGACTCCGGGGATCAACGGCAAGTCCGGCCCGTACCAGGGAGGGACCACGACCTCGACCGGGACGTCGACTCCGTCCACGACGCCCAGCCCTTCGAGCACTCCCAGCACCAGCCCGTCCACGACTCCCGCTCCGGTCCAGGAGAACCCGTCCGTGTCGCTGTCACCGAATCCGGTGACCGCCGGCGACACGGTCCAGCTGAGCGCCACCGGCTTCGCCCCGAACGTCGACCTGGCAATCGACGTCAACCGGCCCGATGGCGGCACCGACCACTTCTCCACGCCGACGGACTCGAGCGGTAACGCCTCGTACACGTTCCCCAACGCGGGCGGCTCGCTGACCGGCACCTACACGGTCACGGTGACCAACCCCAATACCGGTGCGCACGCATCGTCGTCGATCGATGTGGTGGCGCCGTCGGGCGGAAGCACCGGCACCACCACGACCTGAGACGTCACCCGCTCCACCCGGCCAGCTCGGGCGCCAGGTTTCGCACGGCGGGCTCAGCGGAATTCCCCGCGCGCATCGCGGATGCGAACGCGTCCGCGTGTCCACGAGCCCGCTGGCGCGGATAGTCGCCGGCGGTCCCGCGCGCTGCCAGGAACGCCCAGTCGCTGGCCTGCAGCGCGAGCAGCTCGCGCAGCGCCCTGTCCCCCGGGCGCTTGCCGGTCGCGAGCGCGCCGAGCTCGGCCGAGCGCGCGGCCCACGCCATGTCGGCGACGGCGGGGCCGCTCCACGTCCGCAGGTCACCGCCGTCTCCCCAGCTCGTGACGCCGAGGTCGTGGGGGCCGGGCACCGGGTCGCAACGCTCGAGCGCGTCGTCGAGCGTCGTCATCGCCAGCTCCTGGCGCTCGGCCTCGTCGATCACCGCCGCCAGCCACTGGACGCCCTCGTACCACCAGTGCCCGAGCAGCTCCGTGTCGAGCGCGCACACGCACACTCCGCCATCCCGCACCCGCTCCCGGGCACGGGCCACGAAATCACGGGCGTCCTCCGCGGCGAGCGCCGCGGCGGCGGCGTGCTCGTAGGGCCGGCCGTCGTTGCGCCAGGCGCGGTGATGGTGAGCGGTCAACCCGTGGTAGTTGCGATACCCGGCGCCGGCCGGGTAGCCGTCGTCGCTCCACACCAGCGACATCGTCTGCCGGTCGATCGGCCACAGCACCGGGCCGGCGTCGGTGGCGAGCGGCCGGAGATGGCGCGGGTCGCCGAGCCCGAAGTCGAGAGGTCAGCTCGACGCAGGTGGAGCGGACCCCGGCCTCCTCGAGTGCCTCGTCCAGCCACGGGGCGTGCGCACACTCGGGCAGCCACAGCCCCCCGGACCACCCCCCGAACCGCCGCCTGTGCGACGCGATTCCGGTCTGCAGCTGAAGCGCAAGGCAGGTGTCGCTGACCACCAGCGGCAGCACCGGATGGGTCGCCGCCGAGGTCCAGGTGGCGTGCTCGCCCAACGCCGCGAGCAGCCCTCCCGACAGCCTCTCCAGCCGCTCGGCAGCCGCCGCGTACTCGGCCGCCGAGCGCTCGAGCTCCGCCGCGCACGCCTCCTGCCCCTGCTCACGAAACCGCCCGATGTCACGACGATGTGACTCCGGCCTGATCTCCTTGAGGAAGCTCACGCAGCGCTCGATTGCCCCCGGGGCTTCCAGCTGATCGCACAGGACCGGCGTCAGCGAGAGCGTGATCGGCGACCGGCCCAGCACGTCGAGCAGCGGAAGGTACGAGGAGGCGATCGCCTCCCACAGCCACTCCTCCCCGAACGGCCAGGTCCCATACCCCTCCACGTAGGGCATGTGGGTGTGCAGGACGAGAGCGAGCGCGCCGGCCGGGCGAGGGGTGCGGGAGGAGGATGGGCCCTTGGGGCTGATCGGGTTCGACCCTGGAGCACTTGACACGGGGGGCATTTGCCGAGAGGCTAAGTCTTGATTTGGGGCAGGGTAAGCCTGGGGCCGTGGTACGCAAGCTCGCCTGGATCCCATACGGCTGAGGTAGTCGATTCGATTCCAGAGGAGGATGTCCCATGCGTCACCGCTCAATCCTTGTGCCAATCGCGCTGGCCGTCGCCGTCACGGCGATCTCCGCCTGTGGCTCGTCGAGCAATCACAGCTCGGCGTACGCAAACGGCAGTGCGTCGTCCGGCGGCTCGTCCGGATCCTCGAGTGTCAGCGCAGCCGCCTACGTGAAGTCGGTGTGCACGGCGCTCGGACCCGCCATCCAGGACATCAAGACCAAGGAGGGCGCGCTGGCGTCGCTCGCCTCCAGTAACGACCCCGCGCAGGTGAAGAAGGGGCTGCAGGACTTCATCTCCTCCGCCGGATCAGACCTGGGCAGCGCGATTCCGAAGCTGCAGGCAGCCGGCACACCGAATATCACGAACGGCAGCACGATTCAGTCCGCGCTCGTCAGCGCGTTCACGGCGCTGAAGAGCGCGTTGGACACCGCCTCGTCGCAGGCAGGCGCGCTTCCGACCAACGACCCGAACGCGTTCAAGACCGCCGCTCAATCGCTCGGAACCAACCTCCAGTCCTCACTCGCCGGCATCGCCTCCGGCCTCAAGGGGCTCAAGGCCTCCCAGCTTTCCGCGGCGGCGAAATCCGAGCCGGCGTGTGCCAGCTTGAACAGCTAGCGCCCTCAGAGAACCGTCTTCGCCGGGCGGCAGACCGCCAGGAAGTCGAGTGCTCCGTCCAGGGCCTGCCCTGGACGGAGCACGAAGTCACGTGTTGAGATCGCCGGGGTGAACCGGTCGTAGAACGCCTTCGTGATCCCGAGCCGCGGGTGGATCGCATCCCAACCGAGGGCCAACGCGAACGCGTGGAGGCGGAGCTTGCGGGCGTGGAACAGCCCGAGCAGCTCGACGTGCTCGAACGCCGAGCGACACAGGGCATCAAATTCCGAGGCGCGGTACTCCTTGATGTGCCACGGGTTGCCCGACTTCTTGTGCCCCGGCGGCGCGAGCGTGAGCACGTTGGGAGTCGACACGAAGGCCACGCCGCCGGGAGCGAGGAGCCGGCCGAAGTGCTCAAGCACCGCATTGGGGTCCTGGACGTGCTCGATCGTCTGGAGGAACACGACCGCGTCGTAGGCGCCGGCCTCGCCATGGGTCTCGACGATTCCCCGCTCGAAGCGGAGGTTCTCCCGGCGGTAGCGGAGCGCCGCGTGCTCGTGCGCCTCCGGGTTGGCGTCCACGCCCGTGACGCTGGTCGCCGTCCGTGAGAGCACCTCTGAGCCGTAGCCCTCGCCGCATGCCATGTCCATCACGCGCAGACCCGTCACCCGCGCGCCGATCCATTCGTACACGGCGAGATGTCGCTGAAACCAGTAGTTCTCGGCCGGGACGTCCGGCAGCGTCCGCTCCCCCGTGAGCTCGAGCGGAGGTACGCCAGACGGCTGGTCTTGCTGCACGTACACGGTCACCGGCAGTGCGAGAGGGTAATCTGCGGCGCGCCATGGAGGCACTTCGGAGCGCGGATGAGATCCGTGACGTCAATACCCGCTACCACGACGTCGCCGCCTCCTCCTACGACTCGAAGTGGGGAATCGACTTCGGGGAGGTCGGGCAGGCACAGGTGCTGGGCAAGCTGCGCAAGGTGCTCGGCGCCGAGCTCGACCGCGGCTTTCGCCGCTCGCTCGAGATCGGCGCCGGGACCGGCTACTTCTCGCTGAACCTGGTGCAGGCGGGGATCGTCCGGGAGGCGACCTGCACCGACATCTCACCGGGAATGGTTCGCACGCTCGCGACGAACGCCGCCCGCCTCGGACTCGACGTGAGGGCCGCCCGGGCCGACGCGGAGTCGCTGCCGTTCGCAGACGAGAGCTTCGACCTCGTGCTCGGGCACGCGGTGCTCCACCACCTCCCCGATCTCCAGCGCGCGTTCGACGAGTTCGCCCGGGTGCTGCGCCCTGGCGGCCGGATCGTGTTCGCAGGCGAGCCCTCCAGGGTCGGCGACCGGCTGGCGGGGCTGCCCAAGCGCGGCGCCTCGGCGCTGGCGCCGCTGTGGCGGGCGGCGCTCCGGGCGCGCGCGGCCGGGTCCCCGGGGTCGGGGGTCGGCGCGGACGAGGCGCACGATCACGGCCTCGAGCGGCTGGTCGACATCCACGCGTTCGACCCCGGGGAGCTCGCCCGGCTTGCCAGGCGAGCCGGCTTCGAGGGCGTGAAGGTCCGCGGCGAGGAGCTCGTGGCGAACTGGTTCGGCTGGTTCAACCGTGCGCTCGAGGCGAGCGCCGATCCCGATCAGGTGCCGATGCTGTGGCGGCTGTACGCGTTTCACGGCTACCTGCTCCTGCAGCGCGTCGACGAGCAGGTGCTCGAGCCGCTGCTCCCCCCGGCGGTCTTTTACAACCTGCTGCTCGCCGCGCGCAGAGCGTAGCCTCAGTCTCACTGTGCCGGACCGGCTTTCCCGCGACTTTCCACTGTTCCCGCTCGGAATCGTTGCGCTCCCCGGAGAGCTCGTGCCGCTGCACATCTTCGAGGAGCGCTACAAGACGATGATGAACGAGTGCCTCCGCGACGAGAAGGAGTTCGGGATCGTCTGGCTCTCCGACGACGGGCTGCGGGAGACGGGCTGTGCGTGCGCGATCGAGCGGGTGATGGAGCGGATGGAGGACGGCCGGATGAACCTGCTGACGCGGGGGACGAGGCCGTTCCGTGTCGTCGAGCGTCAGAGCGAGCTCGCTTATCCGGCGGGGGTGATCGAGTTCCTCGAAGATCGCCGGGAGGAGCTCGATCAGGACCTCGGGCGGGAGGCCCGCGACGCCTACGCGGAGCTCGTCCGGCGCGCCACCGACGACGAGCCCGACGCGAACGGCCTCGCGGAGATGGACGCATACGCGATGGCAGCCACGATCGACTTCGGCCCGGACGCAAAGCAGGGCCTGCTCGACCTGCGCTCCGAGAACGCGCGGCTGCGCCTCCTGACGCGGTTGTTCCACGCAGCCACCAAGCGGCTTGACCTGATCGACCGCGCGCAGGAGCGCGCGCAGTCCAACGGGAAGGTCAGGTTCGGCGGGGCCTGAACCCGGTCAGGCGTTGTAGATCACCATCGCCGCGCCGAACACGACGCAGTACACGGCGAACGGGATCAGCGTGCGAGTCTTGAAGTAGCGGGTCAGGAACGCGACGGTGAACACGGCCGTGATGGCGGCGGCGATCGCGGCAACGAGCGCCGGGCCCCGAATGCCGTTGCCGAGCTTGCCGGTCAGGTCACCGAACTTGAACAGTCCGGCGGCGAGGATCGGCGGGGTGGCCAGCAGAAACGCGAACCGCGCCGCATCGCTGTGATCGAGGCCGCGAGCCAGGCCGGTGCTCATCACCACGCCGTCGCGGCTGATCCCGGCGACCAGCGCCGTGGTCTGGGCGGTGCCGATCACGGCGGACTCGCGGAGCTCGAGCGTGTCGAGCCGTCGCCCGCCGTCGCGCTTGGCGCCCTCGCGAACCGCCAGCTCGCGGACCGCGGAGCGACGCCGGAAGTACTCGCCGCCGAACAGGATCAGCCCGTTCACGACCAGGAAGATCGAGGCGTAGAGCGGCGTGGCGAGCGCGACCCGAATCGGGTGCTCGAGCAATAGGCCGAGGATCCCGACCGGGATCGTCGCGACCACGATCAGCCACGCCAGCCGCTCGGTCGGCGTGTCGATCCGGCGCTTGGCGATCGTCCTGAAGAATCCCTTGACGATCGCGACCCAGTCGCGCCAGAAGTAGATCAGCAGACCGACCGCGCTCCCCACGTGCAGCATCACCACGAACGCCAGCCACGGCGACTCGGACTGGGACTGCCAGGCGACGATGTTGTTCCACCCAAAGAGGTGGGGGAAGATCACCGTGTGTCCGAGACTCGAGACGGGGAACAGCTCGGTGATGCCCTGGAGAACACCGAGGACGATCGCCTGGAAATACGTGATCAGGCTGCTTGCGACTCCGAGCATGGCCGCGGCACCTTAGCGGTCACAGGATTACGCCGCCTAAGGCCGTTCTCATCCTGAGAGGCCGCACGCCTGCTGAGCGGCCTGCACGGCGAACAGCTCCACCTCGGCGAGCTCGGGGTGCTTGGCCGCGGCGGTGTCGGGAAACGAGATCGTGCCGTCCTGAAGCTTCACGGTGTAGTGAAAGACGCTGTTGGCGGGCACCGGAATACGCAGACCGCGCTTGGCGTCGTCGTCGAGGCTGGTGGCGAGGTCCCTGGCCCGCAGGAGCAGCGGGTCGGCCAGCGCCCGGGTGCGGCCGCCGTCGCAGCGGATCGTCCCGCCGTCGTTGAGCAGCATCGTTAGCGTCGCCCCCTGTCCGGTGCGGGTCAACACAAACAGGTCCGGCGACTGGACGTCAAACCCGCAGCCCGTCGCCAGCCCGGCGGCGAGGACAGCCACAGCCACGGCGCGGCTCATCCACCTACCACGATCGCACCGCCGCCGCGCCGCGGATCTCCCCCACCCCAGAAGCGCCCGCTCGGATCGCGCTCGGCGGCCTGGACGCCACCGAAGAACAGGTTCAGCTCGTGAAAACGTGCGATCGCGCGCCCGGTCGCCTCGAGCGATTGGGTGTCCGATCCGGGCTCCGCGTAGACCACACCGTCCTCGAAGTGCACCCGAGGGGCATCCACGGCGTCCGGTGCCCGCATCCCGTCGTCGATCACGCGGACGATCGTCTGCAGGATCGCCGAGCGAATCCGGTTGGAGCCCGCGCTGCCCAGAACGAGCTCGGCGACCCCGTCGCGGAGCAGCGCCGTCGGGGCCATCATGCTCGGGAGCCGCCGCCCCGGGAGATAGTGGTGGAAGCCAAGGGGGTTCAGGTCCTGCTCGCCGAGCATGTTGTTGAGATGCACTCCGGTTCCCGGGACCACGACCCCCGAGCAGGAGCCGTTGGAGCAGGTCACCGAGCACGCCCAGCCTTCACGATCGAGCACGGCGATGTGGGTCGTCGAGCCCAGCGGGGCGTCGTCGCCGCGCGCGCGAAGGAACCGCTCGACGAACTCGGGGTCGTCAAGCCCGGCCAGGAACTCCGGGGTTCGCTCGGCCTGGGTGCGCTCCATCACCTCGACGATCCGCTCCACGTCCGGCGGCCGCGGGTCGGAGTCGAGCCACGTGAGCGCCCGGGCGATCAGAATCCCACCGGCTGACGGCGGCGGGTTCGTCAGCACCTCCCGGCCGCGGTAGCGGGTCTCGATCGGCTTTCGGTCGATCACCCCATAGGCCGCCAGGTCCGAGGAAGTGAGCATCCCGCCGCGGGCAGACACCCAGTCCACGATCGCCCTGGCGATGTCTCCTGAGTAGAACGGCTCGGGCCCCTCACGCCCCAGCCGCTCGAGTGACTCGGCGAGCTCCGGCTGACGGATCGTGTCGCCCGCCCGGGCGAGGCGGCCCCCGGGCGCGAACAGCGCCGCGGACTCCGGCGTCGAGAGCACGATGTCCCCGAGGATCTCGAACACGTACGCCTGCTGCGTGGTGACCTTCACCCCCTCGCGCGCGAGCCGGGCGGCCCGGTCCACCAGGTCGGCCAGCGGAAGTCGTCCGAAGCGGTCGGCCGCCTCGTGGATCCCGATCGGCGTGCCGTAGGTGCCGACCGACGCCGCGCCGATGTTGAACACCTGGATCGCGTCGCCGAACGAGACCGTGATCGGGATCAGCTCGGCCCGGGCCTGCGGGTCCGCCCCGCGCCCGGGCGTCTCGACGAAGAAGTCGAGCAGCACCGGAGCGCTGCCGGGCGCGACCACGAGCATGTAGCCGCCCGCTCCCAATCCGGTGAGCAGCGGTTCCGTCGCAAACGACGCGAGCATCGCGCCGAGTGCGGCGTCGACCGCGTTCCCACCCTCGCGCAGCACGTCCGCACCCGCCTGCGCGGTCAGCGGATGGCCGGCGGCGATGACGCCGAGCTGAGGCTCGGCCACGGCTAGGGCACTAGCGTCTCGGGATGAATTCCGGCACGTCCAGCTCCACGGAGGGCCGGATCGAGCGCTCGCGGATCCGGCTCACACGAGGCTCCCCGCGAGGCTCGGGCGGGGACGGACGCGCCTCCCCGTTGGCCTGCACCTCGAGCGGGCGCCGCGGCGTGCGGGTCTCGCCGTAGCCGGTGGCCACGACCGTCACCCACACCTGGTCGTCGAGCTTTTCGTCGAGCATCGCGCCGAAGATGATGTTCGCGTCCGGGTGCGCCGCCTCGGCGACCGCCTTGGCGGCCTCGTTGACCTCCCACAGAGAGAGGTTGCTGCCCCCCGTGATCGAGAGCAGGATCGAGCGTGCCCCCTCCATGCTGGTCTCGAGCAGCGGCGAGGCCACCGCGTGCTCGGCGGCGTCGATTGCCCGGCGCTCGCCGGTGCCCATCCCGATCCCGAGCAGCGCATTGCCGGCGTTGGACATGATCGTCCGCACGTCGGCGAAGTCGAGGTTGATTAGCCCTGGGAGCGTCACGAGGTCGGACACGCCCTGAACGCCCTGGCGGAGCACGTCGTCGGCCACGCGGAACGCCTCGACCATCGACGTGTTTCGGTCGAGCACCGACAGCAGCCGGTTGTTGGGGACGACGATCAGCGTGTCGACCTCCTCGGCGAGTGCCCTGATCCCGGCCTCGGCCTGCTCGCGCCGGCGCGAGCCCTCGAACTGGAAAGGCCGCGTGACGATGCCGACCGTCAGCGCGTCGAGCTCGCGGGCGATCTGGGCGACGATCGGTGCAGCGCCGGTGCCCGTGCCGCCGCCGGCACCCGCCGCGATGAACACCATGTCCGACCCGCGGAGCATCGCCTTGATCTGATCGTGCTCTTCGTGCGCGGAACGCCGGCCAAGGTCGGGGTCCGAGCCGGAGCCCAGCCCGCGGGTGATCGCGTCGCCAATGTGCAGCGTGTCGTGAGCTGCCGACTGCTGCAGGGACTGCAGGTCGGTGTTGATCGCCAGGAACTCGACCCCGGCGACCTCCGCCTCGACCATCCGGTTGACCGCGTTGACGCCCGCGCCGCCGACACCGACCACCCGGATCACGGGGGTGACCGTGCTCGGTGCCTGCGAGGCGAACGACTCCGCCACGCGGTCGGGGCGCGCGTACGGGTCAGCCGCGGGCGCGCGCGGGGCCTCCGGCGCGGGACGCTCCATCAGGCTTTCGGGGATGTCCGAGGAGAACGCCTGGCGTAGGCGCTCCTGCGGAGAGGGGATGTGACGCTCCTCGGCCGGCTCGGCCGGCGCGACGGTCTCGGCCGGCTCGGTCGTCTCGGTCGGCGCCACCGTCTCGGCCGCGGGCGCCTGCTGCTCAGCCGCCGGGGCGGCCGGGTTCGGCTCGACCGCCTGCTCGCGCTCGCGCGGAGCGTCCTCTTCCTTTTTTGCGCCTGGAGCGTCCTCGGCCGTCTTGCGGAACAGCGCCGCCAGCGGACCTTCACGCATGCTCGCGCGCTTACTCGTTGGCATTTCCGAGGACCTCCTTGGCGAGCTGCCTGTAGGCGTGAGCGGCCGTTCCGTCCGGATCGTATTTCAGCACCGACATGCCCTTCACGGGAGCCTCGGCGAAGCGGATCGTCTTGCGGATTCGCGACGTGAACACCATGTCCCCAAAGTTCTCCTCCAGCAGCTCGATCGCCTCCTTGGCATGGAGCGTGCGGGTGTCGATCATCGTCGGGAGGATCCCCTCGATGTCGACGTCCGGGTTAAGGTTCTCACGAATCATCGCGAGCGTGTTCTGAAGTTGGACCAGACCGCGCATTGACAGATATTCGCATTGCACGGGGACGATCACCTTGTTTGCCGCCGTCAGCGCGTTGATCGTCAGCAGCCCGAGGCTCGGCGGGGTGTCGATGAACACGAAGTCGTAGTCGTCGGCGACCTGGTTGAGCGCCTTCTGCAGCGAGCGCTCGCGGCCGATCATCGTCGACATGGCGATCTCCGCCCCGGCGAGGTCGATCGAGGCGCAGGCGATGTCCACCTCGCGCTTGCGAACCACCTCGCGGATCGAGACCTGATGGACGAGCACGTCGTACATCGACTTCTCGAGCGAGTCGGGATCGATGCCCTGCGACATCGTCAGGTTGCCCTGCGGATCCATATCGCAGCACAGGACGCGGTGGCCTTCCTCGGCGAAAGCCACGGCTAGGTTCAGCGTCGTCGTGGTCTTGGCGACGCCGCCTTTCTGGTTGGCGAACGCAATCACCTTCATGGGAGGCTCCGATGCGTCGGGGGACTCATACGCGCCTGTATTCGCAAGTAGGCGCTGGAATCCTCCGCGGCGCGTGTCAATCCGCACGCGGTCCCGCGAATCGTCCGAGCTACGCTGCGGCCCGGTGCAAGGGCTTCTGGACAAGCGGCTGGTGTTCGTGACCGGCAAGGGCGGGGTTGGCAAGTCGACCCTCGCCACCGCCCTGGGCATGCTCGCGGCACGGCGAGGCCTGCGAACGGTGGTCGCAGAGCTGTCCGGACAGGATCGAGTTCAGCGGCTGTTCGAGCACGGCGGCGAGCACTTCAACGAGGTCGAGCTCGCCCCAGACCTGTTCACGATCTCGATCGATCCGGACCACGCCATGGACGAGTACCTGCGGGTGAAGGTCGGCGCGGTCGGCCACATGCTCGGCTCGAGCCGGCTGTTCCACGCGTTCGCGATGGCGACTCCGGGAATGCAAGAGCTCCTGAGCATCGGCAAGGTGTGGGAGCTCTCTCAGCCCCAGCGGCGGACCGAGGACGCGGCGCCCTACGACCTGGTGATCGTTGACGCGCCGGCGACCGGGCACGGGGTCGGGTTGCTGAGGACGCCGAGGACGTTCGCCGAGATCGCACGCGTCGGACCGATCGCGCATCAGGGACGCCAGATCGCGGACACGATCGCCAATCGCAAGTTCACCGGCATCGTCGCCGTCGCGACGCCGGAGGAGATGCCCGTCAACGAGACGCTCTCGCTGCGCGATTCGCTGACCGAGGACGGCCTCGGGCTCGACCTGGTGATCCTCAACGCGCTCTATCCGATGCGGTTCGACGACGGCGAGGTCAAGCAGCTGGCCGTGGCACTGCGCCGGGCTCGCTCGCCGCTGTCGCGCTCCGCGCTCGGGGCGGCCCTGTCCGAGCACGCGCGAGCTGAGACCCAGCGTCAACAGGAGCAGCGGCTGCGCTCCGAGTTCGATGGCCGGCTGGTATCGCTCCCGTACGTGTTCGCCGACCACCTGGGTCCCGACGAGGTCGAGCGGCTCGCCGACCTGCTCGAGCCGCAGCTATGAGTGTGAGCGCGCTACTGCAGGGCAAGCGCATCTGCGTCTGCACGGGAGCCGGCGGCGTCGG
Source organism: uncultured Solirubrobacterales bacterium (assembly GCA_963695965.1). GTDB lineage: Bacteria > Actinomycetota > Thermoleophilia > Solirubrobacterales > Solirubrobacteraceae > Palsa-465. The sequence continues at coordinate 17,767 of CAVOIU010000001.1, forward strand.
CAAGACGACGACCTCGGCGGCGATCGCCCTGGGGATGGCGGCCCGCGGCGCGAAGGTCGCGGTGGTCACGATCGATCCCGCCAAGCGGCTCGCCAACGCGCTCGGGCTCGAGGAGCTCCAGAACGAGCCGCGGCGGGTCGAGCCCGCGCGGCTCGCTACCGACGGGCTGGAGATCCGCGGCGAGCTGTGGGCGATGATGCTCGATCCCAAGCGGACGTTCGACGAGCTGATCGAGCGGGTGGCGCCGGATCCGGCGCGCGCTGAGGAGATCAAGGCCAACCGCGTGTACAGCCAGCTCTCCACGGCGGTGTCGGGGTCGCAGGAGTTCACCGCGGTCGCGAAGCTGTACGAGCTCGATCAGGAGCACGAGTTCGACCTGCTCGTGCTCGACACCCCGCCCTCGCGCAGCGCCCTTGACTTCCTCGAGGCCCCGCAGCGGCTGAACTCGTTCCTCGAGGGCAGGACCCTCAAGGCGCTGATCCGCCCGACGGGCGTCGGCATGCGCGTGCTGGGTCGCGGCGCGACGCCACTGCTCGCCGCGGTGCGTCGCGTGACCGGTGTCGATCTCGTCACCGACCTGGGGACCTTCTTCGGACTGCTCGGCGACATGACCGCCGACTTCAGCGAGCGCGCCCACCAGGTCGAGCGGCTCCTGCGAGCGGACACCACCGCGTTCGTGCTCGTGTCCTCAGCCGAGCGCGAGCCGATCGACGAGGCGATCTGGTTTCACCGGACCCTCGAGCGGACCGGCCTTCCGTTCGCAGGGGTCATCGTCAACCGCGTGCACCACGACCTGCTGTCCGGGAGCGATTCGGCTGACGTGGGCGGGGCGCTGCGAAGGACCTCGCTGGCTCCGGACCTGGCCGCGCGGGTCGCGGAGAACTTCCGCGACTACCACCTCCTGGCCCGTCGCGACGAACGCAACATCGCCCGTCTGGTCCGGGCCCTGGGGAGCCACCCGCTGCTGATGGTCCCCCAGCTCGACGACGACGTCCACGATCTCGAGGGCCTGCTGCGGATGCACCGCTACCTGTTCGCGACGGCCGCGGAGCGCGAGCGGCTGATCGCCGAGCTGGTCGCCTAGGGCGCGCCGGCGCCCGACAGCTGGACCTGCCCCTCTCGCAGAAGCTCCCACACCGCTCGCACGGCGAGCTCCAGGCGCTGGTTGGCATCGGCATCCACCGCGAGCTCGGCCGCCAGCCCGAGCAGCTCGTCGAATCCAACCGGCGCACGCCCGGAGCGCTCCACGATCGCCTGCTTGAGCCCGTCGAGTGCGGGCGGCGACTCGACAGCGGCACGAGCCTCGTCGAGCAGCCGCTGGGTGACGTCCTCGCCGTTCTTGGTGACGTTCCCCCACCCACGGCCCATCCCGAGCGCCTCGAGCGGTAGCTCCGGGCCCTCATAGATGACCAGCTTCGCCTTGTCGGGGGGCCACGAGTGATCGTCCCACCGCACCGCCCTGCCCTGCACCCAGGGTCTCAGGACCCGCGCGTCGAGCTCCTCACGCGTCCAGTTGAAGGCGCGGGCTACGTGGGGAAACTGCCGGAGCTCGACATGGAACATCGCGCCCAAGGGTCGCACGGGGGCCCGCCGCCCGCCAGCTATCCTGACGCCGAGAGCGGTGAGGCTCGCTCGCTCCACGAACCGCGGCGCCGCCGCCAATGGCCTCTACGTCCTTCATCCTGACGCGGAGGTGATCGTGGATCGCGACCCTACTGGGAGACCGAACCGGCAAGTGGACACTCGGGAGCTGGGCGCGATCTTCGCCGGCGGCGCGCTCGGCGCCGGGATTCGCACCGCGCTCGTGGAGGCGGCGCCGACGAGGCCCGGGAGCTGGCCATGGACGACGTTCGCGGTCAACGTGATCGGAAGCCTGCTGCTCGGGTACTTCGTCTGCCGGCTCCAGGAGCGGCTCCCGGTCACCGCCTACCAGCGACCGCTGCTCGGCACCGGGCTGTGCGGGGCGCTGACGACGTTCTCGGCATTCCAGCTTGACCTCCTCCGGCTGCTCGACCACGGCGCCGTGCTGCTCGCCGTCCTGTACGCGGCGGGGAGCATCGCCGCCGGCTTCACCGGGGTGTTCGTCGGTACCGCCGTCGTGCGAAGGGCGAGGTTGACGTGGTGATCGCCGTGGTGGTGCTTGCGTGCGGAGGGCTCGCCGCGATCGCACGCTTCGTCGCCGATGGGGCCGTCCAGTCGCGGCGACTGGGGGAATTTCCATGGGGAACGCTCGTCGTGAACCTGGGCGGCACGTTCGTTCTGGGGATGCTCGTCGGACTGAGCACGTCACACCGCACGATGGAGCTGATCGGCACCGCGACGATCGGCTCGTACACGACCTTCTCCACCTGGATGCTCGAAACCCACAGGCCGGCCGAGGAAGGGGAGATTCGACTGGCGTGGCTCAACATCGCCGCCGGGCTGGCGTGCGGCCTCGCCGCGATCGTGCTCGGCAGGGCCGTCGGGAGGCTGATTTGAGCGAGCCCGGCGTCAAGCTGACGACCTACTTCGGCGAGCGCGAGCGAGAGGGCGGGAGGTTCCTGGCCGACGCGCTATTCGACCTCTACGAGCGCCACCGGATGCGCACCAGCGTCCTGCTGCGGGGGGTCGAGGGATTCGCCGGGCGCCACCGGCTTCAGACCGACCGTCTGCTGAGCCTGTCCGAGAGCCTGCCGCTGGTGTCGATCGCGATCGACACGCGCGAACGGATCGAGGCCGCCGTTCCCGAGGTGCTCGAGCTCGCCGGCCACGGGCTCACGACGCTCGAGCGCGCCCGCCTCGCCGCCGGCGAGGCGCTGAACGCGATGGCCCTCCCCGACCCTCCCCGAGGCGCGCTCAAGCTGACCGTGTACGGCGGGCGCTCGGTTCGCTCGGGCAGCGAGGCGGGCTACGTCGCCGCGATCGACGTGCTGCGAGCCGCCGGCGCCGCCGGGGCGTCCGTGCTCCTGGGAGTCGACGGAACCCTCCACGGCGAGCGTCGCCGGGCGCGGTTCTTCGCCCGCAACGCCGGCGTCCCGCTGATGCTGCTGGCGATCGGGACCCGCGAGACCCTCGGCCCGGCGCTCCCGGAGGTGTCGCGGCTGCTGGACGACGCGGTGGCGACCGTCGAGCGAGTCCAGATCTGCAAGTCCGCCGGGGACCTGCTCGCCGAGCCCGATCCGGTCGCCGAACGCGATCCGTCGGGGCTGCCGATCTGGCAGAAGCTGATGGTCCACGTCGAGGAGCAGGCCAGGTACGACGGACACCCGCTCCACGTGGAGCTCGTCCGTCGCCTCCGAGCCGCCGGTGCGGCGGGTGCGACCGTGCTCCGCGGCGTTCGCGGCTTTTACGGCGACCATGAGCCGTTCGCCGACACGCTGTTCTCGCTGCGGCGCAACGTGCCGGTCGTGGTGGTCGCGATCGACACGCCCTCGGCCGTGCGGCGCTGGTGGCCGGTCGTGGACGAGGTGACGCGCGAGGCCGGGCTCGTCACCTCCGAGCTGGTCCCGGCGTCGCATGGACTGCAGGGGAGCGTCTCGCTGTCGCTCGCGAGCACCCCCACCTCCGAGCTCGATTAGGGAGTGCCGACGCCGGTCTGCTCGAGGTAGCGCCGGCGGGACTCTTCGATCGTCTGGAGCGCGGCCGCGCGATCGGCCCATCCTCTGACCTCGGAATGCCGATCGGTGTCGAGGTCCTTGTAGACCTCGAAGAAGTGGCCGATCTCCGCGCGCAGCTGCCTGGGCAAGTCCTCGACGTCCTCCAGCTCGTTCCATCCAGGGTCGGCGCACGGGACGCAGACGACGTGATCGTCGTCACCTTTCTCGTCGGCCATCCTGAACAGCCCGACCACCTTCGACGGCACGATGCAACCGGGAAACGTGGGCTCCGAGACGCACACGAGCACGTCGAGCGGGTCACCGTCCGGGGCAAGTGTGTCGGGCACGTAGCCGTAGTCGGTGGGATAGACGACCGAGGCCGAGATGAACCTGTCGAGCTTGATCCGCCGAACGCGGGGTCGTACTCGTACTTGTTGCGGCTGCCCTTGGGGATCTCGACGATGCAGATCAGCTCGACGTCGGGCATCGGCCCATCATTCCAGGTCGGAAGCTCTGCCGGCCCGCACCATGTGCGACCCGCATTCCACGTCTCCGGCTATCCTCGCCGCGGGCGATGAGGCGCGCTTGGGCGCGAGAGCACTCTCTATGGACATGCAACGGCACAGATGAAGCTGAGCAGGACCAAGCGAGCCCTGACCCTGCTCGTCGTGTGCGCGATCCCAATCGGGGCGATCGTCCTCGGCGGTGGAGACCCCGGCGCCAGTCGAGCCGTGGAGCGGCCGCCTCCGCTCCCGGCGCTGCTCCCCACTCACCACTGGCGGCCCGCCCCTGCTTCGGGCCATCCCAACATCGTGTTCATCCTGACCGACGACCTGTCGATGGACCTGCTGCGGTTCATGCCCCACGTCCAGGCAATGGAGCGCCTCGGCGTCACCTTCAACAACTACTTCGTCTCGGACTCGCTGTGTTGCCCGTCGCGCTCCTCGATCTTCACGGGCAACTTCCCGCACGACACGCATGTGTTCGGGAATTCGGACCCAACGGCGGCTTCCACACGTTCCACGCTCGCGGCGAGGAGCGGCACACTTTCGCCGTGGCGCTTGAGGCGGTGGAGCTTGGTCACCAGCTCGACCAGCCCGGGAACGTCGAGCACATCACGCAGGCGCTCCCGGTAGGTCTCGAGCACGATCGGAAACTCCCCGTACTTCTTGGCCACCTCGAGCAGCGACTGCGCCTTCAGGCGCTGCTGCCAGAGCAGGGCGTGCGCTTGCCCGGCCTGGCGCGCGGGATCAAGAGCGCGCGGGCCGCGTTCTCGCGGAAGCGCGCGCCGAACAGGGCGGATGATCCGAGCTCGGCCACGACCAGGTCCTCGATCTCGTCGGGCTCCAGCATCACCAGCTCCGCGCCCGGAGGGTCCTCGGCGTCGGGAAGGTGCACGATGATCCCGTCGTCGGGAGTAGATCGCGTCTGACTCCAGGCCGAACTGGTCCCGGATCCGTGCGCTCAGGGCGAGCGACCAAGCGGCATGGACGCGGCCCCCGAACGGACTGAGCACACACAGACGCCAGTCGCCGATCTCATCCCGAAACCG
>CAVOIU010000002.1:0-63606 GCA_963695965.1 uncultured Solirubrobacterales bacterium
GCGCCGTCGGCGCGCCATGCCGCGAGGTCTTTGGCGGCCTGTTCGGTATGGTCGTCGCCTGGGGGCAGGTCGATCCGGACCACGTTGTAGGGCGAGCGACCTACGAGGGCCGCGCGCTGGTCGGCGTCGATGACGTCGTACGGGGGGCAACCACGTCCTGCAGGCCGCCCGTTTTCTCCAGGTCGTAGTGGAGCGCCTGCAGGGGCTCGATCTGGGCCACGGCGGCGGCGGAGGCTACTCGACGAGACGGCCGGCGCTCGCGTGCTCTGCCTCGTTCGCATCGCGCGTTGCTCGTTGCCGGCGCGAGCCGTACGCCGGAGCGAGCTCGGCCTCGAGCTGGGTCCGCTGTGACTGGACCCACACGATCGCGCCGACGACGGCGAGGCCACCGAAAATCTGGATCGGCGACGAGCGCCTGCCCGAGGGATCGGCCAAGCGAGCAGCGCGCCGAGCACCGGCTCGAGCGTCGCGACGACGGCGGCGCGCGCGGCCGGAAGGTGGCGAACGGCCGTGATCATGCAGGCGAATGGGATCAGCGTGCCGCCGATCACGACGTACGCGGCGAACGCGGGTCGCGGCCCGCGGCGAGCGCGTGCAACGGAAACGTCCACACGGGCTGGGTGATCAGCCAGAACAGGCTCGAGAGCCCGAAGCCCCAGATGAGCGTGGTCGCGGCCGGCGGTAGGCGCTGACCGGCCTGCTCACTTCCGAACAAGTACACCGCGAAGGTGACCGCGGCGCCGAACGCCAACGCGACCCCGATCCCGTCGAGGACCGCCGGGCTGGTATGCGCCGACGACGAAGAAGCAGCCGACGGCGGCGAGTCCCGCGGCGCCCCAGAGGCCGCCGGAGCCTCCGGCGGTGAACGACCTTGAGGTAGAGGAGCAGCAGCAGCGGGCCGAGATACTGGATCGTCAGCGCGACCCCGATCTGGAGCCGCGCGATCGCCGCGAAGTAGAGAGCTTGGACGCCGGCAAGTCCGACGACTCCCAGGACCATGAAGCGGCCGATGTCCCGCTGCGGACTTGAACAGACTCGGGCTGGGCGATCGCCAATCGCCGCCGCCAGCGCCGCGAACGCGCACACCGACCGGAGCTCCGCAAGCCGCGCCGGAGGCATGTGATCGTTGAGCAGGAACCGCGCGAGCGATCCGTTCAGCGCCCACAGCGTCGCGGCGGTGGCCGCGAGCGCGTAGCCAAGTCTGGGATTGCGAGAGGGCGGATCGATCCCGGGAGTCTGGCAGCGATTCCGTCCGCCGAGAGTGCGAACATATGTTCGATTCCGGTGGCGTATCCAGCGTATCTACGGGAGCGAGCGAGGGAGCTTCGGACGACGAAGAAGCTGAGCCTCGACGAGATCGCCGAGCGGCTGGCACTGCCGAAGACGCCGGTGTATTACTGGATCAAGGATTTGCCGCTGGGGAGGGCGAGGAGGTCCTCGGCGGGCCAGCGGAAGGGGAATGCAGCGATGCAGGCCAACTATCGGCGGCGTCGCGAGGCCGCATACCGGGAAGGCCTCGCGGAATACGACGAGCTCATGAAGCGCCCGACCTTTCGGGATTTCGTCGTGCTCTACATAGCCGAGGGGTACAAGCGGAGTCGTAACACGGCGTCGCTCTGCAACTCGGATCCGGCGATTGTCTCGCTTGCAGCGCGCTGGCTGTCTCAGCTATCGGAGCGCGTTCCTGTCATAAGGGTGCAACACCATGCCGACCAGGACGTGGAGGTGCTGCGGTCCTTCTGGAGTACCACCCTCGGAGTCGATCCGGCGGCGATCCGCTTCTTCCCCGAGACCAACAGCGGGCAGCTCAAAGCCCGCGTCGGCGCTGCGAGCACGGCGTCGTGGCCGTAGACGCGTACGACACACTCCTGCGCGCTCGGATACAAGCGTGGATTGATCGGCTGCGGGAGAGCTGGCAGTAGACTCATCCGACGCTCTCGGGCGTGGCGAAGTCGGTATCGCGCGCGGTTTGGGGCCGCGAGATCCTCGGTTCAAATCCGGGCGCCCCGACTAAAGCTCAGAGGTTCAATTCCCGCCCTGAGCCCTTCGACGCCGCCCTCCCGAGGTCTACCCTCCCCACCGAGCCCCCGTAGCTCAGTGGACAGAGCGCCGGACTTCTAATCCGATGGTCGCAGGTTCGAATCCTGCCGGGGGCGTGGTGGGGGGCGGCGGCGTGGCTGGTAGCTCAGGCGTCTTGCTTTCCGCGGGAACGGCGGCCGAACTGGACGCATGTTTGATTGTGTTTGGCCTGGAGAGAGGCAAAGATGGTGGTCAACGATGGGGGTTTCATGAAGTGCCGTGATGGTGGGCCGGCAAGGGAGCTGCGGCCCGGTTGGTGCAGATGGCTGATCGCAGCGCTGGTTGCGTTGCTGGTGGCAGTTCCGCTGGGCGGAGCCGCGGCCCAAGCTCAAAGGGCGCCGGCTGGTCGGCGGGTATGACCGGGGCGTGTGGCGCACGTGGCCTTCCTCGGCCCGCTGGCGACAGGCATCGTGAGTCAGCTGCTGAGCGGTGCGCTCGATGAAGCCAAGAGCCAAGGGTTCGGCTGGCTGATGGACAAGTTCGGGCTCGGGGACGGCCTGGGGAAGAGCTGGCCGGGATCCGGGCTCAGCTTGACGAGATCCAAAGTCGGCTAGGCGAGATCCTGGCAGCGACCACGCAGCTGCGGGCCGAGCTGGCGCAGGGCACGTACAGCGGCCTGGTGGCGCAAACCACCCCGATCATCGCCCGTGTCGACAAGGGAATGGACGACCTCGACGCGCTTGCGCAGATGACCGCAGGCGATCCGGTGAAGACCGAGTTCGCCAAGGAGACGCTGAGTTACATCTCGGTGAACCTGATGCAGGGCCAGCAGGAGGAGCTCGCGAGGCGGATCACCGGCGAGGCCGGGGCCGACGGCTTGATCGTCGCCGCCAGCAAGGCGGTGAAGGCTCGTTCGGGGAATTTCTGGACGAAGCTGACGAGCGATCAGGTTCGGGAAGTGTTCAACTACTACCAGTCGGCGGAGGCGCGGCTGTTGCTGCTGCGTGTCGAGTACATGCACGCCAACCCGCACAAATACTCAGGCTCCTATATCGAAGGACAGATCCGGAAGGTCGAGACTGAGCTACGCAACCAGAACGCCCTGCTCAAGCCCTCGCCCCCGGCCTTCGCTCTCGTCGACACGCGCACCAACCTAGTCTGGTACTTGGGCTTTCTCGACGCGCAAATGACGGCCAAGGAAGCGACCGACTTCGTAGACGCCAGCAAGGCTTCCGGCCGGGAGCTGCCTAACCCGTATGCCATCCAGAAGCTAATCGAGGGATGGCACGGGGCCAACTGGGCGGTGTGGCTCGACCAGCAGATCGGCGGTCAGCTCGGAGCGCTGAAACCTTTTTATGGCGTGTGGACCTCAAACGAGTATGCCTGCTTCCCCGTGGGCAACCCGATCCGACCCACCGGTACTATCTGCTCCCGATACGCAGTCAATTCCGACGGCAAAATTCAGGTTCGCGACGAAAGGGACAAGCTCGGGGTGCTCCGGGTGAAGGCCAGGACCGAGAACTACTGGTGGTAGCAGCCGACGCGGGCATACGCACGACAAGCCCCACGCGTCGGAGATGCATTAAATCGCCGAGCACTTACATCTACGCCGGCTGAATAAGTGCTGCTTTAGCTCGGAAGCAGTCACCCTGGCGACGTCCACAGTGCTGTCGGAGCGACCGCTCCCGGACACAAGCAGCCACGACGTGGTGTGCCTGATGCCCGCGCGAGAGCGAAAGCGAGTCTCAACCAGCGCGGCAGCGGACCTCCTGTTCGCGACGAGCGGGTCTCGTTGCGCGTGCTCCGTCGCGACGTAGCGATCGTCCGGCTTAGGCTCCGTGTGTGGCGGCCGACTGTCCAGTGTGGTACCTCGGATGCGCGCCAAACGTGTCCCCGTTTATGTCCCGAACTCCGCATTTCTGAGGCGAACTCAGGCGAGCTCGCGGGTGCGCTATCACCACCCCTCGTCTCCAAGACCTGCCGGAAGGCGTCGTGGCCGCCGGTGTGCCCCTCGTCCTCCGCGAGATCGGCGAGCAGGATCACGTCGAGCTCCCGCCATGCTTGGCAGAACGAACCACATCCACACGGCGAGGTGTCCGTTAGATTGACGCCCTATGTCAGGCTCCACTGAGAACACGGCGACACGTCGCGTATTTCTGCGGCGCGCAGGCGGATCGGTCCTCGCCGCGTCCCTCGCTGGGCAGCTTGAACTCCTGGCTGGTACTGGAGCGGCAGCAGCGGCCTCCCGGCCGCGCTGGGATGAGCTTGCGGCGAAGCTGGGTAGGAAGCTCGTCAGGCCGGGCGACCGCGGCTACCTGCAGATCAGCCGTCCGTTGAACCTTCGCTACGCCGACATCCATCCCGGTGGCGTCGCAGTGTGCTCGCGCGTTTCGGACGTGAGGACCGCGGTCGCTTGGGCGCACGAGAACGGCGTCCCCGTCGCGGTTCGCTCGGGTGGTCACAACTACGCGGGCTACTCCGTCGGGCCGGGACTGGTCGTCAACGTCGGTGGCATGCGGGCGGTGTCCGTGGACGACGCCAGAGGTACCGTCACGGCTCAGCCAGGCGCGCGGAACACGACGATCTACTCGGCTCTCCAGCCGCATGGCGTCGCGATCTCTGCCGGCAGGTGCCCGACGGTGGCGATCGGCGGGCTGGTGCTTGGCGGAGGGATCGGGTTCAGCTCGCGCAAGTTGGGGTTGACGTGCGATCACCTGATCGAGGCACAGATCGTCACTGCGGAGGGCCGGCTACTCACCTGCAACGAGCGCAAGAACTCTGATCTGTTCTGGGCCCTGCGCGGGGGTGGCGGAGGGAACTTCGGGGTGTGCACCTCGTATACGTTCGTGACCAACCCCGTCTCGGACGTGACCCTCTACGACATCTCTTGGGAATGGGCGGACGCGCCTGCCGTGTTCGAGGCGTTCCAGCAGGTGATGCAGCTGGCGCCGGCGGAGTTCTCAGGGCGGTTGGGCGTCGGCAGGGCGGGTGACCCACGGACCGGCGGCAAGAAGGCGCCTACTGTCTCAGTGCTCGGGCAGTACTTCGGGCCCAAGCATGAGCTGGTCGACCTGCTCGCGCCGGCACTGCGCGCCGGTCGAATCAAGAAGCAGCTGATCGCGCGGCGGACGTTCTGGCAGGCCAAGGAGTACTTCTTCAAGACAACTCCTGAGATCGCCTATGAGGTGAAGTCGGCGTATCTCGATCGGCCCCTCAACGGACAGGGGGTCGATGTCCTGCTGCGTGCCGTCGAGCGGTGGCCGGGCAGTCGTAACCCGGACGGCGCCGGGGCGGCGATGTTTGCGTCGGGCGGCGCGATTAATCGAGTCCCCGCCGATGCCACGGCGTTCGTTCACCGGAACTCGTTCGCCGTGCTTGCCACGGAGACGGAGTGGACGCCGCGGGACTCGCGAAGAACAGTGAGAAGTGGGCTTGCCTGGATCGAGCAGCTTGCCGACGAGCTCGGTCCACACACAAACGGGTCCGCCTACCAGAACTTCATCGACCGCGCCCAACCACACTGGCAGGCCGCCTACTACGGCAGGAACTTCAAACGCCTGACCAAGGTCAAGCGCCGGTATGACCCGGCAAACGTCTTTCGCTTCCAGCAGAGCATCCCGCTCGGCTAGCCCCCGGCGCCGCGGTCGGACGCCAGCCGCGCCGTCTCGACCGAGCCTCAGCCCTGGTGACCGCGCTTAGCAGCGGGCCCGCACCATTCCCGCCGAGGGACGAAGTTAGTCCACTTGGGCAAGACGGTGTATTTAGCCGCGCCTCCGCCGCGGTGCTTCAGAGCGACCCTGCGGGTGGGCTCACGCCGGGGGGCACCACGCCGCCGTTGCCCGGCAGCCCGCACGTGTTCGGTGCGGGCTCCCCCGCGAAGCGAGAGGCCAGGTAGGCCACCGCGGCCGAAGCGCCGACGTAGGCGTTCGAGAGATGTTCGCTGGTGTAGTCGAGGCGGAACCAAATGGTGGCGCCCTTGGCGCAGTATGCGGCGACCTGCGCTTGGGCGACCGAGACCGGGATCAGCTCATCGTTGTAGGCGTGGTAGATGTACTCGGGGATCCTCGGGATCTGCGTTCCCAGGTCGTTCAGCCGGCCGACCTCGGCGATGCCCGGGAACGCCGCCGGCTCATCGACCGGGTTGCAGCCGCACTTGGTGTAGCGCGAGATGTTTCCGAGGACGACCGTGGTGCACGCACTGTTGAGCTGCTGCGCGGCCGCCTCCCCAGCGGAGTTGAGGATCGCGCTCAGGTTGGCCAGATTGGGATAGGCGCGGCTCACCCCCACCGCCGCGGCCAAGTCCAGACTGGTGTCCAGGCCGTTGAGGTGGTCCCACACGATCTTGATGTTCGCTGCTGTGCCACCGTAGGTCGCTCCGACGATGCGCAGCTTGGGCGCGTAGGTGGGCTGCAGCTCGGCGGCCCACGAGGTCGCCTGACCCCCGCCCGAGTAGCCCCACATCCCGACTGGCGTCTTGGCACCGTCCAGCCCGGCTGGGGCGAAGTTCTCGGCCGCCCGGATCCCGTCCAGCGAGGCGTGACCCTCCTGGACGCCGGCGGCGAACTCGGAGTTGAGCCCCTCATGATCGGGCACGACCACCGCCCATCCCTGCGCCAGGAGCGACGGCCAGGCCACGGCCTCGGTCTCGTTCCCCTTCCACGCCTCGTACGACGGTGCGCAGCTCTCAGTGTCGGCGTCCTCGGCCACTTGGTAGCTCAACAGCGGTCGCGGTGAGGTGGCGGCCGGGGTGAGCGGCACGATGATCGTCGCCACATCCGCCGTGCGCACCGCGTGCAGCTCCGAGGGATTGCCGTGGGCATCCTCGGTCCCGGTGGAGAGGTACATCACCTGCCACGCCTCATAGGGAGTCCCCACCGAAGCGGCGGTGATGCACACGGGGCGGCTCTTGATGACCGTTCCCAGCGCTCCGGCGGGCAAAGGCCTGGGTGGCGTGTAGAACCCGTCAGCCGACGGAGCCGCCGGTGGGCTGCTGACCGGCACACAGTTCGTCGCGGGACTTGCCTTGCTCGTCGCGAGCGCCGATGGCGCGAGGGCGACCCCGCAGATCGCTAGTCCTGCCATCGCCCTGGCCAACCAGGCGACCAGCAACCCTCGGCTCCGGGCGTCTCGCCGTCTGCTCATGGTGCCTCCCGGCAGTAATGTACCAGTCGTTTCATGGAACACCGTACCGTTCCGCAGTCCAGCCCGTCAATGCCCGACGCCGCGATCTCACCCATTTTTCAGCGTTCGCCCGCGCTCCCGCGCGGCCGGCACGGGCTCGCGCGAGCCGACGTGGCCCGCTCACAGCGCACGCGGCTGATGGCCGCGCTCACCGTACTGATGGCCGACCACGGCTACGCCGGCGTGCGGATCGGGGAGCTAGTCAACCTGGCGGGCGTCTCCCGCGCCACCTTCTACGAGCACTTCGCAGACAAGCAGGAATGTCTGCTTGCGGCCTACGAGCACTTCGCGGCCGAAGTAGTCATCGCCATCACTCCCGAGATCGACCAGCACGCCCCTTGGAGGGCGTTCGTCCAGACGACCCTCGACGGGTACTTGGCGGTGCTGCAGCGCGACCTCACCGCCGCCCGCGCCTTCCTGGTCGAGATGGATGCCGCCGGCACCCTCGCACGTGAACGCCGCCGCGCCGCGACGGAAAGCTTCGCCACGCTCCTCGCACAACGCCACGCCGCAATCCGCGCTCGCGACCGCACGCTCGGGCCCCTACCGCAGCGGGCCTACCTCGCGCTGGCGCTCATGGCCCGCGACCTCGTGCGCGACGTCCTCGAACGCGAGCAGACCCCCAACCTCCACGAGCTCGGGCCCGACCTCTCGACCCTTGCGACGGCGATCGTCGAGGGCGCAACCGCGGCCCAGGCTGAGTCGCTCTGTAGGTGACGTGGGTGACTCCGGGAGCGTCGATGATTCGCACCGCGTCCAGGTTCGTGCGCGGCATACGTTCGAGCAGCCGTATCCGGGGTCGCCGCCGGGCGCACCGGGTCTGGCGGAGAGGGAAGTGCCCGCCGGCAGGTTCTGCGCGCCGACGGCGGAGTCGGCGTCTCCTTGAGCACCGCGGTGCCGCGGACGTTCTTCACCCCTTGGCCTGCGCGTCGTGCGAGCAAAGCGGGCTCGCGGGAGACGTGCTAGCGCACGGGTGGTCCTTGCTCGATGCGTCTGCGCGTGAACTCGACCGGACCACGGAACCATCCGAGCTTCTCGACCCACCAGGTGACGCCCAACTCTTGGTACGCACTGACCAGCTCATGATCCTGGCCGCCGGATTGGCCCTCTATCACGACGTCGAACGCCGTCGCCGGGTCGACTCGATGCGACTGGGTGTACTCGACGACGGCTTTGAGCTGCTCGGGCGTGGGTCGCTCGGCGTGTTCGGCTCCTTCGAAGGTCGGAAACACACCGTCGAAACGAGCGGCGCGGCGGAACGATCGCCGCGTTGGCCAGCGCCCGCCGATCCAGATCGGCGGCCTCGGCTGCTGGATCGGCGAGGGCACGAACAGACTCTCGGCAACGCGGTAGTGACGGCCCTCGTAGGAAAACGGCTGGCCACTCCACAGGCCGCAGACGATGTCGAGTCCCTCATCGACCAGCTCGTGGCGTCGGCCCGGGTCTGGATCCTCGCCGAAGGCGGCGAACTCCTCCCGGGCCTGTGAGCCAAGCCCAACCCCAACGACGAGCCGACCCTCCGATAGCACGTCAAGCGTCGCCATCTCACGAGCGAATTTCCATGGGCGGCGGCGGGCCAGAGCCGTGATCAACACCCCAACTCGAATGCGGCTCGTCCGGGCGGCGATCGCCGCCACGCTCATGTAAGGATCCGCGACCGCCCAGCCCAGCTCGCGGTAGGCGACGTGATCCCAGACGAAGACGCCATCCCAGCCGCTGGTCTCGGCCCGGCACGCGAGATCAACCAGCAGACGCGGATCACCGTACTCGCCCACATTGGGTACTCCCACGGCGCAGCGCAGACCGGACATCTGGCACCGAAGGATCGCACCAGCAGACCGCACTCGGATTACGAGCCAGAGACGAGAGCCTGTCGCTTGAGGACCGCAGTCCGTCAGCCGGAGAGCGGCGGGACCTCGATGCGATCCCCTTCGCCAATCTCCCGCAGCACTCGGGCCGGCACACCGGCCGCTACGACTCCCGCCGGAAGGTCCCGGCTGACCACGGCGCCTGCCCCCACGACGGTGTCCTCACCGATGCTGACTCCGGGGCAGACGATGGCCCCGGCGCCCAGCCAGACGTTGTCGGCGATGGTGATCGACTGACCGTATTCCCAGCCGATGCGTCGAGGCTCCGGATCGACGGGATGGCTCGCCGTGAGCAGCTGCACGCGCGTGCCGATCTGACACACGGCGCCGATCGTGATCGGCATCACGTCGAGCATCACGGCATCCACGTTGATGAACGTGCCGTCGCCGATGCGGATCGCGCCGTACTCGCAGAAGAACGGTGGCCGCACAACGACGCCCTCGCCGACGTAACGCAGCATCCGGCGCAGCAGGGCGTCGCGCTCGTCGCCAGCCCCCGGCGCTAAACCGTTGAAGCTGGCCAGAAGCTCCTGCACCTTCGCGAACTCGGCCGCGTTATCGCGGTCGTCGGCGATGTATAGCTCGCCTCGCAGCATGCGCTCGCGCATCTCGCCCATAATCAGAATCTAGCCGTCGATGCCAAGGCCGCGACAGGCTCGCCAGGCCGCCCTCGACCAGCCCGCATCGGGCCTGTCGCCATCGGCGCACCGACGTCCTCGAGGCACGCTACGTAGGCGGCGTGTCCCGCCGGTGCCCCGTCAACGCATCGCGCTGACGCCCACCCGTCGCTGAGAAGCTCCGGTTGTCGGGCACTTAATGGAGTGAGTGTTGACGGACGTCAGCGATAGATGGGGGCATGATTGTGAGCTGTTCATTGAGTCCGAGCCGCGCTCTGGCGCGAGTGGCTCTGCCGTTTTGCGTCCTCGTGGTAGTTCTGATCGGCGCCGCGTCCGCGTCCGGTTTCAGCGCGCTCGCCACCGGACCCGACTACGGATGCGCGATCCACCTAGCGGGCGGTTCGATCGTCTGCTGGGGGCGCGACTCCACGGGCAAGTTGCGGCCGCCCGCCGGCAGCTTCCGTGCGGTTAGCGCGAGCACGAATGACGCATGTGCGATTCGCTCGGATGACGGGCTCGGTGGTCTGCTGGGGCTTCAATTATTCAGGAGAGTCGACCCCGCCGGCGGGGAGCTTCAGCGCGATCGCGTCGGGTCTCAAGCACACCTTTGCGATCAGTTCGAGCGACGGCTCGATCGTATGCTGGGGCAACAATGACCGCGGGCAGTTGACGGCGCCGAGCGGGAGCTTCACCGCGATCAGCGCCGGCGCCTACAACACGTGTGCGCTTCGGTCGGGAGACGGTACGGCGGTCTGCTGGGGCCTGGACTACTACGGCGAGTCGACCCCCAAACCGGGGAGCTACCGCGCGATCGCCACTCGGGATTACCACACGTGCGCAATCCCAACATCGGTTACTCCGGTCTCGGCCTCATGCTGGGGCAAGGACATCGATGGTCAGAACTCCCCGCCGCGGGATTATCAGTTCACCGCCGTCAGCGCCGGCGATTACAACACGTGCGCGCTTGACCAAAGCGGCTTCCACACGATCGTGTGCTGGGGCAGGAGCGACCAGGGGCAGTCGAGCCCCCCGTTCTCCGAGACACTTCCGCCCGGAGCCCCTAGAACCGCGGCCGCCAAACTGACGCTCGACCCGGGAATGGGCACGCAGCTGTCGGCGAACAAGGGGATCACGATGCTCTGGCTTGGCTGTGTGAGCCCGAGCGGCAGGCCCTGCTCAGGGAGTCTCCGCCTACGGCCGCGCGGATCGCACACGCTCAGCTTGGTCGGCGCCCGGCCGCTCGCCTCGAGCCCGGTCAGGGTGAAGGCCAATACCCTGACCGGGGTCCGCCTCAAGCTGACGGAGCGCGCCGTTCGTGCGCTCGCTCATCACTCGCTTGCGGTGACGATCCAGCTGATCGTGAAGGGTGCGGCTCGTCCGGTCAGGCGATCGGTGGTGCTCGTCGCTGCCGGGATCGAGGGCCCCGCGAAGGCGATCAACGGCTGTGAGATCGAGGCCTACGCGCAATGCCCGCGCGCCCACCTGGCCCATGCCGACCTGACCGGCGCCGACCGGGCCCACGCGGACCTGCAGAGCGCCGACATTCACGACGCGATCCTGCGCGGCGCCGACCTGTTCGGCGCCTTCCTCCATCGCGCCGACTCGCAGCGGGCGAACTTGTCCAGCGCCAACCTGGGTCGCACCAACTTCTCCTACGCCGACCTGCAGCACGCCGTCCTGACCCGCGCCTACATGCACAGCGCGCACCTGGCCCACGCCGATCTTGCCCACGCCGACCTGACGGGCGCCGACCTGGATGGCGCCAACGTGAGCGGCGCCAACCTGCACTTCGCCACGTTTTGCCGCACGATCATGCCCAACGGGAGACGGAACAACTCTGACTGTCCGTTGTCGAGCGGAAACCCCGTCATCAACGGCTGTGAGATCACGAATTTCACGCAGTGCCCGGGCGCCGACCTCCACGGAGCTGACCTCCCCCAGGCCTGGCTGATCGGCGCCACCCTCTCCCGCGCCAACCTGTCCCACGCCCGCGCGGGCGGCGTCTTCCTCACCGGCGCCAACCTGACCAGCGCCTCGCTGACCGGCGCCGACCTCTCCTACGCCTTCGTGGGCGGTGCCACCCTGACCAACACTGACCTCTCCGGCGCCGGTCTCTCCAATGCCTTCTTGAACGGCGACGACCTGACCACCGCCAATCTTTCCAACGCCGACCTGCGCAGCACACGGCTGGATGGCGCCAACCTCTTCGGCGTCGATCTGTCCGGCGACGACCTGTCCGGCGCCAACCTCTCCGACGCCAATCTGCGCCACACCGACCTGTCCCACGCCCGCCTGGGCGACGCCAACCTGAGCCGCGCCTTCCTGACCGGCGCCGACGTTCAGCACGCCGTCCTGACCGCCGCGAACCTCTCCGGGGCGAACCTCTCCAGCGCTGACCTCTCCGGCGCTGACCTCTCCGGCGCTGACCTCTCGGGCGCCCGCTTGTGCCGCACGACGATGCCCGACGGGTCGGAGAACAACACTGGCTGTTGACCGCTGATCGCGGTCGTATTCATCAAGGGGCGGCCGCGGCTGCGCGCGGCAGCCGCGGCCGAACCCTCAGCGGCTGCGGCGTAGGAACGCGGCAGCCTCCGTCTTTACGTCGGAGACCAAGTTGCCGAGCGCGATTTGTGCGTCCAGCAGGTGCAGTCCCCATACCGCCACCGGGCTCGGAGTCGGAAGCGGCGCGCCACGAAGCGGCGAGATCATCAGCACCGTCGCTCCGTTCACCGTCTCGCACCGCGCCCGATACGAGCCGGGAGCGGCCCACCAGACGGTGGGTGGCATGGGCACGTTGTAGTTCAGCGCGGCGATGCCCAACGCGAATAGGCCCGGTGCAAACGGCTCGCTCGGCTGGATCGGGGTAATCACCCCGCTGCCCCCGCCGAGTGCGGCCGGGTTCGTGCACAGCACCTGCAGGTTCGGGTTGGTGATCGGCTTCAGGTTGATCGACACCGGATGGCCGAACAGCGCCCCGGCGGGCGGCGTCTGGTCGAACGTCGAGTAGGCGATCACGCACCCGGTCTGGCTGGCCGACCGGCACGCGGGGATGTGCTTGAAGTCGCCCCCGATCCCCGTCCCCCTCTTGACGACGACGTCGCCTCCCAGCAGGATCGCGGAGACCAGCAGGTTTCGCGCGGCGGGCTTTGGGTCGACCTCGCTGGCGATCAGCCGCCTCAGCACGGAGCTTCCCTGCGAGTGGCCGATCAGCACGAATCCGCGGCCCTGGTTGTACTTGCGCAGATAAGTCAGGAACGCGTTTCGGACGTCCGAGTACGCGATCGCCGGATTCGGCTTGGTCGTCGGCTTGCCGAACGCCCCGTTGCTCTTCGCGACGATCGTTACCTGGCGGTACATCGGCGCGAACACGCGGCAATACTGCGAGTACCTCGCGGCCTGATAGAGCGCGATCGAGCGCTCCGCGGGGTCAATCTGGAGGTTGGCATTCCCGCTTTTCTGGCCGCTGACCGTCGGATACACGTAGAAGCAGTCGACTGCGGGATGCGCGACCGGATTGGGGCGCTGCACCCCGAGCTTCTGCGTCAGCGGCGGGGAGTACACCGTCGTCAACAAACCCGGCGTGCAAGGGTCGGGATGATGGCCCGGGAAGCACAGCCACACCGTCTTCGCCGAGGCGCCGGTGGCGAGCGCTGCGAACGCCGTCGCGGCGATCACGGCAGCGCTCACCGCGGTCCATAGTGCCCTCTTGCCCATCCTCGAACCCCTCTCAGTACGGATCGCGGCCGCGCGTCCATCCTAAACGCTTCGTTCACCGCTCGC
Organism: uncultured Solirubrobacterales bacterium; assembly: GCA_963695965.1. GTDB lineage: Bacteria > Actinomycetota > Thermoleophilia > Solirubrobacterales > Solirubrobacteraceae > Palsa-465. The sequence goes on from CAVOIU010000002.1 coordinate 13,466, forward strand.
CAGAGCGGCGGCCCGAAGGTTCAGGGATGCGGACATGAAGCCGGGTGCGAGCGGGGCCGACGCTCGCTCGCGTGGCAGAGCACTCGCGCGACGAGTGAGCGCGCCGACGCTTCTTACGTCGCCATAGCGCAAGCGGGTTAGCAGCGAGGGCCACGGCGAAAGCAGTCGTGAGCGCGCTGCTTCGCGGGACGATTCCGATGAGTCCGAGGTGCTCACCAGATCAACTACCCGGCTCGTCCTGCCGCTGGGAGGGCAGCGGGTCTCTCGTTCAGCTCAGCCCCGAACGTCGACCAACTGGGCTTTTGCCAGGTCGGCAGTGCAGAAGATCGAGATCGTGTAGTCCGCGCTTCTCGCCCCCCAGTTGAACACGCCCGAGTTCGGGAACCCGGTCAGCGTCCCGGTTGCGTACTCGAACACGTAGACCTTGTGGCCCCGCTGTTCCTGTTTGCCTTCCTTCTTGGACATGCCCGTGATACTGGCGTCTACCGACTGGCCGCTGGTCTCGAAGAGGACGCCCGGCGGCATGCGCCGGCCCTCGGTGACGGTCTTCTTGAGCAACCAAGGGTCGCTGTGCGGACAGCGGTAGGCTGGCACGTACTCGGTGTAGTGCTTGGTGAGGAATGCGTTCAGATGCCTCGACTGGAACGTAATCCGGCAGGCACCGTCCACCCTCGTCCCGCACGGTCCGGTGTAGGGGTCATCGTTGGTCCCCTTGCCTGTGATCGTGCTCGTGTGGACGGCCGCCGCTGGTCCGCCGGAGACGACAAGCTCGATCCTCCGGTTGCGCTGATACCTGCCGGCGGGCGGCCTGGTCATGATCACGGCGTTTTTGTGAATGGAGATGGAGGGTTGGCGAGTGATGGCTCCCAGTGCGCACCCTAGGTGCGGGAGGACCTGCTCAGCGACGTTGAGGGGAGTCCCATTGAGCTGTGGGAGAACGCAGCCGTCGGAGCTGCCCGCCGGCTTGGCTCCCGCGACCGCCTGTCCGGTCAGGGTCCCGCCAAGCAGCGCCGCGGCAACCAGCATCACGACTCGGTTTCTGGTGCGGATTACTCCCCCTTTTCGTTGGAGTCCCCGGGTTCTGCGTGCCGTCATTCCCAAGCTACCCCGGACGGAACCCTATGCGGTTGCCGTAAGCAGGTCAAACCCGCGACGCCTGCGCTGAGACCTGGCGACGCGGGCGGCGCCGTTACCGTCGGCGAACCTCCTGCGCCCCCCACGGACCCGGCACGACGCCAGCTCCTCATGAGAAGAAGAAGCCGCGATGCTGCTGATCTGGTCACCAGCTCGGAGTCATCGGAGACGTCCCGTCAAGCGGCGCGCTCACGACTGCTTTCGCCGTGGCCCTCGCTGCGAACCCGCTTGCGCTACGGCGACGTCTCGATCGTGCGGATCGCCAGCGCCGGGCGAGTGCTTTGCCACTCAGTGGAAGGCTGTCGATCTGATCGGTGACGTCCGGCTGGTCGGTTTGGGTTCTCGGGCGGCGGCGGGCTGACTCTCTTTGCCACTGTCGACCCGTGGGGGTCTGACCGGCTTTCGCTGTGTCGCCCGTCGCCGACCGAGGACCGCCGGCGTGACTTGATAGGAGCTTGCCAGAGCCCCACTGAGTGTTGTCCGCCGATGGTCCGCTTCGTCAGCCATTTCTAACGAAGGGACGGGCACATGATGGTGATTGGGGTGGACGCACACAAGCGGACGCACACGCTTGTCGCGCTGGATGCGGTGACCGGTGTTAGCCGGGGCGAGGCCACGGTCCAGGCCAGTGATGACGGTGCGCTGAACGCGCTGCGCTTCGCCGCGGGATTAGATGGCGATCGGGTGTGGGCAGTCGAGGACTGCCGGCATGTCACGGCTAGGCTCGAGCGGGCTTTGCTCGGCGCCGGTGAGCGGGTGATCCGGGTCCCGCCTGGGTTGACCGGCGAGTCGCGCAAAGCGACCAGGACACATGGGAAGTCCGACCCGATCGACGCCAGGGCGGTTGCGCTCGCGGCGATCCGCGAAGGGATCGAGAACCTGCCGGTCGCGTTTCTTGACGAGCAAGCCCACGAGATCCGTGTGCTCTGCGATTACCGCGATCAGCTGATGAACGAGCGTGTCCGGCTGATCAACCGGCTGCGCTGGCACCTCGTCAGGATCGCGCCTCACCTCGAGGCGCAGCTCGGCCCCGAAGCGCTCAAAGGCCCGCGGATCCGCGCCAGGCTCGCCAGGCAGCTCGGGCAGCTACCGGCCAGCACCGAGCTGCGGGTCGCTAAAGCGCAGCTGCGGCGCATCAACGAGATCACCAAAGAACAGAAGGAACTGTTCGCCGAGCTCACCGCCCTAATCCAGGCACACGCCCCACAACTGCTCCAGCAGCGCAGCATCGGCACAGTGACCGCCGCGGTGATCATCGGCCGCACGGCCGGGGCGCAACGGTTCCGCAGCGAAGCGTGCTTTGCTCGCCACGCCGGCACCGCACCGATCCCAGCCAGCTCCGGCAAAACGGTCCGACATCGACTGCACCGCGGCGGAGACAGGCAGCTGAACCGTGCGATCCACATCATCGCCCTGGGCCGGATTGCGTGGGATCCCGAGACCCACGCCTACATCGAGCGTCGCGTCTCAGACGGCAAGACCAAACGCGAAGCGATCCGCTGCCTCAAACGACACATCGCCAGACAGATCTGGCACCTCCTCTACAACACCCAACCAACGATCCCCGCACCAGTCCAATCACCGATAGCTCGTGTGAGAGGCGGCGCTCCAGCCCTCATGCCACGCACCCGGTGAAACCCGCAAATAGCGAACCCCACTTGACATAGGAGCTGCGGATGCGATCGCCCCGATCGCCGTTCCGCGGACCGTCGGCACCCAGCCCGGCGGCGTCGCCCCGTTCGCGGCTTCCTACTTCTAGCTACGAGCCCGTGCCTAGCTCGATCCAGGGCGGCCAGCGCGGGGACAGGACTACTGCCCTGCGGCGGAGCGGCGGAGATGGTGGCTCACGTCGCCTACGAGGTCGGTCCCGACACGCCTCTCTACGAAACCCCATTGTCCGTCGCGCCGCTCGAAGCGATCGTGGTACCGACCGCTGACGATTGGCTGTAGAGCCAGGCCGGGCAGCGCCTGCAGCGCGGTGAAGTACGCACGCGACATCGCTGTGCCGGCCTCTTCGTCGACCTCGATGGCGAGATTGGTCGTGATGTGCTTGGTGCGGGGCGTACCGTCGTCATAGACGATCACGTTGTCCCGGAGCATCTTCTCGATGGCATCGCCGCCGCTCACCGCTCCGGCGCTGCCCGTAAACGTGGCGCCAGCCAGGAGCCGGCCGACAGCGGCGAAATCGCCGTCGTCGACGAGCTCGGCGTAGGTTGCGATCAGGCGCTCGATCGCGCGGTAGCTCGATTCTTGATCGGCGGGGCTCACGTGACGCGAGCGTAGGCGAACCTGCACGCAGAAGTGCCCGCCGGACCTGTGCTATAAAGATCGATTGATCGATTTATGCCACGGGTGAGCGATGAGTACATGGCGCGCCGCCGCGATGAGATCCTCGGGGGGGCGAAGACGGCCTTCGCGCGCGAGGGATTTCACGCGACGTCGATGCGCGACATCTACCGCGAGTGCGGGCTGAGCCCGGGCGCGGTCTACAACTACTTCGCGAGCAAGGAGGAGATCGTCCGGGCTCTCGGTGAGGAACAGTTGTGCGAGGCCCAAGCTCAACGCGAGGCGCTTGAGCTGATCGAGGATCCGATCGAGGCGCTGAGGCTCCTGGCCGCCGGCACTCGCGCGCAGCTGGCGCGCGAGGAGGACCTGCTGTTGCATTTGCAGCTGGCGAGCGAGGCGCTGCGCGACGAGTCGATCGCTGAGATCTCCCGGCAGACGTTCGCCGCAACGCTCGCGACGGTCGTCGAGCTGATCGGCCGCGCCCAGAGGACCGGCCACTTAGATCCGCTCGTTGACGCCGACGCGCTTGCGCGGGTTCTGATCGGCGTCTTTCAGGGCGTCATCGTGCAGACGGCGATCGGCGCTCCACCTGTGCGCGAGCGCCACATCCAAACGCTGCGGACCCTGCTCGCGCCGATGCTCTCCCCGGACGCCCGAGAGCGGCTGAGCGAGTCACCAACGATCGAGCCAGGACGAGCATGAATTCCGAGAAGCGCGGACGGTTCGTGCACGAGCACCAGACCGCAATCGGTCGCGACGCTATGACCCCTCAGCTGAAGCTCCGTCAGGGAGCGTCGCGCAGCCCGATGAGAACGATGAGAGCAGCGCTCACGATCGCGATCATCGTGGCCGCGCTCGCTTCAGCGACCGCGCTCGCTGCGGGGCTTGGCGCGGCCAGCCACCGGTCCCATCCGTCCGACGCCTACAGGGTCTTGAAGACCATGACTGGCCCCAACATCCCAGGGACGACTTGGCTGGGAGACCTGGGCTGGGTGGCGGATGGACGGTTCTACTTTTCCGATATCTCCAACGGGCGCGTGGACGTGTTCAATACGCAGAGCCTGCGCTTCGTCGGTGACACGCCGGGGTTCACGGTACCGAGCGGGGTCGCCGCGGTCGGTAAGACGATCTGGGTGGGCAACAACGACAGCACGGTCAAGGTGATCGACCCCAGGACGCTGCGGATCCGCGCGTCGATCTCAACGCACGGGAAACAACGCGCAGATGAGCTGGCGTGGGATCCGCTGGACAACGTGGTCATGATTGGCAACTCCGGCGACCAGCCACCGTTCGCATCGTTCATCAGCGGCAGGACGCTCAAGGTCGTCGGTCGCCTTGTGCTCGGCAACGCCACCGGGCTCGAGCAGCCGGTCTGGGACGCTGCAGCGCGGCTCTTCTTCGTCACCGTTCCAATCGCAAAGAAGGGCGAGATTCTCGGGGTTTCGCCACTCTCGCACCGCATCGTCCGGACATACCATCTCGGGTGCTCTCCCACGGGGATAGCGCTAGGACCAGGACAGCAGGCAGCGGTGGCCTGCGACACCGCTGCCTTGATCGTGGACCTTTCGCGAGGCCGCATCATCGCTCGGTTCCCGACGCTTGGTGGGGGTGACCAGATCGCCTATGACGGGGGCTTGGAGCGCTACTACGTCACGGTGGCCTCTCATACGCCGGCTTCATCGATCGCGGTCATCGACGCAGTTACGCACAGGAGGATCGCAAGCTTGAAAGCGACGTTCTTCACGCACTCGCTCGCAGTCGATCCCGTCAACCACCGCGTGTTCGTTCCCGGATCCACAGGCGTCGTCGTCTACGCCCCGAAGCCGTAAGCGCGCCGAGCGATGAAATGAATCCCGAGCAGCGCCGACAGTTCGTCCGCGAGCACCGCACCGCAATCCTCGGCTATCCGCGCGAGCACGACGGACCGGCGATGTCGATCGTCTACTACGTGCTGGAGGGCGCCGAAATCCTCGTATCGACGATGGCTGCACGAGCCAAGGCAAAGGCAGTGGCGCGCTCGCCGAAGGTGTCACTGTGCGTGCTCGACGAGCAGTGGCCGCCGAGCTATCTCCAGGTCTACTGCGACGCGACGGTGGACACTGAGTTCGATCGCGTGGTCGACGTCATGATGCGCATCGCTGGGGTGATGGCCGGCAATCCGATGCCCGACGAGGTCCGGCCGATGGTTGAGGAAGGGGCCCGCAGGGAGCAGCGCGTCGTCCTTCGCCTGCGCCCCTACGCCACGTTCTACACCGCCCCGGTCCACGTTCACCGCGCAGAGGACATAAACGAGGGGCTGGTGCATGAAGTCAGCGCATCGCTCCCGTGGGACGCCGACCATGCGGCTGCGTAGCCTCGCCGACGGTGCGACTAGCCTGCGACGAGGTCGGCGGCAGTAGGGACCGCCGATGAACGCCGACACCCCGATCCGACCGGCGTTCCATCACTTCAACCTCAAGACCACGCGGCTGCAAGAGCTGATCGACTGGTACTCGACGGTCGTGGGCGCGGAGGTGATCTTCCAGGACGCGACCGGGGCGTGGCTGACCAACGACGCCGCGAACCACCGCATCGCTCTGCTGTGTTTCCCCGGCTTCGTCGATGACTTCGACCGCGAGACGCGAACGGGGATGCACCACAGCGCGTTCGAGTACGACAGCTTCAGTGACTTGAACGACAGCTATTTGCGGCTGCGCGATGCCGGAATCGAGCCCGACATCTGCATCGACCATGGGATGACGCTCTCCTACTACTACAAGGACCCCGACGGGAACCGCGTCGAGTTACAGGTCGACAACTTCGGCGACTGGGCCGCGTCCAAGGAATGGATGCGCACGAGCCCCGAGTTCCGCGCGAACCCGATCGGCGTGTTCATAGACCCGACCCGCGTCGCCGCGGCGGCCGCGTCCGGCGACTCGCTCGCGGAGATACACCGCCGCGCGATTGCCGGTGAGCTGAGCCCAACCGAGCCGCCTGACGAACTCCCAGCCCAGGGCTGAGCCGCGATGCGGCTCCTCACCTGTCAAACCCCAGAGGCCATCGGGGTAGAAGGTGTTTCGCTCCCTCGTGCGACGGACCGTTTCGACTGAAGCCGTCTGCGGCCGCGACGTCGCGGTCCTTTTCGGCGGGTCTTCCCCGTAGGCTCGCTGTCGGACTCCTCCGTAGGCTCGCCCTTCGGCCTAACCCGCTCAGGAAGCACGTCCGGACTCGAGTCGCCGAGAGTCCGCGTCAGCTGCAGCTGGAAGGGGGCTGACGGATGCGGGCGTCCCACATGGGATGCGGGGGGCTCTTCGCGGGGACCGCTGTGCGGCTGCCCCCCCCGGTGCGAACGGAACGTTCATCGTCGGCTCCTCCTGTTCGGTCGTGCCCAATGATCCCACCGACCCCGATCGTGTCAATGCGCCCATGCGCTGCTGGCGCTCGATCAGCTCAGCAGCAACGAAGCGGTTTGAGCGCTCACGCCCCCAGCCGTCTTGCTATCGACAGCTCAGTAATACTGCGCTGCGTGTCAGGCGGTGGTGACTTTGGTACGACGATGGAGGCTCGATGAGGAAGACGGCTGTGACCGGTCTGGTGGCTGCTGCGGCCATCGCTGGATCGAGTGTGGTGGGCCAGGCGCTGATCGCCGGCGCTGCGCACGCCAACGGTGTCGCCGGCTGGAGCTTTGTAGGTCCCGGGCCCCTCGAGCCCGCACATAACCTGAACGACCGGAACTGGGGCAACAGCTCGGGGCGAGTTACGAGCGTGGCCGTGGTTCGCGATCACCCCAATCGCGTGTACATCGGCGCAGCCGGCGGTGGGGTATGGGAGAGCGATGACAGCGGCAAGCACTGGAACCCCCTGACCGACAACGTCACTCCCGGCCTGTCGACGGGCTCCTCGATGGCGATCGGGGCCCTCTGGGTCGACCCCAGCGGACGGACGGTTTACGCCGGGACCGGCGAGCTGAACGGCAGCGACAGCCAGTACGGCCAGGGCGTGCTGCGGTCCAACGACGGGGGCAAGACGTGGACGGTGACGGGCCGGGGTATCTTCAGCGAGCATTTCATCGGGGGTGTGGCCGCCAACCGCAATGCCCCGAACACGGTGCTCGTTGCAAGCAACCGGGGGTTGTACAAGTCACGGAACGGCGGGGCATCCTGGCAGAGGATTAATCAGCTCTCCTCACGCATTGGCCCGGTGCGGCGAGGCGGGAGCGTTTCGGGACAGGTCTACGAGATCCACCAGGATCCGACCAATCCCCGCAAGTACTGGGCATCGTTCGGCGATCGCTGCAGGACCGAGGCCGGCGGGATAGCGACGTCGGAGAATGCCGGGTCGACCTGGAAGGTCGTGTTCTCCTCCTCCCGTGCCGGTCGCATCGGCCTCGGAGTGGGACCAAAGGGGGTGGCCTACGCCGCCGTGGCGAGCTGCGCCGGCTCGCTGCGGAGCATCCAGAAGACCACGAACGGCGGGAGGACCTGGAGGCCGATCCCCAAGAGCACCCCTGGCTACATCAACTACTTCAAAGGCGATCCCGACGCCGAGGACGCCAACTCCCAGGGCGACTACGACAACGTCGTCGGTGTCGATCCCACCAACGCCAAGCGTGCCGTGTTCGCCGGGATCACCATCATCGCGACCAGCGACGGCGGCAAGAAGTTCACCGATGTCGGGCGTGTCTACTCGCAGGGATTCATACACCCCGACTTCCACGCGATCGCCTTCACCGGCCCCTCCTCTTTCTACGCCGGGGAGGACGGAGGCCTATGGAACACGAAGACCATGGGCGGCACCGGGAGGGCCAAGGACTGGACCAACTTGAACACCGCCCCCGGGTCCAAGGATCAGCAGGGTCTGAGAATCACCCAGTTCAACGCTGGCGTCTCCCTCGCCGCCACCAACCTCCTGGGCGGCACTCAGGACAACGGCTCGCCTGCCGCGACGCCCAACGCGCCCGCCGGGCTGCCGGCGATGAAGGACATCACCAGCGGCGACGGTGGCTTCGCGGCTATCGACCCCACTTCCTCCCACACCCTCTATACGGCGTATCCGGACCTGGACATCCAACGGTGGAGGGGGTCGGGTACCAAGCGGGTTCGGACCGATATCCAACCCTGTCCCGGGCCGCCGGCCGGTCACTGCAACGACCCCAGAGGCTTCTACGCTCCGTTCGTGATGGACCTATCCGACCCCCGGCGCCTCCTGGCCGGAACGGATCGCGTGTACCAAACCCTCAACGCCAGGGGTGATCGTGGACCAGTTACCTGGACTCGCATCAGTCGACGGCTCACCCGGACCGAGCAGGGTGTGCTCAGCTCGATCGCGCTGCCCGCCACGGGTGGCAACACGATCTTTACCGCGAGCGATGACGGTGAGGTGGCTCGCACGACCAACGCCGCCAATTGGACTGACATCACAGGAGACCTTCCCCGGCCGGACCGGGCGATCAACCCGGCCCAGAAGCCCTTGTTCACCCAGGTCACCTTCAACCCGGCGAACCCCTCCCAAGCATGGGTAACTGTCGGCAGGCTCCTCGTGGGCCAGCTGTGGTATACAAGCAACGCGGGAGCCCGCACTGGCACCCATTGGGTCGACCTCAGCGGCACTGGGACGACCGCCCTGCCCGACGCCCCGGCACTGTCAGTGGTCGAGGTGCCCGGTCATCCGGGCACGATCGACGTGGGGACGTACTACGGAGTGTGGACGTGTACCACGTGCGGGGGGCAGAACCCTCAAGCGCGTTGGCAGCGACTCGGGGGCAGCGAGCTCGCGACAGGGGCGCTCCCCAATGTCGAGGTCGACTGGCTGTCGGTCACCTTGGACAACAGCACCCTCCTGGCCTGGACCCACGGGCGGGGGATCTGGCAGATCGGCCTCGGCTCCTGACCCTGCCCCGTGATGCTGTCCTCAAGTGTGACCCGAACTCCGCATCGCTGGGACGAACTCGCGGCACCGGAGCGAAACCCAAGAGCCGCACTAATAACCCATGGGCTAGCGCTGCTAGCACCTGATCGTGGCAGAAGGCGATTGCGTCGGTGCACTCGCTGAGCCGGACGCTGAATATGTGAAGACGCTTTTGAGAGTCAGTGTCGTTGCTGGACAGCGCGCGCTCGCGTAGCCGGGCTTGGTGAACGTGAACGTAAAAGACGTCAGGACGGCCCTACCGCCAGCGAACTGGGGGAACTTGATGTCGAGCATTCCGCCGGTGTTCTTGCTAAAGGTGCCGTCAATCAGTCCACTGTTAGGCGGGAACTCGCCTTGTAAAATCACCGTTGGCGTTCCCTTCGACGAGGTGCGGCCGTTGTAGAGAGTCAACAGCGGCAACAGGGAGTTGCCCATCGGCCCGTAGATCTTGGAGATGCCCTTACCGACGATGTCGGAGGACGGGCACGAGCCACCGTTCATGAGCGTTGTCTCCGCGCACTTGCCGATCCCGCCGGCGTTGAACTTGATGTCCTTGGGGAAGGCCAGCTTTACATCCGAGGGCGACTGATCCGCGGGCGCTGGAGACTGCGGGGAGAGGTCGGCGCTGACCGTCAGCTTCACTGACTTGTATGTCGTCTTGGAGAGCTTGTTCGGCTTGACGCTCCAGCTGAGGCTTTGGGTGCCGTTCGCCCAGGCGACGCCTGCAACCGTGAGCGCGAGGGCCAAGCCGACGGACCATATGAGGTGTTTGAGCTTGCGCATCTATGTCCGATCGTTCGTGAGGCGTGCTCGGAAAGCCCGAACCTACCGTTGAGTGTCACTTCGAAACGTAACTCCGCCGATGCGAAAAGGCCAGTTCAGCGCGGCCACGCGGCCTTGGCGTGTGCGTCGCGCTCGAGTCGGATCTGCACAGCACCGCTGACGAACGTCAACGATCGCCCCTCGACGACCCTCGGGGCTGATCGATGCCTGTTCCGGATGCTCCCGCAGAGCATTCAAAGCAGACAATTACTGAGTCGGCGTACGAATGGTCGAGACGGCTCCTTGGGCGTCAATCGAGGTGTACACCGGATTGCGCGGGTCGGTCCATGCGGCGAGCGCGTGAAGACCCTGCTTGCCGAGGAAAGTGACGGCAATGCTGAGCCCGGTACGCAGATGCCGTCCGAGTGGATGAAGCACGGTCATCACTCGCGGCGAGTTCGAAGCTGTGGCCGGGAGGCCCACCCGAGACGCCAGCGCCTTGAATCCAGAGCTGGACTGTCTGGAGAAGTGGTGTAGGCAGTACAGCAACAACGCGGAGGACTGCGACCAGGCGCGTGAATTCGATGCTCGTCCGGCCTTGGCCGCTTGTGCGGCCTCTGCCGGTGACGCGCCCGGTACGGTCGGGTCCCCGATCAAGGCGGGCGTGATGTGCGGAGCCTCGAAGGGCGGGCTCCAAACCTGGACCATTCCCGCCGAGCGGCCGGTTTGCGGAGTCGTAATCAGGTTGGCAAGGATGCCCGGACGGGTTCTCTCGTCGTAGTAGCCGGCGGCGAGATTGACCCCGGATCCAGCGCCTCCCGCGGCCACGAACGAGAACAGCTTCTTCGTTGGCTGGGAGCGGTTCAGTAGCGTGGATCCGTCGAGCGCGACGACTCGCGGGAGCACCCTTGCCGCCGCGTCCTGCGCCCGTCCCGACGCGGGACGCAGGGGCGTCAGGGGACGGCTGGCTCCGCGTCCCGCAGCGATCGCGACGTCGTCGAAGTTGTCCCCGTTGAAGTCGGCGCTCGCGACGGTAACGCCGTTCGGCAGCGGAGCGGGGATCGTGCCGTTGATCGTCCGCAGGAGGGCACCGTTGGCGCTGAAGATCCGCACTATGCTCGGGCCGGGGCCGACCCTTCCGACGATGATGTCGGCTATTTCGCCATTGATGTTCCCGGTGGCGAGGCTCACCCCGGCGCGGGGGAAGTCCGGGAACGGGCGGAACCGCGCGATCCGCCTGCCGGTCCTTCCGTCGTAGACCGAAACCAACGCGGGCGAGCCGCCGCTGCCAGGGGTTCCCACGACCGTATCCTCGGTGTTGTCGTCGGTCAGCTCGCCGGTCGCGGTGGCGACCCCTCCGCGGGCGCCTGGGCGCCCGACGTTGATCCGTTCAACCGACCCGCCACTGCCGTTCTTGACGAACACGGCGTTCGGCTGTCCGGGCTGGGATCCCAGGGCGACTCGGCGGTCGAATGGGCTGGGGATCGCGAGCACGGCCATCATCATCCCGGCATCCTCGTGCGGGAGGATGTGGCAATGGAACACGTACTTGCCGAGCTGCGCGCTGACCCGAAAGCGAATTAACACACTCCCGTCCGGCGGGATGTTGATGGTGTCGCGTAGCGACGCGTACCGGTACGTACCCTGTGTCGGCTGCTGGTAGGGATTTGTGTAGGTGCCGCGGCCCGAGTTCGACGCGATCACGGCGAAGTGGTTCTGGTGAATGTGGAACGTGTGATCGACCGGTGAGGTGTTGACCAGCAGCCACTGCTCGACCTGGCCCGCTTGGAGCGTGACGATCGGGTTCATCGGGAAAAAGCCCCCGTTGATCGAGAACGCGATCGTCTTTCCGGACGTGACGTTTGCCCACGTGAAGGTCCGGTAGTGATCGGGCTTCGCCCGGTAAATTTGCGGCTCTGGGCCGGTGGGCGTGAACTTGGGTGGCGCCACGGTCGCGGGTGCGCCCTCGACGTGGATCGTGGCGAGCGCGAAGAACCCGTCCGGGTCGGGCTGGAGCTGCATCAGCATGTCGTCGGCGAGGTAGTAGGTCCCGGGGGTCTTGGGGGCCGTGACCGCCATCGTGATCCGCGCGCCGGGGTCGAGCACGGTCGGACCGTTAACGCGTAGGGCACCGGAAGCCCCGTGGCGATCTGCTTGGGGGACAGGTCCTTGCCGAACCCCTCGTAGGAGAGAATCGTCGCCGACCAGGGGTTCTGCCCGTTGCGGTCGGTGATCCCGAGGTTGTAGTTCACGTTGCGGCCGATCGAGGCGAAGGTCCAGATCTGGGTCTCGCCGGGGCGGATCGTGATCGTCGGGTTGTATTGGCCGTTTACGTACTTTTGCCAGGCCCTGCCATACGGGTTCGGGGGCTTGCCCGAGAAATTGCCGGACGGAGACGGATCCTCGATATACCGCTGGCCCTGAGGGCACTCGTTCGCCGGCTCCGGCGAGCCGCCGCAAGCATCCGTGTTGACGATGCCGGTGCTCAGACCGAGCAGCCGCTCCTGATACTTGCCTCTGTACTGCGGCCATGGATCGAGCGGGTCGCCGATCTGGATCATGCCGGCGAGACCGCCATAGACCTGGTCGGACACGTAACCGTGTTTGTGGGTGTGGTACCAGTCGATCCCGTCTCCGTTGGTGCCGAGGATCTTGATCCGCGATTCGGAGGTGGTGCCCGGGTTCATCGAGCGGAAAATGTTGTCGCCGTCGTCGAGCGGACTCGTTTCCAAGCCATGGGTGTGCAGGTTCATCTCGAGCGCGCCGGCCGGCACCTTGAAGTTGGACTTGCCGATCTGCAGCTTGTTGACCGTGGTCAGGTCGAGGGTGTCCCCGATGTTGAGCCGGAGGGTCGGTGCAGGAAACTGGGCGGCGTAGCTCTTGCCGTAGGCCATGAACTGAAAGCCCGCCGCGAAATTCAGCGGGAAATGGGGAGGCGCGGCCGGGGGCCCCGGCGGGTTGTTCTGCGGGCTAGGCGGGGGAACTAGCGGGCTGGAGTACGTCGGCAGACCTCCCCACAGAACCGGCCTGCCCGACCCGGGGATCCCGGCGCGGATCACGGTGTCCTGCGCTTTCAGAACCCCATTCCGGCTCGCGATCACCGGGGGCTCCAGCAGCGGCCCGGCCGAGGTGGGCGGCACGAAGATCTGGGTCCCGGACCCCGGGGGCGCCTGCGCCGAAGCCTGTCCCACGACGACGCGCACAGCCATGACCCCAAGCGCCAGCAGCGCCACGGCGACGGGCAGCGCTGCCAGTCGCACACTTCCGCTCTGGTGCGTCCACCACTTTTCCGGACCGACAGACCGCGTTGATCGCCGACCACGATCCCGTTTGAGCACGCGGAATATCACAGAAGCCCACCTCCTCGGTGGTGGCCCAGCTGTTCGGTTGCGGCCCGGCACCGACGCCTAAGCCAGCCGACATCCTACGTTGTAAACGAACCTACACCTTTCCGGGCCTCTCGGTGTGAAATCTTGATTTCTGAAGGCAAGTAGACACGCAGATCGAGTCCTCCCACGACACGATTCGCAGTATCGCTCAGGCGCCGCCCCGGCGCTGGCTATTCAAGTCCTGCCCGCCGCTTATGCGCCAGGTGGGTCAAACCAATATTCGGTAGCCAGGGTGATGCAGAGCCCGCGGACCGGGGTGCGCCGCAGGATGGGAGCATGTGGCAGTGGTTGTCTTGCATGTGCTGATCCTCTGGGGCCTCGTCGTTCTCGCGCTCGCCGTCGCCTTCCTTGCCGAGCGCCGGAGGGAGAAAGACGGCGACAAGCCGGAGTACGCGGTCGCTCTGGGCTTCGTCGCGTCGTCGTATGGGCTGCTACTCGGGCTGCTTGTGGCGTTCGGGGCGAACCACTACACGGACGTGCGCCAAAAGGCGCAGGACGAGGCCGACTCGTTGCTTGCGCTGACCGACACGATGGCCGTCTATCCGCCGCAGATCCGGAATCCAACGCAGCACCTCATCCTTTGCTACATGCGCGCGATCCGGGATGACGACTGGCCGTCGATGGAGCGGGGGAGTCATCTCCAGTCGCCCCGTGCGCTCTCGTTTGGCGATCGCCTACGCGCAACGATCGCAAGCCTTCCAACGAAGGGCGCACATGAGGGGTCGGCCTACGGGCGCGCCCAGGGCATCGTGAGCGATGCTGACAAGTCGCGGCAGCAGCTGCTGTTCTTCACGGAGTCGAGGGTTCCCGCGGCGCTGTGGGGGGTCATCTACGTCGGCGCCTTCCTCCTCTTCCTGCTGATCGCTATGCACTACGCGGGTCGACCAGCCGGGCGAATCGTCTCGCTCGGCAGCGTGGTGACACTGCTGACGGTGGTCGTGGCCGTCCTCAGCTCGCTCGATCAGCCGTACGGTGTGGGCGCGCGCGTGGGCCCGACCTCGTTGAGCCATGCGATCAGCCTGTTCAATCCGGACGGCGCGACGACCGGCATCTACGGGCCATGCTCGACGGCGGCTAGCACCTAGGAACCTGTGGTCGTCAATCAGCCATTCAAGAGCGCCGCCTCGGCGTGACGCGAGCCTGGGTTAAGCGCCCGCGGTCGCTGCTGCGCTATCGCCGCCGCCGGGCGAGCGGGCGGCAACCGTACGAGCCCCGCTCGAATCGCGGGCTCGAGCGGCAGCGGCTCAGAGTTGTGGCGCTGATTCGCGAGTGGCGCGCGGAGATCCGCGTCCTCGCACACGCCTACAACGTCTCCGCGGACGCGATTGCGGGGGTGATCCTCTGGGATGCGGTGGAGAATCCGTATCGGAGGCCGGTGCTGCGACTCGGGCCAGGCAAGGTCCATCCGTGTGAACTAGGGCGAAAGAGCGATGCCGAGCGGGCGGAGGAGGCGGGGCTGGCTCCGTTCACCCCCGGGGGAGCCGTGAGCCGGCTGCGAATCCTTCGACAGCCCGAGGGGGCGCTCGTGTACATCGCCGCCATCCTGGCCTACCACGCAGCGAACTACGAGTCGATCGCCGGCGTGAACATCCGGGCGGATACGGCTGTGCTGTGCACCCTCTACCAGGGAGGGGCCAGCGAGGCACGCGCGACACGCCTCGCTCGCCGCCGCGCCCGCGATCTCGGCGCAAAGCCGCATGCCGGGGACGAGATGGGTCCTTGGGTCGAGAATCACCGCGCCTTCATCCGCGGGCTTCTGGCCGACCCCGGCCCGATCGCCGCCGCACTGGCTGTGCCCGACGACCCGTCACGCGGCCTCGGCCGCGGGCCGCGAGCCTGGTCGTCAGGGACCGCAGTCTCTCGTGACCGGTCACTCGCTTCCCAGCACGACTGACCGGGCGCTGTCGCTTGACGCCTTATGGGGTCACGCCGGCCGTGTCCGCTCGGGTGATTGACCTCGCCGCGACGTTCAGGTGCGGGTGCCGAACTTCTCGACCCGGTCGTTGCGACTATCGGCTACATACACATCGCCGCTGGACGGGTCGACCGCTACACCGTCGACCCCGACGCCGCGCCCGTAGCCGAACTCGCCTTGGCCTGCGCCGGCGATCCCGCCCCTGCAGGGACGCGTGCAGATCTCGAACTTCCGGGCGCCGTTGGCGACGCCCCAGCCCCAGGCCCCAAGGAACCTGCCATGGGAGCTGAACTCCGAAACGCGGCTGTTGTTGCGCTCGGTGACGTACACATCACCGCTGGAGGGGTCGACCGCCACGCCGCGGGGCACGTTCAACTGGCCGGCTCCTGTCCCTCGCCTGCCGAACCGCGACAGGTAGTGACCCGACGAGTCGAACTTCTCTACTCGGTCGTTGTGGAGGTCGGTGGCGTACACGTCACCGCTAGATGGGTCGACCGCCACACCGAAGGCGTAGTTGAACTGGCCTGCGCCTGACCCACGGCTGCCGAACCGCAACAGGTAGCGGCCCGAAGAGTCGAACTTGACTACCTGATTCGCGCCGCTGTCGGTGACGTAGACATCACCGTTCGAGGGGTCAACCGCTACCCGTTGGACCATTTTGAACCGGCCCTTGCCCGAGCTAGAGATCCTGCGCTGGCACGAGCGCGTACACATCTGTGACCAGACGGTGGGGATGACCAGCCCGACATTGCCCGAGGCACTGAACTTCACCGGCACGCCCGGGCCGAGATTCGAGGCGGTGCTCTGCGTGAGAGTGACGAAGACATCGTTGTCGTTGCCGGAGGCGGCGCCCGGCGCAGCGCTGAACGGGTCGACCGCCATACCGCTGAACGGGTCGACCGACACACCGGCCGGGGCTAAGAACCGGCCCGCGCCCATCCCCTTGGTCCCGAACCGCGACAGGTAGTGGCCCAAGGAGTCGAACTTCTCGACCCGATAGTTGTGGCGGTCGGTGACGTACACGTCCCCGCCCGGCTCAACCGCGACACCGACCGGCTGGCTGAACTGTCCGCTGCCCGACCCCCTGGTTCCGAACCGCGACAGATAGCCAAACTTAACGCTTGCCGAGGAGCTCGCTGTGAACGCGGGCGGCAATAGGCACACACCGCACACAGCCAGGAGTAGGACAAGGATCCGTCCACGAGCCGGTCCGGACGCGACACTCGTTCTCACCTTGCCCTCAAACATGCCCACCGTCCTTGATCACCAGCCCATGGGCCACGGCCGGTCAGCTTGCCGAGTGTAGAGCCGGACGAGACGCAGCACCTCGCTCTTCCAGGCCGCGGGACGCCGGGCTACGCCTCCTCGACCTCCATATTGGCGATGAGACTGTCGCTTATCTCGTACACGTGCAGAACCCTGCGGTCGCTGAGTAGATTCCCGTCGAGCGCTCGGACTACCTGGTGGACATCGACCGCCACACGTCCGTCAGGTCGCGTGGTGATCGCGATCGGGTCGACGTGGGGCTCGATTTCCTTCCATTGGCGCGTCCAGTACGCCCGAACGGCGTCCTTGCCGTGAACCCGGCCGCCTTCCCAGGCGTTTGGCCAGTCGACGTTGTCGCTCATGGCCCGCAGGACTGCTTCGATGTCGCGTGCGTTGAACGCTTGATATAGGGATCGCAGCGGTTGCTCGTGGTCCATGAATCTGGAGGTTGCGTGGCGGTGATTGCTGCACCGATCGGTCTTGGGTATATAACGCGGTCCGGCCAGCCACCGGGCAGGCGACGAGCCCGGGGCGCAGTCGGAAGGTGGCGCCTGCGCCGGGGCCGATGATCGGCGCACGCGAGCTGCGCGGCGTCTGCTTGGGCTTCCCGGGAGCGGTCGAGAGCAGCCGTCATTGGCGTGCGGCAACGGGCGCGCCGGGCGGTGTTACGTCCAGGACGTCGATCAGTTCGGGATCGAGGCTGCGCAGGGCGCCATACAGAAAGGATTCACATAGGGCCGCGTCGTCGTCGACCTCGATTCCCTGAGTGGAGACAGCTGCGCGCGCAGCTGGTGAAGATTGCGCTGATCATCGTGGCGACGAGGCGCGGACCGTTGCCGTCCCCGCGGCCAGACACCTCTAGCACGGGCTCGTCCCCTAGCCCAGCCGGGCGGCCTGAGAGCTGTTAGGGTCAGCCGAGCCTAGCCGGTCAGTCAGGCAAGAAATCAAGCACCCGGGAGGGGGACGATGCCCAAGCCGGTCACGATCCGCTCCCTCGCGTCGGGCCGGCCGCGGGAATGTTCGGGGTGATGGGAGGGCACAGACGGGTCGTTGCCGTCCTTTGGGTGACGGGCCTCGCTAGCGTCGGCTTTGTCGCCCCTCCGGCGGCGGCCGCTGGCTTCTCGATCTCGACGATCGCGGGCACCGGTGCTGCGTGCGGTACCGCGTCTGGCGCCGCCCCGACGTGCGGCGACGGCATGGCCGCGACGGTCGCACAGCTCAATGGGCCGGGCGGAGTCGCCGCGGATGCGGAGGGGAACGTGTTTGTCGCCGACACTGGTGACAACGAGGTCCGCAGGATCTCGGCGAGCGGAACGATCACGACGGTTGCCGGCAATGGCATCCAGTGCACGGGCCTAAGCACCTGCGGCGACGGCGGGCTTGCCACGTCGGCCGAGCTGAGCGGGCCTCGCGGAGTGGCGGTGGATTCGGCTGGGAATGTGTACGTTGCCGACACCGGCGACAACGCGATCCGGATGTTCACGCCGGGCGGAAACATCACGAGGATCGCGGGCAGCGGTAGCCAATGTACGACCTCAGGGAACGCGGAGAAGCCAACGTGCGGTGACGGAGGTCCCGCTACGAGTGCGAGCTTCAACTCGCCTCGCGGGGTGTCGATCGATTCAGTGGGGAACGTGTTTGTCGCCGACACCCTGGATCACGAGATCCGCATGTTCGCGCTGGGCGGAAACATCGCGGCGATCGCGGGCAGCGGCAGCCAATGTACGACTTCCGGTAACGCGGAGAAACCCACGTGTGGTGACGGCGGACCCGCGACCACGGCTCAGCTCTTCGCGCCGGAGGGCGTTGCGGTCGACTCCGCGCACAATGTGTACGTCGCCGACACGGGCGACTATGAGATTCGCGAGTTTGCCGCCGGCGGGATGATCTCGACGGTCGCCGGCAACGGGACGAGGTGCGTGACGGCTGGAGGCACGCCGAAGCCGACGTGCGGCGACGGCGGCGCGGCGACGAGTGCCCAGCTCGCGTCTCCGTCTGGAGTGGCGGTGGACTCAGCCGCCAACATCGACATCGCCGACACCAGCGATGCCGAGGCGCGCCGGGTAACCCCGAACACGATGATCAACACGATCGCCGGCACCGGAAATGTGTGCGCCCCAACCACGTCGAGCTGCAACGACGGACCGGCGACCGGCGCGCAGCTGAACGCTCCGCAGGGCATCGGCGCGGGCCAGGGAGGGTTGGTGTACGTCGCTGACACGGGCGATCACAAGGTGCGCCTGCTAACCCCGGCCGCTGTGAGCAACCCGGCACGGCCACTGGCGATCATCAGCTCACCGTCGAACGCCGGCACATTCACGCTCAAGCACGCCGTCACGCTGTATTTCGCCTGTCGCGAGGGTGCCCGTGGGCCGGGGCTTCAGTCCTGCGGGGTGTGCGAGGTACACCCCGGGGTGTTCTCGTTCCCGGCGTGCACGTCTACGGGGTCGTCGTTCGCGGCCACCGTGCGCTTGAACACCGCGACGCTGGGCATCCACACCTACACCGTGACCGCGGTCAGCCGCGACGGCCAGACCGGCACCGCGACGCTCCAGTACACCGTGCAGCGCAAGCGGCCGCTGGTGTACGCCCCGCCGTCTCTCCTGGCGATGGCCACGCGCCCTTGTGTGATGTACCGCTGCACCGCAAACCCGGGGCTGCATACCAGCTGGGAGAACTCGCTCACCGGGGTGGCCAGAGATTGGTGCGCCAACTACGGCTGCCAGCACCGGATGGATCTGCTGCCGGTCAATGGCTTCGACGACAACCTGTTCCCCTTCAACCCTGACTGGGCCGGCTTTGTCCTGACCGGGCACCCGCCTTTCCCGCGTGATGATTGCGGTCAGTTTCCGACCGCGAACCCCTCGGACTGGGGCGCGTTTTGCACCACTCAGCAGGTGAGCACAGATGAGGGCAACCACGGTGCCGGTTATGTCTGCAATATGGGTCGCGATCCGAGCTCCGCCTTCCACGGGCACATCAACTGGGAGCCCGCGACCTACGAGGGGAAGCTCGAGTGGTTCGAGCACTCGGGTCAGGGGAGCGACGACGACTACAGCCTGGACCTGCACACCTTGAACCTCGACGGCGTTACCGGGGACAACAACGGCGGCAACGCGATCCACATCGAGTTCGACTCCGACGAGACGATCGATCACTTCGATGACAACTTCTGGTGGCACAGCTTTCACGACGCCGTCGACAGTTCAGACAGCGCGGCACACAAGATGATCGACGGCCATCTTGCAGAGGTCACTGGGCTAGTCGGGATCGACGCGGCCCACACGCCCGCGGCGGAGCTTCACCCCGTCTACGCAATCGCGATGCAGACCACTCGCGATCCCAGGGCACCGCTTCGTGGGGGCGTGGATCAGTGGGCGCTCTTCGCCCGCAACTGGGGTAACGAGGGCTACTGCAGCTCGAACGACCACCCGATTCCCGCCGGTCCGATCACGGTGCGCATTCCATGGCTGAACGGCGCACGCGGCGTCAACCTTCTATCGCAGCCGAGACCGGCGACGAGCGTCAAGAATGTCGGCTCGTTCTTCGACGCGATGAACGTCGGGCACCCCGGGATCACCGAGCGGGTGCTTCCGGGCGAGGGCGTCCTGCTCACGTTTGACCTCTCGACCAACCCCTCAAACGAGCCCGAGTACTGGGGCACGATTGATCTGCAGTGGACATTCACGCCACATCAGCTCCCGGTAGGGGGGCTGCCCGCGGGCTCGCCGGGAAACCGAGCTCCGACGCCGGCGATGCACCGGCCGGGCGCGGGAGATAAGGACGTCGAGGGCCTCATCGACGCGCTCTTCCAGCGGCTGTCCCCGAAAGTCCGCACCACCCTATTGGCGAGCATCCCACCGCTCGGAGTGATCACCCACCGTGCGAAGCGCGTGCGAACTGTGATGCGCCCCCCACCGATCGCGCCGCTGGTCAAGCCCGGAGCGTTCTTCCCGCGGACACCAACCGATCACGCCGTGCTCAAGCGCGGCAACGCGCAGTTCCGAGCCCTCTGCCGCGCATATCGAAATCGGCTGCCGGGATTCCCGGGGGCGTGTAGGGCGGCGTTGCGCAGATAGACGACGCCGCGGGCGGCCCCGCCCGCTCTAGGCGACGTCCGCTAACACCTCGTCGAGCCAGTCGTAGCAGCGTTGATGGAACAGGTGGCGGGCGGTCGCCTCGATGTGGCTGCCGGCCCCCTCCGCGTCGGTGAAGCGGATCAGCGTCTTGCGCTCGGCGGCGACCGCATCGAACAACTTCGGCGCGCTCGCGGCCACCGGGTCGGCTTCGGCCATGGTGAGCAGCGTCGGGCAGGTGATGTTTCCGGCCACCGATGAGACCTCGTAGCGAGTGGCGTCTGCGAGGTAGTCGAACAGAGTCTGCTTGCCATGCACCCACAGAGGGCGCTGGATCATCCGCCAACGCAGAAACGGATCTGCATCGGGAGATCGCAGGCTTTGCTCCATCTCGTCCAGCGCACGTGGGTCGACGCCCTCGGGGAAGCGCGCCTTCTCCTCCTCGGAGAGAGGCAACGCCGCCACCACGCGCTCACGCAGGTCCCACTGGCCCGGATCCGCCCATAGCGCAGCGATCCGGTCCTCGAAGCCCGCCGCGCGAGGAGCCAGGAATCCGCCCCAGCTCCAGCCGGCCAGCACCACCCGCCGCTCGTTCACCTCGGATCGCGCCAACGCGTAGTCCAAGACCGGACCGACGACGTTCTCCCAATCGGGCCGCATTGTCAATCCATCCCGGATCAGGTTGCGTCCCTGGCCCGGGCCATCGAACAGCAACACGTTGTAGCCCCG
This sequence comes from uncultured Solirubrobacterales bacterium, assembly GCA_963695965.1. Classification (GTDB taxonomy): domain Bacteria; phylum Actinomycetota; class Thermoleophilia; order Solirubrobacterales; family Solirubrobacteraceae; genus Palsa-465. The sequence goes on from CAVOIU010000002.1 coordinate 34,909, forward strand.
CCGGACCGCCGCGGGGACGTGCGCGATGAACATCTCGTGCACGTTGGAGTCGTAGCCGTTGACGTGCACGACGGTGCCGCACGGCTCGATTCCGCCAGCGGTGCCGACCAGCACGCCGGGCAATGTCGCTCCATCCTCAAACGGGATCTCCACCAGCTCGACCGGCATGTCCCACAGCGGCGCCGCCTTGGCGAACGCCGCCATCTCCCGCTCGAATGCCGTCACCAGGCGATCGTCGACTGGCGAGCCAAACAGTGGGGCGTACGCGGTCCTGTAATAGGTAGTCGCGCGCACATACGCCTCGCGGGCGCTCACCGGATGTCCACGCTCCGCACTCGCGTCCCCGAGTTCCACCAGCCACTCCGCGACCGCCGTCCACTCCCGGTACCACTCGTCGGTTCCCCCGTTGCCGACGCACTGAACCGTCTGCCAGCACTCGCCAAAATCCGCGCCGCCGTCGCTCGCTGAGAACAGGGCACGGCTGCCCAGCGCCTCAAACAGCGAGTTGTCGCTCAGCCAAGGCACAACCTGAACCTATACGTCCCCCTCGCCGCCGTCCAGCGTCCGACCTTCGCCTCAGCGATTGGGCGGGTGGAGTCCAAACGGCTTGCGTTGCCGCGCCGATGTAGGAAGCTGGTGCACAGCCGTCGGCGCCTTGACAGGCAGCCGGATGGCTGCGTATTATGGCAGCCAAATGGCTGCCTATTCGCACATGGACGAGGTCTTCAGGGCGCTGGCCGATCCGAGCCGTCGGCTGCTGCTCGACAGCCTGAACGACCGTAACGGCCAGACCCTGCGCGAGCTCGGCTCGAGGCTGGACATGGCTCGCCAGTCGGTGAGCAAGCACCTTGCCGTACTGGAGGCGGCCAATCTCGTCACGACCGTTCGCCGCGGCCGGGAGAAGCATCACTACCTCAACGCGGCGCCCATCAACGAGATCGCCGAGCGCTGGATCACGCGGTACGAGCAGGACCGTGTCCACGCGCTCGCCGATCTCAAAAGAGCACTGGAGGACACCCCCGTGGAAAAGCCCACGTTCGTCTACACGACCTACATCCAGACCACGCCCGAACGGCTCTGGCAGGCGTTGACCGAGCCGGCGTTCACCGAGCGCTACTGGGCGATTACGTTCGACTCCGACTGGAAGCCCGGCTCGGCCATGACCTGGCACACGCGCGGCCTGACGATCGCCGACCCCGAGCAGGTCGTGATCGAGTCCGAGCCCTACCGCCGGCTCTCCTACACGTGGCACACGTTCACCCCCGAATGGGCCGCAGTCGCTGGATCTCACCGACGACGCCCGCGACCGGCTGGCCGCCGAGCCCCGCTCGAAGGTCACCTTCGAGATCGAGCCGCTCGGCGAGCAGGTCAAGCTGACCGTGATCCACGACGACCTCGTGCCCGGCGGCATGACGGGCTCGCTGATCAGCAGGGTTGGCCGCGCGTCCTGGCCAACCTCAAGACGCTGCTCGAGACCGGCGACACGCTCCCGGACCTGCAGCAGACCACGCCGGCCAGGCTCGGGCTGACGCGATGACGCATGCGATGGATATGGCTGCCAGCCCTCCCCTCGTCGGTTCCGATGATGGCGGCGATGATGCTGCCAAGCGCGGTCCCCGCGATCGCGCGGCGCGCTCGGGAGCCCGACGGCGCGCTCGCGGCGCCGCTGTTCGCGGGCTCCTACCTCGGCACCTGGGCACTGGCCGCCGTCGCGACGTGCCTGCTGTACCGGCCGCCCGGCGCGGTGACCGCCGGCGCGCTGATGGTCGGCGCGGGCCTTTACGAGCTCACGCCGCTGAAGCGCGAGTGCCGCCGCCGTTGCCGCGAGCGGGTCCGCTCGGGCCTGCGGTTCGGCGTCTACTGCTTCGGCTCGAGCATCGGGCTGATGCTGGTGCTCGTTGCCGTGGACGTCATGAGCGTCGCGCTGATGGTCGCGATCGCGGTCGTCGTCCTCGCGCAGAAGCTGCTCCCGCCTCATCCTGCCGTCGACGTGCCCCTGGCGCTGGCGATCGTCGCCCTCGGCGTCGCCATCGCCGCAACCTGAAACCACAGAGGAGACAACCCATGACCACCCACACCACCGCCAGTCGCGAGCAGTGGCTCGCCGCCCGCCTCGAGCTGCTCGAGGCCGAGAAGGAGCTGACCCGCCGCAGCGACGACGTGGCCCGCCAGCGCCAGCAGCTGCCCTGGGTCCCCGTCGAGAAGGAGTACCGCTTCGAGACCGAAGCCGGCGCCGCGTCGCTGGCCGACCTCTTCGGTGGGCGCTCGCAGCTCCTCGTCTACCACTTCATGTTCGGACCCGAGTACACGGGCGGCTGCCCGTCGTGCTCGGCGATCGCCGATGGCTTCAACGGCTTCGCCGTCCACCTCGAGCACCACGACGTCGGGATGATCGCGGTGTCGCGCGCCCCGATCGCCGCGCTGCAGGCCTACAAGCGGCGCATGGGCTGGACGTTCCCCTGGGCCTCGTCGCTCGACAGCGACTTCAACTTCGACTTCAACACCTCGTTCACCGAGGACCAGCAGCGCTCGGGGACCATTGACTACAACTACCGCTCGACGGACACGACGTGGCTGCGGGAGGCCGGCGAAGAGGGCGCGACTGCCGCGCACGCCGCGATGACCGGCACCGACACGGCCACATACCTCCGCGAGCAGCCCGGCATGAGCGCCTTCGCCCTCGAGGACGGAGTCGTCTACCACACCTACTCGGCGTATGCGCGCGGCCTGGACGGGCTATGGGGCATGTACCAGTGGCTGGACCGGGCGCCGAAAGGGCGCAACGAGACCGGGCCGTGGTGGCGCCGCCGGGACGAGTACTAGACCGCCTCAGACGAGCAGACAGTCGTGTTTACTCTGTCGTGAATGAGAACGATCTGGCAGGCGGTCGCTGTGACGGCGCGGGCACGGGCGGGCACCCACGCCGTCGTGCTCAGCCGGGGCGCACGGCGATCGATGGTGACCGCGGTGGTCGTGATGCTCACCGCGATGTGTTCTGGACTGGGCGCGCCGCCGGCGGGCGCGGCCTCCTGCCGGTGGATGAGCACGGCGCTCTCGCCCAACCAGCGCGCACAGATGCTGCTGGGCGCCATGAGCTTGTCGGACAAGATCGCGATGACCTACCAGCGATACCCCTTGGACTATCACTACGGAGCGGCTGGATACATCCCCGGCAATCCGAGCCTCTGCATCCCTGACATCGTGATGAATGACTCCGGACAGGGAGTCGGCGATGCCCAGACCGGCACGACTGCGTTCCCGGCTCCGATCTCGCAGGCAGCCAGCTGGGATCCGAGCTTGCAGTACGAGTTCGGAGCCGCGCTGGGGCAGGAGGCGTGGGAGAAGGGCATCGACGTACAGCTGACGCCGGGCATCGAGACCGATCGGGTTCCGATGAACGGCCGTAACTGGGAGTACCTGAGCGAGGACCCGTTCCTAGCCGGGCAGGGCGCATCGGCCGAGGTGCGAGGCATCCAGTCCCAGCACGTGATCGTCACCCTCAAGCACTACATCGCCAACAGCCAGGAGACCGATCGCGGATCGGGCAGCCTCGCCGACTCGGCAGATGTCAGCCGGCGCACGCTCGAGGAGATCTACGCGCCGCAATACGACGTGGCCATCCACCAGGGCGGCGCGATGGGCGTGATGTGCTCCTACAACCGCATCAACAGCACCTACTCGTGCCAGAACCCGGAAACGCTCAAGGGAATCCTCAACGGCCAGTTCGGCTTCAGCGGCTTTGTCGTCTCCGACTGGGGCGCGACCCACTCGACCATCCAGTCCGCCGAGAACGGAATGGACATCGAGATGAACGTCACGCCCGGGACCTACTACGGCCCGGCTCTCCAGACAGCGGTACAGAAGGGCCAGGTCCCGATGAGGACGCTCAACGACATGGTGCTGCGGATCCTTCGTGCGATGTTCAAGGTGGGCGTGTTCGACCACCCGCCCGCCGCCGAGCCGCAGGCGTACTCCGCAGATGTCTCCACGGCCTCGCACGTCGAGCTCGCCCGCCGGATCTCCGAAGCGGGCACGGTGCTCCTCAAGAACAACGATGGGATCCTGCCCATCAGGGGCCACGGCAGGACGATCGCCTTGATCGGGCCGGATGCCGGGCAGGCGGGCGCCGAAACCGAGTACAACGGGCAGGGCAGCGGCCACATCCCGGAGTTCGGCGATGTCCGGGTCGTGAGCCCGCAGCAGGGGATCACGCAGCGCGCCGTCGCGGACGGCGACACCGTCCTCTACGCGGACGGCAGCGCTACGGCCGACGCGGTCGCAGTGGCGAAGGCCGCGAGCCTCGCCGTCGTTGTCGTCGGCGACTCCGAGAGCGAGGGGGTCGACCGTTCGAATCTGACTCTCACAGGAGGAGTCTGCCCGCTGTTCGGTTGCACCCCGCAGTCGATCGATCAGGACGCATTGGTCGCTCAGGTCACCGCGGCCAACCCAAACACCGTCGTCGTACTCGACACGGGCGGGCCCGTGCTGATGCCTTGGCTCGCCGCGGCCAAGGGCGTCATGGAGGCTTGGTATCCGGGCCAGGAGGACGGCAACGCACTGGCGGCGCTGCTGTTCGGCGACGTCAACCCCTCGGGCCACCTGACCGAGACGTTCCCCCGCCTCGATGTCGGACCTCCCGCTGCGCAGTCCTGCCCAGTGGCCCGGAGTAAACAAGCCCGGTGACAGCGTCGGGCCGCACTCGAGCTACAGCGAGGGCCTGCTCGTCGGCTACCGCTGGTATCAGAGCAAGGGGATCAAGCCGCTCTTTCCCTTCGGCTTCGGGCTCTCCTATACGACGTTCGCGTTCTCGCATCTGAAGGTCAGCACGACGCGAGCGGGCGCCTCCGTCAGCTTCACCCTCACCAACACCGGCCAGCGCCCGGCGCCGACGTCGCCCAGGTGTACGTCGGCGATCCACGCGCCAGCGGCGAGCCACCCCGCCAGCTCAAGGGCTTCCAGCGCGTCGCGCTCGACCCGGGTGGCTCGAGCCGCGTGACAATCCGGCTCAGCGAGTCTCCTTCTCGCACTGGAGTAACGCCCGTCACACGTGGGTGGTGAACCCGGGCGCTACAGGATCGCCGTCGGTGACAGCTCAGCGAGCCTGCCCGCTCACCACGAGCATCCACCGCGGCACGACGACGCCTCACCCAGCGCCTACTAAACGCTCCCAAGGTGCATGCGGAGGCGCGGCTCAAGGGAATGCGATGGATTCCGCCGGGAAGCTTTCGGATGGGTGCGGAGGACTTCTATCCGGAGGAAGCGCCGGTTCACGCGGTTGAGCTCGATGGCTTCTGGATCGACGAGCACCCGGTGACGGTGGCCGCGTTTCGGCGCTTCACGAAAGAGACTGGCCATGTGACGAGCGCCGAGCGAGCACCAGACCCGCGCGACTATCCGGGGGCCGATCCCAGATTGCTCGTGCCGGGCTCGCTGGTGTTCCAGAGGAGCACCGGCCCGGTCGACCTACGAGACCCGCGCAACTGGTGGGCTTGGACGCCCGGGGCCTTCTGGCGCCGTCCGGAGGGTCCCGAGAGCAACCTCGGCGGACGGGAGCTTCACCCAGTCGTGCAGATTGCCGCCGAGGACGCCGAGGCGTATGCGGCATGGGCCGGCAAGGAACTGCCGACCGAGGCGCAGTGGGAGTTCGCGGCGCGCGGGGGGCTCGAGGGAGCCGTGTTCGCCTGGGGCGACGAGTTCGCGCCGCGTGGCCGGATGATGGCGAACACCTGGCAGGGCGAGTTCCCGTGGGAGAACCTCCAGGCCGATGGCTATGTGGGTACCTCGCCGGGTAAGCGGTTTCCGGCGAACGGCTATGGGCTCTACGACATGACCGGCAACGTCTGGGAGTGGACGACCGACTACTTCACTCCGCGCCATCCACGCGATCCCGCGACGCCCTGCTGCGTGCCTCGCAACCCGCGCGTGAGCGTCCCCGACCCACTCGACCCGGCCGGGCCCATTCCACGCCGGGTGATCAAGGGCGGCTCGCACCTGTGCGCTCCGAACTACTGCCTGCGCTACCGACCGGCTGCGCGCCAGGCGGAGGCCGTCGACACCTCGACCACACACATCGGGTTCCGCTGCGTGGTGAACGCCCCGGCTTAGGTCCTAGCCGAGCGGCTGCAGGCGCGTTCGCTCGACGTGCTTGAGCCTGGCGCGGAGCCGCGTGTACTCGCGCTCCTGCGTGGGAGTGCGCTTGTGTCCCTTATAGGCGAGGTTGACCCGCTCGAGCGGGTCCGTCTTGAGGTCATACATCTCCCACTGGTCGGGCACGTTTCCCTCGGCGTCGTAGTAGCGGGCGAGCTTGTACCGATGCTCCCGGATACTGGCCACGTGGTTCGGCGGTGTCGGGTACGGGCCGCTCGCCTGACCCGGACTGGTAGTCGTCGTAGGTGAAGACGGTGTAGTCCTGCGGCGGCTTGGACCCGCGGCCGAGGATCCGGTCCGAGTAGTCGACTCCCTGCCACGAAGTGCGCGCGCTCGACGGGGCGCCGACCAGGCTGGCCAGCGTCGGCAGGAAGTCGACATGGGAGACGAGCGAGTGGTCTGTCCGGCCCCTCCGGAACATCCGGGGGTTCGAGTACACGAGCGGGACTCGCGTCGTCTCTTCGTAGAAGTTGAAGTTCTTCTGCCGCATTCCGCCATGAGCCGTCCCCATCTCGCCATGATCGGCGGTCGCGATCACCAGCGTGTTCTCGAGCAAGCCCGCGACGTCGAGCGTGTCGAGGATCTTCATCAGGTACGCGTCGGAGGACTTCATCAGGTTCCCGTAGAAGTTGATGTAGTTGCGCTTCATCTGTGGGGTCGGGAGCGGCCCGAGTGCGCCAGATAACCGCAGGAACTGCTCCTGCACGGTCGGCTTGGTCGACAGATCCTCGTTGAACGTCGCCGGAAGCCCGATGTCGCCGAGCAGCCATGAGTCGTCGTAGCCGTTGGCGGTGAGGTTCTTCGGATAGGACAGCACGTCATGGGGGTTGACCAGCGAGACGACCATGAAGAACGGCTGGTCCTGCGCCGCTGCGCTGCTCGAGATACTGGAGCGTTCCCTCGGTCCCGGCCGGCTGGCGTTCCCTGGGAGGTGATGAAGCGGCCGTCGTTGTCGTAGTAGCCGCCTCCCTCCTCCGGCGGCTGACTGGTTGGCGCCGGCGTCAGGCGGGTCCCACCGCGTGAAGCCGTACTGGTTGACGTCCGAGGGCTGCCAGGTCGATCCGTTCGCCGGCTTGACGCAGTGGAACTTGCCCTTGTAGACCGGCGTGTAGCCGGCCGCGGCGGTCACCGAGGCGGGGTTCTTGAAGTCGGTCGACAGCTCGACCTGCGGATACTGCGGCGGCCGGCATGCGCTCTCGAGCGTGTACTTCACGCCGTGCTGAGCCGGGAAGTAGCCGGTCAGGAACGTCGAGCGTGCCGGCGAGCACATGCACGCGTTCGTGAACGCGTTCTCGAACGTCACGCCATTTGCTGCAGTCGGGTGAGCCCGGCATGTTGCGCTGCGCCCAGCCACGGGGGAAGTGCTGGATCGCCCGCTGTTGATCGGTCAGGAACACGAGCACGTTCATCCCCTCGATCGGGTTGTCCGCCGCCGTCACGTACGGACCGACCCGCGTACGGACCCGGCAGCGGCGGCACTCCCGCCGATCAGCGCGGCCCCGGTCCCTACCGCTGCCGCCTTCAGCAGCTCACCGCGGGTGATTCCATCGCTGCTCGGCTCGGTCTCGGGGATGTTGCGTGTCCGCTCTGCAGTCATGTCTGCGCTGGTTCCTGTCGCGCATCGCTTTGTTATGTCGTTTGAACACGTCGACCGCATTGCTTGCGAAGGCCGTGACGTAGACGTTCTTGCCGTCGGGGCTGAGCGACTGCGGAGCTCGCCCCCCGCGTCGGGGACGCGTGCGCGCAACTCGAACTGCGACGGCTCACGCAGCCCGGACGGCGGGGCTTCTCCATCAGCGCCGCCGTCGACACGGTGCGGTCGAACACGTCGATCGACCCGGGGAGGAACGAAGCGGCGTAGACGTTGGCGCCGTCCGGCGAGATCGCCAGGCCTTCTGGAACGGTCAGCGTTCCGCCGAGCGTGCACGCGACGGCCAGGACGTAGATCGCACACCCCGTGGTCCCGCTCGACTGCGCCAGCAGCCCAGTGGACGGTGTCCGAGTGAAGTTGGCGACGCTGTTGGTGAGCGACGCCGCGACGTAGACGCTCCGGTCATCCGAGCTGACCGCCACCGCGTCGGCGCCCCCGAGCTGCCTACCGACCGTGCAGCCGGAGAGCGGGCTGTTGACGAAGCAGCCGCTGCCGTCGGTCGGCTGCGTCAGCGCGCCGGTCGACGTGTCGCGAGCGAGAACGTCGACGCGTTGCTGCCCGGCGCCGCCACGTACACGTTGGGCCGTCGCCGCTGACGGCGAGGCCCTCGGGCGCGGACAGCGCGCGCCCGATCGCGCAACCGTCGGTTCCTCCCTCCGAGATGCAACCGCCGTTGCCGAAGAGTTGCGTGAGCGCGCCGGACGGCGAGCGGGCGAACACGGCGACCGTGCTGCCTCTGAATGCGCCGACGTAGACGTTGCGGCCGTCGTGGCTGACCGCCACGACGTCGGCTCCGTCGAGCGCTCGGGCGATCGTGCAGCCGGGGATCGCCACGGCGGCGAGGCAGCCGGTGCCATCTGTTCGCTGGGTGAGCGCGCCGGTGGACGGGTTGCGCTGGAAGGTGGCGATCGAGCTGCTCTGGAACGAGGTTGCGTAGACGTTCTTCCCGTCCGCGCTGACCGCCACGGAGTTTGGACCGGCAAGTCCCACGCCGCTCCCGCACCGTCCCTGCCCCCGGCGGCGATGCAGCCGGCGGGTCCCGGGGCCTGGGTCAGCTTGCCGGTGCTTGGAGCTCGCCTGAATACCGCAATCGCATTGCTCGACGAGGAGGCCGCGTAGACGTTCCTGCCGTCCGGGCTGACCGCGATCGCCTCTGAGCCGACGAACGGACCCGGGCCGACCAGCGCCCGGACAGACGTGCATCCGCGGCGGCGTGAGGACCGATCGACCAGGCATCCGTTGGGACCAGGCAGCTGACTGATTACGCCGAGCGGTTTCACCGGCGGGCGGCTGCGGTGCGGGACCGGCGCTCCCACCGCCCCGGAAGCCAGCACCGCCGAGGCCAGCAGCCCGAAGGACAGAATCGACCAGCGCCGCTTGAACACAGCCCTCCAATTGCCGGTGATCGGCCCCAGAACCAGGAGGCGCTCCCGATGAGCCAGCCTACTTGCAACCCAGGTTGCTTTGCAACCCCTCGGCCCAGACTCGCGGTTGATCCGGCTCGCCGACGCGGCGGCGCACGCGTGACAGACTCGCGGCGTGCTGGAGAAACAACCCGAGGAGACGGCATGGCCAGAGTCAGCGTCCGCTACATCGTCGACGACGTGGACCGAGCGATCGAGTTCTACTGCCGAGAGCTCGGCTTTCACGAGGACATGCACCCAGCGCCCAGCTTCGCGATGCTCTCCCGGGGCGACCTTCGCTTGGTGCTGAGCGCGCCCGGCGGTGGCCCCGGAGGCGGGCAGCCGATGCCCGACGGTTCGGTGCCCGAGCCCGGAGGCTGGAACCGCTTCCAGCTGGAGGTCGACGACATCGAGGCAACCGTCGCGCGCCTGCGCGAGCACGGAGCCCGGTTCCGCAACGAAATCGTCACCGGCGTCGGCGGCAAGCAGATCCTCGTGGAGGATCCAGCGGGCAATCCGATCGAGCTCTTCCAGCCGATCATCCCCGAGGCGAAGCTCTCAGCCGCATCCTGAGGACACCGGTGCTCGAGGCCACCGAGCGTGAATTACGCGGTGTCGATCACCACGGTCTCCTCTCCAGCCAGAGCGGGGATCGTGGCAGGTCGATGAATCGCTGCTCGTCCTCGAGCAGCTCCTGTCCCACGGCCCGGCCTGCTTCGCTGGAGTAAGCCGCGGCAAGCGCCTCGAGGCTGTCCCACCAGAGCTCGGCCACACCGTCGTAGAAACGCGGCTCGCTTCGCCGCGGGCCGGCGATCGCCTCGTCGAGGTCCGTGTCGCGGGCATGGACCTGGACGTAGCGGCGGATGCCGAGCGCCTCGGCGTGACGTTTGACGAGTGGGGCGTGCTCCTCGCGCCAGTAGCGCTGGAACTCCTCGACGAGTCATGTCCTCGCGGCGACGAAGAGTGAATACCAGCTTGATCATCTGCCTCCTTTTGTTCCTCGATCGGGGGGGATCAGCCCGGTCTGGCCAGCGGCTCCTCGTGTCAGAGCCGCCCGTTGTCGTGCAGCCAGATCAATGCGCGGAGTGTGACGTTGCCGCGCCAGTCGGTCGTCTGGGCCGGCGACCAGGCCCGCCAATCGAACATCCAGCCGCCGTCCTGCTGCTGCTCGGACTCGACGGCGTCGAGGTGCGCTTCGATCTGCTCGTCGCTAAGCAGCTCACGTGACCGGCTGCCCGGGCGGGGGGAGAGGTCGAGCGGGCGGAGCGCCTCTCCCTCGGCGCCGCCGGCGGGGACGATCGAGGAGGTGTCGACGCGGGCGGTGAGCGACGCGATCGCCTCGCGGGCGCGCCGTTCGTCTGGAACCGCGTCGAGGAATGTACAGGCGAACTTCAGCCAGTACCCGCGGGGCTGCTCGGCTGTCTCGAGTGACCGCCAGCACCAGTCGGTGGCGCGGTCGAGCCACGCGTCGTCCGTCACGCCGCCGGCGTGGAGGGCCGCCGCGAGCGCGAATGTGAGAACAGATCCGGGCTCGGGCTGGAACCAGGGCGCGTGCGGGTACTCCTCGAACCCGGGCAGCACGGACGGGATGCCTCCGTCCGGCGCGGCGATCGACGCGATGAAGGCGCGCGCGCCGCGGGCCAGCTCGCCATCGGCGGCGCCCGCCTCGTTGAGGATCTCGAGGGCGTACAGCGTCGCCGCCGGTTGGCTGCCGGGGCCGCGCAAGTCGGGTTCCAGCGCGTGGCCGAAGCCGCCGTCGGCATTTCGATACCCCAGCAGCGCCTCGGCGACCGCCTGAGCCGGCCCGTCGGCGAACAGCATCGCGTAGCGATGGCGGTCCACCAGGCGGGCGGCTGACCAGATGAAGTCCTCGGCGGCGGCGTAGTCGATCGGCATGCCCGACACGCTACGCGCCGGTTGGCACGCGGTCTTTGAGAAATCGGACAGGCGAGAGGCCGGCGAGGCGGGTGACCTCATCCGTCATGTGCGCTTGATCGGCGTAGCCGGCATCGAGCGCCAACTCGGCCAGCGGGGCCGGCGGGAGCGCCTGCAACCGGCGAAAGCGCAACACGCGCTGGAGCACCTTCGGCCCGTATCCGACGGCATCGCTGACGCGGCGGTGCAGCTGGCGCACGCTGACGCCAAGCTCGCCGGCGACCGGAGCCACGCGTGCGCGCGGGCGCCCGAGCGCTGCGACCGCCGCGCGGACCAGCGGATCGAGCTCTGCGCCACGCGGCTGAACGGCTCGCAGCAGGAGCGCGTGCGGGTCCGAGCCCCCCGCCAGCTCCTCGAGCAGCGCCGCGACCAGATCGCTTCCCAGAACCTCGGTGGCATCCGGTGCGGCGTCGCACAGCGCCGACGCCGGGAGCCCGAACACGGCGCCGGCGATGCCCGGCCGCAAGCGTGCACCGACGAGCCGCGAGCCCGGCTCGAGCGTCACGACGCGAGGCCGGGTGTCGGGCCCGGCGACGGTGAGCCGTCCGCCGGCCCAAATCAAATCCACGCAGGCGTCCGGTACGACGCGCTGCTCATACCGAGTCGTGGTTGCCTGCTCCCAGGTGCACGCCACCAGCGGCGAGCCGACGAGGTGCTCGACGTAACTCACGACCCAACGCTACCCGAGGGGCGTCGGGTCAGACGACCCGCTCCACGTCACGCACGACGCGATCTTCGAGTCGGTGGATGCGCAGGAAGCGGGGCGACTTCAGTGTGCGACCTGTCCCCAGCGTGGCCAGCGCGCAGATCAGGAAGCATGCGGCGCCCACCGCGGTGTTCCAGTTCGCCCACGCCAGGTTGAGCAGCGAACCGGTCGAGGGAACCAGGTAGCCGGCGATGGCCGAGATGCCAAAGAAGAAGCAGCCGAGCAGGTTGAGCGACGGCTCCCACCAGCCCGGATGGCCGCGCGCGGGCAGCCAGCCGTGCCGCGCCGAGGCGCGGTAGGCGATCGCGCCTGACAGGAGGAAACAGACCGAGCCGAACGCGTCCGGCCGCCAGACGAGCCTGTCGTAGTGGGAATTGGACAGGGATGTGTGCAGCGCCTGGTACGTGGTCACATTGAAGAACAGGGTCCCGGCGGATTGGATCGTCGCGGCTCGCCACGCCGCCCGCCCGGCGCGGCCGGAATGGCGCTCGGGGAGCGCGATCAAGGTCTGTAGCGCCCCGCCGGCGGTGAACAGGACGGAGCCGGTGAAGAACGTGATCGCGTCGGCGCCGGCCCCTACGAGCTGCGAGTAGCCCGGAAACGGGCCGATCAAAAAGCATGCGGAGCCGAGCGCGAACAAGAGGGCCATCCAGCGCTCACGACTCATGGTCTGTCTCCTCCGCGCGGAGCGTGCTGAGCACGGATCGGCCCTTATGCGGCAGAACGAGCCCTCACGGTCGAGCCCGTTCCTCGCGGTACAACCGGTCGGCGAACACCCCCGCGGGGTGGGCGCGGAGGCGGAGCACTTCGCGTGCGGTCGCGTCTGGCATCGCCTCGGGTGGTGGCAATGGTGAGCCATAGCGCTCAGGCAGCAGGATCGGCGCCGCGAGAGCTGCAAACGTCAGGTCAGCCGCGGTAAAGCGGTCACCCAGCAGGAAGCGGCGCCCGTCGGCCAACCGCTGCGCGACGTCGTCGAATACACCGTTGACGCGCCGTAGGGCCGCGTCGGCTGCGGCCGAGCTGACTCCGAGGTAGCGGCTGACGATGACGACCATGACTGGTCCGGCCACACGGAACACGCCACGTTCCCATCGGGGGATTCCCGCCAACGCCCACGGCTCCAACGTCCCCACGATCGGAAGCGTCTCGTGGTACATCCAGAGTCGGCCATCAGGACCAAACACCTGATTCAGCTGCGCCTCCAGCGCCGCCGCCCGAACCCCAACATCGCCGGGCGGATACAGCCTGCGCTCCGATGTGAGGAGCGCATCGGACCACCGCAAGATGTCGGCCGACTCGCGCAGCACCTCGCCCTGATCGGTCACGAACACGGGCACAGTCCTCCCACCCCCGGCGAACCGCGCGGCGAATACGTGAATCAGCTGCACGTGCGGCTGCTCCACGTAGTCGACCCCCGCTCGGTCAAGCGCCCAACGAGCCTTCTCGCAGAAGTGGCTGATCGGGATCGTCACGAGTCGCGCGCCCACGCCGCGAGTCTCGCAGACGTGGATTTCGAGCCGAAGTCGGCGTACCGTGTCCGTGTCCGTCGCGACAGCGAGGTTGATGTGCGCAAACGATTTGCGGCAGGGATCGCAACAACGTTGGTCGTCGTCGTTGCCGTTGCCGCCGCGCTTTCGGTTGCCACAGCCGCGGCCCGGTTACCCGCACATCGCGCGACGGCCCACACGCTCGGTCCGGTGCCGCAGCGCCTCTTGCGGTTCCTCACGTCGAATGGCCCGATCGCGCTCGAGCTGGCCCGGCCGAGAACCACGCCGCGACTGACAAGACCGGCGGCGGTCAGGGACGCACTCCGCCTCGCGCGGTGGCGCCCAGCCTCGGCGACCGGTATCTCGCTGGTACGCGTTGCCAGAACCGGGAGGAACCCAACCGGAGGAGTACTGGCGTGGCTGGTCAGCGTCAAACCGTGGAGGCCGGTGTACGACGGCAGCAGGTCCTCACGCGGGCCGGCTGGCAATTACTTCGTCGTGCTCGTCGGCGCGGACCACGGCCGGTTCATCGGATCCGCCGCCGGCTACAGGCCGCAGCTAGCCGGTCGCACGGGCGGAAGCGGCTGGAGTGAGGCGGAGCTCGCGGGGTAACGGCGGCCGTGCCGCGGCGGTGCTGTTCCGGAGATGTACCTTTGTCACGTGACCGACGTCCGTCCGATATCTGCTGAAGCTGAGCTGCGAGAGCTCGTCGGAACGCCGGCCGGCGCTGTCACGGCGAAGATCGCCGACCGGCTGAACGATCTGACTCGGCAGTTCATCGAGCGTTCGCCGTTCGTGTGTGTGGCCACCGGAAGGCCCGACGGAGGGTTGGACGTCTCACCGCGCGGGGACCCGGCGGGCTTTGTCCGGATCCTCGACGAGCGCACGCTGCTGCTCCCCGACCGGCCAGGCAACCGGATCGCCGACACGCTCACGAACCTGCTCGCCGACCCCCGCATCGCGCTGCTGTTCCTGATCCCGGGGGTGGGGGACACGTTTCGCGTCAACGGTCGCGCGGTGATCGTCGACGACCCCGAGCTTCTGGAGCCGAGCGCCGTGGAGGGGAAGGTGCCGAGCCTGGGACTCCTGATCTCGGTCGAGGAGGCCTACACGCAGTGCTCCAAGGCCCTGATTCGCTCGGACCTGTGGAACCCCGAGCGTCATATCGACCGATCTGAGCTGCCGAGCTCCGGCAACATCCTCCGGTCGCTGACGAATCCCGACTTCGATGCCGAGGAGTACGACCGAGCCCGCGCCGAGCGGTACGCCCAGCGCAAGCGGTTCTACTAACGCCGTAAGCGCCCGCCGGACGGCGACTGCCTCAGACCGACACGCCGATCGCCTGGAGGAACCCGACGAGGTCGCCGCTGACGTTCCCGCTCGTCTGGTTCGCGCACCGATAGGCGCTCAGGTTCGCCGGCGCGGCGCCCGCGCGGGCGATCACGATCTGGATCTTGAACCCGCCCGCGCATCCGTTGCTTGACGAGGTCGATGACGCTTGCGCGATGTGGTGGGCGTTCAGCAGCGTCGTCACGCGTGCGAGCTCGGCGGAGGTCGTGAACGCCGTGGTCTTCGGCGAACCGTATGGCGGAGGCAGACCGGGTTGCGCGACCGTGACGCGAACGCTCCGCAGCCCCTTCCATTGTGAAGACGAGCCGCTACCGCAGGCCGCGAGCGCGAGCCCCGCACAAAGGACCCCGAGAGCCTTTCCCATGCCGCCCATTATCCGTGAGGACGACAGATGGCCGACTTTCGGCCGGCCCGCGACAGTCCGCAGCGCCTCGTTCGTTGATTGGCGCAGGTAGGACCGGCGGACACGCGGACGTTGACGCATCGGGACCAACATCGAGCCTGGGCACGGCGCCGCGCCGCGGCGAGGGTCGCCGCAGCCCGCCGCGCCGCGGTGAGCACTGCCGCGGTGGTGCTTCTCGCGCTCGGCGCCACGGCCGTGGCCGGACCCGCGAGCGCCTCGGCCGGCTCGGTCGCGACGGGCGGGTCGCTCGGCTCGACGGTGGACTTCGGGACCAACACCGGAGTCATGTTCAACGCCGGTCACTACACCCGCGCCCAGATCGACGCCCAGCTGGCGGCGCTCGCGCGTACCGGGGCGACCGTCGTCCGAAGCGACGCCCTGTGGGAGGACGCCGAGCAGCAGGCTCCGATCGGACTCCTGCACCTGCACCGATACAACTGGACCCTCGATGACCTGATCATGAGCTCGCTCGCGACCCACGGGCTCCGGTGGCTCCCGATCATCGACTACTCGGCGCCGTGGGCGAAGGCGTCTCCGGGGCAGATCCATTCGCCGCCGTCATCGGTGAGCGACTACGCCGCCTTCGCGGCCGCCGTCGCAGCCCGCTACGGGCCGGGTGGGTCGTTCTGGCTCGAGAACCCCAGGCTGAAGCCGCTGCCGGTGTTGACCTACGAGATCTGGAACGAGCCGGACAACGCGACCTTCTGGTTCCCGACGCCCAACCCGGCGGCGTACGCGACGCTGTACGGCGCCGCGAGGAGCGCGATCCTCGCCAAGCAGCCGGGCGCGCATGTGCTGGTGGGCGGCCTCACGCGTCCCGCGTGGTTCCTGCAGGCGATGCTCGCGTCCGACCCGGGGCTGGCGAGTGCGATCGACGGTGTCGCGATCCACCCCTACGGCGGCACGCCGGACCAAGTGTTCGCAAACGTCCGCGATGCCCGGCTCGCGATGCGCTCAGACGGCCTCGGAGGCGTTCCCCTCTACATCACGGAGTTCGGGTGGACGACCCACGGAACCGGCTCTCGAGACACCGCGTCGGCGGCTGCGCGTCCGGGATACATATCGACCGCGCTGTCGACCCTCGGGCACACCGACTGTGGGGTCGCCGCGGTCCTCCTCTACGCCTGGACGACGCCCGACCGCAATCCCGCCAACCCGGAGGACTGGTTCGGGATCTCTCCGCCCGGCGCGGGCGGCAGCCCGGACACGGCGGCATTCACCGCCGGGCTTCAGGCCGGCGGCGCGCCCGCGCCACCCACGCTCCTGTGTTCGGACAATCCGATCCTCCCGACTCCGCGAGCGCTCCGGCTCCGATCGCATCCGCGTGCTTCCGGGCGCACCAACGCCACCGGCGCGACGCGCGTCGCGACCCGTCGCAAGCCAGCTCCGCGAGCCCGTTGCCGCCACTCACGCGTAAGGCGCAAGCGCTGTCGCGCGTCGACACGGCGCAGGTAGCGCGCGGGCCTGCGAGGGCGATGGCTACCGCCGGTGCTGGGCGTGCGACCGCGGCGACTGATGACGCCGAGGCTTGCTCTTCTGTCGCCGCGCGTGCTTGCTCTTCGGATGGGCTGTGGTGCTCGGCCGGTGGGCCGAGGCGGGGGCAGTCGACGGGAGCGCACAATGGGTCGCCCACGCGCAATCGGCGAACCCGTCGGCCTCACGGTCGGGCGCCGACGGTGTCCCGATCACCGCACCCGACCCGTCCACGAGCGCCAGCTCCTCGCTCAGCTTGAGGTTGGCCGAGCTCCCGGTTAACGGTTGCATTGTCGAAGGGGGTGAACGTCAGGTTGGGGAGCGACGCCTGTGACGCTCCGCTCGAGCCGATCGTCAGCGGCGTCTCGTCGATCCACTCGGCGGTCGAGTTGGTGGATGTGTAGGGGACGGTCGTCGAGAAGCTCTCGTTCCTGGTGACGTCCTTGAGCGTGATCGTCCAGACGCCGGATCCAAGCGCCGCCTCGGTGACAGACGCGTGGATGCGGTCGCCGGGCGAGACGGTCATGTTGCTGACCGTGACCGCGGGGACGGGCACGAGCTCCCACCATGCCGAATAGGAGGCGTGTCCCGAGCTGTCGACATCCTGCTCGGTGCCGGTCTGGATCAGGCTCGCGTCGTTGAGCGTGCAGCCCGCGTCGAGACACCCTCCGCCGATCCCGATCCAGGTCGCTGAGCTCTCCGCCTCGCCGGCCTTGTGCGAGGACGCCTTGGGGACGGTCCAGTCCGAACTGATCGACGTGAACAGCTTGCCGCTCTGCTCGAGGGTGCCCTGGTTGTAGCCGAACCAGTTGGTGCTCTGATTGGCATTGAGCTGGGCGTGCGGCGGCTTGACGAGCTTGACCACCCCAGACGGGTCAAATGGGGATGCGAACGCCGCCGGCGCCAATACGCCGGACAGCAGCAGCACAGCTGCCACGACTCGTCTCCCTGCCTTGAGCGTCGTCATGAGCATCTCCTCGCACCCCGGGTCTTACCGGCGCGCGACGATGCCAAACAGTGTGGCGGCTGCCGGCCACGCCCGCGCCATCAGCCGCGCTGATCTTCGCGACGGTACGAGCAACGGCTGGTCGACGCCCTATCCCGCTGCTAGATTCAAGCGCCCGCGGTGGGCGTAGCTCAGCTGGTAGAGCTCCTGGTTGTGGTCCAGGCGGTCGGGGGTTCGAGTCCCCTCGCTCACCTTGTTCGAAAAGCCTCGATTAGCGGGGCTTTTTGTTGGGCGTGGTGGTCGAAGACGGGAGCGTCGGCGGCCGTTGTACCACTTCGTCGTACCACTTGGGCGGAGTTTGGTGGCGCTCTGGCCCGCGCGGTGCCTCCCCACGGACTGGCGCTAGCCGATGGGATGATCGCGTCGTCCAGCAGGAGACCCGGCCTGGGGGCCGGGCGGTCGCAGGTTCAAATCCTGTCTCCCCGAACTGACGAAAGGCCTGGAAAAAGAGATATTCCTTGCGGCTGTCATTCCGCAAAAGTGCTGAGAGGGCATCAAGGGGGCATCAAACGCTGGCGCACACGAGCCGGGAATCACGGCTCTAGGGTCGCGAACCGCGTTCGCAGGCGACAAAGCTGCGGCGGGGAGGCGGGGCCTAACCGTGGAGCCTGCCTCGTTCCGGCCGACTCGGCATCCCGAACAAAACGACGTCCGGTGCGCGGCCATCGCGAGTCTGGCTCTGCCTCAGGAGTCTCGGAACTGGCGAGATGGAGGGGCGCGCGTTGACGCCGGTCGCGTCCAAAGATTGCTGTAAATAGGCGCGGGGTGCTGTCAGAGAGACGGCGTAGGTTCCCTCAAGTCCTGACAGACGATGAAGGAGGCCTACGCCGTGAGACGCACCGTACCGCCGTCGGCGGAGATACAAGCGAGCATCGACAAGCTGCTGTCGAAGGGGATGGTCGATGATCCGCAGAAGATGTTGTCCGAGCTCGCCCGGCTCGGTGCTCGGTTGATCATCCAGCGAGCGGTTGAGGACGAGTTCGACACGTGGTTGGGTCGCGCTCGGTACGAGCGCCGGCCGGAGCGCCAGCGCGGCCTGCGCAACGGGTTCCGTCCCCGGCGGCTGCAGACCGGGGAGGGTGAGTTGCGGATCGAGATTCCGCAGGCCCGTGAGGCGGCTGTGCCGTTCGTTTCGAAGCTGTTTCCGAAGTGGCACTGCAAGCGGCTTTTGAGAACGGACCCGCTCAAGGCGCTGATCATCGGCGGGTTCGTCCGTGGCCTGTCGATGCGCGATATCGAGTCGCTGTGCGAAGAGGCCGGGCTCGGGAAGACCTCGCGCTCGACGGTGGCGAGGATCTGCGCGGAGCTGCACGAGCGGTTCGAGGCGTTCAAGCGTCGCGACCTGTTCGAGGTCAAGCTCGTCGTGCTGTTCCTCGACGCGATCTATCTCGCGGTCCGCCCCAGCGGTCCGAAGGAGGGGGTGATCTGCGCGTGGGGGATCACCGAGAACGGCGACCGGGCGCTGGTTTCGGTGCGGTTGGGGATGCGCGAGGGCAAGGAGGACTGGCTCGAGCTCGGGCGCGACCTCACCAGCCGCGGGCTCGCCGCTCCGCGCCTGGTCGTGGCTGATGGCGCGCCCGGGCTGATCAGCGCGGTCGAGGAGATCTGGCCGCGCGCCGATCGCCAGCACTGCGCCGTTCACCGCCTGCGGAACCTCTTGGCGAAGCTCCCGAAGTCAGAGCAGGACCGGATCCGGTTCAACTACTGGTCAGCGCTCACCGATGCCACCAGCGTCAAGGACGGCAAGCTCCGCATCAAGGTCCTGCTCTCCGAACTCGAGCATGGCGGCTACGAGTCGGCCGCCCGCTGCCTGGCTGAGGACCTCGACGCGCTGGTTGTGCACCTGCGCTACCCGCTCAGACACCGCGAACGGTGGCGATCAACGAACCTCCTCGAACGCTCGCTCGGCGAGGTCCGGCGGCGCACGAAGGTGATGGGCCGGTTCCCCGGCGAAACGAGCTGCCTCTCACTGGTCTGGGCGGTGCTCGACCTGTTCTTCAGCCACGCCTCGAACGGCGCCACGTTCACCGACGTCGACCGCCAACACCTCTACCGAATCAAGTACCAACAAGCCGACCCCGGCACCCTCGACGAGGAGGTCACAGCCGCATAGACTCACCCCCGGGAACCTCAACCGCCAGCGAATTTACAGCGGCAAAGAGACGCAACCTTGACGCCTGCCCGAGATCTGCATCCGTTCAACGGCGGTACTTCGCGCAGACGGTAGCCCGGCAGCGGTGGTGGCCACCGGGCTGTGGCTCCGCCGGGCGATTGCGAGAGCCTCGATGACCTCGCGCAGTTGATCTGAGGCTGTCCGGTTTCGTCCTTAGCGCGATGACGTACGACCTAGCCGAATTGGTTGGGGGCATTGGGTCGGAGTAGGATTTGCTACGCACAGGGGGCTGGGGCTGGGCTCCAT
Source organism: uncultured Solirubrobacterales bacterium (assembly GCA_963695965.1). GTDB lineage: Bacteria > Actinomycetota > Thermoleophilia > Solirubrobacterales > Solirubrobacteraceae > Palsa-465. Next base: position 54,889 of record CAVOIU010000002.1, read on the forward strand.
GGAGCGATCAGAGGGCGAACGATGAAACGGATTGGGATTGGTTGTGTGGCGGCGCTTGCGTGCCTGGTGTGCGCGAGCCAGGCGCTGGCTGCTACATGCGTGGTCACGACTAATGCTGATTCGGGTGCGGGGTCGTTGCGCCAGGCGATCACGGACCTCGACAACAGCAACTGCTCGAGCACGATCAACTTTGACTCGAGTCTCGGGACGATCACGCTCACCTCCGGCGACCTCCCGGCGATCACGACCAGCGTCACGATCGACGGCTCGGGCAGCACGATCGACGGCGCTGGCACATACCGGGGCCTGTTCGCGTACTCGGGCACGATCGCGATCAACGACCTGACGATCCAGAACGCGAAGGCGAAAGGGGGCATCGGGGGTAGCGGCTTCGCTGGCGGCGGGGGCGGAGGTGCCGGTCTCGGTGGCGGGCTGTTCGTGGCGAGCGGGGCGAGCGTTACGGTGACAGGGCTAGCGTTCGTGAATGACAGCTCGGTCGGCGGCGCTGGCACGCCTTCGGACTCCGATTTCTCCACCGGCGGCGGCGGGATGGGAGGGGCAGGTGCAACCGGACAAGGTGGAGGGACCGGGTCCGGCGGCGGTGGCGGGGTTGGCTCCGGAGCCGCGGGCGGCGGCGGCGCCGCCGCTGGGTCTCAAGGAGTTGTGGTTGGGGCGTTGAGTGGGGGAACCGGCGGAAACAGCGGTGGTCTGGGCGGAACCAGGGGCGGAGGCGGCGGAGGCGGCGGAGGCGGCGGCGGGGGCGGGGGCGGCGGCGTCGGGGGTCTGAATGGTGGCTCGAGCAACCTCGGTGGCGCGGGTGGCTTTGGCGGCGGTGGGGGCGGCGGTTCCCCGCCTACTGGGAGCGGCGGCTCGGGCGGGTTCGGCGGTGGGGGCGGCGCGGGCGCCATCGGCGGCGCGGGCGGGTTCGGCGGCGGCGGAGGCACGTCGCCCGGCAGTCCGGGCGCCGGCGGCTTCGGTGGGGGAAACGGATCCGCTAGCGGCACCGGCGGCGGGGGAGCCGGGATGGGCGGAGCACTGTTCGTGCAGCAGGGCGGAAGCTTGACGATCGGTGGACCGCTGGGCGTGAGCGGGAGCTCGGTGACCGGCGGATCCTCACAGGGCAACACGCACAATGGCTCGGCCTTCGGTGGCGGGATGTTTCTTCAGGGCACCAGCGGCACGGTGACGTTCTCGCCCGGGTCGGGGCAGACACAGACCTTCCCGGACGTGATCGCCGATCAGACAGGGAGCGGCGGTACGGGTGGCAATGCGGGGAGCTGGTCACTGGCAAAGAGCGGGGCGGGGACGTTGACGCTGTCGGGGGCGAACACGTACACGGGCACCACGACGGTGTCGGCCGGCGCCCTCAGCGTCACCGGCGCTGTTACCTCGAGCGCCGTATCGCTCGCGGGCGGGACCCTTGAGGGGACCGGGAGCACCGGGGCTGTGACGGCGACGGGGGGGACGGTCAGCCCGGGAACGAGCAGCCCTGGGGTGCTGAGCACCGGCGGTTTGTCAATGACCACCTCCTCGACTTTTGCCGCTCGTCTGAATGGCGCCACAGCCGGGAGCGGCTATGACCAGCTTGCGGACAACGGGACACTGAGCTTGGGTGGCGCGACGCTGTCGGCGTCGCTCGGGTTCTCGCCCTCCGCCGGCCAGGTGTTCACGATCATCGCCAACGGCGGCGGCGGTGTGGTGTCGGGCATGTTCGCCGGTCTGCCCGAGGGCACCGCGTTCGACGTCGGGGGCGTGCCGATGCGGATCAGCTATGTCGGCGGCTCGGGCCACGACGTCACGCTCACCGTGGTCGGGGCGCCGACGGCGTCGATCTCGTCTCCCGCGTCGGGTGGCACGTATTTTGCGGGGCAGTCGGTGCCGACGAGCTTCTCGTGTACTGAGGGGGCGGGCGGCCCGGGGATCAGCTCGTGCCTGGACAGCAACGGGTCGGGTTCGCCGGGCCATCTGGATACCTCGACCGCGGGGTCGCACACGTATACCGTGACGGCGACCTCGAGCGATGGGCTGACCGGGACGGTGTCGATCTCATATACGGTGCTGGGGTCCGGTGGTGGTTCGTTCGGTCCGTTTGGCACGTCGATGACGTTGCCGTCCTCCTCCCAGAATCCCTCGCGGGTAGGCCAGCCGGTTACGTTCACCACCACGGTCTCTCCGGTGCCTGTTGGGGGGACGGTGCAGTTCACCGATCCGGGCACCACGATCGCGGGCTGCGGGGCGGTGCCTGTCGACCCGAGCACCGGTCAGGCGAGCTGCACGACGACGTTCACGGCGCCGGGCGGCTATCAGGTCCAGGCGGTCTATTCGGGAGACTTGTTCTTTGCCTCGTCGAGCTCTGCGGTGATCACCCAGGTCGTGCAGGCACCGGGACCGGGGCCGGGGCCGCGCACGCCGACCTCGACCAGGCTGAGCTCCTCGGCCAGCGCGGCGGTGACCGGCCAGTTCGTCGTTTACACCGCGACGATCTCACCAGCCACCGCGAGCGGGACCGTCTCGTTCTCTGACAAGGGCCGGCCGATCCCCGGCTGCCAAGCCGTCGCCGTGGAGCTGCTCGCCGCCACCGCGGTGTGCCGCGCACGCTACGGGCGGGCAGGATCCCACCAGATCACCGCCGTCTACTCCGGCGACAGCAACGACGCCGGCTCCCAGTCCTCCCCGCAAACCCAGACGATCCGCACCAGCGCCAAGGTGCGCGGCCGTCCCAAAGTCAACGCCGGCACGCTCAGGATCACCATTACGTGCGCCGCCGGATCGGGTGGCTGCCAGATCCTGGCCCGGCTCAGCAGCCACGGTCGCCGCCTCGGACAGGCCAACCACCGCCTCCCCGCCGGCTCAACCCGCACCCTCACGATCAAACTCAACCGAGCGATCCGCCAACAGCTCGCCAAGCACCACCACCACCTGACCGCCACCCTCACCGTGCTCCTCACAGCCGACGGGCAACGGAGCACGATCGCCACCCGCAAGCTAACGATCTAACCGCGCTCGCGCAGCCAGAGCAGGCGCATCAGCTGCGCCGAAAATCTCCGCTCGGTCGGGCGGCCGCCAGGAGCGAAGGCTGCTCGCCGGCGAACGGCTCCATCGCCAGGCGGATGGAGAAGCGCTGCGTTGGGTCGTCGACGCGGACACCTCCTTTCGCGCCGCGACGCGAACCTCGCCTGACGGAACGGGCGCCCCGCAAAGCGCGGATGGGAGGGCGCGGGCCATCGCCGGCGACGGCCGCGATGCCGCGCGTTGCGCCTGTGGCGAGGAGGAGGTGCGCGGCCGGGGAGCGGTCAAGACTCGCTTTCGTTCTCGCACGGGCGTCAGGCCTACGACGTCGTGGCCGGTTATGTACACGAGGGGTAGTCAGCCGGATCGCTCGCTGGTGGCTGCTTTGCTGGCCGAGCGGCAGCGCGCCAACCACGGCTGTGCGCTTCTGCGATCCCCCGTTCCGACCGCGTCGCTGGGTTGGCACCGGACGACTCCTACTGGGCGAATGCGATAGTGGGGCGCGCTGGTGTCGTGGTCGACGTCCCGCCGCGTGTGTGCTCGGGCAGATGTTGGGCACAGCCACGCTGTAGAGGGTGCTGTTCGTCGCTGATCGTGCTCGAGACGTCGGCCTGGCCGTCGTGGGACTTGATCGTGTAGCCGGCGAAACTGGGTCATCGACCGCCGACAAAACGAACGGACCGCCTAGTTGCGGTCCGTTCTGTCCAGCTCGGCGTAGTTGAGCCCTGCCGGGGTTGTCAGCAGCCGAGCTCGACTTCCAGATTTGTGGCGTCGGTTGTGAATTGGCTCGCTTGTGAGACGGTGAGCTTTTTGCCGGTCTGCGCCTTGACCAGACCGAGGTAGTCGGTGAGGCTCGCGCACGCGGTGGGGGTATCCCCGGAGCTGACGGCTGTCTGGATCGCGGTCGACTTGCTGAATAGCGCCTGTCCAGGCCCGACACCGGTGCTGTCGGTAACGAGCGTCGCGGCTAGGGCGCTCGCTGTGACGTGCCCAAACTTCTCGACGCGGTTGTTGCCGAGGTCGGACACGTACACCTCCCCGCTCGAGTCGACCGCCACCCCGAGGGGAGTATTGAACTGGCCGACGCCGGACCCGGAGCTACCGAACTGGCTGAGGTAGGTACCCGTCGAGTCGAACTTGTCAACCCGGTTGAGGCCGGCGTCAGCGACGTACAAGTTGCCACCGGGGTCGACCGCCAGCCCGTTGGGAGCGTAGAACTGGCCATTACCGGACCCGAAGGTTCCGAACTGGCTGAGATAGGTGCCGTTCGAGTCGAACTTCTCAACCCGGCTGTGGCCCTCGTCGGCCACGTATACGTCGCCGCTTGAGTCGACCCCTATTCCTCGAATGTCGGTGCTGAATTGGCCGTTGCCGGACCCGAGGGTTCCGAACTGGCTGAGGTAGGTGCCGTTCGAGTCGAACTTCTCAACCCGGCTGTTGCCGGAGTCGCCGACATACACGTCGCCGGTCGAGTCAACCGCCAGCCCGTACAGAAGAAAGCCGATCTGGCCGTTGCCGGACCCGAGGGTTCCGAACTGGCTGAGGTAGGTGCCGTTCGAGTCGAACTTCTCAACCCGGCTGTTGCCGATGTCGCCGACGTAAACGTCGCCCGTCGTCGAGTCAACCGCCACCGCCAGCAGATTACGGAACTGGCCGTTGCCGGTCCCGTAGGTGCCGAATTGGCTGAGGTAGGTGCCGTTCGAGTCGAACTTCTCAACCCGGTTGTTGCCGATGTCGGCGACGTACACGTTGCCGCTCGAGTCGACCGCCACCCCATCCGGAGAATTGAACTGGCCGTTACCTGACCCGGCGCTGCCGAACTGGCCGAGGTAGCCGACGCTCGCGAATGCCGAACCCGCGCCGACCGTCGCGAGGAGCGCGAACGCGCTCAGCGCCGCCACCACCAGCAGCCGTGGGCGCCAGCCAATCCCGGCCGCGCGCCGGAAGCGTGGCGGCGTTGGACCAGCACTCCGTTTAGCGCCGCCAGTCGTCCGTGTCGAATCGAAGCCAAACAGGCCATCCAGCGACATAGTCACGCCCTCTCCGGCGGCTTCCAGCCGCCAGTAACAGTCCGACTCGGGAAGCCCGAGCCATCACCTCACCGTGACCATAGACCCCGGACCGCGCCGCTGTATATAGCCTGACCTGGCCTTCTTGGGGGCCGGGTCGGGCTATCTGGGGCCAGGGACAGCCTTCATTTGCAGCTTCTGGCGCTGGTAGCCGGACCGCGGGACCGCGTGCCGCGGGAGGAGAGCCGGTCAGATGGCAATCGAACGCAGGGTAGGCGCCGACCGCCGCGGATCGACCACCGTCGTGCTGGTCGACGACGAGCCGCTGATCCGCGCCACACTCGCCCGAACGCTTTCCGAGGCCGGGCTCGACGTGGTCGGCGAGGCGAGCAACGAACCAGACGCGGTCGAGCTGGTGCTTGACCTGCGTCCGGACGTAGTCCTCATAGACATCAAGCTCCCCGGAGGCTCGGGCGTGCAGACGGTAGAGCGGCTCGCCATGCTCGCCCCCGCCTCGCGCCTACTCGTACTCACGCGCTCAGAACAGAACCAGGTGGTCGAGGCGATCGTCGCCGGAGCCAGCGGCTACATCCTCAAGACCGCGCCACCCAAGGCGATCATCTCCGCTGTCAGGGCAACCGCGGCAGGCGAGAACGTGCTCTCCCCCAAATCGCCGGAAGCCTGCTCGAACGCATCCGGGAGCTCGACATCCCGATCACCGCGACCGGCCGCGCCGGCGCGATCGCGATCCGCGCCGCCCTGACCGAACGAGAACTTGAGATCTTCACCCAACTGACCAGCGGCCGAAGCAACAGCGAGATCGCACGCGAGCTCTCACTGAGCACCAACACGGTCTCCAACCACATCAAGAGCATCCTCGCCAAGCTCCAACTCGAAAACCGCGTCCAAGCAGCGGTCCACGCCGTCCGCACCGGCATCTCGTAACGCCATGTCGACCCGTGACCTCCGACCGATCGAGCAGCCGCCACCAGCCGCACCTGATCGCGAAGCCAGCCCGCCGCTTCCGCTGCGCTGGCGATTGCGAGGATCCCGGGCGACACCGACGAAGCGATCGCTTGGGACAAGCAGCGACCGTCCGCCGCTCACCTCGGCGCACCGCTCCATCCGCGACGGAGCACCCGCGTCGTCGTTGCTGGCCGCGCTGCTGCTTCAGGCGTGAAGCGGCTACGCGCGACTTTAGCCGCAGCTACCCAGACCTGCATTGGTTGTCGGACGGGCACCCTGGTGCCGGCGCCGACAGTTTCGGAACGCGCGGACTGCAGGGGAGCCGGAGCCTCGCGATGAGACCCGCGCCGAGCGCTGCCGGAACGGGTTGTGCTCGTGGCGAACAGGAGGTGCGCGGCCGCCTGACGTCGGTGACCTGCTTTCAGCCCGGCGCTGCTGTCATCATCGGCGTTGAGCGCGTGCCTGGTCGAGTCGGTTCAGCGCGCTGATGATGCCTGGTGCCCGACGGGAGAGCGCCAGGACAGCGCGGTCCGCCAGCCGCGGCGTCGGAGGCTGCATTGGATGGTCCTGCACGCGGTTGTCGCCCACCGCCGCGAGGAGCTCCCATCGTCCTGGGACGCCCTTGAGCTCATGCACCCCGCGAGATTCGAAAGAGAGCTCGGAACCGGCGACGAGATCCGTCAGCGTTCGCGAGACGAGCGTCTCGCCCGGTGACGCGGCGGTCCCGATCCGAGCGGCAATGTGGACGGCGAGGCCGGCCAGGTCGTTGCCGATCCGCTCGCATTCTCCGGTGTGGATGCCAACGCGAAGCCGGAGGTCGAGCTGGCGGGACTCCTCGTGCAACCGCTCGGCGCAGCGGACGGCCGCGGCTGGGCCCGGGAACGAGCACATGGAGCCGTCGCCGGCCGTCTTGATCACCTGACCGTCATGAGCATCGACCGCTTCGGCCACCAGACGGTCCCGGCGGACTCGCAGCTCTCGCCAGCTGTCGTCGCCGATCTCGGAGACGAGCGACGTCGATCCGACCACATCCTCGAACATCACGGTCGCCAGCAGCCGGTCCGAGGGAGACTGCGCCTGCCCGCTCAGCAGTTCGGCGAGGTACTCGAAGAACACGACGAAGCTCTCCCCACGACATCCCGGGCTGGCTCGGCCGAACGATGTGAAGCTCGCCGCGGGGAAACAGATCGGCCGCGTGCCGCGCGACGGCTTCCGGCAGCCCGTTGGTGGGCATGTGCAGGACATGCGTAGGGACGCTCACCAGCGGCGCGATACGTGACACATCGGTGCTCAGCGTGGCCTGCGTGTACGCGCGTGCGACCGGCCTGCTCGCGGCCGTTCGCTCAAGGAGACCGACCTGGCGACGAGTACGCGGCGAGGCGATCGCCGGATCCCAGCCATCGACTACGGCCCCGGTGCCCCACCTCTCTGTGATCTCGAGCCAGCGCTCAGCGTAGGCCTGGGCCTCACCTGGTTCCCAGCCCGTCAGATCCGGGTCGGCGGCCATCGGGCCCGACAGGAGCGGCTCGAGCAACAGCAGAGCCCTCACACGCTCTGGATGGGACGCAGCTAAGACGACGGCCCCGGCGGCAGTCGAGGACGAGCCGAAGATGATCGCGCTGCGCATGCCAGCGGCGTCCATCACTGCCAGGATGTCGCTCGCCTGCTCCTCGGCAGTCGGCCGGCGCTCGGATGGTTCGGACAGCCCGACCCCGCGCAGCTGGAAGATCGCCATCCGCCACACCGAGTTGAAACGCTCGAACTGCTGTGCCCACGCGGGATCCGTCCACAGCAGGTCGAGGTGAACGGTGATCTCGAGCACGTTCACGACGTCAGCCGGGCCGCTCCCCGCCACCTGGTACGCCAGGTCCTTGCCGTCGCATTGGACATACCGGATCTCAGGCGGCTCGATCATTCCGTCGGAAGCCTAGGCCACAGGCATGGTCGATCCATCCGGCTTAACCGCGCTGCCCATGCACTGAGACCTGCTTTTGCTAACGCCCCGATAGTGCGCAGCGGGCCGGCCTTTGGTCGCGTCCAAAGATTGCTGTAAATAGGCGCGGGGTGCTGTCAGAGAGACGGCGTAGGTTCCCTCAAGTCCTGACAGACGATGAAGGAGGCCTACGCCGTGAGACGCACCGTACCGCCGTCGGCGGAGATACAAGCGAGCATCGACAAGCTGCTGTCGAAGGGGATGGTCGATGATCCGCAGAAGATGTTGTCCGAGCTCGCCCGGCTCGGTGCTCGGTTGATCATCCAGCGAGCGGTTGAGGACGAGTTCGACACGTGGTTGGGTCGCGCTCGGTACGAGCGCCGGCCGGAGCGCCAGCGCGGCCTGCGTAGCTACGACTCGGGGATGCGCAACGGGTTTCGGCCGCGGCGCTTGCAGACCGGGGAGGGTGAGCTGCGGATCGAGATCCCGCAGGCCCGGGACGCGACCGACGGCGTCGAGATGCTCGTCTCAGCGCGGAAGCGAGGGCGACTGAGCAGCCGCTCGGCGATGAGTTCGGCCGCGTGCGAAAGTCTGAGGAGTCATGTTGGAGAATTCGACGCCCAACTGCAGAAGGGCGAGAACCCAGGTGCATGGACATGCGTGGTGATCGACGATGTGCCCGAGCTCTTCGGTACTCGCGGGCTTGTCAAGATCCGCGGTGCGATTGATGGCGAGCCATTTACGGGCGCGCTGATGGCGCAGGGCGACGGCACACACAGGCTCCCGGTCAAGGCGGCGCTG
>CAVOIU010000003.1:0-117035 GCA_963695965.1 uncultured Solirubrobacterales bacterium
AAATGGACGCGACCACCGCTCAACCGGCGCCCCGCTATGCGCGGATCTCGGGGCTACGCGGCGGCGGGCCTTCGCCGCTGTAGACCGGACCGCATGTGGTCATCAAGGTGGTCCGCTAAGTGGTCCGCGAAGTGGTCCCCTTAGGTGACCACTTGAGGGTCGCCTGGCCCCCGCCCCCGTGCCGCCGCGCGCCGACCGGCGGCTGAGGATCTTTACGAAGCGCTTGCCTGGCCCCGAGGCCCGGCTCTGCGTCTCAGCATCGCCGCTCCGATGAGCCAGCCACACCCGGCGAGGAAGGCGAGCAGCCCCCAGTTCTCGCCGGGCGGGGCGTAGCTGAACGTGACGTGGTGCAAGCCGGTGGGAACGTTGACGACTTGGAACAGACCGTCGGCCCGGCGCACGTCCCGCGGGTGACCGTCGATCTGGGCGCTCCACCCGGCGAAGTCGGTTTCTCGTCGAAGCAGGAGAGTGGGGCTGGGGCATGAGAGTTGCACGCTCTGGCGCCCGTTCGGCCTGATCGCACACTGGGGGTTGCTGGCGCTGAAGTAGGGTGCGGCTCCGTGGAGGTGGTAGATCCAGGTGCTCGGGCTGCGGAAGACCAGCTGGAAACCGGTGGAACGCATCGGCAGGGTTTGGCCGGGCGGTGTGAGCACGTAGGCCACCCCCGCGTCACGGAAGTTCGCGAGGTTGGTCAGCAGCTCGGATTGGGTGGACGGCGCCGTGGGTGGTCGGCCGCTGTAGTTGTTGCCGACGAACACCAGGGGGTCGGTGTATGGGTCCAAGCGGTTGTGGACGTATGACGTGAACGACGATGGGAGTGGGAGGTCGGTGGCATCCAGCTCGCCGAGCCCGAAGTAGGTGCCGTAGTTGGGGCGGATCGGGCCCATCGTGAAGAACCGCTGAAGTCCCAGGTGGCGCTGGAGGTATGCGACGGGGGTCAGATTGAGCTTCGTGGTGGGAACTGAGAGCTGAGGCACGACGAAGAGCGCCAGCGCATCGACGGTCACGACCAGTGCTGTCAACAGTGTGCGCCGGCCGACGCTGCGGACAAGCGTCGCGGCGGCGCCGATCGCCAGGATCGACGCGGCCCAGATCGCCGACGCGCGCGAGTACAGCGAGTGACCGGATCCAAGCTGATGGTCGAGCGCGGTGGCGCCGAAGATCGCCAGGAGCACGAGTGCGAGCGCGAACGCCGCCGCGAAGACGACGCGCGCACGTGACCAGGGTCGTGACGCGAGGTCGTCCAGACCTAAGGCAGCCAGGATGATCACCGCCAGCTCGAGCGCCGGGAACGCGTAGCGGTAGAAGGCGACCCTCGACATTCCCGGCAGGACGCCGATCACCTGGCTCACCAGGTGCGGCTCGTCGTAGATCCGTGCGACCGACAGGACGATCCAGCCCAGCAGGATGAGCTTCAACCCTCGCCGCCGCCGCGACCAGAGTCCGAGCAGCGCGAACAACAGGAGCGACGTCGACAGGTAACCACCCACTTCTTTCCAGAGGGTGGAGAGGACACCAGCCGGATCGTTGTAGGCGAATATCGGCCCGAACACGTAGGGCATGACGAGCATCGACAGCCCTCGGGGTGGGATGGCCACACCACCGACCACGCCGCCGTGAACACCGAGATCGCCATGGTTTGCGTAGTTGACAAACGCCAGCAGCAGCGGCGCCGCGAGCAGCGTGCCGGCGATCGCCCCCGCCGCCAGCTTGGCTACGAACGGCCTTAGGCGGTGCGGGCCCAGACAGCCTCCGCGCCACAGAACCCAGCCGAGCGCCAGGAGCGTGTCGATGTAGGCCGTTTCGGGAAAGCCGGCGTAGACCGAGAGCGCGCCGGCTACCGCGACCAGCCACCAGCCACCGCGACGGCGCTCGAGCGTAGCCGCGTAAGACAACTCAACCCCGAGCAGGAGCAACGGCAGGAACGCGATCGGGTTCACCGGGGCGTGCGCGAACCACGCGAACGTTCCGTTCAGCTCGAACGCGACCGCGCCGGCCACGGCCACCGTCCGGTTCACCGACAACCGGCGCAGCAGCAAGAAGGTAGACAGGCCGGCCAAAAGCTCAAGCAGCATGCGCTCGTACAGCTGGCCGCCGGACAGCAGCGTGAACAGCGTGGGCGGGAAGAACGCCGCCCCCGCCATCTCTCCGGCGAGCGGCGTGCCGGTCGCCTCGTAAGGATTCCACCACGGCACTTGGAGATGCAGCCAGTCGAGCATCGCCCGATGGCTCACGGCCTGAGAGATGAAGCCGTCGTTGAGGTCCAGCGTCGGAACGCCCGGCGCAGGACCCGGGGTCACCGCGCTGACCAGACCGCTTCGCGGGCCAAGCGGATTGGCGTCAAAGACCCCGACGACATACAGCAGGTTCGCGATCACCACCACGCCGGCGACCGCCAGCATCGCCCACCCCTCCGGCGACACCCGTCGGGCCACCCGAGCCAACAACGCCCTCCCTCCCCGCGCCTGACAGGCGGTCAAACGCTGCTGGTCGGCGATGCGTTCCTGGTCAGGAATGTTCACGAGCGCTTCCCGCCTCGGCAACACCTCGGCGAGCGGATAACGACGCCTTTGCCTGGATCACTTAGGCGGCGTTGCCAGGTTCCTACCAAAGCGCGCCCGGGCGCGTTCCACGTGCTCCTGGTTTCCCGGGCGCCGAGCTTGTGCCCTGGGACCGTCTCTGCTACGAATCTCGCTGGGCACCGGGGGAATCCGGACAGAGAAGTTTGGGGCATCTAGCCAGGAGCGATTGGAGACGCGCGCCATGCGGTTGACGGTGGGGATTGTCACTTCAGCCGTGCTGGCGGTTGCAGCGGTCCTGGTGCCGGCGGCCGCCCGCGGGGCGGACAGCGTCTACTGGGCGTGGGCGACCCTCGACGGCAACTCAGTGCCCGCAAGCGGCATCTCCGTTGCCGATCGCGGTGGAAGCGGCGGCCATGCGTTCGCGGTCAGCGGGGCCGCGATCGATCACCCGCTAGGGGTGGCGATCGACGCCGCCACCGGGATGATCTATTGGACCAACTTTGGCAGCGACACCAACTACTGCACTGGTCCCCTCAACGGCGGCAACACGATCTCGCTCTCGAACCTCGACGGGACCGGCGGGGGCACGCTGAACACGACTGGGGCAACGGTCAGCGGTCCAGACGGGCTTGCGATCGACCCCGGTGCGGGCAGGCTCTATTGGGCTAACGACCACGCCAACAAGATCTCCTACGCGAACCTGGACGGAAGTGGTGGCCACGACCTGAATACCACCGGCGCGACAGTCGATTGTCCGGCAGGGATCGCCGTCGATCCATCCACGCACCGGGTCTACTGGACCAACTTCAACGGCGACACGATCTCCTACGCGAACCTGGACGGCTCCGGCGGCGGCGATCTACCGATCGCATCGGAGACCCTAAGCGGCCCTTATGGTCTTGCGATTGACAGCGCGACCGGGAAGATCTTCTGGGCGAACAACCTCGGGAACACGATTGGGTACGCCAACCTGGACGGATCCGCCGGCGACCTGCTCGACACCCCCGGCGCGCCCGACAATGGACCGTGGGGCGTGGCGATCGATCCAGCCGCGGGCCTGATCTACTGGGCGAACAACACTGGCGGCTCGATCGCCTACGCGGCCTTGAACGAGTCCGGCGGGGGCGTCCTGGGCACGTCCGGAGCGCCCGTCGATCATCCCAAGTACCCCGCCCTTCTCGAGGCCCCGAGCGGAGTCGGGCCTCCGGCACTCGGAGGCGGCTCGACGACCGGATCGACGCTCTTGTGTTCGCCCGGAGCCTGGAGCCCCGATCTGCCGGAGTCGTTCCTCTATCGGGCGCCGCAGCGTCTCGGGTACAGCTGGAGCGAGGACGGCGCACCGATCGCGGGGTCGTCGAGCTCGATCGTCGCGAGCTCGCCCGGCAGCTATGTCTGCCACGTCACCGCGAGCAACGACGCCGGGTCCGCCACGCAATCAAGCGGCGCGGTCGCCGTCGTGTCCAATGCCGTCTCGGTGATTTCGCGTCAGGTCTCAAAGCGCGGAGCGATCACGCTCGGCGTGCTCGTGGACGCCCCAGGCACGCTGAGGGCCCTCGCGACGTGCCACCGTCAAAGGCCCACCAGATCAAGGACCGTCATCTACGGCACCGCGGCCGTCACCGCTACGGGCGCCGGGACGTTCGGCCTGACGTTCAGGCCCACGCGCACCGCCTTGAACCTCCTGAAGCTCTACAAACGGCTCGCCGTCAGGGTCACGCTTCAGTTCGCGCCGACGAATGGCACGATCAGCCGCGCCACCGTTATCGTGCCGGTCGCCGCTCCAACCGGTCCTTGACCTTCGCTACGCCGGACCGTCCTCGCTCGGCGCCCCGGCGAGGAGGTCGCTGAGTCGTACGCCGAGGCGCGAGAGCGGGCGGGTCGGTCCGAAACGCTTCTCGGCACGATCGAGCTTGTGCCCGTCGTACCGGCGGCGTGCCCAGATCGATGAAGGTCGCGCGAGCCGGCATGCACCCACCATCGCCGTGATCGGGATGAACATCCCCAGCACGGCGAGGAACACGCGGCCCTTGGCCGCTGCGAGGAGCACGAGGCCCAGCACGACCCCGACCGCAAGGATCGTGCCCCAAATCGACCCCGGATCGTCCAGCCCGAACGGCCGGGTGCCGAGCACCACCAGCCCCGCGAACGCGATTGCGACGACGACCGCGTCCACGGAGGATCGTCCCTCCTCCGTCCAGTAAACGTCCTCGAGCCGGACCCACAGCGCGAACTCGTCGAGCGTGAACCCCGCGCCGATTCCGAACACGATCGCGTCGATGTGCCACCACGGAGCGCGGAGCGGCGCCGCGGCAAACGCGATGAATCCCGACACCAGGATCAGGCAAATCCCCCACACGAGGTGGTGGAGATGGACCCCTCCGGACTGAACCCCGCCCGGCCACCACGAAACGCCGCGGGTGAGCCGCGCGCTGGTGCGGATCGCCAGGAACGAAACCAGGAACGCGACGAGCACCACGAACGCCGCGCCCCGGCCCTTCAGGGGGTGGTTTCCGAACAGATGGACGCTGATGATCTCGGCGGAAGCCGGGTGGTAGAGGAGCGCATGACTCATGCGGGGGATTTCATCAGTAGTGGCGGCGGGTCGGCCGTGTAAATGGCACAACGACCCGATCGAGGATCACGTGGTCGAGCAATGCCGATTGATCGGGACCCGTGTCAACGGGGGCTGATGTAGCCGCGCTTGGCCTCGAACATCGAGGCGTCAGCGTGGCGCAGCAGGCCGTCCGCGCTCTCGGCGTCGTCCGGGAAGACCGCACGCCCGATGCTCGCGGCGAGGTGGAGCGCATGGCCGTCGAGCATGAACGGGTCCCCGAACGCCGCCTCCAGACGGCCTAGCACCGAGTCGGCGTCGGCCGACTGGGCGGGAGACGTGAGCAGCACCGCGAACTCGTCCCCTCCCAGCCGCGCGACTACGTCAGCGGCTCTGGTCGAGGCCTTTAGCCGCTGGCCGAGCGCCATGAGCAGGCGGTCGCCGATCTCGTGACCAAACGCGTCGTTGACCGGCTTGAAGTCGTCGAGGTCGATGTAGAAGATCGTCACGGCCTCCCCGCGCTGGCGCGCCCGCTTAACCGCCTTGCGCAGCGCTTCGGCGAACTGCGTCCGGTTCGCCAGCCCGGTCAGCTGGTCATGGAGGGCCTGGTGGGTGATCCGGTCGAGCAGGTGGCCGTTCTGGAGCGCGGTCGTTGCCTGCGCCGCCGCGCCCGAAAGCCGGTTCAGCAGGTCAGGGTTCGGCTTCAGTCGGTGGGGCCCCTCCCGCACCGATACCGTGAGGATCCCGAGCAGCGCTTCATCGGTCGCGATCGGAACGTGGATCGAGGCCATCTCGCCGGCGCTCTCGAGGTCCCGCCGCAGGAACGGGTCGCCGGTGTCGGCGTCGACGAAGATCGGGTCCTCGCGTGGGTCCTCCAGCAGCCGTTCGAGCGGGTCCCCGGGCGTCGGCTTTCGACGGCACTCCCCGGTGGGCCGGGGGTCGTCCGGGTCACGCGTGGCGATCGCGCGGCGAACCAGCTCGCCGCTCTTCGGCTCCCACAGATGGACACCGACGCGATCACAGTCGACCACCAGCGGCACCGCATCGGCCAGCCGCTGCGCGATCTCGGCACTGGTGCCGGCGGTCGACAGCGCGCGGGCAAGTCGCAGCAGCGCGCGGGACTGGTCGTAGCGCCGCTTGGCCTCCATCAGCGCCGATGCCCCGTCGAGTGCGCTCGCCGCATACCGGGCGTAGACCTCCAGCAGCTCGCGCTCCTGGGGGAAGAAGCGCTCGTCGGTGTCGAATGCGGCGAGCAGCCGTCCGTACTCGCGCCTGTCGGAGCGGACGGGAACCACCAGCCACGACTTCGGGAACTCCGCCGGATGCGGTCCCAGGATCTGCTCGGCGCGCGCGGCGACCTCGTCCCCGTCGAACCCGCGATGGTGGCAGTGGATCACGCCGCCCGGCTCCATCCGCACGGCCAGCAGGTAGCGCGGCGCGCGCACCTCCATCGCGACGCGGTCCGTGATCCGCCCGAGCACCTCGCCGATGTCATCCGCGGCGATCAGGTCCGAAGCGGTGGCGAACATGCTGTTGAGGCGCTCCTGCATCGCGTCGAGCTGCTGGCGGAGGGCCAGCACGGGCTCGTCGGGCTCGGTCCTGGCGGCCGCCGACTCGGCCGACCAGCTGATCCGGTAGCGGCAGTCCGGCGCGCCGAGTGCGGCGCAGCGGTCATGCTCGACCGACGCCGAGGGCATCCCGAACAGCACTGTGGCGCTGCTCAGCATCCCGATGGTCCAGGCGCAGTGCTCGGCGGCCCGGGGGAAGCCGTCCACGGGCACGGCGGCGATCTCGGCGAACCCGGGCCCGGCGGTGATCGCCTCGAGGCGAACGACGGTGCTGAACTTGGTCGCGCCGGTGGTGATCTGCCGGTACAAGTTCTCGGGCGAGCCGAGGGACCGCAGCAGGTTCGCGACCGGCGATGCGCTCAGGCGACGCGCGGCACGCCGCCCCACGAGCGTTGGCAGCTGTGGGTTCTGCGTCACCGAGGTTCCGGCCCGCCACAACGCGACCGCCTCGTCGAAGGAGATCCAGTTGGTGATGTCGGCGAGGTACTCAACCGAACGCGGGCTCTCAGCCAGCTTCAGGAGCTCAGCCACCATCTCCTCGCCGCCGATGTCCGCCACCTCGCCGAGCAGCACAGCGGTCATCGAGCACGAGAAGTGGTTCCCAACCGACGTGGGCGATGGGCCCTCCCGTGCGGGGTCGAGCCCCATGCCCTCGTTATCGGTCATATGAGGGAGGGCCTGAAACATTTAGTACAGGACATATCCTCACCGACACGATGCCGCGGATCCTCTCGCTTCCTCGCGTTCCCGGACTGCCCGATCCGCTGCGGCGAGTCCGGATCCCCGATGAGCTCGAGCCGCTGATCACGGTCGGAGCCGAGGAGGACCCCGAGGCCGTCGGAATGACGGTCCGGGGAGTCAAGCGCATCTGGAAGGCTGCGCTCGGGCTCTACCGGAGCGGCGTCCATCCAGCCGTACAGGTCTGCATCAGGCGTAACGGCGCGGTCGTGCTCAACCGCGCGATCGGCCACGCCCGCGGCAACGGCCCGCACGACGCCGCTGACGCAGACGACAAGGTCCCGGCGTCGCCCGAGACGCCGTTCGTGATCTATTCGGGTTCCAAGGCGCTGACTGCGTTCGTAGTCCACCTGTTGCACGAGCGTGGCGCGCTCGACATCGCCGACCCCGTCTGCGAGTACATCCCGGAATACGGGCGCAATGGCAAGGAGGGAATCACGATCGCCCACGTGCTTGCACACCGCGCCGGAGTCCCCAATCTGCCGCGTGAGGCCTTCGACCTTGACCGCGCCCTGGACCGCGAGTTCATGGTGGAGACGCTGTGTGCCGCCAAGCCGCTACTTCAGCCCGGCAAGTTCCTCGCCTACCACGCGGTGTCAGGGGGCTACATCCTCGGCGAGGTGGTCCACCGCGCGACGGGAACGGACATCCGGACGGTGATGGCGAGCGAGATTCTCGATCCGCTCGGCTTCCGCTGGACCAACTACGGCGTCCCGTCCGAGGATCTTGGAGCGGTCGCGCTCAACTACGTCACCGGGCCGCCGATCGCGCCGCCCTTCTCGCAGCTGCTTACGCGCGCGCTCGGGCTGGGATTCGACCAGCTGGTGGAGGCGAGCAACGACCCGCGCTTTCTCACCGCGGTCGTGCCCTCAGCCAATGTGGTCACCACCGCGGATGAGCTCTCGCGCCTATATGAGCTGTTTCGCCGGGGTGGCGAGCTCGACGGCGTCCGCGTGATGACGCCCGCGACCATCCGCAACGCGCTGACCGAGCAGTCGCGTCTTGAGATCGACCTCTCGTTGGGGTTCCCGACGCGGTTCAGCTACGGGCTGATGCTCGGGGCGCAGCTGCTGAGCATGTACGGCCGCGACACCCAGCACGCGTTCGGTCATCTGGGTTTCACGAACATGCTGGCGTGGGCCGACCCCGAGCGCGGACTCGCCTGCGCGGTGATGACCAACGGAAAGCCGGCTTTGTACCCGGAGCTGCCGCGTTTCTACGGGCTGATGCAGACGATCACTTCAGCGGCCCCAAAGGTGAAGGGGTCCGAGATGAGGGTCTGGGACCCGCTCGCGGGCCGGCCGGCCTGACCCTGCGCCTGGACAAGCTTCCCCCTCCTGATTCTGTCCACGTGGCCGATGCCGGGGGGCGTGCACCCGAGCATCCTTGTGGTCGTGCTGAGAGACCTGGACACCGGAAAGGAGACATCGTGTCGATCAACCCGCTCGCGGCCGGCGTGACAATCGGTGGCCTGCTTCTCGACGTCATCGTCCCAAGGCCCAAGCCTCGGGTTGGGCAAGCGCCCAGCTCCCTGCCCTCGGCAGCGCGCCGGCTCGAGGACACCTTGATGGACACGCGCGAGACGCACGAACGTTCGCCGGTCGCGAGCGGGGTTTCCCCTCAGACGTAGCCGCCGTGCCGTAGGCACGCGCAGGCTCTGAGCGCGCGGCCGCGAGGAGGCGGCGCGGTCCGCGCTCGAGCCGAACTGAGCGAGTCGACCGCCTTAGAGGTGGCGCTTCAGAAGTGGCCTGTTAGCTCGGCGGCCGAGATCCGGCGAGTGTCGCTGGGAGCGGGCCGCAGGATCAGCACCTCGGCGGGCACGCGTTCGAGCAGCCACTCGAGATCATCGGCGCTCAGCCCAGTGCGCGGATTGTCGGAGGCCGAGACGATGATCCGATCGAAGCTCTCTTCGTCCAGGAGCCTGCGCAGGGCATCGCGATAGGTGCGCCCGCGGGCTATGCGGGCATCAACCCGGACGCCCTGAGCTTCCGCGCGCTGCTCGATCGCCTCAAGCAACGGCATGCCGTTGCCGCATTGCGCGGGGAGCGGCGAGTCGAGCGGCAGTGTTCGCGGCACCCGTGCGAGGAAAGCGGGCATGATCGTCGCGTCTTCGACCCTCGCCAGGCGGACGGCGGCCTCGAACGAACGGCGCGAGATCTCCTGGCCGGTGAACGGGAGCAGGATCCGGCGCACGGGGTGGGCCCGCTCGACGGATGGTCTCCGCCCATGTGGAGGGAGCCAGAACCCGATCGCCAGTCCAGCGCCGCCCGCGACAACGGCGACGATCACGATGATGACGACGGTCACGGTTGGACCTCTCCGCGTTTGGCGCGGTCGGCGACGATCCGGACGTCGACCCCGGGCAGCAGCCGCATGAGCTGCTGTGGCAACGGCGTTCGCATCCGCGTCAGCCCGCGCGCCGGGCGCGAAGCGCCCATCAGGATGTACGTGGTCTGCTGCTTCTGGGCCACCTCCGCGACGGCCGCCGGCACGTTGTCGGACTCCTCGACAATCAGGCGGGCCCCGAGCATCGAGGCGAGCTGGCGGAGCGCCGCCAGCGAGCGCTCCTGGTCCTCGGACAGCCGGCCGGCCGGCGGACGGATCCAGAGGAGGTCGAGGTCGGCGCCGAGCCGCTGCGCCGAGCGCCAGGCGCGCCGGACCAGCCGTTGAGCGCCGGGGTAGGGCTCGACCAGGGCGAGCAGGCGCTCTCCGACGGCTTGCTGGGCATCGACGTCGGTTAGACGTGAGCCGATGTGCTCGGTGGTGAGGCGCTTGTGGCCGACTTCCTCGGCCACCTGCCTGAGCGCGACCTCCCGCAGCGCGGCCAGGTTCTCGATCCGGAAGAAGTTGTTGAGCGCCGGGCCGATGCGTTCCGCCGGGTAGACCTTGCCGGCGCGAAGCCGCTCGAGCAGCGCCTCGGGCGTCAAATCGATCATCACGACTTCGTCAGCTCGACCCAGGACGTCGTCGGGGATCGTCTCGCGCACCCGGGTCCCGGTCAGCTCCGCGATGCGGTCGTTGAGCGACTCCAGATGCTGGACGTTCAGCGTCGAGAGCACGTCGATCCCGGCATCGAGCACCTCCTTCACGTCCTGGTAGCGCTTCTCGTGCTCTACCCCTGGTGCGTTGGTATGTGCGAGCTCGTCGATCAGGCACAGCTCGGGAGCGCGCGCGAGGACCGCGGGCAGGTTCATCTCCTCGAGCTCCGTGTCCCGGTAAACGACCTCGCGCCGCGGGATCGTCGGCAGGCCGTCGGCCAGAGCTGCTGTGTCTGCCCGCCCGTGCGTTTCGAGCAGTCCGATCACGACGTCCTTTCCGGCGTCCTGTTCGGCGTGACCCTCGAGCAGCATCCGGTAGGTCTTTCCGACCCCCGCGGCCATCCCCAGGAACACGCGGAGCTTGCCACGACCAGGGTTCCCAGGCCCGCTCGCGGCGGGCTGGACGCCCGGCCGAAGCTCATCGTTCATGCCCCCAGGATGTTATGAACGACGAGGTCGATCAGCTTGATGCCGATGAACGGGGCGATGATGCCGCCCAGCCCGTAGATCCAGAGGTTGCGCCGCAGCAGCGCGCTCGCGCCGATCGGGCGGTAGCGCACGCCCCGCAGCGCGACCGGGATCAGCAGTGGGATCACGAGCGCGTTGAAGATGATCGCGGAGATGACCGCCGAGCGTGGCGTTCCGAGGCTCATGATGTTGAGCACGTGAAGTGGGCCCTCGCCGTTCTTCGAGACGGCGTACGTGGTCAGGAAGATCGCGGGGAGGATCGCGAAGTACTTGGCGACGTCGTTGGCGATCGAGAACGTGGTCAGCGCACCGCGCGTGATCAGCAGCTGCTTGCCGACCTCGACGATCTCGATCAGCTTCGTCGGGTTGGAGTCGAGATCGACCATGTTGCCCGCCTCCCGCGCGGCCTGAGTCCCGGTGTTCATCGCGACTCCGACATCCGCCTGGGCGAGCGCGGGGGCGTCGTTGGTCCCATCGCCGGTCATCGCCACCAGCCGACCGCTGGCTTGCTGCTCCTTGATCAGCTCGAGCTTGGCCTCGGGGGTCGCCTCGGCGAGGAAGTCGTCGACGCCGGACTCCTCGGCGATCTTGGCGGCGGTCAGCCGGTTGTCGCCGGTGATCATGATCGTGCGGATGCCCATCGCGCGGAGATGGTCGAAGCGCTGGCGCATCCCCTCCTTGATCGTGTCCTTGAGATAGATGACGCCCAACACCTGTGAGTCGCGGGCAACCGCGAGCGGGGTGCCGCCCTCGCGGCCGATCCGGTCGAGCACCGCCTGAAGCTCGGCGGGCGGACGTCCGCCTTCGCTTTCGACCCACGCGATGATCGCGTCGCCGGCGCCCTTGCGCAGCTGACGGCCGTCGAAGTTGACCCCGCTCATCCGTGTCTGGGCCGAGAACGGCACGAACTCCGCGTGCAGCTCCGTCATGTCGTGCTCCCTGATGCCGAATTGCTTGGCGAGCACCACGATCGACCGGCCCTCCGGGGTCTCGTCCGCGAGCGATGAGAGCTGCGCGACTTCGGCGAGCTGCGCCTCGGAGACCCCCGGCATCGGGATAAATTCGCTCGCGAGGCGATTGCCGATCGTGATCGTTCCGGTCTTGTCGAGCAGCAGCACGTCGACGTCCCCTGAGGCCTCGACCGCGCGTCCCGAGAGGGCGAGCACGTTGCGGCGAACGAGCCGGTCGATCCCCGCGATCCCGATCGCCGACAGCAGCGCGCCGATCGTCGTCGGGATCAGCGCGACCAGCAGCGAGATCAGCGTCGTCTCGGAGATCGCGGTGCCGGCGAACAGACCGAACGGCCGCAGCGTCGCGACCACGATCAGGAAGACCAGCGTCAGTCCCGCGAGCAGGATGTTGAGCGCGATCTCGTTGGGAGTCTTGCGCCGCGCGGCGCCCTCGACCAATGTGATCATGCGGTCGAGGAACGATTGGCCCGGCTCCTGGGTGATCTCGACGACGATCCTGTCCGAGAGCACGCGCGTCCCCCCGGTGACCGCGCTGCGGTCGCCGCCTGACTCTCGGATCACCGGCGCCGACTCTCCCGTGATCGCCGACTCGTCAACCGACGCGATCCCCTCGATCACGGTGCCGTCGCCGGGAATGAGCTCGCCGGCGTCGACGACGACCACGTCGCCCTTGGCCAGCTCGGACGCCTGCTTGGTGCTCCCGTCCTTGAGCTTTGCGACCGTCTCCTGGCGCATCGCGCGCAACGTGTCGGCCTGCGCGCGTCCGCGTCCCTCGGCGAACGCCTCCGCGATGTTGGCGAACACGACCGTCAGCCACAGCCAGATCGAAATCGTCAGCGTGTACCACGCGGGCTCGTGCCCTCCGCCCAGCGGGCTCCCGCCGAACACCTGGATCAGCCACGTGACCGTTGTGATCACGGCCCCGATCTCGACGACGAACATCACCGGATTGCGGATCTGGACGCGCGGGTCGAGCTTGAGCAAGCTGTCGATCACGGCGCGCTTGACGATGTCGCGCCTGAACAGCGATACGGCCTGGCGCTCTTGGGGCGCCGCGGGAGCGCTCGTCGACATCAGCGGCCTCCCGTCAGCCGGTTGAGAGCAAGGTTCAGCTGCAGCACGTTCACGCCAGGCTCACCCGAGAAGCCGAGCCCGCGCCCGTGGGTGTACTTGGAGATCAGCGTCATCACCTGCGCGAGCGACAAATGCCGGACGGCCGCGACGCGGTGCGCCTGGATCTGCGCGTTCGCGGGCGAGATGTCCGGATCGATCCCCGACGCCGAGGTGTTCACGGCGTCGACCGGAATGCGCGCGGCGGTGAGGCCCGGGACGTAGGGCTTCTCTAGCGCGAGATACGCCTGGATGTTGGAGGCGAATGCCTGCTCGGTCGCGATGTTGTTGGGGCCCGCGTTGGAGAACGCGGTCCCGGCTGCGTTGTCAGGAGGGACGGTCGCGGACGGCCGGCTCTGGAAGTAGCGGGGATCCGGGGTCGTGACCGGATTGCCGTTCTTGTCAACCTGTGGCTTGCCGTTCTTGACGACCTGGTCGGCGAACTGCTGGCCGATGATCTTCGAGCCGACCAGCTTGCCGTTCACGTAGATCTTCTGGCCGTTGGCATTGCCGGGGAACGCGAGCTGGCCGACCCCGGTGACCACCAGCGGGTACAGAACCCCGCACAGGAGCGTCAGGACCACGATTCCGATTGCCGATGTGATGATGTCTTTGCGCATTTCAGAGACTCAGTAGAGGTGGCCGGTCAGGCCCTGCACGATCGGGCCGAGCAGCAGGGCGGGGAAGAAGGTGAGCGCGCCAACCAGGACGATCACGCCGATCAGGAGCACGACGAACGTCGGGTTGTCGGTACGCATCGTGCCGAGGCCCGCGGGGCTGATCCGCTTGCCGGCGAGCGCTCCGGCCACCGCCAGCGCGAACAGGATCGGGGCGTAGCGCGCGAACATCATCGTGAAGCCGCCGAGGATGTCCGCGAACTTGACCCCGTGGGCGCCGAGGTTGCCGGCGTTGGGCTGGACATAGCCGGTGTAACCGGCGAACGCCGAGCCGTTGTTGTTGGCCTGCGACAGGTACGCGTACAAGGTTTCGGAGAAGCCCTGAGGTCTGCCGGGGCTGAAGATCGACGCGCGCCCGGGCTTGCTTGCGACCGCCAGCGCGGTCGAGAACAGCGCGAACAGCGGCGTTACCAGCAGGCCGAGCACGGTCAGCTTGATTTCCTTCGCCTCGATCTTCTTACCGAGGTATTCCGGGGTGCGGCCGACCATCAGCCCGCCGATGAACACCGCCAAGATCACGTACAGCAGGATCGAATAGAGGCCGGTGCCGACACCGCCGAAGATCGTCTCGCTGGCGGACAGGTTCGCGAACGGGACCGCGCCACCGATGCCCGTATAGGACTCGAGCCCGCTGTTGACCGCGCCGCACGAGGTGACGGTCGTGACCACGTCGAACAGCGCCGATCCGGCGATCCCGAACCGCTGCTCCTTGCCCTCCATGTTGCCGCCGGTGGAGCCGGAGATCACCTGCGTGTGCAGGCCTGCCGCGTGCTGCGCGGGCGAGCCGTGCGCCTCCGCAACATACGCGACCGCCACCGCGCCGAGGAACATCACCATCACGGTCGCGTAGAGCGCGTAGCCCTGGCGCCGCTTGCCGGCCATCCTGCCATACATGAAGATCAGCGACGCCGGGATGCTCAGCACGACCAGCATCTCGACGAAGTTCGTGAACCCGTTCGAGTTCTCGAACGGGTGCGCGGAGTTGACGTTGAAGAATCCGCCGCCGTTGGTGCCGAGCATCTTGATCGCCTCCTGGGAAGCGACCGGGCCCATCCCGATCGTTTGGCCGAGGCCCGTCACGCCGTTGACGGTCAGGTAGTGCGAGAAGTTCTGGATCGACCCCTGGGACACGAGCACCAGCGCGATCACGAACGAGATCGGCGTCAGCACCCACAGGACCGTGCGGATCAGGTCGTGCCAGAAGTTGCCGAGGCTTGTGCCCGAGCGAGAGATGATCCCGCGGATAAGCGCCACCGCCACCGCGATCCCGACGCCGGCGGAGAGGAAGTTCTGCACCGTCAGCCCGACCATCTGGCTGAAGTAGCTCATCGTCGTCTCGCCGCCGTAGTACTGCCAGTTCGTGTTCGTGAGGAACGACGAGGTGGTGTTGAACGTCACGTCCCACGTGCCGGAGTGGAAGCCCTGCGGGTTGAGCCCGGTGAAGTTCCACAGCGTCTGCGTCCGCAGGATGAGATACAGGAGAAGCCAGCCCGCGAGCGAGAAGACGATCAGGCTCTTGGCGTAGGCCTTCCAGTCCTGACCCTTGTGGGCGTCGACGCGGAGGACCTTGTAGAGGAGGCGCTCGGGACCCCTGAACAGCGGATCAAGAAACGTCCGTTCGTCCGAGTACACGGCCGCCATGTAGCGCCCCAACGGCATCGCGAGCGCCGTCAGGACGACGACGAACAGGACGATCGTCAGCCAGCCCGAGAAGGTCATCGCGTCAGAACTTCTCTCCGCGCAGCAGCGCGTAGAGCAGGTACACGCAGACGATCACCGAGACGATCAGCCCGAACAGGTCACCGCCGCTCATACGCGCTCGATTCCAAAGATCAGCGCGTACAGCACGGCGAAGATCAGGATTCCCAGGAGCACCGCCACGACATCCATGTGACGATGGTGGCGCCGCACTCGTCAAGGCCGCGTGCAGAAACGGCCCAATGGCATGAAGATGCTGTGAAGACGGTCTAAGGCGCGGTGAAGGGCGCTGTGCGCGTCATCCGGCGAACCGGTATCCGACGCCAGGATCGGTCTTGATGAACCGCGGTCCCTCCGGCGGCTCGATCTTTCGCCGCAGGTTTGCGACGTGCGCGCGCAGGACCTGTGTGTCCTCGCCGTAGCCCACCCCCCACACCGTCGTGAGCAGCTCGCGATGGGTCATCAGCCGGCCACGGTTACGGGCCAGCACTCGCAACAGGTCGAATTCCTTGGGGGTGAGGTGCACCTCGGTGCCGTCTCGGCGCACGCTTCGCGCGCCGAGGTCGACCTCGAGGCCGTCGGCCTCGATCACCGCGTCCTCAGGCTCGGACGCCGACCGTCGCAGAACGGCCTGGAGCCGAGCGATCAGCTCTCGCGGGCCGAATGGCTTGGTGACGTAGTCGTCGGCTCCGGCGGCGAGGGCCCGGACCTTGGCGTCCTCCTCGCCGACCGCGGAGAGCACGATGATCGGCAGCTTGCTCCACTCGCGCAGCCGGCGGCATACCTCGACTCCGTCGATGTCCGGGAGTACGAGGTCGATGATCGCGGCTTCCGGGTGGCGGACGGCCGCGAGGTCGAGGGCCTCCTCGCCGGTGGAGGCGGGGACCGCCTCGTAGCCGGCGTCGCGCAGGATCACGCGCAGCGCGCGCAGGATCTGGGTCTCGTCGTCGCAGACGAGCACCGGTGGGCGCGTGGTCATCCGGCCGCCGCGAGGCCGGCCTCGTTCCCGACCGGGAACGAGATCACGAAGCTCGTCCCCTGGCCAGGGAGCGAGTCGACGGAGATCGCTCCGCCGTTCGCTTCGACGAATCCCTTGACAATCGCCAAACCGAGACCCGAACCCGTCCATCGCTGCCGCGCGGGAGCCGAGCCGCGATAGAAGGGCTCGAAGATCAGCGACTGCTCGGTGCGCCTGATACCCGGCCCCTGATCGACCACTCGGACGACGACGCCGCCCGCGGCGCGGCGGATGTGAACGGACACCGGCCGTCCCCCCGAGTACTGCCACGCGTTCTCGAGCAGGTTCGCGAACACCCGCTCGAGCTGTGCGGCGTCGGCGCGAACCGCGGGCACATCCGGGTCGACCGCCACTCGCAGGTCGATCGGCTCGGGCATCCCGTCACGAGCAGCCAGCACCACCTCCTCGAGCGAGGTCCACTCGCGGCGTGGCTCGGCGCGCCCCGACTGCAGGCGCGAGAGGTCGAGCAGCTTGTCGATCAGCGCGGACAGTCGCTCGGACTCCTCGACCACCGCCGCGGACAGCTCGCTCCGCTCCTCGGACGTGATCGACTCGGCACGGAGCGCGTGGCCCGCCGCGAGGATCGCGGTGACCGGGGTCCGAAGGTCGTGCGAAGTCGCCTGGAGCAACGCGGTCTTGAGCTCGTCGCTGCGCCGGAGCGCCGCGGTCTCCACCGCCTCCGCCTGCGACACATCGCGCTGGAGCGCGATCGCGATCAGCGCCTCCAGCGCCGGTACGACGCGGGTGCGCAGACGCTGCACCGTGTCCGCGGGAAGCTCCTTGGGCACGAACAGCGTCGCGATCCGGCGACCCGCGCCGTCGTGTAGCGGGATCGCATCCCGCCGGCCGTCGCCGGGCCCGCTGCCCTCACCCAGCTCAATTGCGGCGGAGGGAATCTGGAGTGCCTCCGCGACCCGGTGGGCCGCGGCTCGGAGTGCCACGACCGTCTGCGCGCCAGCCAGGAGCTCCCTCGCCAGGCTCGCCGCAAGATCAGCCTCACGCCGTCGGAGCTCCGCCTCGTCGGCACGCCCCCGAGCGAGGTCGGCGATCGTGCTCACGACAGCCGCGACAATCACCAACGCGGCGAGCGCCACCCAGTTGCGTGAATCGGAGATCGTCAACCTTCCGACCGGCGGCAGGTGGAAGAAGTTGAATGCCGCAGCGCTCAGCAGCGACGCGCCAAGCCCGAGCCACAGTCCCCAGTAGACCGAGACCAGGAGGACGGCCGGCAGGTAGACGACGCTCAGCGAGACCGTCGGCGCGATCGTCTTGAGCGGGTATATGGCGGCGGTCGCGAGCGCCACCGACACGATCGCCGCCGCGACCCCGAGACGAAGCGGCGGACGGCCCCCGGTCAGTCCCGGGGCGGCGCGTCCCCGGCTCCGCCAAAAGCGCTGCATTTGACCATCAGCGTACGCCGACGCGACGCAATCCGAACAGGAAGCCGAAGATCGCCAGCCCGAGGAGATTCAGCCACAGCTTGTAGTTGACCGTCACCTCACCGAACACGCTGCTGCGCGAGGGATGCGTGTGGGGGATCAGCCCCGCCACGCTGAACAGGCCGTCGACGATCAGCGCCGCTGGGATCAGCGTCACCACCATCAGCGCGGTGATGCGAAATGCAAACCTCGCGCCGTAGTACTTGCGGTAGATGACGATGATCGGAAGCACAATCAGATCGGCGAACAGGAACGCGAGCACGCCCGCGAACGAGATCCCGCCGGACCACAGCACCGCGGCCAACGGAACGTTTCCGATCGAGCACACGAACGACAGGACCGCGACCACCGGGCCGACCACGGCGTTCTCGAGCAGGCGGAGCGCCGGGGGCGCGTCGTGGATGAACAGCGCCTCGAAGAAGCGGTTGCTGAGCAGGCCGATGAAACCCGAGAGCAGGAAGCCGACCGCGATCTCGCGGTAGAGCATGGCCCAGTCGGCGCGGAAGTACCCGGCGATCTCCGACCATGCCCTAAGGCTCGTCCAACCGAGCGGCCGGCGTTCCGATCCTCCGTCGCCGTGTCCGTGCCCATGGTCGTGATCGTGCTCGGAGGATGCCGCCTGAGCGTGACGGCGTGCGTCGGTCTCGAGCGAGGGAGAGATGAACGCCCGCGCCAACACCGCCATCAACACGATCATGATCACTCCCCCGAGGTACTCGGCGAGCGTGAACTGCCAGCCGATCAGCACCCACAGGACCAGCCCGAGCTCCCACACGAGGTTGGTGGACGCCACCTGGAACGCGAGGGCCGTGGTGGCGGATGCGCCCTTCGCGAACAGCGACCGCGCGATTGCGATGGCGGCGTAGGAGCAGGAGGAGGAGGCGGCGCCGAGCCCCGTGGCGCGAGCCACGGGCCCCGGCCCCGAGCCACCAAGCGTGGCCTCGATTCGCTCACGCGAGACCCGGGCCTGGACGATCGCCGAGAAGAAGAACCCCAGGACGAGCGCCCACCACGTCTGCCAGAGCATCAGGAACGCGTTGGCGAGGCCGTCGCCGATCTTGTCTAGACGGCCACCCCCGGGAGGATACCCCCCGGGGGTAGGCCGGACGACGGTGATACAGCGGGCGCTAGCTACGCGAGCGGGCGCGGCTGCGAGCGGTTGTCGCCCGCGTGGTCCTGCGCGAGCGCGTCGCCGAGCCGGTGCTGCGGGGACGCGACCCGGTGCTCCGCGAGCGGGTTCCCGACCCGGTGCTCCGCGACGCCTTTGTGCGGGCCCCGCCCGAGGCGCGCGCGGTGGTGCGCCGCGGACGACGGCGAGTGCCGGTACTCGGACGCTGATCGCGCGGGACCTGCTTGCGGACGACTTCCTTCACCAGGCGGACGAGCTCGGCGTCGAGGAACTTCGCCATACGTTCCTCGTCGCGACGGATCGCCTTGGCCAGCCGGGCGGTCTCGCGGTCGTGGACCTCTTCGGCGAACGTGATTATCCGCGAATAGAGCGCGATCTCGACGTGTTCCTCACGGAGCTCCTCCTGCGCGTTGCGCAGCTGCGTCTCGAGCTGGTCGTTGACGACCGCGCGGGCGGCGCCGACCTGGGTCTTGACCGCTGCGACGGCCTTGCCGGCGGCCTCGCCGAGCGCATCGGGCACGCCGGGCAGGTTCGGACCAGCAATCGCGGTGCCGCCGAGCTGCTTGACCCGCGACGCGACCTTGCGCTTGTGGTCCCGTGTCTCGGTCAGGTGCTGGCGCAGGCGCTTCTTGTACGACTTCTTCTCGGTCAGCGTGATGTGCGCCGTCAGTGCCGCCTCGAGCTCCGCCTCTTTGGCGTGTGCCTCGTTCAGCCACTGGACCAGCTTTGCGTCACGTTCGTTGAGTTTCGTGTCAGGCATTGGTTGTCTCCTTCTCGTAGGTCCGCGATTCGCGGTCGGTTCGCGCTCGGCGAGACATCCCGCTCGTGCGTGACGGGGGGTCCCGACACCGCGATTGCGCGGCTCCCGCTCACCCGGTCGATCAGTCGCCCGGTCGCGTCAGCGGCGAGGGCAACCGTCTCTCCGGTTGCTCGGAGCCACAGCCTGGTTGCGCGTACGCCAATGCGTAACGGCAGCGTGATCAGTTCGCCCACCATCGCTTTTGTCCTACCCAACCCAGCGCAGTGAAAACGAGAGTGACCCGTGGAAAAGTGGGTATGGTGAGCGCACAGGAGGAGTAGGGAGTCGCGTGGCTGTGGAGCGCGTGAGATCGTGGACCTGAATCCGAGCGAACTCATCAGGGGAGGTCTCAAGCTCGCGGAGCGAGCCGGGGATGAGGCCTACTTCGCCGCCCTCTGCATCCGCAGCGGCGTCATTGGGGTCGACCCGCCACATCGGGTCGCAAAGATGCTGCTCGCGTTCGAGCGCTACGGGATGCTTGCCGGCGCCGTCGCCGTGGGGGCGATCCGGCACGGCGATCACGTCGCGGTGGTCGACGAGCGCGGCGAGCTCTCCTACACGCAGCTTCACGAGCGCTCCAACGCCCTGGCGAACGCCTGGCGCGAGCGGGGCCTCGAGCCGGGAGAGGGAGTGGCGATCCTCGCACGCAACCACCGTGGGTTCCTCGAGTCGGTGTTCGCGGCAGCCAAGTGCGGCGCGCGGATCGTGCTTCTGAACACCTCGTTCGCGGGACCCCAGATTGTCGAAGTGGCGACCCGGGAGGGCACTGACCTGCTCGTCTACGACGACGAGTACGCGGACGTGCTCAAGGAGGTCGAGGAGCCGCCGCGAGGCCGCTGGCGTGCCTGGGCGGACGAGCCCGGAGACGACACGCTCGACGCCTTGATTGACGGCGGCGACGTCAGCGCCCCGCAACGGCCCGGGACCGCGCCCCGGATCACGATCCTCACCAGCGGCACCACGGGCACGCCTAAAGGCGCACCCCGCAGCGAACCGAAGTCATTGGCGCTGATCGGCGGCCTGCTCAGCAAGGTGCCGTTCAGGGCGGGAGAGGTGACCGAGCTGTGCGTGCCGATGTTCCACGCGCTTGGGTTCGCGCAGGCGATCGTCGGCATCGGGCTGGGCTCGACCCTCGTCGTCCGCCGGAGATTCGACCCCGAAGAGACGCTCGACAGCCTCGAACAGCACCGCGCGAGCGCGATGGTGATGGTCCCGGTGATGCTCCAGCGCACGCTTGAGCTCCCGACCGAGGAGATCCAGAAGCGCGACACGTCATCGCTGCGGATCATCTTCCTCTCCGGGTCCAGGCTTAGCCCCGAGGTGGCGCGCCGGGCGCTCGACGCGTTCGGTCCCGTGATCTACAACCTCTACGGCTCGACTGAGGTCTCGTACGCGACGATCGCGACCCCCGAGGATTTCGAGGCGGACCCCGCTTCGGTCGGAAAGGTGGTCCGCGGCTCCGTCGTCAAGATCATCGACGACGATGGCAACGAGCTGCCCACCGGCGAGAACGGGCGGATCTTCGTCGGCAACATCTCGCAGTTCGAGGGCTACACCGGAGGCGGGACCAAGGAGGAGGTCGGCGGCCTGATCTCGTCGGGCGACGTCGGCCACTTCGACGAGCACGGCCGCCTGTTCATCGACGGGCGGGACGACGAGATGATCGTCTCGGGCGGCGAGAACGTGTTCCCCGCCGAGGTCGAAGAGCTCCTCGTCACCCACGACGCGATCGAGGACGCCGCGGCGCTAGGCGTCGACGACGAGAAATTCGGTCAGCGACTGCAGGCGTTCGTCGTCGTCCGCGACGGGCAGAGCGTCACCGAGGACGAGCTCAAGGCCTACGTCAAGGACAACCTCGCCAACTACAAGGTTCCCCGCGAGGTTGTGTTCGTCGACGGGCTCCCGCGCAACGCCACCGGGAAGGTGCTCAAGCGCGAGCTGGAAGAGCACGCCGCAGAGCGCGAGGAGGCCGAGACCGCGACGGCCGAGCAGCGCGAGGAGGCGCCGGCCTCGTAGGGGTCAGGCCGTCGCCGCGTGGCGGTCCAGGAACCCGAGCATCCGCCGCCAGGCGTCCTCGCACACGTCGGCGTACTCATCGAAGCGCCTGTCGAAGAACGAGTGTGGGGCCCCGGGGTACACGTGAGTCTCGTGCTCGACGCCGGCGGACGCGAGCGCCTGGTCGAACCGCTCGACATCCTCAACCGGGATCGCCTGATCCTCGCCACCGAACAGGCCGAGCACCGGGCAGCGCATCTCGGCGGCGCGATCGATCGGGCCGGGGATCCCGAACCGCGCTCCGTCGAGGATCCCGTAGAAGCCGACCGCGGCCGACAGCCCGGGGACGTCGGCCGCGGCCAGGAACGATTCAAATCCGCCGAGGCAGAAGCCGACGGTGGCCGGCGCGAAGACCCCGGTGCGCTCCGCGAGCGCGGCCGCGCACGCCGTGAGGTCGTCCTGGACGCGCTCGACCTCGAGCTCCTGGACGTGTGGCATGTACTCGAAGTCCTCATCGCGTGGCCCGAGGCCCGCGGTCCGTCCGAAGTAGTCGAGCACGATTGCGTGATATCCGGCCTCGGCGAAGCGCTCGGCCAGATCGGTGTAGAACGGGTACAGCCCGCGGACGTCCGGCAAGATCACGATCCCGCCCCGCCCGCCGGGCGATTCGGCGATCGCCGCGGAGAACTTCGTGCCGTCCGCGGAGGTCAGCTCGAGCTGCTCGGCGCCCGCGCCCCCCGCGATCGGAGGCAGGAGGAGGTCGGCGGGTGGAGCCGGTGGGCGGGCGTCGAAGTCAAAGCACATGGCCGACACGATAGAAACTGGCCAGAGATGACGTCGCCGCGCGATCCCGCGAGCTTCCGCTCCCAGTTCCCGGTATTCGAGCGGCTGTCGTATCTGAACGCCGGGACCGAGGGCCCGGTCCCGCGCCAGGCGGCCGAGGCGGCGCACGCGCGGCTCGACCTGGAGGTCAGCGGCGGCCGGTGCGGCAAGGCGTACTTCGAGGAGCTCATGGACCTGGCCGAGCGCCTCCGTGCGGGCTACGCCGGAGTGCTTGGCTGCGAAGCCGCGGAGGTCGCGCTCACGGGCTCGACGACCGATGGCGTCAACACCGTGCTCGCCGGACTGGATCTCCATTCCGGGGATGAGATCGTGACCAGCGACGAGGAGCATCCGGGATTGCTGGCACCTCTGGGTCGTGCTCGGCTTCGTCACGGAATCTCGGTTCGCGTGGTCCCGTTCACGGAGCTTCCGGGCGAGATCGGGCCCGCGACGCGCCTCGTCGCCTGCTCGCACGTCTCCTGGGTGAGCGGCCGCGTCGCTGACGTCTCCGCGCTGTGCGCCGCCGGCGCTCCGGTGCTCCTCGACGCCGCCCAGGCGCTCGGTGCGGTGCCGGTCGATGTCCGCGCGCTCGGCTGCGACTTCTATGCCGCCTCGGGCCAGAAGTGGCTGTGCGGCCCCGAGGGGAGCGGCAGCCTGTACGTGCGCGAGGACCGGCTCGACGATCTCCTGATCCCGTGGCCGGGCTACGCGTCGGTCGCCGATCCCGCGCGGGCGCTCGAGTTCGAACCCGCTGAGGGCGTCAAGCGCCTCGACCACGGGTTTCCCCCGCGCTTCGCAGCGCGTGGGCGCTCGCGTCGCTCGAGGTCCTGGGTGGAGCGGGCTGGAGCTGGGTCCACGAGCGCGGCGCTGCGCTTGCGGCATGGCTGGCCGAGCGCTTGACCGAGCTCGGGCTCGAGGTCGGTGATCGGGGTCGCTCGACGCTCGTCTCGTGGAAGTCGGAGGATCCGGCTGCCGATGTCGAGCGCCTGGCCGCGAGCGGGTTCGTCGTGCGCAGCATCCCCGCGTTCGGGCTCGTGCGCGCATCCGTCGGAGCGTGGTCCTCAGAGGACGAGCTCGAGGGTCTTGCGACCCTCGCCGCCGGGCGCTAACCGTCGCGCTCGATCCGCCCCGGGTGCGTGTAGATGTTGACCTCGCCCTGCCGAGCGAACCCGGCGAGGGTCAGTCCGCGGTCCTCCGCCAGCGACACCGCGAGCGAGCTCGGCGCCCCGACGGCGACGAGGATCGGCGCGCCTGCGACCGCCGCCTTTTGCACGAGCTCGAACGACAGCCGCCCACTCACGCACAGGATCCGCTCGCCGAGCGGGACGTTGCCCTCGAGCAGCGCCTGGCCGATCACCTTGTCCATCGCGTTGTGCCGGCCGACGTCCTCGTGCGCGATCAGCAGGCGCCCGTTGGGGTCGAACAATCCGGTCGCGTGGAGACCTCCCGTGCGTTCGAACGTCGGCTGCTCCAGGAGGTCCGGGAGCCGGGCCACGAGCGATCGGGGGACCGTCGGCCCCGCGGGCGGCGCGGGGCTGTCGACGGCGAGCTCCTCGAGCGCACCCTTTCCGCACACTCCGCACGACGACGTCGTATAGAAGCGCCGGCGCGCGGGATCTCGGAGCAGCGGGCCCTCCACCTCCACCGTGTTGACCGCGAAGTCCTCGGTGGGCCCAGCCCTCCGCGGGCCGTCGATCAGGCCCTCGCCGTACAGGAAGCCGAGCGCGAGCTCCTCGTCGTGCCCGGGCGTCCGCATCGTCACGGCGAGCGGGTGACCACCGACTCGGATCTCGAGCGGCTCCTCGACGGCGACCTCATCCACACCCCGGTCGTGACGGACGGTTGTATAGGTGGACGGCACTCGTTGGGGAACGTTACGGATCCGATCACGCCGCCTGTGCATACGGCCCACACCGCTCCCGATCCTGCGAGATGCCAGGGCCAGTCGACCAGGCCGGCCGCCAGGAACGCCCCGGCACCCGGGCCGAGCAGCCACGCAGCGGCTCGGTTGCGCGCGCGCCACAACGCCGATCCGGTCGCGGCGTAGAGCGCGAGGGTCAGCAGCAGGCCCACGACGCCGAGCTCGGCTGCGAGCTCGAGCGGCAGGTCGTGGGCGAACGCGATCGCACCGGAGCGCTGGTAGCGCGCGCTGGCCACGATGAACGAGTCGGCGCCCGACCCGGCGAGCGGATGCGCGGCGAATACCTTCAACGCGGCGTCCCACAGCTGCAGGCGGCCGTGCAGCAATCCGCCGTTCGGCTCGAGCCCGGCGGTTGCGTGCCCCGCCGGCCGGGACGAGGTTCCGGCGCCCGCCGCCGGTCCGACACTGACCGCCACGACAAGCGCGATCGTGGCTGCGCCGGTGATCGCGACGCGCGCGCGACCCCTGGCCCCGGCTCGTCCTCCGAGCCACGCCGCGCAGATGACCGCGCACCCGGCTGCGAGTCCGAGCAGTCGCCACGCTCCGGGGGTGGTCCCGGGCGCGAAGTAGCCGCCTGCGATCAGGTGGGCGAGCACCGCGGATGCGAGGACCGTCAGCGTCGCGCCGGCGGCCTGCGTGCGGTTGGCCCGGAGCGTCCTCTGCGGCAGCGCGATCGCGGCGCACAGCACGAGTGCGGCGAGCAGGAGCTCGGCGCGGCTGTCGGCGAGCCCGAGCACCGCCCCGGCGATCGTCGCCCCGGTGACGCCGGCCGCGGCGAGCACCCGCCGCTCTGAGCACATCGCCCTGAGCAGCGCCGGCAGTGCCGAGACCTCGAGCAGCGCGAGCGCCGATGAGTACTCGAGCGGGCCGCCGGGGCGCCAGCTGCCGCCGATCCGGTCGGCGAGCGGCTCACCGATTACGCACGCGGCGATCAGGCCGATCGCGCCGCCGACGATCGCGAGCACGCAGACGCCGGCCGCGAGTCGCTCGACCCCCCCGCGGGCCCCCGCGACCACCGCCGCCGTCACGACTACCGCGGCGTAGCCGGCGGTGACCAGGCCCCACCTCAGTGCGTCCGCGGCGAGCCCCACGGTCCACGCGGCCGACACCGCGCCGAGCACCGCCAGTGCCGCCAGTGTCAGCACGACCGGTTGGCGCAACAGGCGGGCGACGTGTGCCCGGTCGGCGGTTGCGGTCGCGACGAGCGCCACGAGCGCGACCACCCCGAAGACGAGCCGCGACGCCGCCGCAAAGCCGCCTTCCCACAGTAAGGCCTCGGCCACCGTGGCAGCGAGTAGCAGCCCCGCCAGCTGCGCCCGAAGCGGGATCGTCAGTCGCACACGTCCCGTCTATCCGGCTCCGCCCGTGCTACCCGCTGCTGCCGGCCGCGCAGGTGCCTGCGCCGAGCGACGAAGCGAGCGTGTCGCCCTGCTTGGTGAGAGTCTGGGCGGTGGCCGCATCTCCGCCCTTGAGCGCTGCGAGCGTCTGGTTCTGGGTCGATGTCCACTGGTCGAAGATCGACGTGAGCTGGCTCGGCGGCGTCAGGGCCTCGAACTTCTTGATGTAGGTCTCGATCACGGCGAGCTTGGCGCTCGTCCCGCTCGCGGCGCTGACGGCGCTGTTTCCCTGGCTGCAGAGCGAGTTCAGCTGTGCGATGAACGCGCCGTAACCCGCGTTGCGGTTGGACGAGCCGCCGCAGCCCGCAACGGCGATCGCCGCGAGCGCGACCGCCCCGACGGAGCAAAGCTTTCTCATGTTCCGGTAATCCTTTCGCTAGGCCGCCGGCCGTGCGCCCCCGCGCCTCGGTGCGCCCGGGCGAGGACCGCGAGCAGCATACGTCAATGGACCGCCCAATTGGGATCGATCGGCATACTCCCGGGCATGGCCGATGCCTATCAGCGGCCGGGGTGGTTCACGACGAACGTCTTCAATCGGGCGGTGGCCGCCTTCACGCGAATCGGGGTCAGCGTGTGGGGCTCGCGCGTCCTGGAGGTGCCCGGGCGCAAGACGGGCGAGCCGCGCCGAACCCCGGTGAACCTGCTCAGCTACGAGGGGGAGCGTTACCTGGTCTCGCCCCGAGGGCACACCCAGTGGGTCCGGAACCTTCGAGCCAGCGGAGGCGGGAGGCTGCTCGTGGGGAGGCGCAGCGAGTCGTTCACGGCCAGCGAGGTACCCGACGACGAGCGCGCCCCGATCCTGCGCGCCTACCTGACGCGATGGAAGTTCGAGGTCGGTGCGTTCTTTGGTGGGGTCGGCCCGGACTCGAGCGACGAGGAGCTCACCCAGGTAGCCCCCGATCACCCGGTGTTCCGTCTGGGCTAGCCGGGCGGCGCGCCCTGTGGCCCAGCCGTCAGAAGTCCCGTCTGCCCGCCAGGCGTTCAGCGACCTTCGGCCTGCTGAGCTCGTAGATCGCAATCCGTTGCGGGCCGGGATTGACGAGCTCGGCGCCCGGGCCGTGCGGGATGCCGAACCTCGCGGCGATCTGCACGCCCTGCTTCTCAAGACGCGCGAGGGTCTGTTCGAGCTCCGGCGCGCGGAAGACGAGTACCGGCTGGTCGCCCTCGAGGTGACCCGCCAGCAGCAGCGCGGGAGGCTCGGGGCTCAGCCTCACCATCGCGACCCGCGTCCCGAACGCCTCGATCGCGAACACGAGCTCTCCGCCGAGCCCGCGCGTGAAGTGTTCGAGGTCGTCGGCCACCGTGCGGCTTGGGAGATACACGAAGTCCAGAGGACCGAGCGTCGACATGGCCACATGATGGCTCGTCGCGCCGGTTAGATTGAAGCGACCCAACATCAAGCCCACGAGCTCCGACTGGAGGCAGCGCGATGGAAATCGGAATCGGACTACCCAACGCCATACCGGGGGCGACGCGCCGGGATCTGCTCGAGTGGGCGCGGGCGGCGGAGGACGCCGGTTTCTCGACGCTCGGGACGATCGACCGCATTGTGTATCCAAACTACGAGCCGCTGACCGCGTTGACCGCGGCTGCCGCGGTCACGGAACGGATCCGCCTCGCCACCACCGTGATGCTCGGCCCGCTGCGCCAGAACGCCGCGCTCGTCGCCAAGCAGATCCTTCTCGCTGGACGCGATCGCCGGTGGCGAGCGCGCCGTGCTGGGAATCGGTCTGGGCGGGCGCGAGGACGACTATGTCGTCAGCGGTGTCTCGATGTCGGAGCGCGGGGCATGGCAGGACCGGGCTCTCGAGCAGATCCGGCAGATCTGGACCGGCGAGGAGGCGACCGAGGCGAGGATCGGGCCGCGGCCGCAGGGGCGGGGGCCGAGTCTGATCGTCGGCGGCGCCGCGGATGCGACGTTCGAGCGCGCGGGCCGTTACGGAGATGGCTGGATCATGGGCGGTGGGACCCCGGATCAGCTGTCTGAGGGGATCGAGAAGCTCACCGCCGCCTGGGAGCGGCACGGTCGCGACGGCGAGCCGCGCAAGATGGCGCTCGCGTACTTCTCGCTGGGGGACGGCGCCGAGCGCAACGCCGAGGGCTACCTGCGCGACTATTACGCGTTTCTGGGCGAGGACCTGAGCGGGATGATCGCGGGCAGCGCAGCCAAGGACGCCGACACGGTCAAGGGTTACATCGCGGCCTTCGAGCGCGCCGGCTGCGACGAGCTCGTGGTGTTCCCCTGCTCGAGCGACCCCGGCCAGGTCGCGATGCTCGCCGACGCGGCGCTGTGAGCCTAGTCTTCGAGCGCGGCGCTCAGGAGGTCGCGCAGCTGGCGTTGCTCGCCCGGTGACAGCCGCTCGAACCCGGCGGGCGGGCGTCCGATCAGCGCGCCCATCTGCTCTCGCAGCTGGGCGCCGTGCGGTGTGAGCACGACGTGCTTGACCCGGCGGTCCTGTTCGTAGGGCTGGCGCGCGACCAGTCCCCGAGCCTCGAGCCGGTCGATGATGCCGGTGACATTCGAGTTGTCGCATGCGAGCAGCGCCGCGAGCTCGTTCATCGGCAGCGGCTGATCGGCATTCATCTGCAGCAGCGCTCCCGCCTGCGCGGGGTGCATGTCGAGCTCGGCCGCGACCGTCAGAAACCGCCGTCGCTGCTCCCCAGCAGCCCCCGCAGCATCGCCCACGACTCGTCGTTCGGAGCGCGGGTGGCAGATCTCGGCTGGCTTCAGCCGTCCTGGTCATCTCGTCAAGTCTAATTGATCTCCTCGATGTTTGACAACCTCAAGTAGTTGCTACAGTGCGGCCAGATGAGCGAGTCCCCGGCGATCGAGGTGGAGCAGCTCGTCCGGCGAGTTCCGCAAGGGACCGCGGGCGGTGGACGGCATCGACCTCGCGGTCTCGCCCGGGGAGATCTACGGTTTCCTCGGGCCAAACGGCGCGGGCAAGTCGACCACCGTCTTGATGCTGACCACACTGCTGCCGCCGACCAGCGGGACGCGCTAGCGTCGGCGGGTACGACGTCGTCCGCCAGGGCGCAAGGTGCGCGCCACGATCGGCGCCGCGCTCCAGGAGGCGGCGCTCGACCCGATCCTCACCGGCCGCGAGCACCTGATGCTTCAGGCCACCCTCCAGGGGCTGCCGGGGCCGACGCGCCAGCGCGCGCCGAGCTGCTCGAACGCGTGGGGCTGAGCGAAGCGGCCGACCGCCGGGTGGGCGGCTACTCGGGCGGGATGAAGCGGCGGCTCGACCTCGCGCTCGCCCTGGTCCACCGCCGCGAATCCTGTTCCTCGACGAGCCGACGACCGGCCTGGACCTCCAGAGCCGGACCGCGCTGTGGGAGGAGGTCGCGCGGCTCGCCCACGACGAGGGGATGACGGTGTTCCTGACGACCCAGTACCTCGAGGAGGCAGACGTCCTCGCCGACCGGATCGGGATCATCGACCACGGGCAGGATCGTCGCCGAGGGGACCCCGGCGGCAGCTGAAGGCCGAGATCGGAAGTCCCAGCGTAGAGGTGGACACCGCCGAGCGGCCGACGGCGATCGTCTGGCCGAGCTGCTCGCCCGCTTCGGAGAGCTGCGCCGCAACGGCCGCGGCAGCGTCACCGTGCAGCTGCCCGGCGGCGAGTCCGACTGGCCGAGGTCGTCCGATCCTCGACCAGGCCGACCTGAGGGTTGAGACGCTCCAGCTCCACCAGCCCTCGCTTGACGACGTGTTCCTGGCCAAGACCGGGCGCAAGCTCGAGGGCGCCGCGGCGCAGCGACCGCTGAGGCAGGGTCGAGCCGCGCCGTGGGCGGAGGCGGCGTGGCCGTTGAGGCGGCGCTCGGCCGCCGTGGCCGCGCTCTTCGCCGCGCGGGCTCGTCGAACAGACGCTGGCCGTGGCGCGGCGCGCGGTCTCCGCACGTGCGCCAGCGCGCGCTGATGATCTTCCCGATGCTCTTCCCGCTGATCCTGTTCGCGATCAACGGCTCGGCGCTAAGCGCCGGCGACGCGGATCCCGGGCTTCCCGACGCACAACTACGGGACTTCCTGATCGCCATGCCGTTCATCCAGGGAGCGATGTTCGTCTCGATCACCGCCGGCGTCGACCTGGCGCGCGACATCGAGAGTGGCTTCCTGAATCGGCTGGCGCTGACGCCGCTGCGCGGCGAGGCGCTGCTGGTCGGCCAGCTCGGGGCGCGCTCGTGCTCGGCGTCGTCCAGGCGGTCGTCTACCTGCTCGTCGGGCTGGCCACCGGGGTCACTTCGCCAGCGGCGTCGGCGGCGCGCTCGTGTTGCTCGCGCTCTCGATCCTGATCGCGTTCGCCTTCGCCAGCCTGGGCGGCCTGCTGGCGTTGCGGTTCGGCACCGGCGAGGCGGTGCAGGGGATCTTCCCGCTGCTGTTCGTGACCTGTTCCTGAGCTCTCGAGCCTGCCGCGCGACCTGATCAAGGCGACCTGGTTCCGCGACATCGCCACCTACAACCCGGTCTCGTACCTGCTCGAGGGCCTCCGCAGCCTGGTGATCACCGGCTGGGACGGCCAGGCGCTGGCGCTCGGGTTCGGGATTCGCGGTCGCGCTTCTGGGGTCCGCTCGGCGTTCTCGCAGTCGGCGATGAGGACAAGGCTGGCCAGGAAATGAGGCGGTTCTCAACGTCGCTCGCGGCGTCGCCTGGCGCTCGATCCACGACACGCTGGTCAACCCGGCGATCCTCGTTCCCTCGATCGTCTTCCCGCTGTTCTTCCTGATCGCGTTCGCCGGCGGTCTCTCGCGGATCAGCGACGTGCCGAACTTCCACTATGCGCCGGATACACGGCGTTCCAGTTCGTGTTCGTATTCCTGCAGTCGGCGGCGTTCGGCGGCGTGTTCACCGGGTTTGCGATCGCCCGCGACTTCGACTCCGGATTCGCCCGCCGGCTGCTCCTGAGCGCGCCGCGGCGCAGCGGGATCATCGCCGGGTATGCCGTGGGTGCGCTGCTGCGCTGGGCGCTGACCGGGACCGTGGTGACGGTCGCCGCGCTGATCGCCGGCATGAACGTCGACGGCAACGGGATCCAGCTGTTCGGGCTGCTCGGCCTGGGCGTGGCGATGAACCTCGTGCCGGCGCTGTGGGCGTGCGGCGTGGCGATGTTCCTGCGCACCGAGCAGGCCGGCGCGCTGATCCAGATGCCCGTGTTCGTGCTCCTGTTCCTGGCGCCCGTGTACGTGCCGCTGTCGCTGCTCACCGGCTGGATCCACGCGGTCGGCGCAGTTACAACCCGGTGACCGCCGTCCTCGAGGCCGGCCGCGGCCTCCTCGCGGGGTCGCCGGTCAAGATGGCGGTCGCGTTCGCGGTCTCGCGGCGCCGCTGCGCTGTTGGCGGCGTTCGCGCGCCGGGGGCTGCTTCGGCCGAGCGCGCGGGGTGAGCTGCTAGCCGAGCGAGCCGGCTAGGTTGCGGAGCCGTCTGGAGAGGTCCGGCCAGTAGCGGCTCGTGATCCGCGCGTCCTGCGTCGCCAGCTCGTGGGCGGTCTGGGCTGGGACCACGCCCGTGGGGCTGACGCCGAGTGTTGGCCGTCAGGCCGTGCAACAGCCGCTCCAGCTGGGTCACGCCACTCGCGGCTTTGGGCCGAAACACCTCCGCGGGGTCTTTGAGGCCGAACACCAGAAGCCGATGCACCACCGGACCGTCGAGACGCTCCTCACCGCCCACCCCCGTTGTCAGTCCGGGAGTGATGTTGTCGAGCTGATCGATCAGGTCTGTGACGAGCCCACCCGCGAGCTGGTCGGTCGGCTTCACCTGCAGGGCCTTGGCCACGATCAGCGGCTTCAGGATCTGCTCGGCTCGGCGGACGTTGTCAGGATGTCTGACGATGTAGCTCGAGGCGTTCGCCGAGGAGAAGACCGCGAGGTCTGCTTTGCCGATCGCCTGCGCATCGCTGTCTGACACCGCCGGCCCGGAGGTCGTCGCGCTGCTGGATCCCGAGCTTCCGCCGCATGCGGCGGGCACGCAGCCAAGCGCCACCACCATCACAAGGGCCGCCGCGCGGCGCGTGGACATGATCGGAGCCCTCACACCGGGACCGCGAGGGGAGGACCCGCAGCGCGAGCCCTCCCGTCACTGGTCGAACCCAGTCGCTTAGAGCGTCTGGACGTTCGCGGCCGCGGGGCCCTTGGGACCCTGCTCCGCGTCGTAGCTCACCTTGGCGCCCTCGGCCAGCGACTTGAAGCCGTCGCCCTGGATCGCGCTGTGATGGACGAACAAGTCCTTGCCTGAGTCATCGGGAGTGATGAACCCAAACCCCTTGTCGTCGTTGAACCACTTCACAGTTCCTGTGGCCATGCTGTCCCTCCGGAATATGTGCACTGCGAAACGCGGAGGGTGCTCGGTGGCAACAACTGCGGAAACGCGACGCACTTCTTCGGCCGAGCGGATGCTCGACCCCTGAGCGGAGTCTATCCGCGAGGGGCCGGTCGTGCTGAAAATGACCGCGTTGCCCGAGCGAACAGCCTAGTTCTCGGCGTGCGCGCGCACCGGAGGCCCCACCCGCTTGACGGTCTCGAGCCCCGCGACGTCGTCCTCGTCAAGCTCGATGTCGATCGCCGCAAGGTTCTCGTCGAGGTGTGCGATCGACTTCGTGCCCGGGATCAGCAGCATCCGGTCGTAGCGAGCCAGCAGCCACGCGAGCGCGATCTGGGAGGGCGTCGCCGCGTGCTTGTCGGCGACCTTCGAGATCGCCGGGTCCTTCGCGAGCGACGCGGGCCCGGCCGTGAACGCCGACCCGAGCGGGAAGTACGGCACGTATGCGATCCGGTGCTCGCGCGCGAACTCGAGCACCGGCTCGTCCTTGCGGTCGAGGATGCTGTACGAGTTCTGGATCTCGCCGAGCTCGACCAGGTCGTGTGCCTGCCTCGCACGGTCGAGGTCGATCGTCGAGACGCCGATCAGATCGAGCTTGCCCTCCTCGCGCATGTCCTCGAGCACGCCGAGCTGGTCGGCCAGCGGGACCTCGGTGTGCTCTCCTTCACCCATCAGACGCAGGTTGACGAGGTCAAGGCGCTCGACCCGCAGCGAGCGCAAGTTGGCCTCGACGCCCTCCCGCAGCTCCTCCGGTGCCTGGGCGGGAAGCCACGCACCGGCCTCATTTCGGCGGCCGCCGACCTTGGTGACGAGCTTGAGGTTCGGGGGATAGGGATGCAATGCCTCGCGGATCAGGTCGTTCACGACATCGGGGCCGTAGTACTGCGACGTGTCGATGTGGTCGACGCCCAGGTCGACCGCACGTCGCAGGACCGCGCGGGCCCCCTCCACGTCCGGGGGCGGTCCGAATACGCCGGGTCCGGCCAGCTGCATCGCGCCGAAGCCGATGCGGTTGATCGGCTTGTCGCCGAGGAATGAGGTCTTGTTCATGCCTGGAGTCTGCAGCGATCCGGGATCGACAGTGGGTCAGTAGTAATCCTGGATGTCCATCGACCAGTTGGCATTGTCGGATCCGGGCGTGACCTTGACCTGGTAGAGCCCGGGCTCGGAGTGGATCACGCTGGTCTGACTGCCTCCGTCGTTCAGCCCGAAATTTGCCTTGGTCGAACCGCTCGGCAATCCGACGACCGAGGCGCTCGGTCCGTTGCAGAAGAGGATGAACGTGCAGGTGCCGACATAGGACATCCGATAGACGATTCGCCATTGGGTGCCGCGGATCCGAAATGCGACCGACTGGCGACTTCCGTTGCCGGCGAAGGACGTCAAAGGGCGCCAGCGTGGTGTCTCGGCCACCGAGAGCGCCACGCTGCCATGCGCCGCGAGGTACTTGCCCGCGACCGGTGCCTGCGCGGTGACGGTTCCGGGCGCCACCCCCGGAGCCGGGACTGAGCTCACTCGAGCGCCGAGCCCGAGCGAGGTGAGGATCGTCCGCGCGGGTGCAGATCCCTGGCCGACGAGCCTAGGCACCTTCACCGGCGGGGGCCCACCGCTCAGGGTGACGCGCACGGTCGAGCCCTTGGCGACACGGGCGTCGGCCGCGGGGATCTGTGCGATCGCGGTGCCGGCTGCGGCCGAGTCGAAGAGGCGCGTGAATGTGGGGCGCAGTCCCGCCTTCCGCGCCTTGGCGATCACCGCCGTCCGGTTCAGGCCGCTGAGCTTTGGAACGCGTACGCGGCTGGCAGGAGCGAGCAGGATCGCCGCGGCGATCATCGCGCCGAGGAGCGTGAGCGCTGCAACCACGAGGGCGATGCTCCGCCGGCGCGCGGGTGGGTTCACGGTGCGACGGGGCGCCATCCGAGGCGCCACGCGGGTTGGATCGACCCTGGCGCCTTTGCCACGCTCGCGTGACGCGGGAGCGATCAAGGTTGCCGTGCCCCTGCTCGCGGTTCCCGGCTCCGGAGTCGGCTCGAGCGCGGCATGCGAAATCGTGGCGGCGTCGTCCGGGCGCTCCCCGTTGAGCGCCGAGGCGCGTGCCTGCTCCAGGGCCGCGGCCATCGCCTCCCCGCTCTCGAAGCGTTCCGCGGGGTCCTTGGCCAGAGCTCGACGCACGATCTCGACGAGTGCTTGAGGCGTGCCCGCAGGAAGCGGCGCGGGGTCGTCGTTCAGATGACTGAGCGCGACCTCGACCGCCGAGTGGCCCGTGAACGGAGGCGCCCCGGCGAGCATCTCGTAGAGCACGATCCCGGCGCTGTAGATGTCCGTTGCGGGAGTCGTGGCCGATCCTCGCCCCTGCTCGGGGGCCATGTACCTCGGTGTGCCGACGACCGTTCCGCCTCCGTCTCCGGTGCTTCCTTCGGCGAGCCGCGCGACGCCGAAGTCACCGAGCTTGACCAGCCCCCGGGCGGAGATCAGGACATTCGCCGGCTTGATGTCGCGGTGCACGATCCGCTGTGCGTGGGCGTGGGCGAGCGCTCGGCAGAGCTGCTCGGCTACGTCGCATGCCTCCCACGGCGCGAGCGGTCCCCGGCGCAATCGGCTCGCGAGGCTCTCGCCGTTGACGAACTCCGCGACGTAGTAGAGGCCCTCCGGCGAGTGTCCGACGTCGAAGATCTGCACGATCCCCGGGTCGCTTACGCGGGCCAGCAACTGCGCTTCCCGCTCAAAGGTCTCGACCCAATCCGGGTCATCCGACCACCACGGCTTGATCACCTTCACGGCGACGAGGCGGCCCAACCGGCGGTCGCGGCCGCGGTAGACGCGACCGAACGAGCCCTCGCCGATCACGGCGTGAAGCTCGTAGCGGTCATCCAAGACCGAGCCGGCCAGGTCACGCACCGCGGGCATCAAGCACCCTCACGATTCTCAGCAGCCCCGGTTCGCGCCACCCATACACAGGCGTAGAACATCCCCGGCTGACTTTACTGGGGCGGGGATGTCGCTCGCCGCCCCTGGTCTGGTGGATCGTATTCTGATCCGGTGGCGGACCTGCGCGCAGCAATCATCGGTTACGGGCTGGCGGGGCGGTTCTTCCATGCGCCGCTGATCGCTGC
This sequence comes from uncultured Solirubrobacterales bacterium, assembly GCA_963695965.1. Classification (GTDB taxonomy): domain Bacteria; phylum Actinomycetota; class Thermoleophilia; order Solirubrobacterales; family Solirubrobacteraceae; genus Palsa-465. The sequence goes on from CAVOIU010000003.1 coordinate 35,288, forward strand.
AACCGAGGGACTCTCAGTGGCGAGTGTGGTCACTTCGAGCCCCGAGCGCCAGGCGCAGGTCTCGCGCGAGCATCCCGCTGCGCAGATCCTGGCGAGCGCGGCCGAGCTTTGGGAGCACGCCGACGAGCACGATCTCGTCGTGGTCGCGACGCCCAACGACGCGCATGCGCCGCTGGCCATGCAGGCGATCGATCGCGGCCTGGCCGTCGTCGTCGACAAGCCGCTCGCGATGACGTCCGGCGAAGCGGAAGTGCTGATCGGCCGCTCAGAGCTCGAGGCGAGGTTGCTCACCGTGTTCCAGAACCGGCGCTGGGACTCTGATCAGCTCACGCTTGCCCGGCTGCTGGAGGAGGATCGGCTGGGCACCGTCCTTCGCTACGAATCGCGCTTCGAGCGCTGGCGCCCGGCGGCGAGCGCCGAGTCGTGGCGGGATACCGCCTCGCCTGAACAGGGCGGGGGTCAGCTGCTGGATCTCGGCACCCATCTGGTCGATCAGGCGCTGGTGCTCTTCGGTTCGGTGACCCACGTGTATGCCGAGGTTGACGCTCGCCGTGGCGCCTCCGGCGACGATGACGCGTTCCTGGCTCTGCGTCACGCAAGCGGCGTGATCAGTCATCTGCGCGCGTCGGCAGTGACCGCGGCGCCAGGGCCGCGGCTTCGCGTGCTGGGCACGAAGGCCGCGTTCCTGGTGCGGGAGTTGGACGGCCAGGAGGACGCGCTGCGGTCCGGCGCTCGGCCCGATGAGGTCCCCGATTGGGGTTCCGAGCCCGAGTCGCGGTGGGGTCGACTCGTGAGCGGGGAGGACAGCGTTCCGGTCCCCAGCGAGCACGGCGACTGGCCGCGGTTCTACGCGCTGCTGCGAGGGGCGCTACGCGACGGCGGTCCCGCGCCGGTCGATCCGCGTGACGCGGTGGCGACGCTACGCGTCCTCGAGGCCGCGCGACGTAGCGCTAGGAGCCGCGACGTCGTGAGGCTGAGCTAGACGCGGGCACGGGCCCGCGAGAAGTCCCGGCTAAAGCGGCGGGACCTGGTTGTTGACCTGCGGTCCGTGGTACAGGTGGTTGTGGTCCTTGCAGGCGGCCGGGAAGATGAACTGGACGCTGTCGCTGCGGACCCCGTTGTAGCTCGCGAACAAGGTCACGCGGCCGAGGGTGCCGACCTTGCAGCCCGGGTCGGTGCTGCTCTTCACGCGGACGATGATCTCCATGATGTTCCCGGGCACGCCCCACATCTGCGCGTAGTGCGAGTGGTAGACGAGGTGGTGCTTGACCGTCATGACGATTAGGCGATCGGGCTGGCGGCGCACACGGAAGACCTGGCAGAGGATCCCGGAGACGGTGTCGGAGTTCAGGTCGATGTCACCGTGACCGCGGGCGTAGCTGCCGGTCGCGCCCGTGATCGGCTCACCTGTGTGGAAGCCCCAAGGAGGAGTCCCCTGGACGATCGGGACCTGAGCGCAGTACTGGACCGGGTATGCGGTTGCTGAGCCGGCCATGCTGAACAGCGCCAGCAGCGGCGTCAGCATCAAAACCGCGAGTCCAACGCGCAGCGTGACGTGGATCCTGCGCATCCCGGGCCGACTAACGTACGGGCTCGAGTACGAACACGGGGATCTCGCGGTCGGTGTTCGTCTGGTACTCGGCGTAGTCGGGCCAGACCTCGACGGCACGGTCCCACCACGCGTTGCGCTCCTCGCCCGCCGTCACCCGTGCGGTGTAGTCACCTTTGGCCGTTGCGTCCTGCAGTTCGACGACCGGATGCTCGACGAGGTTGCGATACCAGGCCGGATTCTGCGGAGCGCCTCCCTTCGAGGCGACCGCCGCGTACACGCCGTCGTGCTCCACCCGCATCACGGGGTTCTTTCGGAGCTTCCCGGAACTCGCGCCTACCGACGTGATCACCACCGCGGGGACGCCCCGCAAGGTCGTGCCACTGGTCCCGCCGGAGCTCTCGTACTCCTCAACCTGATCGCGCACCCACTTCGCGGGGCTCGGCTCGTACTCGCCCTGTAGCGGCATCGTCCGTCCTTTCGGCTGGTTCGAGGGCAATGCTAGACCCCCCCATGCGGCGGCGTCAGTGCCTCGGAAGCAGCTGATAGATCGTCGAGTAGCCGATCAGGAACACCGCCTTGCCGTCCGTGATCACGGGCGTGAACTCTCCGTCGGGGAACGAGAACACCTGGTGGCCGGTGCGCAGGTTCAGGCCGGCGGTGGCGTTCGACCCGAGGTCGGAGTAGTAGACGACGTTCCCCAGGACGGTGGCCGAGCCGTCGATCCGCCCGCCGGCCGAATGGCTCCAGCGGACCCCGCCGCTGCCTGCGTCGTAGGCGTAGAGGTTGCCGTCATAGGAGCCGATGTAAACGGTCGGGCCAAGCCCGCGAACATCGGCGACCGCCGGGGAGGCGTACACGTATGCGCCGGTGGACGCGCTCCACGCGCTCGCGCCGGTGTTAGCCCAAAGCGCGTACACGGCGCCGCTCGTGTTCCCGAGGTACACCCGCCCGAACGCCACGGCGGGGGTCGAGTAGAAGCTGCCGCCCGGGCCGGCCGACCAGACCTCCCGGCCGTTGGCGGCGTTCACGGCGTAGACGCCGCCGCCGTAGTCGCCGAAGTAGAGCGTGTTGTGAGCGAACGCGACCCCGCCCTTGACCGACCCGCTGGCGCCAAACGTCCAGTTCAGGTGGCCGTCGTAGGTCCTGAACGAGTACACGGTCCCGCCCTGGTCGCCGAGGAACACGCTCAGCCCATGTACCAGCGGCGAGGATTCGCTTCCGGGCGCGAACGCGTGCGACCACGCCGTCTTCCCCGTCTTCATCGACAGCGCGACGATCGCGCCGTTACCCGGAGAGGTGGCGCCCGGGGACATCGAGAGCAGTGAGAAGAACACGAGCTTGTGCCGGGTGTCGACGGCCGGGGTGGCTGCTGACACGGTTCCGATGTGGCGGACCCACAGGACATGCCCGTTCATCGTGTTGACCGCCCTCGCGTAGCCGTTGGCGTCCTGGAAGTAGAGGGTGTTGTGGAAGATCACCGGCGGGAACTCGAGCAGCGCGCCGTCGTTGAACCTCCAGCCGACCCGGAACGGCGGGTTCAGCCTCTGGCCGCTCGGGAATGCCCGGGTGCGGGCCAGGTTGTAGCCGTACAGCGGCCATGCATCGTCGCTGGGAGCAGGGCGCGGCTTGGGCTTGGGGGCCGGAGACGACGTCGCCGGGGGCGCGGGCTGCACTGTTGCGCGATGGTGCTGGCTGCCTCCGCAGGACGAGAGCAGGAGGACCACCACCGCGATCCCGATCACGGGCCGCAAGCCCACTACGCCGACGAGTCCCCGACGCAGACCGGGACTCGGCATCGCCGCATGGTAGCCAGCGGCATCGCGCGGCCCGTCACCGTCAGGGCTGCCCCGAACCCGTCCGCGCGCTAGGCGGCGTACCTTGCTGTGGCGGCCGAGCCCTGCCATGATGCGGCCTGCGGGCATCCGCCGGGGCTAGGGACTGGAGGGATGTCAGGGATGGGAATCGGATGGGTGGGCGCGGCCTGGGGCAACACGCGCATTCGTCGGCGCGTACCCGATCCAGATCGACAACGAGCCGGCACGGCAGTGCGGGTGGGACCGGTCGCGTTGCTCGCCGTCATCCTGTTGCTGGCTGTGAGCGCCGGCGCGGCGAGTGCCGAGATCGTTGCCGACAGCGGCTTTAGGCCGGGTGTCAACGGCTTCAGCTTCGATAACTACGGCAACGAGGCAAACCCGCAGAACGACAACAAGCCGGCAGCGAATCTCGGTCCCGACCAAGTCGTGCGGCTATTCGGTGCACGGGTGTGCGAAGGCGGCCAGACGAGCCCGTGCACGCTGACCCCCACTGCGGCGACGTGGATGGCGGACGCCAACAAGGACATGAATGACGGGCACTGCGCGGGCTTTGCGAAGCTGACGCTGATGCTCTACAAGGATCAGTACCCGCCGCTGATGGGGCGCTTCGCGCCGTTCGGGACGACTAACCCGTTCGCCGTACCGCTTGCGGGAAGCGAAGACATTCAGCGCGGGATCGCCTACGGGTTCGTGTTCCAGATCCTGCCGTCGGTGTTGCGGGGACGGATCTCCGGGACTCCCGTGCAAGTGCTCGACGCGCTCAAGACGGCGCTCAACGCCAAGACGAGCCCGGAGACCTACTCGTTGGGCTTTTACAAGTTCAACAAGGCGACCAACTCGAAGTCGGCTGGCCATGAGGTGACGCCCTACGCCGTCGACGACCTGGGCAACGGCCAGTCGGACATCCTGCTCTACGACAACAACTACCCCAATCAAACGCGCAGGCTGCGCGTCGACACGAACACCGACACGTGGAGCTACAGCGGCTCCACCAGCCCGGCGGTCACCGCATCGGACTATGTCGGGGACGCAACCAGCAAGACTCTCGAGCTCGATCCGACGACGCCGGGACTCGGCATCCAGCCGTGTCCCTTCTGCGGCAACGCAGTTGCCACGAGCACCGGGGCAAAGACGACGCAGGCCGCGGGAGGAGGCGACACCTACGTGTCCCTCGAGGGAGATGAGAACAATCATCCGCACCTCGGCATCACCGACGCCCAGGGTCACCGGCTCGGCTACTTCGACGGCCGCTTCATCGACGACTTCCCGGGTCCCCGCGTTCCACAACGCAGCGGTCGGTCAACTCCACCCGGCGCGAACGACTACGTGTATCCCGTGGCAAGCCAGCCCTCCTCGACTCCGACGGAGCCATGGCTCGAGGCCCCTGAGCCGATCTACATCCTCCCTGGACCGCAGAAGCTGACAATCCAGATCGACGGGCGCGGCTTGAAGTCCCCGAGCGAGTCGGAGGTGTCGATCGTCGGACCGAGCTCGACGCTCAGCATCGAAAAGCTGAGGCTGAAGCCGGGCGAGCGCGACACCGTCACCGTTCCGGCCGACGGCAACTCGTTCACCTACGAGGGCGCTCCCGGTCAGAGCGACTCTCCCTCGTTCAACCTCGGGGCCGACGAGCCCGACGTCGGCTGGGACGCGACCTTCGGCGGCGAGCGTCTGACCGGCCCCGCCAAGCTCCACTTCGACCTCGGCCTCGCCGAGAAAACGCTTAGCTTCGACAGCTCCGAGGCTGGCGTCTTCCGCGTGCTTCTGCAGCGCGACGACGCTGAGGGCCAGCAGCAGGAGGAGGCCACCGGTGTCGATCTGGCCCCGAATCAGGTGGCCCGTGCCAGTTACCGCGACTTCCGCAACGACGACCACCTACCCGTCGTCAAGACCGCCATGCGCGGGCGGTCGGGCTAGGGCTGACCGGATCCTCACGCGACGGTGAGGTAGCAAGGCACTTCTAAGGCGGGAGCGACGGGACTCGAACCCGCGACCTCCGGCGTGACAGGCCGGCGCTCTAACCAACTGAGCTACGCCCCCGGGTGGGACTTCGAAGTAAAGCAGTCGCGCAGCAGCATCGCGGGGCCGCAACTTTTGGGTGGTCCCTGAGTTTGAGCGGGGGCAACAAAGATGCCCCGAGGGCGCGCCCAACCCGGCCGTGGGCAGTCAACGGGAGCAGCGACGGGGACCTTGGAAGCAGGTCCCCGTCGTCATTTAAGCGGCGGTTCGCTCGACCGCGGGCGGCGGGACGTCGCTAGCTCGGGAGGATCAGCCGCATCACACTCTGCACGAAGCGCTCGTAGCGCTCGGCTGTGTAATGCCGCGGATCGGTCAGCACCATCCGGCCCGCCTCCTCGCCGAGGTCGCGGATCGCGCGGGCGGCGAGCTCGGCGTCGAGGTCCTGCGGCACCTGCCCCTGCTCGCATGACCACTGCACGAGGTCCTCGATCTGCTTGCGGATCCGCTCTCTGTTCCGCTCGACGTGATCACGCACGATCTCGGGGGTGCCCTCGAGCGGAAGCAGGATCAGCCGCCAGGTGGCGGGCCTGCTTGTCACCGCGTCGAGGAACCGCCTGACCCCCTCCGAGATGATCCCGACGGGGTCGAGGTCTCCCGGGTTCTGAGGTACCACCTCCTCGAGCTGCGTGAGCGAGTAGCGTTCCTCTCGCTCGACCAGTGTGTGCAGCAGGCGAGCGAGGTTGGGGAAGTGGTCGTAGACGACCGGGCGGGTCACGCCGGCCTCCCGTGCGATCGCCTCGATCGAGACGCCGCGGTAGCCCTCTTTGAGGATCACGGCAAGCGCCGCGTCGATCAGCTGCTCACGCCTCTGCTCCGGCGGCATCCGCGGCGCGTAGCGCCGTCGCGGCGTAGTGTCTGGAGCCGGCTTGGCAGGTGTAGCGGGCATGGCTTCGTGGCTAGCGTAGCCGAGAACTACGCACCCGTAGCTTTATGAGAGCGGCCGACCAACTCGCGCTTGCCGTGGGCCGCTCGCCCCGGCGGAATAGGATGCACCGCCATCGCACCGACTCGCGACATCGTCCCCCGCGTCCACCGCCTCGGCAACTCGTTCGTCAACTGGTATCTGGTCGAGGACGGCGGTCGCCTGACTGCGATCGATGCCGGCCTTCCCGGATTCAAGAAGAGCCTGCCGGAAGACCTGAGCAGGCTCGGCTTCCGTCCCGAGGACGTCGACGCCGTGATCCTCACGCACTCGGATGCCGATCACACCGGTGTTGCCGGCGCCCTGCATGAGGCCGGCGCGCGCGTCCTGATCCATTCGGCCGACGATGCGACGCTGCGCAAACCGGGGGCGAAGTCGGGCGATGCCAAGCCGCTCAACATCCTGCCGGAAATGTGGCGCCCCTCCCTGTGGCGCCTGATCGGATCGATGGCCCTAGCCGGCGGTGGTCGGCCCACTCGGATCGAGGATGCCGAGACGTTCGAGGACGGCGTGCTCGACGTTCCGGGCAATCCGCGCGTAATCAGAACTCCCGGGCACACCCCTGGCCACTGCGTTTTCCATTTCGAGCGGCACGGCGCCCTATTCGTGGGCGACGCGATGTGCACGACCAACCCGGTGACCGGTCGGAAGGGGCCTCAGCTGCCGCACCACGCTCTCAACGTGTCGAACGAGGCGGTCCTGCGTTCATTGGATGCGATCGACGGGGTCGAGGCCGACGTGCTGTTGCCCGGACACGGTGAGCCGTGGCGCGAGGGCGTCTCCTCGGCGGTAACCGAGGCTCGCTCCCGCGGCCGGACTTAGCCCTCCGAATCGCAGAACACGCACCGGCTCCAGTCGAACCGGCCGGCGAGCGCGCCGAGTCGCCGGTCGTTGTCGTGCCATTCCCGGTGGACGTGGCGCCCGATCACGAGTGCGGCGACCTGGCCTGCCCCTGCCGCCTTCAGCGCTGCGGCGGCGCTCTGGGCGTTGGCACCGGTGGCCCAGGTGTCGTCGATCAGGAGCACCGCCTCGCCGTCGAGCGGTCGGACGGCGATGTACTTGAGCGAGTCGAAGGCGCGATCGCCGGTCTCGAAGGCGGTGCGGCGGAGCAGCCGTTCGTGCCGCGGCGATGTGGACCCCAGCGCGCTCCTTACGATCTCCCGCAGCGGATGACCCTCGTCGCGATGACGGTCGCCGGATGGGACCGTCGTCACCAGCTCAAATATGTGCGTGTCCGCAGCGCGGGCGAGGCACGGCTCGTGACGCTCGAGGTAGCGTCGCAGGATCGCCGCGAGCTCCGACCGGAGGCGGTGGGCGAGCTGGTCGGGCAGCCGCTTGTAGCCGAACAGGGCGCGGTGGAGGCGTTCGCTGGCGACGCTGTAAGTGATCGGGGCGATGGCGTCGAGCACGCTCTTGCCGTATGCGCATGCGTAGCAGCGCTCGTATCCGTCGATCAGGTTGAAGCACGTCGTGCACACGTCCGGGCCGCTTCGCGGGGTGAGCAGGAGGGGCTCGTAGCGTCCCGTCAGTTCAACGACAGATGAGGTCGTCTCGTGGGCTGCCGGCACGGTCGACCCTCGACCAGGAAGCTCCGGGCTACGCGACCAGCTGGTCCGCCGGCGCGTGTCGTCCGATGAGCGCAGTGACCTCGGCGGGCGATTCGACCACATGCACGCCTGTTCGCTCCGCAAACTCCCTGGCCCACCGCTCCTCCAGCACCCGTCGGGCGAGTAGCACGGGACGACGCTGCGCGAGGGCAAAGCGCGCCTGCGTTCGCGCTCCGCTCTTCAGCGACGCCTCGATCACGACCGTCGCCTGGGTGAGGCCGGACATCACCGCATTGCGCATCGGAAAGCTGCGCCGGGTTGCGCCCGCGTCCGGCATGAACTGGGAGATCACCGCGCACTCGGTGGCGATCCGCTGCTGGAGCGCGAGATTTTCGGCTGGATAGCACCGCAGCACACCGGTGCCGATCACCGCGACCGTGCGCCCACCGCGCGCGAGCGCAGCGGCGTGGGCGGCCGTGTCGATCCCAGCTGCCAGGCCCGAGAAGACCGTGAACCCGTGATCGACGAGCTGCTCGGCCACTGCCCTCGCGAATGCCAACCCGGCCTGCGATGCCCGTCGCGCTCCGATCACCGCCACCGATTTGCGGTCGCGCGGTTGATAGCTGCCGGTGATGAAGATGAGCGGCGGCCGATCGTCGGCTGCGCGAAGGTTCGCGGGGTACTCGGGATCCACCACCGTGAGCGCACGGATGCCGTGGCTCTCCCACCGAGCGAGGTCCGCGCGCGCTGCGTCCACGAGGTCTGCCGCGAGCAGCCCGTGCTCTTGCTCGAGGATCGGCACAGCTGAGCCGGCCGCCTCGATCGTCTTGGTGTACGCGGCTGAGGGTCGAGATGACCCGCGGAGGAGCGCCACGAGCGCGGCGGTCTCGGTGTCGACGATTACGCGGCGAGCGTACTGCGGCTCGCCGCCGCCCACGCGAACGGCGCTGTTGTCCGACGCGCGCCCTTCGGAGATAACAGCCGGCTGCTGTTCAGCCGACGTGCTGGGCAGGCTCGCTGGCCGGCTTTGCGGGCTCGGCCGGCTTCGCCGGTTCCTCAGCGACCGTCTGGCTGAGGATCTCGTCATGCGTTTCCTCGCCGCTGATTGCGGTTCGGAAATCCCGCAACCCGCGGCCGAGTGACCGTCCGACCTCGGGTAGCCGCTTGGGACCGAGCACCAGCAGCGCGATCACGAGGATGAACAGAAGATGCGTCGGCTGAAGGATGTCGCCAATCACTGCGCCACAGCTTAGCTCGCGGGGAGGCTCGGCGGGCCATCTTCTCGCTCATGGCTTGACGATGACCGGTTCACGCCTCGAACTACCGGGCGCGAACGGGTAGTCGCTCTCCCGTGCCGTCGTCACCCACAGCCGATAAGTCTCGGTGCCGTTTCCACGCAGGAACGTGTATCCGCTGGCGAACGAGCCGTCTCGCCGCGTGTATAGATGGCCGATCTCGGTTGATCCTCCCCGCCATCCGATCCGCAGCACAACGAGCTCTCCGCCGGCCGGGATGTAGCCGCCCTTCAAGCGTCCCGTAATCGCGATCCGTCCACCCCAGTGCGTGCTTCTGGGGCTGATGCCCAACGCAACCGAAGCTGGAACGACGAGGTGCGCAGACGTTGACAGGGCGGGCTCGACCGTCGGGCCACCTCCGTACGCCGCGATGACCAGCCGCGAGGGGCCCGGAGGGATCCGCGCCGTCCAGTCGCCGTTTGCGGACGTGGTCGCGACTGCGACCTGCGTGAAACGGTTCCTTCCGTCGTCCGGTGCGGTGAGGACGCGGACATGTTGCCCACCGAGTGCATTGCCCTCAGTCGTACCGAGCCAGCCGCTTACCGCGGCAGCGGACCCGGGTCGCACCCGCTCGCTGCTCCGGAGCACCGTGTGCGGAAGGACGGCGGCCCAAACGGCGCGCCAGTGCCCGTGTACCCGCACCCTAGTGCGGATCACGCGCGTATGACAGTGCTCGACCTTGATCGCCCTGACTTGCGCAGGGAGCTTGACCTTGAGCGGATGGCCGTGGTGGTAGGCGGTGATCCAGCGGGCGGGTATCCGGACCCGCTCGCGTGTCGACTTGCACCGAAGTGCGTCAGCGACGCGCGCGAACGACACCGCGCTCACGACAGGGGCGCGGATGTTGAGCGTCCACGTCGAGGGTGCGGAGCTCGCTGGAGCGCCGCTCTGATCCCGCGCGTTGCTCTCGCTGAAGCACGAGACCTTGTGGACACCAACGCCGCTGACCGGGATCTGGGCGCTTGAGGCCGCGCGCCACTGCGGTGGTGCGCCGTCGACCGAGCACGAGATCCCGGCCACACCGCTTGGGCCGGCGCCCGCTGTCGCGCCGACATATTGAGTCCCCGCAGTCGACGGCGCGTCGGTCGGTCCGGAGAGCGAGATCGTCGGCGTCACGTTGTCGACATCGACAGTCTTCTGCCTGAAGACGGGCTCGCCCGCTGCGTCAACGGCGCCGATCGCGAGCGGAAGCGCGCCATTGCCGTATTGCGCGGTGTCGACTCTCTCGTCGACCGCTGGCGCCGAGCACTGATGCCACACGGACACGTTCTGGCTCGAGTCGGAGCCGGTGAGCCCCGCGCCGTTGAGCGACGCCGTCAGATGACAGAGCCCGGATGGCGAGTCGCCGTAGAAGTGCAGCGGCCACTGGCCCCGAATCCAGCCGGTCGCCTGCCACAGCCCGTCAGGGGCGACGAGGTTGGGCGCGCTCGTCTCCTGAACGCCAAGCTCTAGTAGCTCGACGCTCAGCCATTGATCACCCCCGTTGGTGCACGAGCTGACCCCACAGACCACCTGCCAGCCGAAGTACGGCGACCCGCCGGTCGGCCACGTGAAGTGCGGACCACTCGTCGTCTGCGAGCTCCAGCCCGTCTCACCGTCGAACGTGTTGACGTTGCTACTGCCTCCCGACCAGAAGAAGCCGCCGCCCCACCCTTGACCATCGTCGATGCCGTTCGAGTACATGTGCGGGATGTACGCCCATGCGATCGTCAGCCCAGAGGGGGCGCGCACGGTCCAATGGACAGCGGTGCTCTGCGGGACGCTTGTATGGGCGGTGGTCCAGAGGGCCATGCCGCCAGTAGACGGCGGGCGGGCTTGTGGATTAGCCGGACACGTATCCGTGGTGGCAATACCGGACACGCCCGGTGGCGGGAGCGCAGCATGGTTCCCGTAGACATCGCAGACCATCACCGTCTCGTTTGCCAGCGCGGATGGAGCCCAGGCTCCGAGCGCGGCGCACAGCGCCGCTACGCAGCATCCTCGTGAAAACGTTAGGCCTGGCATGTCAGCTCGCCGCGCCTCGCCTCTACCGTTGCGGACAGAGCACGGAGATCGTCACCCGCTCGTTCGGGTCCGGATGCCCCGCCGTGTCGAACGCGTCAAAGTGAACTGAAGCGTGAGCGCGGCCGTCTGGAACGACGGTGGCCCATACGAAGCCTGCGTCCCCTGTTGCGATCGCGAAGCAAGTGGGACCTAGCGAGCTCCAGGCGACCGTTCCGCCAGCAAAGGTTGGATCCCATCCGCTGAGGCGGGCGCCTCGCGGTCGAGCAGCCGACAGATGGCCACCAGGGCCGATGATGGCCCAGTACCGCACCGACGCCGCGATCTTCCCCGGGTCCAGCTTGATCGGGGTGATCGAATGATTCCTGAGCTGCTTCGTGCCGACGCTGTTGGCCGGTACGCCGAACGCTGCGTATGAGGTCCCGCCCAGCGCGACGAATAGAGCTAAGTACGCAATCACGTTCGCGCGAAGGTGGCTAACGATCCGGTTCATTCATGCTCGCTTCCTGGTTCGTATGACGTTCAGAGCGCAGGCGCGGCAGAAATCGCCCCGGTCGCGCGCGAGAAGTTGCAGGGCGTTGCAGGGTTGTGACATTCGGCCTCATCCCAGATGCCCGGGGCCGAAGGGAGCGCCGGCCCCAACCGGTCCGGCTGGCGCACTGCTCGCGCCTCCTCCGCTCGTACCTGACGAAGCCTCCGTCGAGGATGTGCTCCCGGTCCCCTGAGCCGGGACTGATGATGGCCCGCTGGAGGTGGATGGCTCCGGTGTGACGGTCGCAGCCTGGGTTGACGTCGTGGAACCTGCGCTCGCACGCGCCGCGCTCGCACGCGCGCGCGAGGGGTGCGTATGAGAACGGCCTGCCACTCGGCGGTGCGTCCCACGCGTCCTTCCGGTACGCGAGGGAGTCCCGCGGGAAGCAATCGCGGGCGGGACCGCACCGATCGCGGCTGGGCTCAATAGAGCTACTCCGCCGTCAGTCGCCCGGACCCTCGGCGGCTGGAGTGAGGCGAGCGCGACCACAACAAACCCAAGCGCTACCGCACCGATGCCGACCCAGAGGACGGCGCGCCGTCGCGCGACCAGAACACCGGCCGGCCAATACCTCCGAGCCGCGCGCCGCGCTGGCCGCTCGCGGAGCCAGGCGACGGGGTTTCGCGCGGCGACCTGCTTCGCCGTGGCGCCGGGCCCCCTCGCGGCGCCCGGCTCCCCCGCGGCGACCTCCTCTCCCGCTGGGACGGGCGCCGGTGCCACGGGCGCCTGCATGGCGTCGTGAATCGACGCCGAGGTCTCGCCCCAGAAGTCTTCGGCCCGCGCTGGAGGCGGCGCGACTATCTCAACGGGAGCAGCCGTCTCTCGCCCGTTCGGAAGCTCGTCCTCGGCACCCGGACCAAACGGAACCAGTTCCTCACGCGGCCCGAACCAGTCCCGTGGGAAGTGGACGACGTTCGCGTTCGCGTCGTCATCGTGTCCGCCGGCTTCGCTGTATGGACCGTCGTTTTCCACCGGTTTGCAGACCTTTTTCGGTGGGCCGCAGACTGAACGTCCTCCCAGCGCGTTATTATACATTCTGAATTAGCACCAATTCGTCTCAATTAGCGAAATATGGCCCTCGAACCGTCCAACCTCGAAGATACGTTCCTCACCGTCGCCGAGGTCGCTGAGCTGCTCAAGCTCAACCAGCAGACGGTCCGCAACTGGATCGACCAGGGCTCGCTACCGGCGCTGCGCGTCGGTCGGCGGGTGCGGATCCGGCGGTCGGATCTCGAGCGTCTGCTCGAAGAGGGCTATACAGGTGCCTCCCGCAGCGCCTCCCCGAGCGACGCTGGAAGCGCAGAGGACTTCTGGGGCGGTGAGCCGGTTGGCTCCGCCGAGCCCGGGACCGGCCGCGACTCGACCCCCCGCGAACGGCCGTGAGCTTCGGCCACGACCTCGAGCGCGAGCGCGACCAGATCATGCGCGCGGTGCGCCAGGCCGGTGACGAGTGGGCCGAAGCGATGCGAGCGCACAAGCTGGCGGCGCCTGATCCAGGCTTCGCCGAGCGTATCCGCACACTCTCCGAGGCCGCCTCGCGGGAGCAGGCCGCGTGGGATCACGCGCACGCGGCGGGGCTGATGTGGCGCCCGATCCCCGGCGCCGAGCAGGCCGAGCCCCCCTATGAGCTCCGGCCGGGCACCGGGCGGCGCGGGCCGGAGGACCTCTGGAGACGATTCGACGCCGCCGTGGCCGCCCTCAATACGGCGATCACCGGCTCGAGCGCTGCCAACGTGGCCGAGGCATTCGGCGAGCTTTCGGAGATCGCCGCGGCCCTCGCCGACGCGATCGAGCGCGAAGACGAGGCTGCTGCGCAAGCGCAGCAGCCAGCTCGCGCCCGCGGCATCGCCTGAAGGCCCGCTCGGGTCCACGGCTCGCATCGGGATGCCCCACTTCTCGCGCCCGTCGTTTCATCTCCCGGCTCCCGGCACCAAACGCGCTGTCGTGATCGGGGCCGGTTCGTTCGGGACCGCGGTCGCGGTGCTGCTCGCGCGGGGCGGGCTGCGGACCACTCTGCAGACCCGTACCGAGGAGCAGGCCAAGCGCCTGCGCGAGGATCGTGAGAACTCCTTCTACCTCGAGAACGTCGAGCTTCCGCGCGAGCTTCGGATCGAGCATGTCGAGGCGGGTCTCGCGCGCGCGGACTACGTGTTCTTGAGCGTGCCCGCGACCGGCTTGCGGGAGGTGATCGAGAGCCTCGAGGCCAGCGGCCTCGGCCGCGACGCGGCTGTGATCTCGATGGCAAAGGGCCTCGTCCCGCCCAACGGTGACCCGCCGACCGCAATTCTCCGCTCGCTGTTCGGTCCCGGCCGGACGGGCTGCGTCGGCGGTCCGGCGCACGCCAGGGAGATGGTCAGCGCGGGGGCAGGGCTCGTCGCGGCCTCGCCGAGCGAATCGCTCGCGACGGCGGTGGCCGGCGTGTTCATCCGCGCCGGTGTCGTTTGCGAGGAGTCAAACGACCCGGTCGGCGTCGAGCTCGCGGGGGTCGCGAAGAATGCCGCCGCGCTGGCGTCAGGTGCGACCGTCGCGCAGGGCCTCAACGTCGCCGGTGCCGCGGCCGGGCACATCTTCGCCGAGGTGTGGCGCTGGGCCGAGTCGAGGGGCGCCCGCCCCGAGTCGATGATCGGGCTCGCGGGGACGGGCGACCTCGTTGCGACGGCGCTCGCACCGGAGAGTCGCAACCGCCGAGCGGGTGAGCTGCTCGCGCACGGCGTCCCCGCGAACGAGATCGCGCCGCGAGTCGGCCAGGCGGTCGAGGCGCTCGAGACGGTTCCGTTGCTGGCGCGGGCGCTCGGCGCAGCCGGCTTCGACGCGCCGGTCACGGTGGCGCTCGCGCAGCTGATCGCAGGTGATCTGCCGCTCGAGGAATGGATCGCCGTTGTGCGCACAACGGTTCCTCCATCAGCAGCAAGACGCGCACAACGCAATGGCGCCTGGGCCCGCTTTCGTCAGTGGATCAAGCGGCTCTTCCGCAGAAACTGACGAAAACGACACGACTTATTTACCCGCGCTTACGCGGCGCGTGAGAGACTGCGCACACTCCGGTTAACGGGAGCAACCGAAGGAGAGAGACGTATGCCACAAATCATCGTGATGGCGACGGCAGGCGAGGAGCGTGAAGAGGAGGCGGCGGTGATGCTCCGTGAGCGGATCAACGCCTCCGATTTCGAGAGCGAGCGGTTCGCCGCAAACCTCGTCGAGCGCTTGGGCTGGGCGGTGCTCGACGCCACCGAGGCCGAGTGCCAGGAGCCGACGACACCGAAGCGCGGACGGATCATCACACGCGACGCGGACCCGGAGCACGAGTCCGCGCTCGAACCCGTCGGCAGCGCTTAGAAGGCGATCAGTAGCGACTCGGCTCTAGGAGCCGGGGCCGCCCTCGGCGAGGGTCGTCACGACGGCCTCGTACACCCCTGCGCCGTACGGCTCCGACGCGATCCGCACGCCTGGGCGCCCTGCGACCTCTGCTGCCAGCATCGGATCGCGGGTCACGGCGTTCGCGACGAGCCAGAAGCTCTCAACAAGCGAGCTGGCCTCCAGGTCCTCGCGCGAGTCGCCGACGGCGATGCAGTCCGCCGTGTCGTAACCACGCACTTGCATGTGTCGCGCGACTGCGCCCGCCTTCGACGACGCCGCCGGGATCAGGTGATATGCGTGCACCGTCGGGAGGCCCGGCATCTGCTCCTCCTGCGCCAGCACCACACCGTTGTCGAGCAGACGCAGCCACTCGTACCCCGAAGCGTCCAGCGCCGCCTGCGCCTCGTCCAGGTCGATCGAGCCGCGGAACAGGTGTGAGACCTCACGACCCTCGGTCCAGGGCGTGTGGTGCTCGAGCCGGCCCGCGTAGCGCTCGAGCAACATCGCAGGCGCCCCGGAGAGCTCGATCTGGTCGTGGATCGTCCCCGCTTCGGTCGAGGGCACGATCCCACCCGTCAGCCACTCGAGCTCGCCGTCGATCACCAGTCCACAGCCGACGTCGAACGTATACGCGGAGGCGCCGATCAGCCGGGCGACCTCGAACACGCTCGACTGCCTGCGCCCCGAGTAGAGCATCACCTCGACGTCCGCCCGCGCGCACGCCTGCAGCGCGCGCACGCCCTGGAGCGCGAACCGCCCATCGGCTCCACGCAGCAACGACGCGCCGGGGCCGAGCAGCGTCCCGTCGAGATCCAGGTACACGCAGCGCATCTCCGCGGGCGACCATACTGGGCAGGTGGCGACGATCAGGGAAACCGAGCCGTGGGCGGGGCTGCTAGAGAAGGGCCGAGGCGACGAGCGGCTCGTGCACGAGGATCTGTACGAGGCGCGCGGAGCGCGGCTTGTGGAAGTGCCCGGTGAGCTCAGCCCGGCAGTCAGAACTGCGTTGCACCAGGTGGGAATCACCGAGCTCTACGAGCACCAGGCGGAGGCGGTGTATGCGGCGTTCGAATCCCCCACGATCGTTACGACGGGCACCGCTTCGGGGAAGTCGCTGTGCTTTCAGCTCCCGACGCTCGAGGTGCTGAGCGCCGATCGCGCCGCGCGCGCGATGTACCTCTACCCGACCAAGTCGCTCGCGCAGGACCAGGCCCGGGCACTCCACACGTTCGGCCTCCACAAGGCGATCAGGCCGGCGATCTATGACGGCGACACGCCCCGGGCCGAGCGCTCGGCGATCCGCAAGCGCAGCAACCTGATCCTCACCAATCCCGACATGCTCCACGTCGGGATCCTGCCCCACCACGCCGCGTGGGGGGACCTGTTCGCGAACCTCGCGTTCGTCGTGGTCGACGAGGCGCACGCGTACCGCGGGGTGTTCGGCTCGCACGTCGGCAATGTCCTCAGGCGTCTGCGCCGGGTAGCCCAGATCCACGGAACCGAGCCGCGCTTCCTGCTGACCAGCGCGACGATCGCCAACCCGGTCGAGCTCGCCGAGCGCCTCACCGGCCTCGAGGACTTCCGGCTCGTCGACCGGGACGCCGCACCGAGCGCCGCCCGGCGTGTGGCGATGTGGAACCCCCCACTGCTCGACGAGGAGCTCGGGCTCCGCGCCTCGGCGCTGTACGAGGCCGCCGAGGTGTTCTCGGACCTGATCGCGGATGGGGCGCGGACGATCTGCTTCATGAAGTCGCGCAAGGGCGTCGAGCTGATCCTCCGCCACGCGACCGACCGGCTCGAGCCCGCGCTCGCCGAGCGGATCGCTCCCTACCGAGCGGGCTACACGCCCGCCCAGCGCCAGGAGATCCAGCGCCGCCTGAGCGCAGGCGAGCTGCTGGGTGTCGTCGCCACCGACGCGCTCGAGCTGGGGATCGACATCGGCGAGCTCGACGCCGCGATCTGCGTCACGTTCCCAGGCACGGTCGCCAGCCTCAGGCAGATGTGGGGTCGGGCCGGCCGGCGCGGCCGTGGGCTGGCGGTGTACATCGCCGGCGACGACGCGCTCGACCAGTTCTTCTGCCGGCATCCGGACGAGTTCCTGACCCGGCCCGTGGAGGCTGCGATCCTCGACCCGCACAGCTCCGAGATCTACGCCGAGCACCTGCTGTGCGCCGCGCACGAGGCGCCCCTGACCGAGGCGGACGCGCCGATCCTCGGCACCCAGTGGCGCGAGCACGCCGACGAGCTCGAGCGTGCGGGGATGCTGCGCGAGCGCGCCACCGGGTTCGTGCCGAGCCGCGCCGATGACTACCCCGCTGCCCGGGTCGCCCTGCGTTCGGCTTCAGCCGACAGCTTCATCCTGATCGACGCGAGCTCGGGCGAGGTGATCGGGACGGTCGAGGCCGCGCGCGCCTACACCACCGTCCACGACGGAGCCGTGTACCTGCACATGGGACGCTCATACCGGGTGCTCGAGCTCGACCTCGCGGGCCGCCGCGCGATGCTCGAGCCGTTCGGCGGCGACTACTTCACGCAGACCAAGCGCGAGAGCATCACCTATATCGATCGGCTCCAGGAGCAGCGAGAGATCTTCGGGGTGAAGCTGTCGTTCGGCGAGGTCTCGTACTCCGAGACGGTTCTCGGGTACCAGCGAAAGCGTCTCCAGGACCATGAGGTGATCGACTTCCAGACGCTCGACCTCCCGACGATCGAGTTCCCCACGCGCGCGCTCTGGTACGAGCTGGACGAGCTCGTTGCCGGCGGCGGCCGCGACGGCGAGCCGCCATTTCCGTCCGAGCTATTGCTCGGCGCGCTACACGCGCTCGAGCACGGCCAGATCGCAGTGCTGCCGCTGATCGCGATGTGCGACCGCTGGGACATCGGCGGCCTGTCTACGAACGCGCACCCGCAGACTGGCGGCCCGACGATCTTCATCTACGACGGTCATCCCGGCGGGGTCGGGATCACCCGCCGCGGCTATGACCAGTTCGAGCGGCTGGTCGGTGACGCCCGGCGGCTGATCGGCGAGTGCCCGTGCAGCGACGGCTGTCCCTCGTGCGTGCAGTCCCCGAAGTGCGGGAACCTCAACGAGCCGCTCTCAAAGCGCGGCGCGCTTGAGCTGCTGACCCGGCTTACTTGATCCCGACCGTCGCGCTGCCGGTCAGCGCGCTCGGGCTTGCCGACAGCCACCCGGTCAGGTCCCCGACCGTGGCCAGCAGCGTCTTCACCGTCGCCGACGGAGCCTGTTTGAGGGCGAGCTGGAGCAGCGACGGCAGCGCCACCCGGAACGCAACCGAGCCCTGGGCGCCGGCGGCCGGGGTCGCGGGGGCCGACGCGAACGAGCTCAACTGCGCAGGAGTCGCCCTCACGCCCACCAGGAGCTTGTCGCCAACGACGCCGATCGTGGTCGTGTGCGTGGCTTCCTTGAACAGATAGAAGCCGCCCGGAGCGCGGGAGACGGTTTCCGGGCCGGAGGAAAACGCCTTCGGATCGGTGGCGAGCTTCGACAGCGTCTGCTTCCCCGTCGCAGCGTCGCTCAGCTGGGCACGGACCATCGTGACGTGTGAGTCACTCGAGACGGCGGCATCGCCTGTGAGCAGCTTCAGCAGGTCGTTCAGGTCAACGCCGGTGCGTTTGCGTACGGCGAGCTCGCGCTTCACGTACGCCGCGTACGTGGCCGGAGAGGTGATGCGCTCGGCGTCGTAGATGAACTGCACCGCCCTGGAGGGGTCCGTCGCCCCCGCGCTGATCGGGAGCGAGCCGGCGAGCGCGGGTGGCGTGCTCCCCGGGGCGATCGGGAGCTGGGACTCGGTCAGCGCAGCGCCGGAGGTGTCGAGCCGGTACTGGAAGGTCAGGCCGTTCGTATTCGCGCTGATCGAGACGCCGTAGCCACGCAGTGCCCGGACCCAGGGGACCTGCCGCGCCTGAGCGGTCGACGGCGAGGCGAGCACCGCGCTCAGGTCCCCGAACGCCGAGATCAGCGAGGTCTGCGAGAGGCCACCCATCGCACGCGCCTGATCGCCCTCCGTCAGGCCGCCGCCGTGGGCGTGGCGACCCAGCGCGGCCGTGACGGCATCGGGCGACGCGCCCAGGACGAGCGTCGCGCCGTCGACCGCGAGGGATGCTGTCGAGACGCTGTACACCTTTGCTCCGTCGATCGTTTGCCCGGCCGGGAGATGCAGCTTCTTCAACAGCCCGTTTAGCGTCCCGGCGTCCTTGGTGACCCACACCACCAGGAACCGACTGCGGGCGCCAGCGGAGGTTGGGGAGGTGATCCCGATCACGACGGGGTTGCCGAACAGAGGCCGGATGTCGGTGTCGTAGTTGAGCCCGACCTGCTGGAGCTTCGAGGTGAGCGCCGCCTCGCCGAACGTGACCGCCGGAAAGCGACGGAGCAGAGCCTGCATGTCCTTGATCGCAGGCGAGCCCGGATCGGTCTGGAGGCTCATCACGAAGAGGCTGTTCTTCGGGAAGTAGGAGAGGCTCGAGGCGACGGGGTTGCTCGACGAGCTCGATCCGCATCCGGCGAGGACCAATGCGAGGACGACCGCGAGGACGACCGCGACGGCGGTGATCGGGGAGGCGCTCCGGCGCATGGCGCAGACACTACCCGCCCGCAGGCCCGGCTACCTCGCGGCGAGCTGCTTGGGGCGGACGAACGCGTCGAGGCGCGCGCAGCCAGGAGCGAGCTCGCTCCAATCGCATTCGAGTGTGAGCGTGGCCAGGGCTCCCGTCGGGAACTTGCGCTTGACCTCCAAAAGCGCGGAGTCATCGATTCCGGATCCAGGCGCGGCGAGCCTGAGAACGAGCACCTGCATCGTGGGGTTGTGGCCGATGACCATCACGGAATCGATGCCGCTCGGAACCTCGTGGAGCCGCTTGAGCACCTGCCCCGGGGTGGCGGAGAAGAGCTCGGGCTCGATCAGGACCTGGGCGCCCAGGCCGAGGCCATCGAGCGTCTCGCGAGTCCGGCGGGCGCTCGAGCACAGCACCTGCCCAGGCGCGATCCTGGCGGCGCGGAAGTGATCGGCCAGCGCCTTGACGGCTCGGAGCCCGCGGGGGGCAAGCGGGCGGTCGTGATCGTCGAGCCCGGATCGTCCCAGCTCGACTTCGCGTGGCGGAGGACGAACAGCTGCTTTGAGCTCTCCAGCACACGAGGATTCTTGCGCGCGCCTCGGCGAATTCGCCCCGGTCCCGGTGCGGTCCGGGCGATATCCGAGCCGCTAGCATCGCGCCCGCGCGGCGAGATAGCTCAGTTGGTAGAGCACACGACTGAAAATCGTGGTGTCCCCGGTTCGATTCCGGGTCTCGCCATTGGATCCACAGCTGAGTTGGGATTTGGGGGGACGTCAGGAGCAGACGGTCCTGACGCTGTTCTCCGACGACGAGGCTGGCGCTCAGCGCCTGCGTATACCAGTTGTACGGTTTCGGGTTGTCGCGGCCGAGCTGGAGCAGAAGCGCGTAGCCCGCACGCTCGCGGCCCTCGACGGCCGGCGAGCCCCGATCGCTGTTCTTGGGCCATTCGTCTTCGATCACATCGGTCGCATAGCAATACAGCTGAGCGCGAAGCGGGACTCCCGCGCGTTGTGGGAACGCCCCGCTGAGCGCGGCGACGTCACCGAGCGCCGTCGCCTCCCGCTCCGCCGACTGGCGCACGTTTGCGTAGTGCTGGGAGGCGAAGAAGGTCGTCATGCCGATGACGACGCCGAAGGCGGCCCCCACGAAACCAAAAATACCCGCGTACCGGAGTCCCGTGAAGGGCTTGCGCTTGCGGTGGACCGCGAGGATCACGCCGAGTACGACGGCGATCAATCCCCACAGGATCAGCAGATGACTTAGGACCGCGTTCATCGGGCCTGGGCCCCGAACCGCCGTCGGAGTTGCGGATATTTGCCGCCCCCGCGGCCGCCTTCGGCCAGGGAGCCGAGCATGCCGTCCAGCAATGACTCAATGTCCATATGCCGGGGCGGATCCGCGATCACGGTGGTTCTCATGTGCCCCGATTTCAGCTTCCCCCATCGAGGGGCGTAATGCAACAGTCTTAGCCGCGGTGTCACCGCGGGAGCGTCCCGGTCTCCGGCGGCGATTCCAAATGCTCGCCGTCCCGTTCCTCCGGCGCCCGTGCGTTGTGCCACACATGGCCGGAGATAGGGCGTTTTGCGGGCTCGTCATCCCTCAAATGTGCGATGGCCGTCGACGCTGCGCTCACATAAGCTGGCCGACCGGCAAGCCCCGCAAACGGAGAGCACCGAACGACGGTGCGAAGCCCCCACATGAGCTCACGTCCAGCCGGTTTCGGCCAGGGACCGTTCTGGTCGCTGTTCGAGAATTCACAGATCCCGATGGCACTCGTCGATCGGGATCGCCGCATCGTTGCCGCAAACGACGCCGCGATCGACCTCTACCAGTACCCGCGCGACGAGGTGATCGGGTCCGACGCCGGGCAGGAGACGGTCCCTCCCGAGCCGGAGCACGCCGCCTGGAAGCAGCTGCTGGAGACGAACGAGCTCTACGCCGAGCGCGTGGTGAAGGCTGGCAGTGGGGCGCTGATGCGAGTCAGCTTCGCGGCGCACGGAACCTCCGTGAGCGGCCAATGGCTAGCGCTGTTCGTCACGCTCTCGGCGCAGCTCGAGCCCGACGGCGCCGAGCTGGTTGGGTCGCTCGAGACGGCCAGGCCCACGCACGCGGGGTCAAAGCTCACCCGCCGCGAGCTCGAGGTCGTCCGCGAGGTGGCACTCGGCGCGAGCACGCGGCGAATCGCCGCCGAGCTCCATTTGTCCCCCGCGACCATCCGCAGCCACGTACGCAACGCGATGGTCAAGACCAATGCGCACACGCGCGCGCAACTGGTCGCGATCGTGCTCGGCGAGGGGCTGATCAGCGAGCGTGCCGGCGACGCTGAGGACGGTCCGCAGACCTAGTTCGGACCCTCGGAGGCGCGCTCCTCGATCACGCGCTCGGTACGCGCGCGGGAGTACGAGAAGTAGATCGCGAGACCGATCGTCAGCCATACCGCGAAGCGAACGAGCGTGATCACCGGCAGTGTGAGGATGACGCCTAGGGACAGGACGATGGCGAGGACGGGAATCGCCGGCCCGAACGGCACCCTGAACGGCCGCTCGAGCTCCGGCCGGGTTCGGCGCAGGACGAGCACCGACGCCGACACGACGATGAACGCGGCCAGCGTCCCGACCGACACCAGGTTGGCGAGCGTCGTGATCGGCACCAGCGCGGCGATCACCGCCGCGATCAGTCCGCAGAGGATCGTCGCCCGCTGCGGGGTTCGGGTGCTCGCATTGACCCTCGAGAAGAAGTTGGGAAGCAGCCCGTCCTCGGACATGCGCATCAAGATCCGGGCCTGGCCGTAGATCAACGCCAGCACGGTCGTCCCGAGCGCCCCGAGCGCTACAAGGTCGATCGTGTTGGTCAGCCAGTGAAGCGACGGATGTGGGCCGAGCGCGACGGCCAGCGGATCGGCGACGTCGAGGCTGTGGTAGTTGATCAGACCGGTCATCACCAGCGAAACGCCGATGTACAGGGCGGTTGCGATGATCAGCGAAGCGAGGACGCCGGTCGGAACCGTGCGTCGGGGGTTGCGGGCCTCCTGCGCCGCCGTGCAGACGAGGTCGAAGCCGATGTAGGCAAAGAACAGCGTGCCGGCCGCGCGGATCACCCCGGTGACACCGAAGTTGCCAAAGCCACCCCGGTTCGGCGGCACGAATGGGTGCCAATGGGCGGTCGAGACGTAGAACGCGCCGATCCCGATGAACAGCAGCAGTACGGTGATCTTGAGCGCCACGAGCACATTTGTGGTGCGGGCCGACTCCCGGGTGCCGACCACGAGTAGCGCGGACACCAGCACGACGATCGCGACCGCAGGGAGATTGATCACGCCTCCGGCGAACGCGCCGTTGTAGAGATCGTGGGGCAGGCCGATGCCGGCGCCTTGAAGCGAGTTCTGCATGTACCCGCCCCAGCCGACCGCGACCGCGGCGCCACCGAACAGGTACTCGAGCAGGAGGTCCCAGCCGATGATCCAGCCGAGCAGCGGCCCCAGCACCGCGAACGCGTAGCTGTAAGTGCTGCCCGCTACGGGAATCATCGAGGCAAGCTCCGCGTAGCACAGGGCACTCGTCCCGGCGGCGATCCCCGCGATCGCGAACGAGATCGAGACCCCCGGGCCCGCGTACTCGGAGGCGGCGTCGCCGGTTAGGACGAAGATTCCCGATCCGACGATCGCGGCGATGCCCAGCGCGGTCAGGCTGACGGGTCCGAGCGTGCGGGCGAGTCCGCTCGCGTCAGCGTCCGCTGATCGCACGAGCGAGTCCATGCGCACGGAGCTGCGCGCTCGACCGGTCCCCATCACGCGCGCCAGCCTATCTGCGCGGTTGCGCAGATGCCTACGACTACGCGGAAACGCTGGGCGCTGACTAGCGCCGGGCGCGCACCACCACGCGACCGCCGCGAGCGGGGATCATCGTGACGTTGCGATTCTTGACCCGCTCGGGCTTGGGGCTCGCTGCCTCGAGGTCAAGGCGGCGCGCCATCGTCTCAAGCACGACCCGCTGCTCGGCCATCGCCAGCGCGGCGCCCAGGCAGCGGCGGGTGCCGCCGCCGAACGGGATCCACTCGTATGTTCCGGGCTTCTCACCAAGCCACCGCTCCGGCCGGAACGCGCGCGGCTCGGGGTACAGATCCTCGCGGTGGTGCAGCAGCACGATGCTGATCCCGACCGCCGTGCCGGCTGGGATCGCGTAGGCGCCGAGCCGCCAGGGGACGGTGACGCGCCGGCCCGTCATCGGGATCACCGGCCGCACCCGCATCGCCTCGGTGATCGTCGCTTCGACCACATCATCGGCGTCGCCCGAGCCGGAGCGGACGGCCTCCCGCAGCCGCTCGTACGCCTCGGGCCAGCGGACGAGTCGCTCCCACGCCCACGCAAGCTGGTTGGCGGTCGTCTCGTGCCCGGCGAGCACCAGCGTCATCAGCTCGTCGCGCAGCTCCCGGTCAGAGAGGACCTCGCCCTCGTCGGTCCGGGCCCGCATGATCAGCGACAGGATGTCGGTGCGCTCGTCGAGGTCGGTCGCGCGGCGGCGCTTGGCGATGATCGCGTACAGACATTTATCGGGCACGAGCAGTCCGAGCTTGGTGAGCCCGAACGGCTCATCGCGGCCGATGTTCATGAGCTCGGCGAGCTTGGCGCCGGGGAGCGTCGAGGAGCGGAGCAGCTCCCGGATCGCGAGGCGGAGCGCGTGCTCCACCGTCCCGGGCCTCGGTGACCCTTCGATCCCGAAGATGCCGCCCATGATCACGTCGAGCGTGATCGCCTGCATCCGCGGCGCGAGTGCGAGCGGCCGGCCGACGGGCCACCGGTCGATCTCGCGCTCCGCGGCCTCGGCGATCATCCGCTGATAGCGGTCGATTGCCTCGCCGTGGAATGGCGGAAGCAGCAGCTTGCGCTGGCGAAGATGGCGCGGCCCGTTGGCGGTCAAGACCGAGTTGGGGCCGAGCACGGGCCGCAGCGGCGACTCCGCCGCGATCGTCGGGACCAAGTCCGGCGGCGCTTTGAACAGCGAGCGGATGTGGTCCGGATGGGAGGTGATCGCGGTCTGGCCGGGCACGTAGCCGCGCGCCCCCCACACCTCACCGAGCTTGTCGCGGTGGTGGTGGACGAAGTGCCACTGGAGCTGGCCGAACCACAGCACCTGGACCGGCCTCGGCCAGCGGACGGCCGGGGGAGACGGGAGTGCGGCGAGCTCCGAGGGCTCGATGGGGCCGGCCTCGGACGGCTCGGCCGTCCCAATCAACGCGCGGCGCGCCTCAGCGGGCGATGGGGATTCGACGACTGCGCTCACGCGGTACCTCCAGTCGGTCGGGTGCAGACTCGGCGGTAGGCTCCTGGAAACCTACAGGCCTGTAGCTTTGCAGAATCTACCTCGCCTGTCGAGTGCGAATCGACTGCCTCATTTAGGGCGCGACCGGCATTAACATGCTGGCATGGAGGTCAGGCGGGGAGGCACCGCGCTTGTGCTCGCGATCGTTGCGATCGTCTGCCTTGGCGTCGCCGGGTCCGCATCGGCCCTGAGCGGTCCGTACGCGTCGCTCGACCGTCCCGGTCCGCCACTGAGCGTTCCCGCGAGCAAGCTGGGTCAGGCGCTGAAGTGCACGCCGGGAATAGCGGGCGACGCCCGCAACCCAATCCTCCTGATCCCGGGAACGGATCTCGATCCCGGTCCCAACTACTCGTGGAACTATGAGCGTGCCTTCGCCGCCATGCACTGGCCCTATTGCGCGGTGACGCTGCCCTACCAGACGACCGGCGACATCCAGATCGCCGGCGAGTACGTCGTCTACGCCCTGCGCACGATGGCCAAGATATCGGGTCGTCAGGTCGACGTGCTCGGCTACAGCCAGGGCGGGATGCTCCCGCGTTGGGCGCTCCGGTTCTGGCCCGACACGCGCCCGCTGGTACACGACGTCGTCAGCATCGACCCCTCCAACCACGGCACGCTCGACGCCGATGCGACGTGCCAAGGCCAGTGCTCTCCGGCCGACTGGCAGCAGGCGTCGACCGCGCACTTCATGAGTGCGCTCAACAGCTTCGCTGAGACGTTCGCCGGGATCGATTACACGGTCATCTTCAGCCGCACCGACGAGATCGTCGTCCCCAACTTCGACGCCTCCGGGAGCTCCTCGCTCCACACCGGCGGCGGCACGATCGCGAACATCGCGGTCCAGCAGATCTGCCCGAACGACACCTCGGAGCACCTCGCGATGGGAAGCTACGACGCGGTTGCTTACGCGCTGGTGGTCGACGCGTTCACCCACTCGGGCGTCGCCGACCCCTCGCGGATCCCCGCGACCGTGTGCGCGCAGCCGTTCCAGCCGGGCGTCGATCCGAGCGCGTTCGCCGCCGACTACGGCAGCTATCTGAGTGCGATCGGGCAGGGGCAGGAGAACGCCCCGCAGGTGAGCGCCGAGCCGCCGCTCGCGTGTTATGTGTTCGCCTCCTGCCCGCTCCCGAGCCCGCCGCGCAAGCCCGCGGGCCACAAGCGCCCCAAGCACAAGCATCACCGAAAGCACAAGCAGCACCCAAAGCACAAGCATCGCCGTCACAATCGCTGAGACATGGCGACACCGATCGAACGACCGGAGGTCGAGCGCCTGATGGCGGCGGGAGCGCAGATTGTCGAGGTGCTTCCTGAGCCCGAGTACAACGAGGGTCACCTCCCTGGCGCGATCAACCTGCCGCTGAAGCAGCTCGACGCGCGGACGGCGACCGTGCTGGACAAAAGGCGGCCGGTGGTCGTCTACTGCTGGGACCCGCTCTGAGACCTGAGTCCACGAGCCGCGTGCCGGCTCGAAACGCTCGGGTTCACCGAGGTGTACGACTACTTTCCCGGCAAGCTCGACTGGATCGCGCACCGGCTGCCCGTGGAGGGGGAGCGGGAGCACGAGCCCCTGGCCGGTGACTACGCGCGCGACGACGTTGTCACCTGCAGTCTCGACGATCAGGTCGGCGCGGTGGGCGCTCGGATCGAACGAGCTCCATATCCGTTCGCGCTCGTGACTTCATCAGAAGGGATCCTCCTGGGGCGTCTGCGCTCGAGCATGCTCGACTGTGACCCGGGCCTGCGCGCGGAGGAAGTGATGGAGCCGGGTCCCAAGACCTTCCGGCCGCACAAGTCCGCGACGGGCATCGCGGGCGAGCTCGCGGAGAGGGACCTGCGCTGGGCGATTGTCACGACGCCGGAGGGTGAGCTGATCGGGGTCGCGAGCCGTGCGGACCTCGAGGCCGCTTCCGCTTAGGGCAGAGAGCTCGGGCTCAGGACGCCACGGCCGGCCAGCTCAGGAGCCCGGCTTCGCGCGCTCGCTCGGCGATCAGCTCCTGACGCTCAGGATCCATCCGGGAGAGTCCTTCGGCGAGGCGCTCCTGGTCCAGATGCGTCAACAGGTCGATCACCTCGGGCCAAAGCGCTTCCCGCTCGGCGGCATCGAGCAGCGCCTCCAAGCGCTCGTCGCTGATCAGATCGGCGAGCGCGTCGAGCCGGTCGCGCTCCTCGATCACAAACGCGGTGCGCAGCAGGGTCGCGTCGTCAATCGTTGCCACCGCCGCCAGGAGCGCGTCGTCGCCCAGGTGCCCGACGAACCGGCCCATCGTCACGTACTCGCCGCGACGCGTCAGCTCCCGGGTCACCCCGACGATCTGGTCCGCCGGCATACCGGCGATCACGTTGCTCGCCCGACGCGGATCGAGCTCGGCCGCGATGTCGGCCAGAAACGCCGGTGGCAGCTTCTCCGCCACGTCGACCGCCCGTCGTGGGTCGAGCATTCCCGATATCCGCGCCGACAGCATCGCCCCGAACGCATGCTGGCTGATCATCGCGACCAGTCCCACGGGAAGGAGCTTGCTGGCCGATGCCAGCCGCTGCAGCGTGGAGTCGTGCGCGGTGAACAGCATCTCGGTGACCTGCTCACGCAACGTCCGTAGGTCGTCGGGCGGCAGCAGCTCGAGGTGTTCGAGCTGCGCCGGATCACGTTGTAGAAGCCTGGCGAGCTTCATCACCTCGGCGCGGCTCCGCAGTGCGTTGCTCACCCGCCCATCACCTTCTGGATGGGTTTGCGCAGCAGCCACGGGATGTGTCCAAGCGCCTTCTCACCCGCGGCTTGCAGCTCGGCCGCCTGCCGGTGGCGCGCGTCACGGACCGCGTCGCCGAGATCCTGCAGCTCTCGCGCCGTCAGTGCGGCAACGCCGCGAGGGGCCTTCGCGCCGAGCTGGGCCTCCAGCGCCTGCAACGCCTCCTTACGACCCATCCTTGCGCGTCCTCTGCCTCGAGATCCGTCCGTCAATACAGTCCGTGCCTACAAATGAGCGCGGCGTACGTTATCGATGCGGTCCGAACTCCATTCGGGCGCTATGGCGGAGGTCTCTCGGCCGTGCGGCCGGACGACCTCGGCGCGCATGCCGTCCGCGCGCTGCTCGACCGCACGCCGGGGCTCGATCCGCAACGGGTCGACGACGTCCTGTTCGGCGACGCCAACCAGGCCGGCGAGGACAACCGCAACGTCGCCCGGATGGCCTGGCTGCTGAATGGGCTGCCGACGAGCGTGCCCGGGGCCACGATCAACCGCCTGTGCGCGTCGAGCCTCGAAGCCGCGGCCCAGGCGAGCCGCGCGATCGAGACCGGCGACGCCTCGGTCATCGTCGTCGGCGGCGTCGAGTCGATGAGCCGCGCACCGTGGGTGATGCTGAAGACCGAGCGCCCGTTCCCGCGCGAGCACCAGCAGCTGTGGTCCACGACCCTCGGCTGGCGGATGGTCAACCCTAGGATGCCCGAGCAGTGGACGATCTCGCTCGGGGCAAGCGCCGAGAAGCTCGCGGGCCTGTACTCGATCACCCGTGAGGCGCAGGACGCGTTTGCGCTCCGCAGCCATCAGCGCGCTGCCGCCGCATGGGATGGCGGGTTCTACGACGAGTGGGTCGTCCCGGTTCCGGGCACCGAGCTCGAGCGTGACGAGAACATCCGCCGTGACACCACGCTCGAGAAGCTCGCCAAGCTCAAGCCCGCGTTCGCCGAGGGCGGCACGGTCACAGCCGGGAACTCGTCGCCGCTCAACGATGGGGCTGGGGCGGCGCTGCTGGCGGACGAGGCGGGCGCTGAGGCGATCGGCCGCGAGCCGCTGGCCAGGATCGTCTCCAGGGGTGTGGCCGCGGTCGACCCGGACGTGTTCGGGATCGCGCCGGTCGAGGCCGCCAACACGGCGTTGCAACGGGCCGGGATCACCTGGGAGGACATCGTCGGTCGTCGAGCTCAACGAGGCGTTCGCCTCGCAATGCCTGGCGGACATCGGCGAGTGGAAGGGCCTCGACCCCGACAACGTGAACCCCAACGGCGGCGCGATCGCGCTCGGTCACCCGCTTGGGGCATCGGGGGTTCGCGTGCTCGGGAGCCTCGCCCACGAGCTCAAGCGACGCGGAGGCGGTTTCGGCGTCGCCGCACTGTGTATCGGCGTCGGCCAGGGGCTGGCCGTCGTGCTCGAGGCCTGAGTCGCGCGCTCGCGATCCAGGGCCGCCGGCTCGTGAGCCAGGCCCGCCGGCCCGGCTACCTACGACGCGCCGGCCTTCCGCAGGAACGTGACCAGGTCCGAGAAGAACGCGTTGTTGGGATACGCGCCGGCCGGATCGTTGTGCGCGTAGGTGCCGTGCCGGTTGACCAGCGTCAGGTTGCGCATCGGGATCCTCGACTGCTTGGCGAGCGCCATCGTCGCGTGCAGCATGACGGGACCGCCGTACGCCCCGAACGCATACATCAGCAGGTGCCGGGAAAGCTTGCGCCCCATCGTGTCCTTGACCTCGAACACGGCCTGGGCGGGATTGGCGTTGCCGTTGTCGATCGCCGCGGTGTCGTCCGTCAGCCGCTGTGGGAAGTACCACTCGGTCCCGTCCACGTTCGGTCAGCGGGTAGCCGGAGAGCATCTGCGCGAAGCGCTTGATCGGGGTGATCGCGCCGGAGCTGTTCCAGCCGTGCAGTCCGTTCGCATCGGATTCGCGGCGATCCCCGCTCCGTCGTGGGCCAGGCCGCGAACACGGCTTCGAGGTGGCGACGCTCGTGCGTAGCCGAACTGGCCATGTTGGTCACCGGGACGGGCGCCTTCAGCGACGCCGGTAGGAGCTGAAGCTCTCCGTTTGCCAGCGGCTGGTTGGGTGCGACGATCGAGGACAGCCCGCCGGTCGTTCCGAATAGCCCTGAATCGTATGGCGGGATCCCCGCCACGAATGGGAGCCACGGGCTGGTGCTCGGGCTCATGAACTGCTGGAGCGCTGGCTCGCCGTCTGCGCGCTCTGGCGCGCTCCCGAAGCTGGCGCCGTCGTCGTACACGAGGCCGGCGAGGTCATCGGCGCCCGGCTTGCCGCTGAAGTTCCAGGTCGCGTATCCGGTGACCACCGAGCCGCCGAGCGAGTGCCCGCCGAGCACGACCGAGCCGCCGAGCTTCTGAGCCGCCGCGATCACGCCGTGCAGGTCCTCGACCGCCACCTTCAGGCCCCAGTTCTTCGCGTAGGGGACGGTGGAGTCGGGGACCGGCTGGAAGTGGTGCGTGATGCTGCGGTTGGTCAGCCAGCCGAGGTAGTAGTTGAACACCGCCTGGTGCTGGCCTTGCCGGGCTTCGCGAGGTTCACCATCGACTGGTCCTCGAGCAGGTTCTCGCGTCGCTCCACCGACCAGACCTGCCAGCCCGACCGGTGGACCAGCCAGTTCGCGAGCGGCACGAAGTAGGCGCCGCCGGCCGACGTCCCGGGCTCGAGCACGAGCACGTTCTTGGCCTTCGCGGGGCCGACCTTGATCACGCCGACCTTGTCGTACTTGGCCGGCGTTCCCGGCGCCTTGAAGCCGGGCATCCACGTGACCTTCAGCGCGGCGCTCGCCGACGCGGCACGCGACCATCGCGCAAGCACGGCCGACGATCAGAAACGCTCAGCCCCCTTTTCACACTTCAGACACTATCGCGCCGGCGGAGCCTCGCACTCAACGTCTGGGTGAACGGCGTGTGACGGCGCGGCTGTGCGGATGCACATGGCGCTTGTGGCGCTTGGGCTTCGGCGCCTGCGGCTGCTTCGGCGTGGCGCCGGCGGCGCGGGCGCGAGCCGCCCGGCGTAGTCGACGAAGCCGAGCGTCGTCACGCCCGGCGGCGGGCTCCCGGTCGGCGGGACAGCCGGAGCTCGACTGAGGAAGCCGCTCCCCACAGTCGTCCCAGAAGCTCGCCCACGGCACGCCGCCCGGGCCGATCGCGACGCTCACATAGTCGAGCCCGAGCCCGTTGCTGGAGCCCTTGGTGCCGACGTCGAGCGGCACCTGCGACGGGTCGTTGACGACGGCGCTCCAGAACAGCGGCCGCTTGGCGAGCACATCAGCCGACTCGGTGATGTAGCCGTCGAAACCGTTGCGGCCCGCCGTCTTGCCGAGGTAGGAGAAGGCGACATGCCCGGGCGCGGCGAGGTCAAAGCCGAAGTGCGTGCGGATGCCCTGGACGCCGGGAGCCAGGACCTGCAGCGGCGAGCTCCAGGTCCGCCCGCCGTCGCGCGAGATGCTCAACAGCACCTTCCCCGGCGCATAGCCGCCGTTCGGGTTCGGGTTGCCGGGGTTCGACCACGCGAGGTAGAGGTTCCCGAGCGCGTCGGTCCGCAGCTCGGCGGAGCCCGTGTCTCCGGGTCCGACGTTCGGAACCGTGTACGGCACCTGCGCGACGATCGGCCAGCTCGCGCCCTCGTCGTCAGAACGGACCAGGTAGGTGTTGCCGGCACAGAACAGCAGCTCGTACAGCCGCCCCTGGGGATCGGGCGCCGCCCAGGGCGAGAAGTTCGGGCTCTCGGTCTTGCCGTTGCACTGCGGATGGGTCGCGATCGGAGACCCGAAGAACCCTTGGCCGGCGACGATCCAGCTCTGGCCGCCGTCGAGCGACTTCTGGCAGGTGTCGCCCTCGACGGTGGTCGTCGCGTCGCGGCCGACGCTGTCGTACTCGCCGCAGGCGTAGACGACCTCCGGGTAGCCGCTCGTCTTGCTGAGCCGGGGCTTGGCGGTCGTGACCTGCGTCCACTCGCCGCCGAACCCGACCGGGAGCTGCGAGTACCGCCAGGTCAGGCCGTCGTCGTCGGTCGAGAGGACGACCTCGGCCGGGAGGTCGGGGTCGGTCCAGAACAGCCTCCCGGTCAGCCGGTCCATGAAGAACTTGTCGTCGATCTGGTCCCAAGCGGGGTATCCGAGGCTCCCTGAGAGCCGCTGGCTCGGCACGCCCGCGACAGTGGGCGGAAACGTGTTCAACCCGATCGGGTCGACGAACGACCAGCTCGCGCCGAGGTTCGTGGTCCTCGCGAACCCCGAGTTCCCCCCGAGGAAGTACTGCGCCTGGACGCCGGCGGTCGCCTGTACGGCGGGCGCGTAGAAAACCGCGCCGCTGTTCGTGACCGCGATCGCCGACTCGCCGCCGGCGAAGCCGGTGTGCATCCCGCACGGGACCGGCGCGCGCGTGGGCTGGGGCCTGGCGAGCTTGCCGCCCGAGTAGTGGGCGACGGCGCGGCGCGTCGGAGAGCAGCCCGGGCCCGCGGTCGCGTTCGCCGCGGCTGGCGCCGCGAGCGCCCCGCACGCCACGAGCGCCGCGAGCGCCCCGCACGCCGCCGCCATCACGAACGATGGCGAATTACGTGCGCATATGTCACGCAAAACGCCAAAGTTCGCTCTCATCGGTGATGCCTCCGATGCGGCCGGTGGGGCTTGTGCTTGTGCCTGCGCGGCCGGGCGCGCGGCTTCGGTCCCGGCGCCAGATGCCCCACGACGCCGATCCGCTCGTTCGGGCAAGCGGCCGTGAAGGCGCAGTGGAACGCGGCCCACGGCTGATCCGTTCGGCGCGAACGAATCGGTGTTGAAGAACAGCCGGTTGCCGAACGAGGTCGAGTCGCTCGTGTCGATCAGCGGCGTGCCCGGGTCGTTCAGGGGCGCCGCCCACCACACCGCGTGCGGCGCCAGCGCGTCGGAGGTCTCCGACAGCCAGCCATCCACCAGCTTGCTCCGGTTGGTATTGGCCAGGTACGAGATCGCGATCTGGCCGACGCCGTGCGCCGCGATCGCAATCGTCTGGGCGTCCTTGACCCCGGGCGGCCCGACGTCGAGCGGCGCCGACCAGTGGGCGCCATGGTCGTGGGAGACCGACAGCTCGGGCACGCCGGTGCCGTCGATCGCCTCGGTCGCCGGGTTGGGGCCCCCGCCCGCGGGCTGCGAGGTCCCGCCTGGTACTCCCTCGATCCACGCCAGATACACGTTGCCGGCCGGGTCGGCGGCGACCGAGGTCGTGTACATGTCCTGGACGTCCTCGGTGCCTATGTGAACGAGCCGCCAGCTCTCCCCCTCGTCGCGGCTGACCGCCATCGACAGCTTCCCGCACTGGAAGATCGGGAAGTACAGGTATCCGTCGGTGCCTACCGCGCCCGGGCGCGCCGCGTGCTCGGTATTGCAGCCCGGTTGGGGCGGCGGATCGGGGAAGCTGCCGGTGAAGCTGAAGCTGCCGCCGCCGTCGAGCGAGCGGTAGCACCAGAGGTTGCTCGGCGAGAGGTCGCTCGCGTTCGCGCAGTAGTAGACGACGTGGGCATAGCCCGAGGGCTTGGCGCCTCCGGCGGGCGCGAGGCCTTCGAGCACGCTCTCCGAGCCCATCGCCGGGCACCCCACGGTCGGGTTGGTCTGCCAGGTGCGACCGCCGTCGTCACTCCAGGAGATCTCCGCCCCGCACAGATCGGGCAGGGCGCTCGCGAACCAGATCCGCTGCGTGTGCGGGTCGACCGACATCCACGGCGGGACCTCGAGGGCGTGGTTGGCGTCGCCGGGCAGGATCGCGTGCCAGGTCGTCCCGCCGTTGTCCGAGACGGCGATCTCGGCGGGGCCCTTGTCGTCAAGCGGCGCCTGGTAGCTGTTCTCCACCAGCGGGGCGTACAGGATCCGTCCCGAGCGCAGCACGTCCACGTCGGCCGACTCGCTCGATCGCTGGTCGATCACCGAAAGGCACGGGATCGGCGCGCGGGCGGGCTGGGGCCTCAATGGCGCGCCCGCGCCCGCGCCCGCGTGGTAGGCGACCGCGGGACGAGCGGCATCGCAGCCCGAGCGCAGGCCGCCGGCCCGGGCGGGGCCGCCGGCCCGGGCGGGGCCGACGGCGCGGGCGGGGCCCGCGGCGCGGGCGGGGCCCGCGGCGAGCAGCCAGAGCACCGTCAGCGACCACAACGTGACAACCGCGCGCCGCCTACCGGAACGCGTCACGTTGTGGTCCGGCTCCGAACCACAACGTGACAACCGAACGCGCGGCCGCGGGCTTTGTCACGTTCGTGTCGCCCTCAGCGCTTCCGCTCGCAGCCCCACACCTGTCGTGTCACTCGCCGTGCGAGCACCACGTGCCGCGGGTGCCGTCCGCGCCCGGCCGTGTACTCGTAAACCCGGATGCGGTGGCGAGCGGACCCGGGATCCCGGGAACCGTCACCGACCGCAACGACCGCCCATGGAGCCTCCCGGCAAGCCGCCCGTCGACGTACACGACCAACTTGGTGATCGCCCGGCCCCGGTAGCGGCGCACGGCGAAGCGGATCGCGCTGCGCGCGCTGCACGCACCCAGCCCGCTCGACCCCCGCAGTCCAGCGCCCGGACCGGTGACCGCGTCGGGGGTCGTGTCGATGTTGACGTACGAATACGTGCCCGGATAGCCGTCGTCGGCGCTGAGCGCCGCGCACCCGTCGCGGAGGTCCTCGCAGTCCACCTTCTGCCCGTTGGCGAGGTGGAAGTCGAGCCGCGAGTAGTAATAGAACGAGAACGCGTTGCCGTCGTGGTTGGGGTCGACGGAGGCCTCGGTCGCGTCGTGAAGCCAGCGACTGCTCAGCAGCTCGCCGTCGGCCACGGGAGCGTGCTTGAGGTACTTGTCGAACCACGCGGTCGTGTACCAGTCGATCATGTCGGGGCCGCGTAGCGACGCCCCGAAGGCCTGGTTGGGGATGAAGCTGAAGTCGAGGTGGGAGCCGCCGCGGATGATGATTTCCCCGGTGTCGACTCCGGCTTTCGAGTAGTTGAGCGACCACGTCGACTTGCCGTTGGGGTTCGGCAGCTGCGTGTTCGGCGCCGGCGGGAGGCCGTAGTCGGCCGACATCCCGAGCGCCGGCGTGTGCAGCGGCGCCGTCGTGCGGTCCGCCGGGTCGGCCGGGCAGCCGTCCTCGCCGATCGTCTGAGCCGGCGCCCCTGGGGCCGCGCCGGGCACGGGCGCGTCGTTCGGTCCTGGCCCCCCGAGGTCGTCCCACGCGACGATCGCCTTCACGCGCGGATCCCACTGGCCGATGTAGGACACGCCCGCGGCGCCGTAGGAGTGCCCGGCGATCCCGAGCTCGGAGGGGTCCAGCAGCTGCCAGAACGGGTTGTTGGCGGCGTCGAGCCCCTCCTTGACGCGGCGGCTCTGCTTGGCGGCGTGGCTCGTCCCGGTGCTGCAGCTCTTGACCGGCTCGTACGGGTGGCTCGGGGTGGAGAGGAAGAAGTTGATCGCGTCCTCGGTGCCGTCGTAGAACGGGCGTCCGTCGGACTGGGCCGGGAACCCCTCGTTCTTGTCGGCCCCCTCGCCGTAGGTGTCGCTCATGCCCTGGCCCTGAGGGTCGAACGTCAGCACCACGTAGCCCGCCTTTGCGAGGGTCTGGGCGGCGTACCAGTACATCTGCTCGTCGGCTTGAACCGAGCCGTTGGTGATCACGATCCCCGGACGCTTGGCCGGGCCGGCGACCGTCGCCCACACGTGGCCTGAGAGCGTCGCGCCGTTGCGCGCGGTGAACAGGACCGGCCGCACGATCCCGTACCCGTTGGCTGCCCAGTCATTGAGGCGAATGTCGCCGGCGCAGCCGTTGCCGTGGTTCCAGCAGAGGTCGGTGTTGAAGTTGCGCTCCGGATCGGCTGCCTGCGTCAACTGACCGTCGGCCTCGCCCTGGACGCTGTCGGCAGCAAGCGCCGCCTGGTACTGCGGCGTGTCGTAGATCGCCTGTCGCTGCTGGGTGATCGAGAAGTTCTGTGCCTCGACGGCAGGGTTGAAGGCAGTTGGCGGCTTGGCCGCGGCGGGTGCCGCATGCAGCCCTGCGAGGGCCAGCACGGCCCCGCCCATCCATGCGCGAACCATGCTCCTCACCGAGATCCCTCCCTAACTCGAAACCGCTGCCCGGGAACCTGGAGACCGGGCGGCGCGTGCAGACTCCGAAACATGCTGCATTGGACGGGGAACCCACGCAACGTGTTACGGCACGTTGCTGGCGATCGCCGACTGTGCATCTGCACAGGGGATGGCGCGATACTTGCGCGATGGAGCCTGTCGCGCGGGGAGAGGCGGTCCGGAGGATCGTCCGTCGAACGGACCTCGACCAGTACGCCGACCGGCTGCTCGACGAGTTCTGGGAACGTCCCGACTTCCAGCGGTTGCACCCGCCCCGCGAGCGGGTCCGGGCATGGGTCCGCTGGAACCTCGAGCTCGTCAACCGGTGGCTGATCGACGGGCAGCCTCCGAGCGACTCCGAGCTTGAGGCCTTTCGGGAGCACGCCCGCGCGCGGGCCCTGGAGGGAACCCCGGCGGACATCGTCCCGGCCAACTTCCGCAGCGGCGCGCGGTTCGCCTGGCGCTCGCTGCTCGATGCGGCAACCGAGGAGGAGCGGCCGGCGCTGCTGGAGAGCGCCGATCTGCTGTTCGAGTACGTCGACCGCGTGACGCGGATCTACGCGGAGGCCTATGAGGAGGTCGCGAAGTCCGCGGCCTCCTCCGCCGAGGAGGCGGAGCTCGAGCGTTGCTGCGAAGGATCGCCGCCGACGACGCGCCACTGCCCGAGGACCGCCAGCTGGCGGAGCGGATCGGCTTCCAGCTCGACCGGGCGTCGCGGCCATTCGTGATCGCGGCGCTCCAGCAGCCGGTCGAGTATCACGCGCAGCTCGCCGCGGCCCTGCGACGGCGAGGGGCGCTGGCGGCGTCGGAGGGAAGGCGATTGGCCGGGCTGGCCGGCTCCGGGTCCAGCTGGGAGGGCCTCGACCTCCACCCACGCACGATCCTGGCGCAGGGCCCCGCCGCGATCGGCGGCGAGCGTGGCCGTGCGCTCGACGAGCTCCGAGACGCGGTCGAGGTGGCGATTCGCCGCGGCGACCGTGGAGAAATTGAGGTGGAGGACTATCTCGCCGAGGTGCTGCTGCTGCGCTCTCCGCGGATCGCCGATCAGATCGCCGAGCGGATCTATGGACCGCTGGGGCCAGAGCTCGCGCACACGCTCGACGTCCTGGCGCAGAACAACTTCGAACGGGCGCGGACCGCCGCGACGCTCCCCGTGCACCGCAACACGCTTCGCGACCGGATCAACCGCATCTCCGAGATCACGGGGGTGGACCTCGACTCGGCCTACGGCCGGGGTCTGGCGTGGCTCGCGTGGCTCCAGCGAAGCGCCGGCGCCGGCTGACGAACGGGGTTCGCAGGTGGATGAGGCCCGCGCGAGTGTCGTGTTGCGGATCGGTTAGGAAGCGCACCCAGCCGCACCCAGCCCCGGGTTTGTGAATACATTTCGCCGCGAGCTGGACCTACGACCTCTGAGGAGGAGGATCTATGCGGTTTTTCACAAGATCGGCCTTGATGGCCGTTGTCGCAGCCGGAGCAGCGATCGCGCTTGCGGCGTGCGGTAGCTCGTCGAGCTCGTCTTCGAGCAGCTCAGGGACCGCGAAGAAGGGCGGGACCATCACCCTGCTGATGGGCACCGCGCCTGACTCGCTCGACCCGGGCTTCGGCTACACGACACAGGCGGCCGAGCCGGACTGGCTCGCCTACACGGGCCTCACCACCTACGCACACGCGAACGGCACCGCCGGTACGGTCCTGATTCCGGGACTCGCAACCGGGCTTCCCGCGATCACCGACGGCGGCAAGACCTACTCGGTCACGTTGCGCAAGGGCCTCGTGTACTCGAACGGCAAGCCGGTCAAGGCGAGCGACTTCACCTACACGGTGGAGCGCGCGATCAAGATTCCCTGGGGCGGCTCGGGCCAGTTCATCACTGCCCAGATCGTCGGGGCCACGGCCTTCTCGAAGGGCTCGGCCAAGACGATCTCCGGGATCACGACCAACGACGCCACGGGTCAGATCACGGTCCACCTGAACGCCCCCTACGGCGCGTTCGACAACGTGCTCGCGTTCCCGTCGCTGGGGCTGGTTCCGACCGGCACGCCGATGAAGAACCTCCCGAACAACCCGCCGCCGGGCGTCGGGCCGTACATGATCACCAACGTCGTCCCCAACCAGTCGTTCTCGCTGGTCAAGAACCCCAAGTGGACGAGCATCCCGGGGATCCCGTCCGGCAACGTCAACGTCAACGTGAAGATCTCGGCGAACGTCGACTCCAACGCGCTGTCGGTGCTGAACGGCTCCGCCGACGTGTTCGACTGGGCCGACACGATCCCCGGCAGCCTGCTGCCGCAGATCCAGGCCAAGGACGCCGGTCACTATGTGAAGAAGGTCATGAACTCGACCTACTACATCTTCTTCAACACCAAGGCCAAGCCGTTCTCGAGCCTGGCGGCTCGCCAAGCCGTCGTGACCGGCCTGAATCAGAACTCGATGAACCGGCTCGGGTCGGGCACGCTGATCCCGGCGTGCTTCTTCCTGCCGCCGGGAATGATCGGGCACCCGACGACGCCCTGCCCGTACGGTGACCCCGCCAGCGGCGGAGACATCGCCAAGGCGAAGGCGCTCGTCAAGCAGTCGGGAATGGCCGGCACACCGGTCACGGTCTGGTCAGAGACGCGCACCCCGCGTCAGCAGTGGATGACGTACTACACGTCGTTCCTGAACCAGATCGGGTTCAAGGCGACCCAGAAGGTGATCGCCGACGCGAACTACTTCTCGACGATCGGGAACCTGAAGCTGAACCCCCAGACCGGCTTCGCCGACTGGAATCAGGACTTCCCGAACCCGATCGACTTCTACCTGTTGCTCCAGGGCACGTCGATCCTGCCGACGAACAACGAGAACTTCGGCCAGGTCAACGATCCCAAGATCAACAGCGAGTCGGACACGCTGGGCAAGGTGCCGACCAGCCAGCTGAGCTCGGTAGCGGGTCAGTGGCAGACGCTTGACGAGTACGTCGCGAAGCAGGCGTATGCGGGCGTCTTCGGGTACCAGACGTTCCCGGCTTTCACCTCGAGCCGGATCTCGACGAACTACGTGTTCCATCCCGTCTACGGCTGGGACTGGAGCTCGTTCTCGCTCTCGTAGCGCGTGCCACGGTGGGCCGGGACTATCCTGTCCCGGCCCACCGGCATCGCTCTGAATGACGGCAACCTCCGCAACCGGAACCGAGTTCTCCGACGAGTTCGCCGGCGCCCGGCTGGGCGACGGCGCGGAGCTCCCAGCCGGAATCGGCCCGTGGCGGCTCGCGTGGCGCCGCCTCAAGCGCAACAAGGTCGCGCTGTTCTTCGGGGGACTGTTCCTCCTGATCGTGCTCCTGTGCCTGCTGGCGCCGGTCTACTCGCACGACATCGCCCACATCGGACCGGCGACGGAGAACATCGCCGGCGCGGGCGCCGCCGCGGCCTCCAACAAGTGCCCGCCGACGTGCGTGAGCGTGACCGGCATCCCGGTCGGGCCCACGTGGCACGCCCACTACCTCCTCGGAGCTGACGCCAATGGACGCGACGTCGCCGTGCGGTTGCTCTACGGGGGCCGCAACTCGCTCGAGATCGGTGCCGTCGCAACCCTGATCACGATGCTGCTGGCGGTCTTCTTCGGGGTCCTCGCCGGCTACCTGGGAGGTTGGATCGACACGGTCGTCAATTTCTTCCTGAACGTAATCTGGGCGTATCCGGTCGTCCTGCTGGGCATCGCGCTCGGCGCGGTGCTGGCGGTCAACGGGATCGGCCCGATCAAGAGCACTGGCCTGATGGTCCCCGCGTTCATCATCGGGTTCGTCTACATCCCATATGTGGCCAAGCCGATACGCGGGCAGGTCCTGTCGCTGCGTGAGCACGAGTTCGTGGATGCCGCTCGACAGCAGGGGCTCAGCAACATGCGGATCATGTTCTTCGAGATCCTGCCAAACCTGGCCAGCACGATAATCGTGTTCGTACCGCTGATTCTGGCCAACGCGATTCTTCTCGAGGCAGGGCTCACTTACCTCGGAGCCGGGGTGCAGCCACCGAATCCCTCCTGGGGCACGATGATCTCCGACGGGATCAACGAGATCCCAGCGGCATTCCACGATGTCCTCGTCCCGGGGATCATGCTCGTCCTGGCCGTGCTGTCGATCAACATCTTCGGCGATGGGCTGCGGGATGCGTTCGACCCGCGCGCCAAGGTCCGAATCGAGCACTGATGGCCCGTTTCGCCGTCCGCCGGGTGCTGCTCATGCTGCTGACGATGTTCGTCATCTCGATACTCACCTTCGCGCTCTTCGAAGCGGTGCCCAACGGCGACCCCGCTCGGCGCTTGGCCGGACGGCTGGCGACCGCAACCGAGATCCAACACATCCGGCAGGAGTACGGGTTCAACAAGCCGGTCTACATCCAGTACGCGCGCATGATGAAGAACATCGCCACTGCCCAGGCGTACTCCTACTACCAGGGGTTCAACGTCGTCGACGAGGTCCGCGCTGGGCTCCCGGCCACCATCTCCCTGGCGCTGGGGGCCGGGATCCTGTGGCTGCTGGTGTCGATCGCGGTCGGCACCCTGGCCGCCGTGAAGGCGGGCAAGTACACCGACCGCGTGCTGACCGTGCTCGCGATGGTGGGCGTGTCATTCCCACCGTTTTTCCTTGGCGCTGTGCTGCTGTACTACCTGGGCTACAAGGCCAACATCTTCCCGCTGGGAGGCTATGTCAAGCTGACCTCGGACCCGGTCCAATGGTTCGTGCACCTCGTCTTACCGTGGATCACGTTGTCGGTGCTGTTCATCGGCTTCTACTCGCGCGTCCTGCGCTCGACGATTCTCGACACGATCAATGAGGACTACGTCCGCACCGCACGGGCCAAGGGCCTGTCCGGGAGGCAGGTGTTGGTCCGCCACATCCTGCGCAACAGCCTGATTCCGATCGTCTCGCTCTGGGGACTCGACTTCGCAGCGGTGATCGGCGGCGGGGCGATTCTCACTGAGTCCGTCTACAACTTGCACGGAGTCGGCCAGCTCGCGCGGGATTCGATCCAGCGACAGGACATCACGACCGTGATGGTGATCGTGATATTCGGTGCCTTCGCGGTCGTGTTCATCGCGGCGCTGATGGACGTCCTGTACGCATTCCTAGATCCGCGGATCAGGCTCGCGAGGTGAGCGACCAGAACCTGCTCGAGGTCGAGGACCTCAGGGTCTCCTTCGCGACCGAAGACGGCGTCGTGCGTGCGGTCGATGGCGTCTCCTTCACCGTGGACCGCGGTGAGGTCGTGGCGATCGTCGGGGAGTCAGGCTCCGGCAAGTCGGTCACCGCGATGACGCTGATGGGGCTGACACGCGGCCCCAACGCTCAATTCGAAGGCACCGCGACGTTCGACGGGCACGATCTGATCACCGCTTCCGAGCCTGATCTGCAGAAGATCCGCGGCGCGGGGATCGCGATGGTGTTCCAGGACCCGATGAGCTCGCTCGACCCCGTGTACCGGATCGGGAGCCAGATCGTCGAGCAGATCCGGGTCCACGACACGAGATCTCAAAGGCGCAGGCGTACGACCGGGCAATCGGGCTGCTCGAGCGGGTCGGCATCCCCCGCGCGGCGGAACGGATTCGCTCGTACCCGCACGAGTTCTCCGGCGGGATGCGCCAGCGGGTGATGATCGCGATGGCGCTCTCCTGCTCGCCGAAGCTGCTGATCGCCGACGAGCCGACGACCGCGCTCGACGTGACGATCCAGGCCCAGATCCTCGACGAGCTCCGGCAGCTCAGGCGGGACAGCGCGGCGGGGATCATCCTCGTCACCCACGACCTGGGAGTGGTCGCGGACATCGCCGACCGCGTGGTCGTCATGTACGCGGGGCGCGTCGTCGAGCAGGGGACGCTTGACGAGATCTTCTACGACCCCCAGCATCCGTACACGTGGGGCCTGCTCGGCTCGATCACCCGAGTGGACCGGGACCGCTCCGCAGCGGCTCCCGGCGATCCCCGGCATGCCGCCGTCGCTGATGTCCGCGCCGAAGGGCTGCCATTTCCGGCCCCGCTGTCCGTTCGCGTTCGAGAAGTGCACCGAAGTCCCCGATCTGATCTCGCGCCTGCCCGACGCGCCCGAGCACCTCGACCGCTGCTGGCTCGAGGTCGAGCAGAAGCGAAGCCTCCGGCAGCTCGGTGAACAGATCGGCCTTCGTACCAAGGAGACGGTGATCTCGTGAGCGTCGAGGACCAGGCGGCGGGGCCGCCCACCGAGAACGGCGGGCCGTTGCTCGACGTCGCGCATCTCAAGATGCTGTTCCCGATCAAGTCGGGCGTGCTGATCGATCGCAAGGTCGGCCAGGTGCATGCGGTCGACGATGTGTCGTTCGAGCTACGGAAAGGGGAGACGCTGGGGATCGTGGGCGAGTCCGGGTGCGGAAAGACCACCCTGATCCGCACCCTCGTGCGGTTGCTCGAGCCCACGAGCGGTTCGGTTCGCTTCCGCGGAACCGACATCACGAAGGCCGGCCGGCGCGCGCTCGAGCCGATACGCCGCGAGATGCAGATGGTCTTCCAGGATCCGCAGGCGTCGCTGAACCCGCGTAAGCGGGTCGGCCAGATCCTCGCCACACCGTTACGGATCCGCGGGGTGCCCAAGGAGCGCTACCAGGAGGAGGGCCGTAAGCTGCTCGACCGCGTCGGACTCGCCCCGGAGCACATGAACCGCTTCCCGCACGAGTTCTCCGGCGGCCAGCGCCAGCGGATCGGGATCGCCCGGGCGCTCGCAGTCAACCCGAGCCTGATCCTGCTCGACGAGCCGGTGTCGGCGCTCGACGTGTCGATCCAGGCACAGGTGATCAACCTGCTCGACGAGCTCCAGGACGAGTTCAACTTGTCATACGTATTCGTGGCGCACGATCTGTCGGTGGTCCGGCACGTGTCGGATCGCATCATCGTGATGTACCTGGGCAAGGTGATGGAGCTCTCGCCGGCCCAGGTGCTGTACGACAAGCCGATCCATCCGTACACCTCCGCGCTCCTCGGCGCGATCCCGATCCCCGATCCGCGTGAGAATCGCGAGCGCTCGCGCCCGATCATCACCGGCGAGCCCCCGAGCCCGGTGCGACCCCCATCGGGCTGTCGCTTCCACACGCGGTGTCCGCGGGCGACCGACATCTGCAAGCGTGTCGAGCCGCAGTTGACGGAGTACGCCGGCGGCCACCTCGCCGCCTGTCATCACCCTCAGAACGTCTCCGAGGAGGAGATCGCGGCGGCCACCCGCTCACCGGCGTCGCCGCTCAGCGCGGGTGATGAGCCCCCGGGCGTTGAGGAGCGCGCGGCGGCTTAGCTCGTCCGTCGGAAACGGGGCGCCGGTCAGGCGGCTCGGCCGGTCCGCCGCCGGACCTGAAGCGGTCGCGCCTTCAAGCTGAAGGTCCACGCCAGCGCGATCAGGATCGCGCCGGCGGCGAACACGAGCCACGGGACCAGGGTGCTGGAGCCGGGTGCCGTTGGGCTGCTCGCGCTGGGAGCGCTCAGCGGGTGTCCCGTTGCCGCCGCGATCCGCTCGATCGCCTTGAGCGTGACCTCGCCGAGCCTCGACACCGAGCCCGGAGGCGGTAAGCCGGCGAGTACCGATTGCTCGGCTGCCGCCGACTTGCCCGACGGATACGACCCGAAGCCGTTCGGCATCACCACGATCAGTGGCCCGCGATATACCAGCGAGAGCTCCTGGCCCAGGAATCTGGCGTAGAGCCGCGGTTGGCTCCACAGCTCCGTCACCGATCCCAGGTCCGTGGCGGAGGCGATGACGGCGACGCGTAGCGGGACTCCGCTGCGCTGCGCCGTCGCCAGCAACGAGATCAGCTGTGCCTGCCGGCCGGCGGGAACGCCCGCATCTTGGGGCAGGAACAGCGATTGCGTGGCGAGCACGTCGCTCGCCGGATCCCCATCGGCGCGCGCCGGGCCTGAGCGCCAGATGGCCACCGCACCTATGGCGAGGAAGACGAGCGCCGCGACCCGCAGACGGCCGCGCCAGAATCGGGCGCGACCGTGAGTAGTCACCATCAGTTGCGATGAGTTCGAACGGAGGACTGTGCCGGCCAAGAGCCGGGATGCAGTGTAGGGACCGCGCCTTGCGCGTCCTGGCGCTGGCCGG
Organism: uncultured Solirubrobacterales bacterium; assembly: GCA_963695965.1. Taxonomy (GTDB): domain Bacteria; phylum Actinomycetota; class Thermoleophilia; order Solirubrobacterales; family Solirubrobacteraceae; genus Palsa-465. The sequence continues at coordinate 79,128 of CAVOIU010000003.1, forward strand.
TGCGCTGGCCGCGTTGGGACTGTTCCCGGCGGGGGCGGCCGCCCACGGTCCAGTCGCTCCGATCGCCACCAGCTACCAGGCCAGGGTGAGCAGCGTTCCCGCCGGCCTCGACGCCAAGGTGGTGGATGGAGATCAGGCGATGTGGCTGAGCGTTCGCGGGCAGGTGGTGGTCGTGTTCGATTACAAGGGCGCTCCGTACCTGCGCTTCTCGGACTCAGGCGTCGCCGTGAATCAGAACTCGGCGATGTACTACCTGAACCAGAATCCTGCTCAGACGCCGCCCTTGAGCCTCACCCGGGCGACGCCCCCAAGGTGGCAACGCGTCACGGGGGCGCACGAGCACACGTGGCACGACGGGCGGCTTCACGCGCTGGCGACGGTCGCCTTGCGGCCGGGGGCTCGGTTCGTGGGGAGATGGACGATCCCGATCTCGGTCGACGGTCGCCGGGCGTCGATCTCTGGGGGGCTGTGGCACGCCGACGATCCGTCGCTCGTGTGGTTCTGGCCGATCGTGGTCCTGCTGGCTTGCGCGCTCGCGGTGGCGCGGATGCAGCGCCCGGGGCTCGACGTCCCGGTGTCCCGCACGCTGGCACTCGTCGTGCTGGCGGGTACCGCCACGATCGCGGTTGGGGGGGAGCTGTACGGCCGGCCGCACGTTGGGGCGGGACAGCTGATCGTGCTCTCGCTGGTCCTGGCGTTCGTCGCCTACGGACTGCTCCGCCTGGCGATCGGCCGCGCCGGTGGCTTTCACCTGTTCGTGATCTCGTTCGTCGCGCTATGGGCGGGCGGCACCGTGGTCGAGGTTCTGCTGTACGGCTTCGTGCTGATGTCCGTGCCCGCGTTCGTGGCCCGCGCCGCCGCCGTGGTCTGCCTCGGGGGCGGCGGCGCGCTGTTCCTGGTGCTCCTCGCGCGGATGGACCGCGGCGAGGACGGCACGCTCTCGGCGGCTGATGAAGTGGCTCCCGTCACGGTGCGCTAGCTTTTCCGATGAAGATGCCGGGGCTTCTCCAGCGCCGCTCTGTGGCCAGCCGGTTAGCGCCTCTTGCGCTGATGCCGGTTGCCGCGTTCGCGGTACACCAGCTTCGCTACTGGCTCGCTTACGGGGGCCAAGCGGGTGTGATGCTCGAGCGCCAGGGACACGCCTACCTGCACTCGCTCGTCCCCTGGCTGGTCCTGTTGCTGGCACTTTGCGCCGGGGTGTTCCTGCGCGCGCTTGGCCGCGCGTTCAGCGGCGACTGCTCGCTTCAGCGCTATGCGGCTTCGTTTGCGGCGCTGTGGCTGGCGTGCTCGGCGTGTCTGGTGGCGATCTACGCGTCCCAGGAGCTGCTCGAAGGGCTGTTGGCGACCGGCCACCCGGGCGGCCTCGCCGGCATCTTCGGATACGGGGGCTGGTGGGCAATCCCGGCGTCGTTATGCGTCGGGCTCGTCCTCGCAGCGGTCCTTCACGGCGCCCGCTGGGTGCTGATCGCAACGGCGCAGCGCAATCTGCGCAAGCCGGCGATCGCACGACTACGCAGCGCTCCGGCACGCGGCCCGCGCGACGTGCTGGTGCCACGGCTCACACCAGTCGCCGCCGGCTGGTCGGGCCGCGGTCCTCCTCACTGATCATCGCGCGCGGCTCCTTCGGACCGAACCTTGGCCGAGCCGTGCGCTGAGCGACTGATCACACAAACGAGGAGGACTAAGTGAAGACATCCCAGTTGGGACGAGTCCCGCTCGGCGCGCTCGTCGTCACCGCCGCTTTGCTGGTGGCACCCGCGATCGCCTCTGCCCATGCCCGGGTCAGCCCGGCCGTGTCGCTTTCGAACAAGCTCCAGCTGTACAGCCTGGCTGTGCCGACCGAGAAAAGTGGCCTGACGACGAGCACGGTCGCGATGACGGTGCCGGCAGGCTTCGGGATAGATTCGTTCGTGCCGCCGCCGCCGGGTTGGCACATGAACGTGGCCCAGACCGGATCGGGTGACAACGCGGTGGTGACGAAGGTGACCTGGACCGGTGGCCACACGCCGACCGGCGATGACTCCCTGTTCCAGTTCCTGGCGCAGCCCGCTGCCTCCAAGACGTACACGTTCCAGGTCGAGCAGACATACTCGGACGGCTCGATCGTCAACTGGGCGGGCCCTGAGTCCTCAGCGGCGCCGGCGCCGACGATCGAGGCCGTGAGCTCGATCGGTGGCGGCGGTACCTCGCTGATCACGATCCTTGCGCTGATCCTCGGCGCGCTGGGCTTGCTGGCGGGCGGCTTTGCGCTCGTCGGAGGATCGAGGGAGCGGACGCTGGCGTGAGCCGGCGGCGCGGCCGTGTCAGGAGCGGTCGCTCTGATCCTCGCCGCGCTCGGGGCGGCCTGTCTGCTGCCGAGCGCGGCGTCGGCGCACGCGTATCTCGTGAAGACCGTGCCGGCGGCGAGCGTCGTGCTGAACGCGCCCCCACCGAATGTCCAGCTGACCTACGACGAGGCCGTCGAGCCACGGTTCGCGATCATCTCGGTCACCGACGCCGCAGGGGCGGCAGGAGACAACCGGCCCCGCGCACCGGGCGCCGGCAAATCCCGACACGCTGATCGTGCCGCTGCGTCCACACCTGCCGCCGGGCTGGTACCTGATCTACTGGCGTGCGATCTCGGTCGACGGCCACCCGGTGTCGGGGGCGTTCACGTATGCCGTCGGCCCGGACCCGGGGCCGGCTCCACAGTTCCGGGTACCGAGCGTCTCCGCCACCGCGATCACGGCGCCGTTGCTGATCGCCAGATGGGTGATGTTCCTGTCTGTGATGGCAGCGATCGGTCTGTTCGTGATGCGGCTGCTGATTGCGAGGCCGCTCGTAAAGCGCGTCCCGGGAACCAGCCTGAGGGTGATCACTCGGTCGCGTTCGTGGTCGCCTCCGTGGTGGGGCTGATCGCGATCCCGGTGTATCTGGACGTCGCGACCGCGAACGACTCGCTGCGCTCGGTGTTCGACGTGACCGCGCTCGTGCCGCTGTTCCGGGTGACCGCGTTCGGTCGCGCGATTGTCGACCTGGAGATCTGCTTCGCGCTGTTCTGCGCGGCCGCGTGGATCGCGCTGTGGGTCGACCGCCCCGAACGCGACCATCGCTCGATCGCGGAGCTCGTAGCGACACCGGGGCGCTGCTCGCGGCCGCCGCGGTGCTGCTCGTGCCCGGCGCGGCCGGGCACGCCGCGCAGACCTCCCCGCGAGGCCTGACGCTGCCGTTCGACTGGTTGCACCTCGCGGCCGGCTCGGTCTGGCTCGGCGGGCTGATAGGCCTGCTGCTGCTGTGGATCGGCATCGGATCCGGGCGGCGGGTGGCGGCGTTGTCGGTCGTCGTGCCGCGGTTCTCGAACGTCGCGCTCCTCTCGGTGATCGTGCTCGCCGCGACGGGCATCGGCGAGACGATCGAGCACATGCCCGCGGTCAATGCGCTGTGGGACACTGGCTACGGCGTCGCGATCCTGGTCAAGACCGGGCTGCTGGGTGGCGCGATCCTGCTCGCCTCGGGAAACCTGCTGCGATCGAAGCCGCGCCTGGTGGCCGCCGCGAGCGCCCCGAGCCAGGCGAGCCGGCGGCGCGTCTGCTGCGAGGACTGATGAGCGGGGAGGTCGTGGTCGTCGCGGGGATCGTGTTCGCGGCCGCGGTGCTGTCCAGCCTGGCGCCGCCGCCGCCCGCGTTCGCGCTCCAGAACTCGGCGCTCGCGCAGGTCGGTCCCGGGCGTGTCGCGAAGACGGTCGAGCACGACGGCTACGTGCTGCAGGTGCTCGTCTCTCCGAACAAGGCAGCGGCGCCGGACTCATTCGCGCTGCGGATCACGAAGAATGGACAGCCGGTGCGCGGACGCCAACGTAACACTGACGTTCAATCACACCGAGATGCAGATGCCCCAGCAGGAGTACCAGCTCACCGAGACGCAGCCCGGCGTCTACTCGCGGGCGGCTCCAGCCCTGGTGATGGTCGGCAAGTGGGCGCTGGGCTTCCAGATCGCCCCGAAGGGCGGGCCGTCATTCACGCTTTGATCCTCGACCAGGCCAACGGATGACGGTCCCGAGCAAGTGCAGGAGTCACGTGAATCAGCACCTAGCGCGACTTACGGCGTCGCATGCCGATCGCCGGCGCTCGCCGCGATCGCGCTGGCCGGGCTGCGGCGCGGGCTCGGGCGGCGCGGCTGAGCGTGCCGACGGTCGCGCCCGCGCGAGGTGTTCTCGCTCGCGGGGTTTGAGCCGGCCGCGACGGTCAGCCGGATCATCCGCTCGACGGTCTCGTTCACGGTGCAACTGCCGACCGGCAAGCCGCTGACGCAGTACAGGACGGGACCGGGGCCGCACACGGGAGTGCACCTGATCATCGTCCGCGACGATCTCGCCTACATCATCCACCAGCATCCACCGATCGGGCCGAACGGGCTGCTGCGGCAGACGGTCACATTCCCCGCGCCCGGGCCTTACAAGGTGCTGGTCGACGTCTATCCGAAGCTCGCCGGCGTGCTGCCGAACTTCCAGCTGACCCAGACGATCCACGTCGCGGGCCCTACCACCCGCAGCCGCTGCCGCCTTCACAGCCCGACCTGGTCGTCGACGGCTACCACTTCGCCATGCAGGCACACCCGAGCTGCACGCGATCCAGGCCCAGTTCATGCACGTCAACGTGACCGACCGCCGGGCGCCCGGTGAGCTTCACGCCGTGGTTCGGCGCGCTCGCCCACGCGATCTTCTTCCGACAGGGGTCGCTCGACTACTTCCACACGCACATCTGCGCCCCCAACGCTCCCAACTGCGGCAGCTTGCCGGGCGTACGCGCGAGCGCGCGTCACGGGTAGCTCATCGGCGCCGGGCAAGCTCACGATCGGGGTGCTGCTGGCGGTGCCGGGCACCTGGCGCCTGTTCCTCCAGATGAAGCTCGCCGGGCGGATCGTCACGGCCCGTTCACGCTCAAGGTGGCGTCATGAACGGCGATCCGATGACCGATCGGGGCGTCCGGCTGCGGCTGCTTGCGGCTGCGGTGGCGGTCGCGGCGGGGGTCGCTGCCGTGGTGATCGCGGTGCTGCTCGTGCGCAGCGTTCTGGGCTAGGCGCCGATGACCAAATCGGTTTTGCTCGGTTCGACCCTGCTCGCCCTGATGATCGCCGGGTGCGGCGCCTCGAGCTCGTCGTCCGGTTCCCCACCAACCGCCGCTTCGTCGACGGGCGGCACCGGTGCGCTTGGGACGACCGTTCACATCTCCGTCCCGCTTGCGCTCCGGCGGCTGCCGCTCACCAACCAGCGTGGCGAGCGTGTGACCCTCGCGTCCTGGCCGGCCCGGACGGTGATGCTCGTGCCCTTCCTCACGCTGTGCCAGGACGTCTGCCCTCTGACCACCGGCAACCTGGTCGCCGTGGAGAGCGCGCTGCGAGCCGATCACGCGGCCACAAAGGTGCAGATCGTGGAGATCTCGGTTGACCCGGAGCGTGACACCCCCGCTAGGCTGGCCGCGTACGCCAAGCTGACCGCCGCCAGCTGGCAGCTGGTGACCGAACCCGCCACCGAGCTTCGCAAGCTCGCCAGGTTCTTCGGCTTCTACTACCGGAAGGTTCGCGAGGACGACCCGAGCGCCCGCGACTGGTGGACCGGGAAACCGCTCGCCTACGACGTCGATCACACGGACAACTACTTCGTCATCGATGCCGCGGGAGTCGAGCGAGTGATCCAGGCCGCCGCACCTGACTTCCATGGCCGGCTGAACCCAAAGCTCTACAAGTTCCTCGACGCGCTCGGGCGCCAGCACCTCAAGCGCGCACCGCAACCCGACTGGACGCCCGGCAACGCGCTCCAGGCGCTCTCGGTGTCCGTCGGTGGTCCGCTGCCACTCTCAGCCGGCTAGTGCAATAGTCGCGGCGTGATTCCACGGAAGCTGACACGGCCCGCCCGGCCGGTGAGAGTGATTGCCGCGGTTCTTGCGGCGGCCCTGCTCATCCCAGCCGGCGCCCTGGCCGACGCGGATCCCGCCAGTGACGTGCTGCTCGGCGTGAGTGTGTTCTATCCGTACAGCCCGCCTGTCTCGCAGGCCGTCCAGAAACGGCTCAACGCGGAGGCCGTCGCCGCGGCTCACGCCCATTTCCCGATCAAGGTCGCGATCATCGCCTCGCCGATCGATCTGGGAGCGATCCCGAACCTGTTCGGGAAGCCCCAGCAGTACGCGAGCTTCCTCGATCAAGAGATCAGCTTCAACACCAAGCAGCCGCTGCTGGTGGTGATGCCCGCCGGTTACGGGACGGCGGGTCTGCCTCCGGCGGCCACCGCTGCGGCTCGATCCCTGCCAAGCCCGGGACACGGCAGCGCGCAGCTCGCCACGTCGGTGCTGGCCGCCCTGCCCAAGCTCGCCACCGCCGCCGGCCATCCGATCGCGAACGTGACGTCAACCCCTCGCGGCGGGTCGGGCGGTAGCTCGACGGGGTTGTTGGTGGCGATCCTTGTGGCGGTTGCGGTCGCGGTCGCGGCGGGCGTGATCGCGCTGCGGCGACGCGCGGTGGTGCGGCGGCGGCCGGTCAGACCGCGACGCACCTATCGACGGTGAAGCGCGCGGCCGCGGGGACACTGGCGGCGATCGCGTGGAGCCTGGCGGGGTGCGGCACGGCCGCCTCGCCGCCGAGCACCCCGGCGCTGCCGCGAGCGCTCGTCCAGGAGGCCCGTCCCGTCGGGCGCGGGGCGCGCTTCCAGCCGCCGGCGCGTGGCCCGGTCATCGGACGGTGTAGCCGCAAGCTCGGACCGCGCTTCGGAGTTCACGTCGAGGTGTTCGCGGCAAACCGCGTGGTGATCATTCCCACGGGCATCGGGACGCGGCCACCGCGCAGCCTTCTTTCCGGGCGCATCACCGCGGCCCGGTGCTACGGGGAGCTGGCCACGCTCGAACCTACGGGGCTCGTGCTCGTCCGTCCAGGACGGCGATTGCCCCTATCGGACCTGTTTCGGGCCTGGGGTCAGCCGCTGAGCTCGAGTCGTCTCGCGTCGTTTGCCGCGGCGGCTGGGACTCGCGTGGTCGCGTTCGTGAACGGCAGTCGCTGGCGGGGGTCACCCGGGAACGTGCCACTCGCGAGGCACGCCGTGATCGTGCTCGAGGTCGGTCCGTACGTCCCGCCGCACGTCGCATACAGGTTCCCCCCGGGGACGTAAGGCGCGGCCAACGGAAGTAAGGGGTCGCCCGCCCGAAGTAAGGCATCGGGCCCTCAGATCGGCTCCGTTCTCCCGATGTGCGACGGGGGCTCTCAGTTCACCCTGTCTTCAGTGCAAACGACCGACAGGAGCGGAGCATGCATCCGAACATCAGCCTTCAACTCGCCGCCGCTCACGCCGATGACCTCATGCGCCACGCGCAGCGCGTGAATGAAGCATCTGAGCACAGGCAGCGCCGGCATCGAACCCCGCGGGTGCTGTGGCGATACTTCACCCATGGCCACGAGGCTCACCAGCAATCAGTTCGTGGGACGGACGGCCGAGCTGGGGAGCTCGAGCTGGCGTTGCGGGGGGCTGCTGAGGGGCATCCGGCGATGGTCCTACTCGGAGGGGACTCCGGAGTGGGCAAGACTCGCCTGGTCGCGGAGCTCGAGCGGCGACTGAGCGACGGGGGAGTGACCGTCCTACGGGGGGAGGCGGTCGAGCAGGGAGGGGCAGAGCTTCCGTTCGCGCCGCTCACAGGCGCTCTCCGTCCGCTGGTGCGTGGAAGGCACCCGGCGTTCGCGGCGCTCGCACCCGCGAGCCGGGCCCAGCTCGCCGCGCTGCTGCCAGGGCTCGAGCAGACCGGAGACCAGCCGCAGCGCCACGACCCCTCGGCCCAGGTCCGGCTGTTCGAGGCGATGCTCGAGCTGCTCGACCTAGTGAGCGAAGAGCAGCCGCTCGTCCTCATCCTGGAGGACGTGCACTGGGCCGACCGCTCCACGCGCACGTTTGCGGCGTTCCTGGCCCGGAGCCTGCGCAACGAGCGCGTCATGACGGTGCTCTCCTATCGCACCGACGAGCTCCACAGGCGTCATCCACTGCGGCCGCTTCTCGCCGAGCTCGAGCGTCTCGAGGGAGTCCGGCGGATCGAGCTGGCGCCCTTCGACCGCGGCGAGCTGATCGAGGTGCTGGCGGACATCCTCGGTGCCGAGCCTGGCGAGGCGCTGGTCGACAGGCTGTTCATGCGCAGCGAGGGGAACGCGCTGTACACGGAAGAGCTGCTGGCGGCCGGACTCGACGGGCGCGGCGCTGCGCCGCAGAGCCTGCGGGACGCATTCCTGCTGCGGATCGAGCGCCTCTCGTCAGATGCCCAGCGGGCTGCTCGTGCGATCGCGGCGGGGCGCCGCCTCGACGAGCCGATGATCGCGGCGATCACCGGGATCGACCCCCAGCCGCTTCAGGTTGCGCTGCGAGAAGCGGTAGCCGAGCAGGTGCTGGTGGCAGGCGAGGACGATCGCCTGATGTTCCGCCACGCGCTTCTCCGCGAGGCGCTGTACGACGACCTGCTACCCGGAGAGCGCGGCGACCTTCACCTTGGGCTGGCGCGGGCGCTCGAGGCGCGGTGCGCCGACGACGGCGAGCAGGAGGCCGAGCTCGCTGCGGCGATCGCCGGCCACTACGACGCCGCCGGTGACCAGCCGGCAGCCCTCCGGGCGACGGTACGCGCGGCGCTCGCCGCGCACGATGTGCACGCGTACGGCGAGACCGTCGCTCTCGCTGAGCGGGCGCTCGAGCTGTGGCCTCGAGTGCCGGAGGCCGAACGGACGGCTTCGCTGGGGCACGCCGATCTGCTCGAGCTCGCGGCAGCGGCCCACGCCATCGCCGGCGACCGGCTCCATGCGGAGACGCTGCTCGAGACCGCGCTTGATGAGCTTGATCCCGAACGAGATCAGCGCCGGCGCGCGAGGCTGCTCTGGCGGCTGGCGCGGATCCAGTGGTCGCTCAACCGGGGGCTCGAGGGAGTGGAGACCGCCCAGCGGGCCCTGTCGCTGCTTCCCGAAGACGAGTCGAGCGTCGAGCGCGCCTCGCTGATGGCTTGGCTGGCACGCACGAGATATCTCCGCGGTCGGTTCCGCGACTCGGTCGCAGACGGCGAGGCCGCGCTCGCCGCGGCGGTGGCGGCGGGAGACCCGCACACCGAGGCTGAGGTGTTGAACACGCTCGGGATGGCCCAGATCTCCGTCGGCAACGTGGACGAGGGGGTGGGCCTCCTGCGCCGCGCGATCGAGATCGCTCGCGGCACCGCCGATCCAGACAACCTCGGGTATGCGTACTCGAACCTGGCCGACATGCTCGGGATGATCGCCGGGCGCACCCAGGAGGCCGTCGAAGTGGCGAAAGAGGGCCTGAGCGCCGTACCCCGCCGCATGCCCCGCCTCCACGACTGGATGATGCTGACCGTCGCCCAGCAGTCCTTCGAGGCCGGTGACTGGGATGGAGCCCGGGTTCACCTCGGAAGCCCGTCGGCGCGGCCCGGCGGGTCATCGATCTTTCGCCTCCTGCTAGAGGCGGAGGTGGCGCTCGGAGAGGGCGATGACGAGCTCGCTACGCGCCGGCTCGACGAGTCCGAGGCATACGTTGCGGGATCCAGCGAGCCACAATGGATCGGGTGGTTCGGCGCCCTGAGAGCCGAGCAGCTCCGCCGCTGCCAGGACCTGATGGGTGCCCGGGCAGCGGTCGAGGGGGCGCTCGACCGGCTCGAGCTCTGCACCGACGACGTCATGAGCATCGCTCGCGTGAGCGCCGCCGGAGCGCGAGTCGAAGGCGATGTCGCCCAGCGGGCTCGCGACCTGCGCGAGCGGGCGCAGGAGCGCGACGCGATCGCGCGCGCCAAGCTCGACGCGCAGCGTCTCGACGCGGCCGCCGAGGAGGGCGGAGCGGTCGCGCGGGCGTGGAGAGCGGTTGGTCACGCCGAGCTTGCTCGGGCGCGCGGTCGCACCGAGCCGGAGCTGTGGCTCGAGGCGGCAGCCGCCTGGCAGTCGATCGATCGCACGTACCACGCTGCCTGCGCGCAGTGGCGGGCGGCCGAGGCCGAGGTGGAGGCCGGCGACCGTCCGGCCGCCACGACGGCCGCCCGGACTGCGCTCGAGTCCGCCCGGCGGCTGGGCTCGAGCTGGCTGACCGAGGAAATCGTGGCGCTCTGCCACCGCGGGCGACTCGAGCTCGAGGAGGGTGCCGAGCCGGATGAGGCGGGCTCAGACCAGGCCGCCGACGGCGCGGCGCCGGACGAGGCGGACCCGTTCGGCCTCACTCCCCGCGAACGTCAGGTGCTCGCGCTGATCGCGGAGGGCGCGACGAACCGGCAGATCGGAGCCGCGCTGTTCATGGCCGAGAAGACCGCCAGCGTCCACGTGTCCCGGATCCTCGGGAAGCTGGGCGTCCGGAGCCGTACCCAGGCGGCAGCGGTCGCTCACCGGCGGCACTTGACCTGAGCGCGCCGTTCGCGCCGTCGACTGGCGCGCTTGCAGGGATGTCGAGCGGGCCGCTTGCGCGGTGGCGCCGGACCCGCCGTCGGGAGGCCGGCGGCGGCAAAGCACGCACGCCAGCCCCCCATCGCGAACGTCTGCGGTGAGCAGTACACGGCCTGCGGGTAGTAGCCGCCCATCACCGCGGGGACGTTGCTGGTCGGTGTGATCCGTTCCGCAGCGTGTGTGCAGGTGGGAGCGGGGAGCATGTTTCGGTAGACGATCTGGGCTGCGGACTGGGCTCCTCCCCAGGGCAGCCAGGTGACACCGCGCGAGGCGGTTGAGTTCGCCGGGCGAACCCCCGGATCCGAGACCACGTAGGTGACCGAGCCGCTTCTGATCGCGGCCCCGTAATCGGCGGCGCAACCCACCGCTGCCTGTCCGTTCTGGTCGTACGTGCAGAACGACCAGTACCGGACCTGATAATTGCCGTACGCCGGCTGGCCGGCGCGGGTGTTCGGGAACGTGGGGACGCGAGCGTGGATCACGACCAAGCCGCCGTACTGGCGTGAGACGGTCGTCACGAGGTACGCGTTCTGCTGGTTGCCGAGCATGTTTCCGAAGGACCTCTGCCAGGTCGGGATCGGGGTCGCGCCCTGGATGCTCGGGGTCGGACCGAACGCCGGATAGTCCGCCGCCGCGTCCTGTGACCATACGGCCGACCCGAACGCCGGCGGGGTCGTCGAGCAGGCGCCTTCGGTGAGCACGGGCTGGCCGGCGGCCGTCTCGGTGCTCACCTTGGGGAACGGGACGTCTCCGCTCGGCTGGCTCGGGTCCTGTGGCACGTAGATCCTGTAGACGAGGATCGCCGCCGATCCGGCGGCGGACGGGCTCACGTACAGGGTGTTGGCGGCCGGGTGCGACGGCTTGGCGCCGAAGTCGATGCTGACCGTGTAGCTGTCCCCCGACCCTCGTCGCGGAGCCGCGCGGTAGGGATTCGCGCTGCCCGGATCGGGGTTGATCTGCCTGTCGTAGGTGGAGGTCAGCGCATTGCCGGCGGTGTCATACACGTGGAAGGAGAAGTACCGAGCGCGTGGATAGCTCCCCGTGATCCTCACCCTGGTACCGGACTGCGGGGAGAGCGTGTCGACCCAGTAGTAGGCGTCGAGGTCGGGGGCGCCGATGTTGACGTCGCGCTGGTCGGTCTCGCCCGCCCATGAGCATTGCGCGCTCGGCGCCGCCGCCTGGGCAGCGGGGGAGCAGAGCGCGACGAGCACGGCGGCGAACGTCGCGGCGGCAAGGGCCGCGGTCGCGAAGGCCGCGCCTGCGAAGCCCGCGCGCCGTCGGACCCTCCGAGCACCTGGGTGCGACCACTTGCGATGCCGATCTCCCGCAATCCGCATTTACTCAATCTACTTTATGGGCTTATCGTCCGCGCCGGCTTGCGGCTAGGTTGATGGCCCATGCAGCCCGTGTTCGACGGTCATAACGACGCGCTCACACGCGAGGATCATGGGTTGATTGCCCAGGGCCGCCCGGAAGGCGACCTCGACCTCCCCCGGATGCGCGCCGCCGGCGTCCGCGGCGGGATCTTCTCGGTGTTCACGGACTCGGGCGGCGGCCACGACGTGGAGGTTCCGAGGGAGGACGGCGTGCTCGAATTCGAGCCCGCCCCGCCGCTGAACCACGCTGTCGCGGCTGCCGACGCCACCGCGGTCGCCGGACGTCTGCTCGCGCTCGAGCGCGGCGGCCACGTGCGAGTGGCGCGGCGGATCGAGGATTTCGACGCGGCCCGGTGGGATGGCGGACCGCCCGTGGCCGTGCTCCACCTCGAGGGGGCAGAGGCAATCGATCCGGGGCTCGAGTCGCTCGAGATGTGGTACTCGGCCGGGCTCCGCTCGGTGGGCCCGGTGTGGAGCCGCGCTAACGCGTTCGCGCACGGGGTCCCGTTCGTGTTCCCGTCCTCCCCGGACATCGGACCGGGCCTGACGGACGCGGGTCGGGCGCTCGCCCGGAGGTGTGCGGAGCTCGGGATCCTGCTCGACGTCAGCCACCTCAACGAGGCCGGCTTCTGGGACCTCGCGGCGCTCGAGCTCGGACCGATCGTCGCCACGCACTCGGCGGCCCATTCGCTCTGCGCCGCCTCCCGGAACCTGACCGACCCCCAGCTCGACGCGATCGGAGCCTCTGGCGGGTTGGTCGGGATCGTGTTCGCGTGCTCCTTCCTGCGAGCGGACTTCGCCGACGACGAGAACACCCCGCTCGAGCTGATCGTCGATCAGGCTCGTTACGTCGCCGATCGGATCGGCGTCGAGCACGTCGCGCTCGGATCGGACTTCGACGGCGCGACGATGCCGGCGTCGCTCGGGGGCGTGGCCGGGATCCCCAAGCTGCTTCAGGCGCTCGGTGCGGCGGGGTTCACGGAGGCCGAGCGCGCCGCGATCGGCTGGGACAACTGGCGGCGGGTGCTTGCGGCCTGGTGGCTAGACGCCGCTGGGCTCGACGCCGCTGGCGATCGGGAACGCGTAGAACGCCGCGACCGCGCCGCAGATGATCAGCGTGGCGTAGGGAGACACCGGAGCGAGCGCCGTCGCGATCGCGTATGGAATCACGCCTGACACCGCGCGGAGCAGGATCTGGCGCCGTCGCTCGTAGCTCAGCTCCACGGCGAGCATCTGTGGTCTGCCGAACAGAATCAGGCGGTTCAGCGCCGAGAACGCGAGCGCCATGGCCAGGAACGTCCCCGAGTACACCGCCGCGGCCGCGGTCTGGCCGTGCGATCCGCGCAGGTAGCCCGTCATCAGCGAGGTGGCAAACGGCAGCACCGCGATCAGCATCAGCAGCACGAGGTTGAGCATCAGGATCGCGTGGTCTGCCATCCGCAGCCGGCTGATCATCACGTGGTGGTTGATCCAGATGATCCCGATCGTGATGAACGAGACCGCGTACGCCGCGTACACATGCCACTGGTTGAGCAGGCCGTGGAGCAGCGTCTCGTTCGGCTTGAGGTCAGGGAGATGAATGTTGAGCACAAGCAGCGTCGCGGCAACCGCGATCACGCCGTCGGAAAAGGACTCGAGCCGCCCGGTGCTCATTCGGGGGGATTCGGCGGACGTCCGCCCATCCCTATCGGCATCTCGGTCCCCCTGGCCCCGCGCTGCGTGTCATATCGATTTCTTTGGCACTTCATAAGCCCCTCTTCGCGAGTTCCGAAGTAGCGCTTACACCGAAGCGCAACGCTTGGACGCGTGTTCAAGCAACTTCTTTGCAGACTCGCGTTCGCCGGCTCGTTCGCAGCGGCCGCGACATTGTTCGCGGTGCCGGCTGCGTCGGCGGCCACAGTACCTGCGGCGAGTAGCGAGAACTGGGCGGGATACGTCGCGAGCGGGAACTCGACCTTTACGCGCGTTGCCGGGAGCTGGGTGCAGCCGTCGGCCAACGCCACCTCGGGGGACGGCGACTCGGCCTTCTGGGTCGGGCTCGGCGGCGACAGCCAGTCGGGGTCGCTCGAGCAGGTCGGGACGCAGGCAGACGTAGCGAACGGCCAGACGATCTACTACGCGTGGTACGAGCTCGTCCCGTCCGCGCCGGTGAAGCTCAGCCTCGCGATCCACCCCGGCGATCACATCTCGGCAAGCGTCGCGGTCGAGTGGAACCAGCGTCACCGTATCGCTGTCCGACGCGACGACCGGGCAGTCGTACACCACCACCATGCAGATGGACAACCCGGACACGTCGAGTGCCGAATGGATCGCCGAGGCGCCCTCGGCGGCTGACAGTCAGGGTGATCTCCAGCCGCTTCCGCTCGCCGACTTCGGCACCGTCGCCTTCACCGGCGCATCCGCGACGGCGGCTGGTCACACCGGCTCGATCTCCGATCCGAGCTGGAGCTCCGAGCCGGTGGAGCTGACCGGGAACGCCACCGCGGGCGCGCAGCCGACGTCCGTGTCCAGCGATGGCTCGTCGTTCTCGGTCGCATGGCAGTCGGCCGACGGCACGAGCACCAGCCAGGTTGGAACGGGAGGCGGTGGAGACGGCGGTGGTTACGTCGATCCAGGCTACGGCGGCTACGGGGGCTACGGGGGCTACGGCGGATACGGGGGCTACGGGGGCAATGGCGGATACGGGGGCTACAGCGGCTACGGCGGCTACGGCGGCCAGTCGGGCTACGTCTACTCGTACTGAGGACCGTTCAGCGGCGGGCGACTCTGCAGCCGACCGCCTCGAGTGACCTCGCCACGGCATCGGCATGCGAGTCGCTCTGGCAAACCGCCACGATCGCCCCACCCGAGCCGGTGTAGTTGGCGCTCGCTCCGGCCGCGCGCGCGGCCTCGACCATCTCCAGGCACTGGGGATCGAGCTCGAGCAGCCGCCGGCGGAGGTCGAACGTCCGATCCACACATTGACCAAAGTGCTCGGGGTCTCCCGCGGCCAGCGCCTTCTCGCGCGTCCCGGGCGGCCCGCGCCAGCTCGCCATCACCTCGCCTACCACCGGTTCGCCACGTCGATGGCGGTCCCGTAGGCCTTCGTGGACGGGCCCCGAGGTCGAGGCCGCCTCGGAGCGCCACGCGACCAGCAGGGGCGGCAGGAGATCGGAGTCCAGGCGCTCGTAGCGACCCCGTCGGCGAAGTCCATGAACATCAGGCCGTCGTACGCCTGAACGACCCGGTCCTGAAGTCCCGCGACGATCCCCAGGTCCTCGACCTCGACCGCCAGCGCCAGCTGCGCCAGTTCATCCGCGTGGAAGCTCGACGCCGTGAAGCTCGCACAGCGCTCTCATCACCGCGATCACGAGCGCGCTCGAGCTGCCGAGCCCCACCCTTTGGGGAATCGAGGTGCTCCAGCGCACGGCCGCGCCGGGGGTCTTGAGCTCACGGGCGAATCGCCGCACGGTCGCCTCGACGAGGGCATTGACAGGCTCGATCTCGATCTCCGGCGCCGCGGCGGCCTCCGCTTCGGCGCACCACCGCGGCAGCGTCACGGCGAGCACCGCGCCTCCGTAGCCGTCCGAGGGGTTGCCGGCCAGCGCGGCCCGGCGCTCGCGGCGCCGAGTCTGCGCTGCGCCAATCATCGAGTCCGCGGACGCGTTTCACCGCGCACGATCCTATTCGGGCGGGACGTACAATTTCCGGCGGAGAGGGGGTCGGTTGCAGATGAGAGGGAGAGGAGTGATCGTTTCCACCGTCTTGGCGGTGGCCGGGCTCGTTGCCGCGGCGCCCGCGACCGCGGATCCGTCGGTGACGATCACGCCACCCTCGGGCCCCGCGGTTCACTCGTTCCCCAACGACCTTCGCACGACCGACCGCCAGCCGACGTTCGCGATCGTGGGCGCCGACGGCTCGACGCTCAGCTGCAACTTCGACAACCAGTCATCGGGCGGCCAGTTCACCTTCGGACCGTGCGGCCAGCAGCCGGCGAGCTGCAGTGGCAGCGTGTGCGCCGACTTCCGCCCGTCCGCACCGGTGGCGGCCGGCTACCACTCGCTCGCTGTCGAGCTCGACGGTGCCGACGGCTCCGCCCAGGCGAATGTGAGTTTCTGGGTCGACCTGAGCCCGCCGGGCACGAGCGCCGAGGGGCCCATAGGCGCCCCGCTCCGGCCGTCGTTCACGTTCTCGATCACCGAGGACGACCAGTTCAGCCGCTCCGACTCCGTGCAGTGCTCGTTGACCCAGCTCAACGCTCCGCCGGCATGGAGCACGTGCGCGTCCAACCTCCGCGGAGGCGACGGAGGAACGTTCCGCACCAAGCTCCCCGATCGTCACCTCGACTATCGCTTCGAGGCCCGCGGCGTCGACGACTTCGGGCGCGCGGACCCGACGCCGGCGACGATCGACTTCGATCCCGTCCCGTGTGCGGTCCAGGCGCGGTCGATCAGCATCGGTCGGCTGATCTCCTCGGGCATCCCGGTGACGTTGAACTGCTCCTATCTCCACAAGGTGCAGCTCGATTTCTTCCTGCTCGCCAAGAACGGCCAGCGCACGTCGATCGCCCTTGCCACGAACAACCGGCCGAATCTCGGCTATCAGCAGATCACCAGCCGAAAGCTCCACTACACCGTGCACCGCACGCTCCGGATGTTCGCCGACTGGGATCCCTACTTCCGTATGTACCGGTCCGCCGTGCTCGTGGTTCGGGCCGAGGATCCCGGGGAGGAGGTGGGGCTGCCCGGGTACGCGGTGATCAACGTTCAATACTGAGCCGGGTCAAGCGACCTTGCGGTCGAACCCGGGCGTGGGCTCGTGGAGCGCCGACCGGTAGCCGGCCGCGAGCTGCTCGAGCGCGGCCTCCCAGGTCCGTCCGCGGACGGCGGCCAGCGCGCCGCGCCGGAGCCGCTCGCGCAGCAGCGTGTCCTCGGTCAGCCTCAACAGCTGGGCGGTCAGCGCCCCCGCATGCGCGGGCGCCAGCAGTCCCGTCTCCTCGCTTTCGATCAGCGACAGCGGACCGCCCTCGGCGACCGCGACCACCGGCAGGCCACTCGCCTGTGCCTCGACGATCACCTGGCCGAAGGTGTCTGTCTGGCTCGCGAACATGAACACGTCGGCGCTTGCGTAGGCGCGTGCCAGCCGGTCGCCCTCGAGCCACCCGAGGAACGTCGCATCCTCGCCCAGGCGCTCGCGCAGGCGCTCCTCCTCCGGGCCGCCGCCGGCGAGCGCGAGGTGCAGCCGCGGATCGCGCTCGCGGGCCGCGAGGAACGCGTCGGCGAGCAGATCGACTCCCTTCTCCTTGGTGAGCCTGCCGGCGTACAGGACGGTGATCTCGCCTGGCAGGCCGTCCGGCGTCGCGGAGCGCCGGATCGAAGCGCTTGAGGTCGACGCCGCGATCCCAGCGGCCGATCCGGTCCTCGGAGATCCCCAGGCCCGGAGGCGCTGGTCGGTTGCCGGGCTCGGCGAGAGGACGACGTCGCAGCTGCCGTAGAACGTCGCCAGGCCGATCGTGGCCAGCGCTTCGAGCTTCGCCTCGCCGGTCCGAAGCCCGGTGTAGAGCGCGAGCTCGGTGTGATAGCTGCCGACGAGCGGCACGTCCATCACCCGCGCGACCAGCCACGCGCCCAGCCCCGCCGGGCCGGGAGCGCACACGTGGACGAGGTCGTAGCGGCCCTCGGCGAGCGTGTCGACGATCGCGGGCAGGCTCGGGATCCCGATCTTCAGGCCCCGGTAGAAGGGAATGTCGATCTCGGCGACGGCGCTGAGGCGCCGATCCACATCGGCGTCGGTGCCGATCACCTCGACCTCGAAGCCGGGCACGCCTCGCTCCCGGATCTGCTGGATCGTGTGGGTCACCCCGTGCATCCCGCCGAGGCCATCGGCGACCAGCGCGATCCGCGGACGGTCGCCGTCCGATCTGGTCAGCTTGAACTTCTCACGACCGAGGAACGCCGAGGCAGCCGCGTACGGGATGGCCGGGATGCAAGCGTCGAACAGGTCGAGCGCCGCGCGCTGAGGATCCAGCGCGTCCTGCCCGTCGGCCATCGCGACGACCTCCTGGACGACCGCCGCGAGCTTGCGCTCGTGGATTCGGCGTCCGCGGCGATAGAGGTCCGGATGGCTGATCTCGCCCTCCTGGAGCAGTTCGAGCAGGTTGCGCTCGTCGATTCCGAGGTCCATCGCGATCAGCCACGAGCGCAACAGCGCACGGGCGTCCTCGGGACCCAGGTCTCCGGCCGACGCGCCGCGGCGAACGTCGCCCTCGCGCATCACCCGCTCGACGATCTTCAGGACCGCCGCGGGATCTGGACGCCCTGCTCCTTCGCTCGAGACGAACGCCCGGATCGCGAGCGAGATCGCGGCGTGCGTCCACTTCGCGGCACTGCCCTGAGCCCCGTGCGCACCGACCCGGCCGGCGCGGACGTGCGCCAGGAATTCCTCGGGCGTCGCGGCCCGCGGCGTCTCGGTGAACGTCCGGCCGATATCGATTCCGGCGTGATCGTCCGAGCCCCCAATGGCGGTACCACCGTGGGTCTCTATGTAGACGAACGCCGGCAAGTTGAGCTCCTTGGCGCGCGAGCCGTTACGGGTCTCCCAGACCGGGAACAGCTCGGCGAGCCGCCGGCGATGGGCGGCGGTCAGCGGCTCTTCAACTGCGTAGAAGGGATGCGCGAGCGCGGCGGTGATCTCGTGCTCGTGGAGGTACGCAGCACACGCCTCCACATCGTCGCTGTGTGCCTGTAGCCAGTCGTGGTCGTCGGGTGTGATCCCGTAACAGAGGACGTGCACTGCCTGCGGCTCCCCCTTGAACCAGGCGGTCAGCTCCTCGGAGATGAACGTGTCCGGGCGGTCGGCCAGCGTCATCACGCCGGCGATCGTGTCGTGGTCGGTGATCGTCACGAAATCCATCCCGCGGCGCCTCGCCAGCTCGTACACCTCTTCGGGCGGCGTCGCGCACTCGGGAAGGCGCAGAGAACGCTGGATCCCGAGCTTCGACAGCTCGGAAGCCGTCGAGTGCACATGCATGTCGGCACGACTGATTTCGGTCATGTGCAACAAATTGCCCTGCAAACGCCGGAATCCCGTGAAGAAGCTGGACAGCTTGTGTGATCTTTTCGTGAACGGGGGAGGGCATCGACGGCGATCTTGGAGAACGTTCCGCGCATGTTGCGCCCCGGTCCGTCGATATCTGCCGGGAGTGAGAGCGCCGTGCTCGAGCGGGGACCGCTGCGTCTCGAGCTGGGGCTGAGGCCGTTTGCCCTGACGCTCAGGCGCAACGGCCGGAGGCTTGTCCGCTCCGGGGAAGCGTGGGTCGCCGAAGGCGAGGTCCACGATCGATTCATTCAATTCACAGAGGGTGTCGTGCCCGACGAGCGGCTCGGACCCGCCGAGCGCGCGCAGCGCGCAGCGGTGCTCGGAGCAACGGACGATGGCCTCGAGCTCGCGTTGATGCTGCGCGGTGGGCGCGAGGCTCGCCTCCGCGTGAGCCTCGTCGAGGACTACACGGTGGAGCTCGAGCTCGAGGCCGAAGGGGACCCGCTGCGACTCGCGTTCGAGTGGGACCGGCGCTCGGAGGAACGGCTCGCCGGTCTCGGCGCTCGTCACGGAACGCAGCTCGACCAATCCGGCCGAACGGTCCAGCTCGGCGGCGACCGGCGCTACACGGGCCCCGACTGCCCTCTGACCTCCTGGCCGAGGGTGGCATCCCCCAGGGCGACTGCGCGCCCGTCCCCTGGCTGCTCTCGAGCCGGGGCTACGCGGTGCTGGTGGATACCGAGGCCAACGGGATCCGGTTCGAGCTCGCGGGCCAGCGGATCGCCGTCTCGACGCGAGCGTCCGCAGGGCCGCTGCGCGTTCACCTCCTGTGCGACCCCAGCCCGGCGGCGCGCCTGCGCCACCTCTGCCGGATGACCGGCTTCCCCCAGCTGCTGCCGGAGTGGGGCTACGGCTTCTGGAAGAGCCGCGACGTCTACGAGCATCAGGACGACGTGCTGGAGGACTTCAGCGGCTTCCGCGCTCACGGGATCGCGCTCGACGCGATCGTGATCGACTCGCCGTGGGAGACCCAGTACAACACCTGGAAGTTCAACCCTCACCAGTTCCCGGACGCCCGCGGGATGATCTCGGCGATGCGCGCCGAGGGGGTGCGCACGGTGGTATGGGTCACTCCGTGGGTGAACATCGATTCGCGCGACGGGCAGATTCCCCCCCAGGCGGGATCCGAGCGCCTCCACCGAGAGCCGGCCGCCAACTACGCCTCCGGTGCGGCGGCGGGCCACTTCGTGCGCGAGCCGGACCAGGCGGACGGCTCACCGGGAGAGCCGTTCGTGACCCAGTGGTGGATGGGTACCGGGTCTCCGGTCGACTTGACCAGCGCACACGCGGAGGCGTGGTGGCGGGCGCAGGCGAAGGGCGTCCTCGGGCTCGGTGTAGAGGGGATCAAGGCCGACGACGGCGAGGGCTACTACATCCCCGACCGCGTCCAGCTCGCCGACGGGCGCAACGGGGCGCAGGCGGCGTGGGCGCTCGGCGGCTTGCACCGGCGTTGCCTCCAGCGGGCCCTCGACGAGGTGCATCCGGGCACGGGCGTTCTATTTGGTCGCAGTGGCTGGACCGGCCAGCACGCGGTCGGCCACACGTGGGGCGGCGACCAGGCGTCGGACTTCTGGTCGCTGCGGGCGCTGGTGGCGGCAACCCTGACCGCCGCCTGCAGCGGCATCTCGAACTGGTCTCACGACGTCGGCGGCTATCTCGGCCACCGGCTGGTCGAGCGCTGCCCGCCGGAGCTGCTCGTGCGCTGGGTGCAGTTCGGGTGCTTCACCCCGCTGATGCACGCGCACGCGCGGATGCCGCAGGAGCCATGGAATTACTCCGAGCGCGTGCTGGATGCCTACCGCGGATACGTGCTGCTGCACGAGCAACTGGTGCCGTATGTGCGAGCCGCGGCCGCCACCGCCGCGCGGACCGGGCTGCCGATCATCCGCCCGCTGTGCCTGACCGATTCACAGGACACGCGCGGCTGGGCGATCACCGACGCCTACGGTTACGGCCCGTCGCTGTGGGTCGCGCCAGTTCTCCACGATGGCGCCCGCGAGCGCGAGGCGCCTCTGCCGAGAGGCGAGTGGATCGAGGCCTGGTCCGGGGAGAAGGTACGCGGCGGGGAGGAGGTCGTCGTCAGCGCGCCACTGGATCGGATCCCCGTGTGGGTACGCGCAGGGTCGATCGTCGTCACCTATCCGGCTGCTCACGTCGCTGCTGGGCTGGGGGATGTCGAGGAGGCCGATCGCCCGCTCGTGGCGACACTGTGGGGCCGGCCCCGGTCCGGATGCGCCACCGCCCGCCTGGCCGACGGCACCTGGATCAGATGGCGCGGAGGCGAGTGGTCGGTTTCGCGCGACCGCGAGGTGGTGTTCGGCGAGGTCGCGGGTTAGCGACCCGGTCGGGCGCTCTGCCGCGCCTGGGCGCTCAGCGGTCGTAGGTCGCCATCGTCCGCAACGACAGCGTCGTCAGGATCAGCCCAAGCGCCGCGATCACGCCGATGCACACCGCGATCTCGCCGCCGTTCCACCCGTCGATCACGAGCGAGCGCAGGCCGACGATCACGTAGCTGACCGGGTTGATGTGCGCGAGCGTCTCCATCACCGGCGAGAGGCGATTGAAGGGAACGAAGTTCGGGGTCAGGAACAGCAGCGGGAAGAACAGCAGGAAGCTCGACTGGGTCGCCTGGACGTTGCGGGTCCGCAGCGCCACGAGGATCCCAAAGCCCGCGTAGGCCACGCCGAACAGCGCCGAGAGCAGCACGATCAGGATCGCCCCGGCGACCCCACTCTGGATATGGGCGCCGAACGCCAAGCCCGCCAGCAGGACCACCGTGGAGGTCGCGATCCCGCGGACGAGGTCCGCCGCCAGCCGTCCGAAGATGATCGACGAACGCCGGATCGGCGCGATCCGAAGCTTGTCGAAGTACCCCAGGTCGATCTCGGTCACAAGCGCCAGTCCGGAGGTCGCGGTCGCCACCGCGAACATCAAGGACACGGGCAGCTGGAACGCGACGTAGCCCTGGCCCTTGAGGAACGGCGTCGTGCTGGGGAACGTCTTCGAGATCTGCCCGATGTTGACCGCCAGGAAGAACAGCGGAATGAAGATCGTCGGGATCGTCGCCTCTGGGTAGCGAACGATCTCCCTCACGGCCCGGCGCCCGAGCAGCGCGACCTCGGTCATCGTGCCTGACGCTCGTCGGGCTGCTGGGCCGCCGGTTCCTGGCCCTCGAGCCGGCGGCCGGTCGCCTGGAGGAACACGTCGTCGAGTGACGGGCGCGCCACGCTGATCGCGCCGATCGGTGTCTGAGCACGCTCCAGGCGCCGCACGATCTCGGCGATCGAACCTGCACCGTCCTCGACATACACCGCGAGCGCGTCGGGCTCGGCGACCATCCGCTCGAGCCCCGGCAGCTCCTGCAGCGCCGCCTCGGCGGCGCGCGGATCGGCGCCGTCGAGCGACACCGAGACGACGTCGTGACCCATCGTCGCCTTCAGCTCGGCCGGGGTTCCCTCGGTGACGATCTCCCCCTCGTCGATGATCGCCAGCCGGTTGCAGAGCTTGTCGGCCTCCTCGAGGTACTGGGTGGTCAGGAACACCGTCGTGCCGGAGGCGTTGATGCGGCGGACCTCATCCCACACGGTGAGCCGCGAGGCCGGGTCGAGCCCGGTGGTGGGCTCGTCCAGGAACAACACTTCTGGGGAATGGACGAGGGCGCTTGCGAGGTCCAGCCGGCGCTTCATTCCGCCGGAGTAGGTCTTCGTCCGGCGGTCCGCCGCGTCGGTCAGTCCAACCAGCACCAGCAGCTCCTCGGCGCGCGCGCGGGCGCGCCGGCCGGTGATCCCGTAGAGGCCGCACTGAAGCTCCAGCAGCTCGCGACCGGTCTGCACGGGGTCGAGACCGATCTCTTGGAGCGCGACGCCGATCCGGCGCCGGACCTCGTCTGGGCTCGCGACGACGTCGAACCCGGCGACCGTGGCGCTGCCGCTCGTCGGCGGGAGCAGCGTGCAGAGCATCCGCACGGTCGTCG
This sequence comes from uncultured Solirubrobacterales bacterium, assembly GCA_963695965.1. Lineage (GTDB taxonomy): Bacteria > Actinomycetota > Thermoleophilia > Solirubrobacterales > Solirubrobacteraceae > Palsa-465. The sequence goes on from CAVOIU010000003.1 coordinate 101,982, forward strand.
TCTTACCGGCGCCGTTCGGTCCGAGGAACCCGAACACCTCGCCCCGCGAGACGACGAGGTCGATGCCCCGGACCGCCTCGATCCCGCCCTTGAAGGTGCGCACCAGCGACCGTGCCTCGATCGGGGCGCGGCTCACGCCGGCGGTGTCGGCTCGGCCGTCTGGACGGGTTTTGGCGAGGGTGGGTTGCTTCAAGGTCGGCTCAGGAGGACGTGCTTGCCACTGATCCGACTCAGGCAAGCACAGGAACTCATCGGTTGTCGCCGCGAGCGCGGGATGCCTTCCTCTCCCACGCGTCCGCCAGCAGCTCGCGCAGCAGGCCGCTGCTCGCGCGGCGGAGATCCACGCGCACGGCCGCGAGCCGCTTGCCCCAATACACCTCCGAGCAGACCTCGGGGTGCGCCTGGACTGCGGTCAGGATCCCGCCCTCGTCGACCATCACGTTCATGTGCCGCTCGTCCCAGAGCGTCGCGAAGATGCGTCCCTCGACCCTGAACGAGGGGCGACCGTGGTGGTCCTGCTCGACTGCCGTGGGCAGCGCGAGCGCCAGCGTCCTGGCTTGCTCAGCCGTCAGCACCAGCCGGACGATACGGCCCGGCGCTTCTCACCCGCTAGATGCAGCCGTCTCCGTCGCTCGGGCCGCCCTGGTTGTCGGCGTCGGCGTCCCCGGCGCCCTTGCCCTGGGGGATGCAGGCGGTCCCGGACGGGGTCGAGTGCGTCGTGGTCGTCGAGTGCGTCGGAGTCGGAGGCGGGGTCGAGTGGGTCGTCGTGGGAGTCGGCGCCGGCGTGGGCGCAGGCGTGGTCGCGTGCGTCGTGGTGGTGGGAGTCGGCGCCGGTGCGGTCGTCGTCGAAGCCTTGTGCGTCGCGTGGTGCGTGGCCTTGTGGTGCTTCTTGGCGGGCTTCTTCACGGTGGTCGTCGTCGTGGGCGTGGTGGTGGGGGCCGCGGCGGTCGAGCTCGACGACGAGGACCCGCAGCCGGCGGCGACGAGCGCGAGGCTCGCGGCGGCTGCTGTGACGATTGACAGTTGCTTGATTTGCATGTTCGACAAAGGATGACGCCTTCTCGCCGGAATGCTTCCCGGCCGAAATGCTTTCCGGCCCGGAGTGTGTCCCGGATGCTCGCCCTAAGGGATTCCCACCTCGGAGTTGTCTCCCACCATGAACCTGTAGGCGCGCGGCTGGCGCTTGTCCCGCCCCACCGTGACGTTCCGGCCGAGCAGCGATGACTCCATCCTGCCGGCAAGGTCCCGGACGACCGATCCCTCGAGCAGGATCGAGTGCTCGACCTCGGCGTTCTCGATCTCGCATCGCTCGCCGATTGCGGTGTACGGGCCGATATAGCAGTCGGTCAGGCGCGCGCCGGCGCCGATGATCGCCGGCCCTCTGACCGTCGAGCGCACGAGGTGGGCGCCCGCCTCTACGACCACACGCCCGTCCACCTGCGAGTCGACCAGCTCGCCCTCGACCCGTCCCTCGATCGTGTCGAGCACCAGCCGGTTGGCCGCCAGCATGTCGTCGAGGCGGCCCGTGTCCTTCCACCAGCCCTCGACGATGTGCGGCTCCACTCGCGCCCCGGAGTCGACGAGATGCTGGATCGCGTCGGTGATCTCGAGCTCTCCACGGCCGGAAGGCTCGATCGCCTTCGCCGCGGCGTGAACCCCCGGCTTGAACATGTAGACGCCCACGAGCGCGAGGTCAGTCTCGGGCTCGAACGGCTTCTCGACGAGCCGCACCACGGCCCCGTCGTTCAGTACGGCTACCCCGTACTGCTCGGGATCGGGGACCGGCGTGAGCAGGATCAGCGCATCCGGCTCGTTGGCGCGAAATGCCGCCACGAGGTCTTCGATCCCGCCCTGCAACAGGTTGTCGCCCAGATACATCACGAACGGCGAGTCGCCCAGGAACGGCTCGGCGGTCAGCACCGCGTGGGCGAGCCCGAGCGGCTCGTCCTGGACGATGTAGGAGAGCTCGACCCCGAACCGCGAGCCGTCTCCGGCGGCGGCTCTGATCTCGTCCCCGGTCTCGGGCGCGATGATGATCCCGACCTCTTCGATCCCGGCCTTCGCCATCGCCTCGATCCCGTAGAACAGCACCGGCTTGTTGGCGACCGGGACGAGCTGCTTGGCGCTGGTATGGGTGATGGGGCGCAGACGGGTGCCCTTGCCCCCCGAGAGGATCAGGCCCTTCAGGTCGCGCATTCGCGGGAGCCTAGCTAGTAGACCCCGCCGAGCTTGCGATGGTCCCAGCTCGCGACCCGTTCGGTGACGAACCGCAACGCCACGCGCTTGGCCGCCTGCGCCCGCACGGCCGCCATCGCCTCTTCGCCGAGCGAGGCGCTTCCGTACCGGCGGAAGATGTCGGCGCCCGTGGTGGCGACGACGTCGAGCTCGCGGTGGATCACGGCTCGCGTCTCGAGCATCACGCCGCGGAGCTCCTGATACTCCTCGCCGTCTTCGAGCATCAGCGTCGTGCGGTCGTCTCGCTCCAGGTTGCGGATCTTCTGCGACTTCGCGTACGTCCACGCCCACAGCTCCCCATCCCGGACGATGTACCACAGGGGCATCAGGTGAGGCCATCCGCCGCCCCCATTGGTGGCGCAGGTCACCACGCGCTGTTCCCCCAGGAACGCGGCGATCTCGTCCTCGGTCATCGCGATCTGCTCGCGCCTGCCGCGCGCTCGGCCTCCAGCCTCGCTGGATTGCGCGGCGCGCGAGTCATCCGGCTGCCTGCTCATCGGTCGAGCTGGACGTCCACTCGGCTCAGCCGGCGAGCGTCACAGCGGCGTCGCGGATCTCCTCCGCCGCCTTGCGGACCGAGGCGCGCGCGTCCTCGGGCTCGAGCACGACAGCGTCTCCGGCCTCCTTGAGGACCTCGCGCACGAGCCAGTCGACGCCGGCGAACCCGAGCTCGACGATCAGCGCGCCATCTCCCAGCTCGGCGACGACCGCCCGCTCCTCACGCGCCCACCGGGCCCGCTCGGGGGAGATCCAGATACGGGCTCGCAGCGAAGATGGAACCTCTCCGGTTCGCGGCCAGCCATCCACGTCCGCGGCTGGGTCCACGTCCGAGCGGGGGGTGAACCGCTCGTCGGTCACGTTCGCGGACTTGATCCGGTCGAGCCGGAAGTGCCGGACGCTTTCCCGCGAGGGATCGAAGCTCGCGACGTACCAGCCCTCGCGCCCGTTGATCAGCGCGTACGGCTCGACCGTGCGGGCCGAGAACTCGTCCTCGTTCTCCTTGTAGTACTCGAACGACAGCAGCCGGCGGCGGGAGATCGCCCGCGAGACGACGGCGGCGATCTCGGCGTCGTCACCCCCAGCGGGCGCGATCTGGAGGCCCTCCTCGGCCGGGTCTTCGCCCAGCGCGCCGACGACCTTCGCGCGGACCGAGCTCAGCGATCCCTCGGGGATGTGCTCCCCGATCAGGTCGATCGCCGCGATCAACGCCTTCGCCTCGACGGGCAGCAGCCTGGCGGGACGGGCGAACGAGTCTCCGTAGGGCTCGGGGTCGACCTCGATCGTCCCGTCGGCGCCGATCTCGGCATAGAGGACATAGGTGCCGGCCCCGAAGTTGACGACGTTCAGGAGCGCGATGTCCTCGTTCAGCTCCTGCTCTGAGACCTTCAGCGAATCCTGCAGCTCCTCTGAGTGCAGGCGCCGGCCGGCCCGCCCTGCCTCGATCAGGATGCTTGCGAGCGTCACGAGCCTCGCGAAGCGCTCGGGACGGATCCCGGCTTCGGATCGATGGCCGTTGTCGGAGTCGACCTCCCCGTCATCGGCCGCAGCCGCCCCGGGCTCGTCTGAAGCCGCGTGTGCGGGCGCGACCCCGACTGCCTCCGTGGCGAGCAGGGGATCCCCGGAGTGGCGCTCGATCAGCAGGTCGAGCCGCTCGCGCAGCTCCGCAGCCAGCTCCGGCGGCCCGAGCACGCGCGCGTGCTCCCCGAGGCCGAGGACCCAGGCGATCAGCTGCCGGGCATTCGCGTAAGCGGTGGTAAGCACCCGATCGCCATCGGTTCCGTCGGCCCGCATCTCCCCATAGCGGCCGAAGTGGCGCTCGATCTGCCAGGCGATCCTTCGTGAGACCCACACCTCGGCCTCGCCGACGACGTCGCCGAACTGCCAGTCGATGCGATTGGAATAGGCGCGCGGATCGAAATCGGAGGGCCGCTGGAAGTCGTGCTCTGCCTTGGTCGCGTAGCCGACCTTCCCCCGATCCTCGAGAGGCGAAAGACCCGCATCGCGTCGCGCTCGTGAGCGCGCCCGACGAGGTAGAACTGGCCGCCCTGGAAGAGCAGCTGGTAGGGGTCCACGCGACGGGCGCCGGTCTCGTCCCGCTCCATCGTGTAGTAGTCGAACACGATCGTCTTGCGGCGGAAGATCGCCGTCTCGATCTTGGCCAGGCGCTGGGAGACGTCGTGGCCGCCGGCGGATCCCGTGATCCCAAGCGCGACCGTGTGCTGCTCGGGAGCGCTCAGCGGGCTTGGGCGGCCCCACGAGATCTGCTGCAGCGCGAGGCGCAGCGGCTCGGCGTAGGCGAACTCGCCATCGAGCAGCTGGAGCGCTGTATGGAGCGCCGCCAGCTCCTTGTCGGTGAACTCGATCGCCGGTAGGTGGAAGTTCTCAGGCGGGAGCGAGTAGGTCTCCTGCTCGACCTGGCCGTCGGCGGGCTTCTCCACCGAAAGCACGATCCCGAGTGCCTCGAGCTCGGAGCGGTCGGCGTAAAACCGGCGCGCGAACGCATCCTCGTTCATCACGCTGTATCCCTCGACGTCTGCCCTGATCTCGTTGGCAGTCACGGGGCGCCGCTCCGCCATCAGGTATGAGATCAGCGACAGCTGACGGATCAGCTTCTCGGTGTCCTTCGCCATCCCTGGAGCAACTCTAGTGGCGCGTCAGCGGGGACGGCCTGGAGGTTTCGCCCTCGATGCGCTATTTGCGGTTTTTCGGAGCCGTCCGGAGACGGCTCGCGACAGGCGCGTTACGCAGCCTCGGCGGTGTCCGCGCGTCCGGCGAAGTACGCACCGCCCCCGAGCGCACGGTCATATCCGGACCACTGCTCGCCGGCCGGCAGCTCCTTTTCGATCCGATCGAAGCTGCCGAGGCGCCCGCCGAGGTTGTCGATCATGTGGACGAGCGTCGCCTCGCGCGTGCACGGCACGACCGGGCTTCCGTGCTCGAGCGAGCCGTGGTGGCTGAGGATGATGTGCAGAACGGCCTGCGCGAGCTCCCCGGGAATCCGTCGATCCGCTCGATCGCGCGGCGGACCATGTAGTAGCCGATCGGGATCTCGCCGTACAGGCGGCCGTGGTCTGACATGTCGATCGCACCGCCGTTGACCTCGTAGGCCTCGAGCTTTCCGATGTCATGGAGCAGCGCTCCGGTCACGGCGACGTCACGATCGATCCCCGGGAAGGTGGCCGAGGTCGCGCTGACCGCCTGGGCGACCGTGAGCGAGTGCTCGAGCAGGCCATGTCGGTAGGCCTGGTGATAGCGCTTGGCCGCCGGGGCGTCCCGGTAGTCGGACCAGGTGGGGGAGGCCTCGCCGAAGATCGCTTCGAGCAGCCGTCGCAGGTAGGGGTTCTGAACCGTCGACAGGAGCTCCCGCAGGTCGGCTTCCATCTGCTCGGCACTTCGCCCCGGACCGTCGACGAGGTCGTCCCGGGCGTACTCGTCCTCCCGCGCGCGGCGCAGCCCCGTGAGCGTCAGCTGGGGGCCGAATCGAGGGTGCACGGCGTACCGACCGGAGGCATGAACCACCTCCCCGGGCAGGCACAGCTCCCGAGCCTCGGCCACGCCGTCCCACACGACCGCCGGCACGCTTCCTGTGCGATCGCCGATCGTGATCTTCAGGTACTCGCCGCCATCGCGCCGGCTGCGCAGCTCCGTTTCGCGCACGAGCAGCGCCTGCGCAACGTCACATCCGTCTGCAAATTCCCGCACCTGCATCGGCACGAAGATAGAGTGGCGGGCGGACGGCAACTTCCGTGGAATGCAGCGCAATCGTGACCGGTGGAACCGGCGGACTGGGGTCCGCGGTCCTCACGCGGCTGCTCGACGATGGGTGGCGAGTCATCGTTCCGTGGGTCGTCGAGAGCGAGCTGGAACGGGTGCAACCACGCGATCGCCTGGAGCTGATCGAGGCCGACCTGTTCGATCCGGACGCTGTCGCCGAGGTGGTGGCATCGGCCGCCGCCGACGCGAGCGCGCCTCTGGGCGGGCTCGTCAATCTGGTCGGCGGGTTCGCCGCCGGAGAGCGCATCGACAAGACGCCGATCGAGGACTTCGAGAAGCAGTTCCGGCTGAACCTTCGCCCCACCTACCTGATGGTGCAGGCCGCGGTGCCGCGGATGATCAGGGCCGGGGAAGGATCGATCGTATGCGTGGGGACGCGCGCGGCGCTGCGGCCGTTCAGCGGCGCTGCCGGCTACATCGCCTCTAAGGCCGCCGTGATCGCGTTCTCGCAGGCGGTCGCGGTCGAGTACCGCGACGACGGCATCCGCTGCAACACGATCCTGCCGAGCGTGATCGACACGCCCGGCAACCGCGCGTCGATGCCCAAGGCCGATCACGACAAATGGGTCAAGCCGGAGCAGATCGCCGGCGTGATCGCGCACCTGCTGTCACGGGACTCCGAGCCAGTAAGTGGGGCTGCGATTCCCGTCTACGGGCGCGCTTAGGGGCGGGCGGCCCCCGACGAACACCCTCGCGCACCGGTGCGAGTACCCCGGCTCGGCCGAGCAGTGCGCCGGTGCGATAGCCGCCTGAGGCCCCGAAGCCCGCACCGGGCGTCCGTCGGGGGCCGCCCGCCCCCATCCTTGACGCGAGACAGCACGTAAGGCTACACTTACCGTAAGCAATGGCTTACGTAGATTCAGGGAATGGTCTCGCGGCGTTGGGCGATCCCACTCGGCGCGAGATCTTCGAGCGTCTTGCCGACCGCCCGCGGGCTGTCGGCGAGCTCGCCGGAGAGCTGCCGGTCAGCCGCCCGGCCGTCTCGCAGCACCTCAAGGTGCTCAAGGACGCCGGGCTGGTCGTTGATCGCCAGGTCGGCAATCGCCGGATCTACCAGCTGAACCTCGACGGGGTCAGCGCGCTACGCGCCTACCTCGACCAATTTTGGAACCGAGCGTTGGCGGCCTTCAAGGTGGCCGTCGAGCAGCGATCTGAGGAGGTCACATGACGATGCAGGAGACCGCAACCAGCGTCCGGCAGTCGATCGAAGTCCAGGCGCCGCTTGCGCGCGCCTTCGCCGTGTTCACCCAGGAGATGAACAGCTGGTGGCCGCCGGAGCACCACATCCTCAAGGGGCCGGTGGCCGAGATGGTGCTCGAGCCATGGGAGGGCGGAGATGTGTACGACCGTGGCGCCGACGGGAGCGTCTGCCGGTGGGCGCGGGTGCTCGCGTACCAGCCACCGGAGCGGCTGGTGATCAGCTGGGACATCAACACCACGTGGGGCATCGAGGATGACCTCGAGCGGAGCAGCGAGGTCGAGATCAGGTTCATCGCAGAGGGTCCGGAGCGCACCCGCGTCGAGCTCGAGCACCGCCATCTCGAACGCCATGGCGAGGGTTGGGAGCAGATGCGCGAAGCGATCAGCTCGCCGGGAGGCTGGCGGCTTGGGCTGGAAGCGTTCGCCAAGCGGGCCAAGGGGTAGCTCAAGCGAGCCACGGACTGATCGCGGTGGGCCAGTCGCGGGTGTGACCAGCTTCTTCAATAGCATCGAGGGCTAATGGAACGTAAGTGGTGGACACTGATCGTCGTCTGCGTCGGGACGTTCATGCTGCTGCTGGACATCACGATCGTGAACGTCGCGCTGCCGAAGATCGCCAACGATCTGAAGGCGAGCTTCTCGGACATCCAGTGGGTGATCGACGCCTATGCGTTGACGCTCGCGGCCGTGCTGCTGACTGCCGGTTCGCTCGCCGACCTGTTCGGCCGCCGGCTGCTCTACGCAATCGGGCTGTCGCTGTTCTCGTTCACGTCGCTGCTGTGCGCGGTGTCGCCGAGCGCACTGTTCCTGATCCTGGCGCGCGGTGGCCAGGGGATCGGCGGGGCGATCATGTTCGCGACCGCGCTGGCGCTACTGGCCCAGGAGTTCCACGGTCGCGAGCGCGGGACCGCATTCGGGATCTGGGGCGCAACGATCTCCGTCGCCGCGGCCATCGGTCCGCTGCTCGGCGGCGCGCTGACCGAGGGCTTTGGCTGGCCGTCGATCTTCCTGATCAACGTGCCGATCGGGGTCGTGGCGGTCGTGCTGACCCTCGCCCGGGTGGGCGAGTCGCGCGACCCCGAGGGCAAGCGGGTCGACTGGATCGGGACGATCACCTGGACCGGGGCGCTGTTCCTCCTCGTGTTCGCGATCATCCGCGGCAACTCCCTGGGCTGGGGCAGCACGACGATCGTGACCCTGTTCGCCGTCTCCGGCGTGCTGCTGGTCGCGTTCCTGATCTCGCAGTTCGTCCAGAAGAACGCGATGTTCGATGTCCGGCTGTTCCGAAAGCCGACCTTCTCCGGCGCCTCGATCGTCGCGCTGACGGTGTCAGCGGCGATGTTCGCGATGTTCCTTTACCTCACGCTGTACCTCCAGACGCTGCTCGGGTTCTCACCGCTCCAGACCGGTCTGCGCTTCCTCCCGTTCACGGTGATCTCGTTCTTCACCGCCGTCCTCTCGGGCAACCTCTCCGAGCGAGTCCCGGCCCGCGTGCTGCTCGGCGTCGGCGTGGGGATGGTGGCCGCCGGGCTGTTCCTGATGCGGGGCCTGACTCCGTCCTCGGGGTGGACCGCATTGCTGCCCGGGTTCCTGGTGGCAGGCGCCGGCCTCGGCCTGGTCAACCCCGCGCTGGCCTCGACGGCGATCGGCGTCGTACCCCCGCAGCGCAGCGGAATGGCGGCCGGCATCAACAACACGTTCCGGCAGGTCGGGACGGCGACCGGGATCGCGGTGCTCGGCGCGATCTTCGAGAGCGTCATCAGCAACAGGCTGGCGCCCAAGCTGGCGGGCACCCCGGCGGCCGGGCACGCCGCCCAGATCGCCCACGCCGTTTCCGCGGGAGGAACCCAGAAGGTGCTCGCGTCGGTCCCAGCCGCCGGTCGCGCGCAAGCCTCGGCGGCGATCCATGCGGCGTTCGCGGCGTCGATGAACGACATCCTGCTCGTGGCCGGCAGCATCGCGCTCGTGGGTGCGGTCCTCTCACTGATCCTGGTGCGGGCCGGCGACTTCGTCACCTACGGCGCCCCCGAGCCGGCGACCGCGAGCGCTCACGGATAGGAAATCGGGAACAGTGGGCACAATGGAGCTGGCACCGGGAACCGCACGGATGTGATCCAGCCCCTTTTTGAACATCGGAGGAAGCTCGCCGGCTACGAGACCCGGGTGCTGGAGCTCGAGGGCGAGGGCGTCCCGATCGTCTTCTTTCACGGCTACGCCGACAGCGCCGACACCTGGCGTCAGTCGCTGGCGCTACTGGGACGCCGCGGAAGGCGCGCGGTCGCGGTCGACCTACCGGGCTTTGGCACGGCCGATCCCCTGCGGGGTGATCCCGTGCTGCCGCAGCTCGACGCGTTCGCCAACGCGGCGGTCGACTACGCGGCCGGAAAGCGACACGAGCCGGTGATCGCCGTCGGCAACTCGCTCGGCGGCTGCGTGTCGCTGCGTCTGGCCGAGCGCCACGGCGAGAAGCTCGCGGGCGTGGTGGCCGCCGCGCCGGCGGGACTCGAGATGAGCCGCATGCTCGTCTTGGTCGAGCGCGACCCGCTGCTGCGGTCGCTGCTCGCGCTGCCAACACCGGTCCCGCCGATCCTGATCCGCGGAGCCGTCGCCCGGCTCTACCGCCAGTTCGCCTTCGCGGACCCAGGCAAGATCGATTCCGGTGTGGTCTCGGCGTTCACCTCCCATCACCGCGACCGCGCGACCGTTGCCGGCTATGTGAACACCGCGCAGCGTCTGGTCGGAGAGCTCCGCGATCCGTACCATCTGGACCGGATCCACTCGCCGGTGCTGCTCGTGTGGGGCGACCGTGATCGACTCGTCTTCCCCCGCGGGGCCGAGCGGATACTTGAAGCCGTTCCGGGCTCGCGGCTCGAGCTGATGCACCGGGTCGGGCACTGCCCGCAGGTGGAGGCGTCCGAGCGCTTCACCGAGCTGCTGCTCGAATTCGACCCCGAAGCGCAGGCTGCGGCGGCCTGACCAGGCCGCACCGGACGGCGGGTCCGGCGAGACGCGCGCGAGCCCCGGCCTACCGCGCGAACTGCCCGTGGAACCCGAACGGGATGTGGTGGGGGACCTCCGCGCGCGCGAGCTCCTCGAGCGAGTGGGCGTCGAGCACCAGCAGGAATGACCTGCCCGTGTGCCCGTCGAGCACGACCGAAAGCAGCACCCCGTCGTCCTCCTCGCGGGCGTCGGGGCTCGCGACGAACACGGGCTCACCTGGGAAGCAGCCATCCTCGGACCACACGGTGCTCTGTCGCTGCACGACGTCGCCCTTGACGATCCGGTTGAGCCACCCCGAGCCGATCCCGACCCCCCACACGTAGCGATAGGGCCGCTCGTTGCAGCGCATGTAGTTGATCCGCGGCAGCTCGAGCGGCTCGTCGAGCAGCCGCTCGCTCGTCACCGTGCCGTCGCCCGGAGTGATCCGGAAGCGCTCGACGTGCGCCGGCGCTACCGGCTTGCCCTCCCGGAGACGGTCGAGGTACAGATCCTCGACCACCTGCGCGTCGGCGAACGTGCACAAGTCAACGACGACCTCGTCACCATCCTCGTAGGAGTTGACGTGATGGAAGGCAAACCTCGCGTCGGTCTCGAACGGTCCGAGCACCTGGCCACCGTTGCGGTCGAACAGGTGGAACTTCGTCCCGAGCTCGGGCTTCCAGTTGTAGTTCTCGATGTAGGGCCGCCCGCTCAGTGCGAGCGAGAGCGGATTGACGACGAACGGGAACTCCGCGAGCACGAGCCACCGTGGTGTCAGCCCGAATGAGTGCATGTAGCCGGGCCGCTTGACCGGAGCCTGGCCGAGCAGCTCCGGGGTCCGGCTCCCGGGCCGAATCAGGAAGAACCGGTAGCTGCTCTTCGGGCCGAGCTTGGCGGCGTAGTTGAGCATCCCCTTGGTGGCCCGGTCCATGTGCGGGTGCGCGGTCGTCAGCTGTCCGGGCGGGTGGTAAGCGACTCCCGCCGCCGCGAGCGTCTCGGGGTCGAACTGGACCGGGATCGGCGTTTCGGTCATCGCGATGAACTCCTCGCCGAGCTTGACCAGGTTGACGTTCGCGTTGTCGCTCAGCTGGGGGGAGAACATCGCGCTGACGCGCTGGAACAGAGACCGGCAGGGGTCGGTGGCGAACTCCGAGTAGCTGATCCGTCCCCTGTCGCGCGCGGCGCGGTAGGCACGGGTCTCGAGGAACCGGTTCGCGTACGAGACCTCCTGATCCGAGAACGAGAAGCGGTGGAGCATCGCGAAGCCGTCGAACCAGTGGTTCATTGCGCGGTCGCCGACCTCCCACTTCGCCGGACCGGTGCGGATCAAGGATCCGTGTAGCCACGCCGGTATCTCGCCGTGTACCGGCAGGCTGCCGACACGGATCTCGTCCTCGAGCGACTCGAAGCCCTTGCTTGCGCTGACGCCCGCGGTCGTGCCGGTGGTCGTCGTGGTGCCGGTGGTGGTCGTCATCATTCCTCCCGCATCGTACGAATCGAACGATCCGAACCGTATTATAGGATTGAGCGAATGTCAACCTTCCGCCTCACGGACACCGCCTACGCCGTGCTCGGCCTGATCGAGCGATGCGGCCCCGTGACTCCGTACCAGCTCAAGCAGGTCGCCCAGGTCAGCATCTTTCACTTCTGGTCGATCCCCCACACGCAGATCTACACCGAGTGCGCGCGGCTGGCGGAGGCGGGGTTGCTCGACGAGGAACGTGAGGACACCGGCCGCCGGCGCCGGGTGTACCGGCTCTCGCGGGCCGGGACCGAGGCACTCGACCGCTGGCGCGAGGATCCCGCTACGGATCACTACGAGCTACGCGACCCCGGCCTGCTCAAGCTGTTCTGCGGCGCGGATCCGGCGGCGCTCGCCGAGACCCAGCTCGAGCGCCACGAGCGACGGCTCAAGCTCTACGAGCAGATGCACGCGCACGAGGAGATGCCGGAGGGGATGCGCCTCGCGCTCGAAGGTGGGATCGGCCACGAGCGCGAGTACGTGCGCTTCTGGTCGCGACTGCGCGAAGGCGATCGGAACGGTGCCCGGCCGGAGCCGGGCGGTTAATCGTCGAACTCGCCGGAATAGAGCGCGAATACGGCGCCCTGGAGATCCTGGACGATGGCGATCTGCCCGGGCCCGATCGACATCGGGCCGACGAGCTTCGAACCGCCGAGCTCCTCGACCCTTGCGACCCCCGCCTCGGCGTCCTCGACTCCGAAATAGACGAGCCAGTACGGGGGCTCCTGCGGCGTCTGCGGCCTGATCCCGCCGTTGGCGCGCCCGTCGGGGGTCTTGATCACCAGGTACGGGAACTCCGCACCCTCCATCGGGTCGGTCGTCCAGCCCGAACAGGTCTCCGTAGAACGTGGCCGAGGCGTCGAGACCGGGCGACGCGAGCTCGTTCCAGCACAGCGCGCCCGGGACGTTCACGAGCGCCGCACCGATGTGGCTCTTCGGCTCCCAGACGAGGAAGAAGGCGCCCTGCGGATCTTGGACGACTCCCATCCGGCCCACCTCCATCACGTCGAACGCGTCCGCGTGGACCGTCGCGCCGAGCTCCTTCGCGCGGGCCAGCGCGTCGTCCGCGCTGTCGACGGTGATGTAGGAGTTCCAGGTCGGCGGGGCGCCCGCCTCGCGTTGCTGCTCGGGCTGGCGGGAGATTGCCGCGACGTCCTTCCCACCCAGCTTCATCAGTGAGTAGGCCATCCAGTCCCCGACCGGTTGGTCCTCCGCCTCCCATCCGAACAACGCCCCGTAGAACTGCTTCGCCGCCTCCTGGTCGGTCGTGCTCAGGTCGGCCCAGCTGAAGACCCCGTTTGCGTACTTCGTTCGTTCGGCCATGGACCGACCCTACCACCGGCCTGCGGGCGGATGGGTCCAGTCGGTGAACGAGGAATAGACTGCGCTCCGATGTCCGACTTTGCGATCAAGAACTTCAAGGAGGTCGACGACTCGGCGGCCGATCGCGGCCCCGACATCGAGGCCAGGTTCGCCCGCAAGCATCTCGACTCCGACCATCTGGGCGTCAGCTACTTCCGCTACGGGTCTGGCTTCCGTGCCCCGGTCGGGCACCGCCATCGTGAGCAGGAGGAGGCGTACGTCGTCGTCTCAGGCTCGGGCCGGGTCAAGCTCGACGATGAGATCGTGGAGCTGCGTCAGTGGGACGTGCTCCGCGTCGCGCCCCAGGTCATCCGGTCGTTCGAAGCCGGCCCTGATGGCATCGAGCTGATCGCGATCGGCAACGATCGTCCCGAGGGCGGCGACGGCGAGATGGTCCAAGACCACTGGTCCGTCTCCGACTAGCGGACGGCCCTGAGGGGCTTACGCCAGGGCACCGATGCCGATGCGAGTCTTGATCACCGGCTCCGCCGGCATGCTCGGTCAGGACGTGGTCGCCGCCGCGGGCGCGGCCGGGCTCCAGCCGCTCGCGCTCACGCGGGCCGAGCTCGACATCGCCGACCGCAAGGCGGCCGACGCCGCCGTTTCGAGCGCCCGCCCCGACGTCGTCGTCAACTGCGCGGCGTGGACCGACGTCGACGGCGCCGAAGCCGAGCCCGAAGCCGCGCTCGCCGTCAACGGCGCCGGCGCGGGGAACGTCGCGCGGGCCGCCTCAAACGCCGGGGCGTGGACGATCCACGTCTCGAGCGACTACGTGTTCGACGGAGCAAGGGCGAGCCGTACTTGGAGTCCGATCCCATCGGACCGGCGTCGGCCTACGGCCGGACCAAGCTCGCGGGTGAAGAAGAGGTCGCCCGGGAGGCCCCCGGGCGGCACACGATCGTGCGCTCGTCATGGCTGTTCGGGGCGGGTGGGCCGTGCTTCCCGGCGACGATCCTCCGGCTCGCGGGCGAGCGCGATCACCTGAAGGTGGTCGATGACCAGATCGGCTGCCCGACGTTCACCCGCCATCTGGCGGGCGCGCTCGCCGAGCTCGCGGCCGCCGCCGCTCCTCCGACGGGGATCCTCCACGTCGCCGGCGGCGGGTCGTGCTCGTGGTACGAGTTCGCACTGGAGATCGTGGATAGGGCCGGGCTGAGGACCGAGGTCGCGCCGTGCTCGACCGCCGAGATGCCGCGCCCCGCGCAACGCCCTGCCTACAGCGTGCTCGGATCGGAGCGCCGGCCCCCGGCACCGACGCTTCCCGGCTGGCGGCAGGGCCTCGACGAGTACATGGCGCTGAAGGTGCCCGTGCGATGAGGCTCCTGGTCTGCGGTGGCGCGGGGTTCATCGGCTCGACGTTCGTCCGCACCCGGCTGCGCGACCACGGCGACGACGTGACGGTCCTCGACAAGCTCACCTACGCCGGCCGCAAGGAGAACCTGCACGACGTGATCGACGAGCTCCGCTTCGTCCACGGCGCGATCGAGGACGCGGACGCGGTCGCCGACGCGATTGGATCCCACCCGCCCTGTGACGCGATCGTCAACTTCGCGGCCGAGACCCACGTCGACCGGTCGATCTCCGGACCGGAGGCCTTCATCATGACCAACATGCAGGGGACGCACGTGCTGCTAGAGGCGGCGCGCGAGCGGGGCCTTCGCTACCTGCAGGTATCCACAGACGAGGTCTACGGCTCGATCGAGAAGGGGTCGTTCACCGAGTCCTCGCCGCTTGCACCCTCCAGTCCGTACAGCGCGACCAAGACCGGCGCGGACCTCCTCGTCAGCGCCTATTTCCACACCTTCGACCTTCCGACCACGATCTGCCGCGGGTCAAACAACTACGGGCCCTACCAGTACCCCGAGAAGATGATTCCGCTGATGATCCTCAACGCGCTCGCAGGCGACCCGCTGCCCGTTTACGGCGACGGTCGCAACGTCCGCAACTGGATCTACACGGAGGACTTCGCGCGCGGGATCGGG
>CAVOIU010000004.1:0-3969 GCA_963695965.1 uncultured Solirubrobacterales bacterium
ATACCTCGGCTACTTCCCCGGCTCGTTCGTGGAGGAGCCGCCGGGGGCGCCGCCCCGGAGCCGGCGGTCGCGGGCTCGATCGGCGAGCTGATCCCGGCGGACGAGAACAAGCCGTTCGACATGCGGGAGCTGCTCGACCGGCTGCTCGACGCGGACTCGTTACTGGAGATCCACGCGCGGTGGGCCAAGGAGGTGATCGTCGGCTACGCGCGGCTCGCCGGACGCGTGGTCGGGATCGTCGCCAACCAGCCGAAGGTCAAGGGCGGCGTGCTGTTCGTCGACTCCGCGGACAAGTGCGCGCGGTTCATCTGGACGTGCAACGCGTTCAACATCCCGCTGCTGTTCCTGGCCGACGTCCCGGGCTTCATGATCGGCACCCAGGTCGAGCGCGAGGGGATCATCCGCCACGGCGCGAAGATGATCAGCGCCGTCTCGGAAGCGAACGTGCCGAAGATCTCGGTGATCGTTCGCAAGGCCTACGGCGCCGGCTTGTACGCGATGGCGGGCCCCGCATTCGACCCGGACTGCTGCCTGGCGCTCCCGAGCGCATCGATCGCGGTGATGGGACCCCAGGCCGCGATCAACGCGGTCTACTACAACCAGCTCCAGGCGATCTCCGATGAAGCCGAGCGAGCCGCGCGAACCGAGGAGCTCAGGAACGAGTACGCCGCGGACATCGACATCCTCCACCTCGCCTCCGAGCTCGTGATCGACGCGATCGTTCAGCCCGAGGATCTGCGCGCCGACCTCATCCGGCGGTTTGCGCTGGCGGCCGGGAAGGACCGCCAGTGGCCGGAGAAGCGCAACCCGATCACGCCGGTGTGACGGCCTCCACTGGCCGGTTGGCTGCGAGCCAGGCGTCGATCTCATCGATCAGCATCAGCCCGAACTGAACGCCCGCGTCGAGCGCCAAGTCGTCGACCTCGGAGGAAACGTCGTCGGGGCGGTGCGAGTGCGGGACCAGCTCGTGGCGGCCGAGGCACCCGATCGCGACGGCGGGCCGGCGGAGGATCCGAGCCGCCAGGGCCGGGGTCGAGCCGCGCCCGGGGTGCGCCGCGGCGCCGAGCCCGGGTGCGTCGGCGGCGATCGCGGCGCACAGGCCCCGGAGGTGTCGCGAGTAGTGAAGCGGCACGAGCGGGCCGTCGCTCGACCACCAGCGCGGGGCGCCCGCCGAGCAGGGAGCGATCCCGACCACGATCGTGTTGGCTGCCGTGTGCCCCGTGCGGCGCGCGCGCAGGTATCGGCGAAGCCCGGTCGTGCTGCCGTCGCCGGCTCCCTGGAGCACGAGCTCGACGGCGGCGTGCCTGGGTGGCGCCGTGTCCAGCGCGCGCGCCAGCTCGAGCGCGACGGCCACGCCGCTGCCGTTGTCACCCGCGGCGGGTCCCGGGTCTGCGGTCGCCAGCTCGAGCAGTGCCGCAAGCGTGAGCACGAGCCCCACGGTGGGGACGAGCTGGATGGCCCCGATCAGCTTCGAGTGATGCCCCTCGACGCGCAGGATCGCGAGCACGAGCAGCCAGACGACCGTCAGCGACAGCCAGCCGAGCCAGCCCGGTGAGAGACCGAACGTCGCCCTCCGCAGCGCGCCAGAGAGGCGGCGGAGGCGGTCTCTGTAGACGAGGCCGATGCGGCCGGCGTCATAGTTGGCCGTGAGGAGAACCCGCACGGGTGGAGCTTCAGCGGTGGAAATCCGGGGGACTGCGACAACGTTCTGGCTTGCCCGCTCCGGGGTCAGCCTGCGTCCGGGCGAGACGCCCGTGAACGCGTCGAGGAGGATCGAGACGAGCGCTGCCAGCAGCATCAGCGCGCCGGCGTGCGGGGACGGAACGGAGACGAGGCTGCCCGCGAGCGCGAGCGCCACATGCCAGGCCTGGGCGAGCGGCCAGTTCGGGCGGCACCAGAAGGGCTCGACGAGGACATCGCGGCCGGTGGCGGTCAGGCGATCGGCGAGCCAGCGCGCTGCGCGGCGCTCGGCGTCGGTGCCCGCGCCCCGGCGCTCGAAGCTCTCCAGTCCCGTGATCGTGTCGAGTGCTCGCATCCGGGCCGGATCATGGCAGTGCGGCGCCCGGACCTCGCAAGGCGTCGTTCGCCGGGAGGCGGTGAGCGCGTCGGTCAGATAGAACGCGTCCCATGACCGATGCCGACGAGGCCGAGCTGCTCGACGTTGCGACCGAGGGTGCGCGAGCTGCCGCGTCCGAGCTGATCGGGCGTTTCGGGGACGGCGCCCGCGGTGTCCAGGCGAAGAGCACCCCGACCGACCTGGTATCCGACGCGGACCTGGCGGCCGAGACCGTGATCCGCGAGGTGCTGGGGCGGCGGCGGCCGGATGATCGGATCCTGGGGGAGGAGGGGGGCGAGACGGGCGAGGGGAAGCTGCGATGGCTGGTGGACCCGCTCGACGGCACCGTCAACTTCCTGTTCGGGATCCCCGCGTTCGCGGTGAGCGTGGCCTGCGAGGACGACGCCGGCGCGCTCGCGGGAGTCGTCCTAGACGTGATGCGCGACGAGTGCTTCGATGCGACCCGGTCGGGGGAGGCTCGGGTGAACGGGGAGTTGATCCACGGATCCGAGCGGGCCGACCTCGCGACAGCGATGGTCGCGACCGGGTTCGGCTATGACGCCGCCGTGCGCGAGCGCCAGGCGGCGGTCGCGGCGCGGGTGCTGCCGCGCGTCCGTGACATCCGCCGCATCGGCGCCGCGGCGCTCGACCTCGCGTGGTGCGCGTGCGGCCGGTTCGACGCCTACTACGAGCGCGGCGTGAAGCCCTGGGATGTGGCCGCGGGTGCCCTGATCTGCGAGCGCGCAGGGCTCGAGGTGCGGGAGCTGGCGGCCGAGGCTGAGGTGGTTCCGCCCGGCCTGGTGGTGGCCCCGGCCGGGATCATCGAGGAGTTGGTGGGGCTGGTGAGTCGCTAGGTCTCCAGCGAGCGAAACCAGGCTCCAGGGCGCGCGGCTTGTGGGGATTGCCCGCGCAAAGTGTCGCCATTTGGCGTCACCCTCGGCACCAGATGGCATCGGTTCTAAACTGCGCCGCCCGCGGCGGTGGCGGAATTGGTAGACGCGCCGGATTCAAGTCCCGGTGTCCGAAAGGATGTGTGGGTTCAAGTCCCACCCGCCGTATGAAGACCTGACCGCCCGAGGCGGCCGACAAGCGCGGTACCGGAGCGCTAAGCCGTCGCGGGTGCGGCGGGCGGTGGGCTCGACGGCTGGTAGCCGCGGCGCCGGGCTTCTTCGATCGGGACCTCGAGCTCGACGTTCCAGCCCTGAGCGAAGCCCACCATCGCGACAAGGATCAGCAGCGCCTGGACGGGGGCGATGATCAGTGTCATCAACCCGAGGAAGTCGGGGCTGAGGCCGTTACCGCCGAACAGGGACTGAGCTCCGGCGAACCCGAAGCTGTTGCGGTCAAACCAGCTCGTTCCCGCGGCCCCCGTGCCCGCGATCACGGTCATGATCAGCAGCAGGATCGCGAGCGCCGCGACGATCGGCAGCAGGCCGCGCGACCATCGAGTGGCGATATAGAACGCGATGATCACGTAAGCGAGGCACCACACGAAGTTGACCGGCTTCATGCCCTGGAGCTTCGACCATCCGCCGATGGTCACGATCAACATCAGGCCGACTGAGATCAGCATGATCATGACGACGATCGCCTTGGTCGTCTTACTCGACGCCTTGTCACGGTTCGGATAGATGACCGTGTAGCCGGGAGTCAGCGTCTTCGCATACGGCATGTCGCGGAACATACAAGCCTGCCCCGTCGTTTGCAGCAGTTCTCGGCCTAAAATCGGCCCTCGCCGCGGGCGTGGCGAAATCTGGAAGACGCGCAGGTTTTAGGTCCGGTGGGCGAAAGCCCGTGGGGGTTCGAGTCCCTCCGCCCGCATGGTCGGCGGCAGTTCCGGTAGCGGGACTGTGCGTTGCGTTTGGTTCGTTCGCGTACAGGCAACTAATACTTCAGCCCGATGAACGTATCGA
>CAVOIU010000005.1:0-80907 GCA_963695965.1 uncultured Solirubrobacterales bacterium
CCTGCCAGGATAAAGTCCCTCATTGATGATTATCACAGCACCTCTGTTATTTTTTCCATTCCAGAATGACCTGCTTGCGCCACGTGAGCAGCAAATGGGCTGTACCTCGGAGACGGTCCATAAATGTTTATAAGGAACCCCAAGGGCAGCATGTACACAGCTCATAGCCTCGTCACTCCCGGCGGCCTGCGTGATCGGCTCCGTTATGGCCATGTCCGTCTCCTCTCGTTGACGGGTGAAGCCTACGCCCGCACGAGCTTCTTGTACGTGATCCGGTGCGGCCGGTCGGCCTCCGCGCCGAGCTGCTCGCGGCGGAAGCTCTCGTACGCCTCGAAGTTGCCCTCGAACCAGCGGACCTGGGAGTCGCCCTCGAACGCCAGCACATGGGTCGCGACGCGGTCGAGGAACCAGCGATCGTGGGACACGATCACCGCGCACCCCGCGAATGCGAGCAACGCCTCCTCAAGCGCCCGCAGCGTGTCGACGTCGAGGTCGTTGGTCGGCTCGTCGAGCAGCAGCAGGTTGCCCCCCTCGCGCAGAAGCTTGGCGAGGTGCAGCCGGTTGCGCTCTCCGCCGGAGAGCTTGGCGACCCGCTTCTGCTGGTCGGTGCCCTTGAAGTTGAAGCCCGCCACGTAGGCCCGGCTCGCGACCGTGCGCTCGCCGAGCTTGACCTGGTCCTGCCCGCCGGAGATCTCCTCCCAGACGGTCTTGCTCGCGTCGAGCTCTCGTGACTGGTCGACGTACGCCAGCTTGACGGTGTCGCCTACTCGCAGGGCACCGCCGTCCGGCTGCTCCTGACCGACGATCATCCGCAGCAGGGTCGTCTTGCCGGCGCCGTTGGGCCCGATCACGCCGACGATCGCAGCTCGGGGCAGGCTGAACGAGAGGTCATCGATCAACATCCGCTCTCCGTAGCCCTTGCGCAAACCCTCACCCTCAACTACAACGTCACCCAGGCGCGGGCCAGCCGGAATGTGGATCTGCACGTTGTCGAGCTTGACCGCCGACTCCTGGGCGAGCAGCGACTCGTAGGCGTTCAGCCGCGCCTTGGGCTTGTTGCGCCGCGCGCTCGCGTTGAGCCTGACCCACTCGAGCTCCTGCTCGATCGTCCGCTTACGGGTCTGCTCCTGCCGGGCCTCCACCTCGAGTCGCGCCCGCTTCTGCTCCAGCCAACCGGAGTAGTTGCCCTGATAGGGAATACCCCGCCCCCGGTCGAGCTCGAGAATCCAGCCGGCGACGTTGTCGAGGAAGTAGCGGTCGTGGGTGACCGCGACGACGGTGCCGGGGTAATCCTGCAGGTGGCGCTCGAGCCACGCAACCGACTCGGCGTCGAGGTGGTTGGTCGGCTCGTCGAGCAGCAACAGGTCCGGCTGGCGCAATAGCAGCCTGCAAAGTGCCACCCGCCTTCGCTCGCCGCCCGACAGCGTCGACACGTCGGCGTCGGGCGGAGGGCACCGCAACGCGTCCATCGCGATCTCAAGTGTGGTGTCGAGGTTCCAGCCGTCGAGCGCGTCGATCCGCTCCTGGACTGCCCCCATCTCCTCGGCCGTCTCGTCGGAGTAGTTCATCGACAGCTCGGTGAACCGGTCGAGCAGAGCCCGCACCTCCTCGACGCCCTCCTCGACGTTGCCCCGCACGTCCTTGGACGGATCGAGCGCCGGCTCCTGCTCGAGCATGCCGACGCTGGCGCCTGGGGCGAGCTGCGCCTGGCCGTCGTAGTCGGTGTCCAGCCCGGCCATGACTCGCAGCAGCGTCGACTTGCCCGCGCCGTTGTAGCCGAGCACGCCGATCTTTGCACCCGGCAGGAACGACAGC
This sequence comes from uncultured Solirubrobacterales bacterium, assembly GCA_963695965.1. Taxonomy (GTDB): domain Bacteria; phylum Actinomycetota; class Thermoleophilia; order Solirubrobacterales; family Solirubrobacteraceae; genus Palsa-465. The sequence continues at coordinate 1,816 of CAVOIU010000005.1, forward strand.
GAGATGTCCTCGAGCACCTGCTTGTCGGGTGGGTGCCGGCGCGAGAGCTTGTAGGTCGTGAAGATGTATTGAGCCGACATGGTCTGCTGAGGATAGGAGGGCGTCCGAGCGGGGGCACGGCGGGGGCCACTCGGCGCGCCGCGAGCGCGCTCAAACGCCGGGCACAGGGTGCTCGGCGCGCGCTCAAACGTCGGGCACAAGGTGCGATCTGTCACACGAACCCGCCATTTCGCGTTTACGAACCTAAAAAGATGGCGAAGGCGGTTTCGGATCCGGGAGCGGGCGGTAAGCGGGACACATGAGGTCCGCGGGCAGGCGGACCTCATACATAGGAATAGGTCAGAGCGGCTGACCCAGCAGGGGAAGGCGTCGACCGCCTAGTGGACCGGATGCGCTCGCGCGCCGGTCTGCCGGTGCACGCGGGTTCGACGCCTGGCTGGTCACAGCAGGATCCGCCGTAGCAAACCGACGACACATCGGAGGCCCATGGCAACGCAAGCAAGTAACCCGTACCGCGTATCGATACTCGAATCCGTCGCGCCGCGGCTCGCACCGGATCCGGATCCCTCGATGCCGTCCGCGTCGCGGTTCGGCTCGGTGTGGAAGGCGACCGGCGCATTGGGTGCGCCCGTGGCCGGGTTGATCGCGCTTGCGGCGATCGGTGCCGCAGGCGCCGGCGTCGGCGCCGGTCTCGGCTCGCTGCCGGGCAAGCCGGGGCTGTCGGGCGCGGCCGGACAGCGCCCGCTTCGCGCGAGCAACGCGATCGGCTCGCCCGGAGCGCTGAGCGCGCCTGCGCCGGGGATCACGGAGGGGCGCGCCGGGATTCCGCCGTCCGCGCTCGGGTCGCTCGCCGCGCCGCTGACCAGGCGAGCACTCGCGGGGGTCGGCATCACCTCGGGTCGCCCCGCTGTCACCGATCACGGGTCCACGCGCGGCGGCACCCGTTCGCTGGGCAGCACCCATGGCTCGACCACGGTGCGCGCGACCCAGCCGTCGAGCCAAGCTCCCTGGCACCGGACCTCCCAGTCACCGTCCGGGCCCTCGGACCCGACCACGAGCTCCGGGCAGCCCGGCAGCGGTGCAAGCCAGCCGTCCGCGACCCAGAGCCCGAACACGACCGCCAGCGCCACGGGTCAGCCCGCCCCGAACCAGAGCGGCGGCGGCCAAGCCCCGGGTAGCACGACCGGCTCCGGTGGGTCGAGCACGAGCCGCTCGAGCCAGTCGAGCACGGGCCAGACCACGAGCTCCGGGCAGACAACCACCGACGGTCAGACCACGACCAGCAGCTCACCCCAAACGACAACGGGATCCGACGCAACGCCGAACCACGCCGGCGGCGCGGCACCAGCCTCACGGGGCGACCACGCCGACGGCCGCGCCTCGGCGCCGACCACGACCACCAGCCCGAGCGACTCCTGAGCGGAGCCTGAATGGCGACTGAGGCGACACAGGTAGGCGGGGGGCATACGTCGATCGGCGGCTTCGTCCGCCGGCCGCGTCCGTCCGAGGACCAGGCGCGTTCGCGCGCGCCTGGTCACCGGCGCGCGCGTGGGTCGTCGTCGGCGCCGCAGCCGTCGTGGGCCTCGTGCTCAGGCTCCTGCTGGTTCGTGGGATCTGGGTCGACGAGGCGATCAGCATCCATCAGGCGCACATGTCCCTGTCGGGGATGCTCCACAACCTCCGGGCGACGGACAACCACCCCCCGCTCTACTTCCTGATCCTGTGGGCGACGGTCCGGATCCTCGGCTACGGGCAGCTCGCCGTGCACGTGCCGACGATCATCGTCGGGACGCTGCTGATACCGGCGGTCTACGTCACCGGCCGCGAGCTGTTCGACCGCCGCACCGGCGTGCTCGCAGCGGCGCTGACGTCGCTGGCGCCACTGCTGATTTGGTACGCCCAGGAAGCACGGCCGTACGCGTTCTTCATGCTGTTCGCGACGCTCGCGGTGTGGGCGCAGATGCGCATCCTGAACGACGGCCGGGTTCGCTACTGGGTCTTGTACGGAGCGCTGACGATCGCGCTCATCTACACCCACTACTTCTCGCTCATCCCGATCGCGATCCAGCAGGTCGCATTCGGCGCGGTGATCTGGAACCGCTCCCGTCACGGCGAGCCGGTCAAGCAGATGATCACCCGCTACTGGATCACGTGGGTGGCGATCGCGATCGCCGTCGCTCCGCTGGCGGCCTACGCCCACCAGCAGCTCACCAACGACCTGCTGACCGGCCAGGGAATTGCCGGCGCGCCCTCCGCCGGCGCCACCTCGACCGGCGTCGCCCAGACCGGGCACCCGGATGTGTACGCCCTGCTTGCGAACTTCGTGTGGGCGCTCTGGGGTTACCACGCGAACTCTACGATGCTCGCGATCGGCGCGCTGTGGCCGCTCCTGATGCTGCTTGCCCTTGCGCTGCTCGGCCGGGGCCGCTCGCGCGAGAGCATGCTCGTGCTGGCGCTCGCGGTGATCCCGCCCCTGGTGTTGATGGCCATCGGCTTCAAGGACCGCTTCCTGTTCGAGGTGAGGTACTTCTCGGGCGCGGTCCCGATGCTGATGTTGCTATGCGCCCGCACGGTTCTGACCTCGAGCGCGCGGCGCCTGCCCGTGGCGCTGGTGGCGAGTGCGTTGTTGGCGACGTTCGTCGCGGGCATCGCCGACGAGCAGCTGGCCAAGAGCAACCCGCGCGACTACGACTTCCGCGCCGCGCTGCAGACGGTCCGCCGAGAGGCCCGCCCCGGGGACACGCTCCTGTACGCCCCCGTGTACCTGAACGACGTGATCGAGTACTACGCGCCCGGCGTCCGCGCGAGGGTGGTCGGGCCGCACACGCCGGCCGTGCCACGGCACGGGAACGTGTTCCTGCTCGCAAGCTTCCTCGACCAGCCGGGGATTCCCGGTGACGTCGGCGGCGCTCGCTACGCGCTGGCGCACTCGCGACTTCGACTGGTGTCCACCGATCACCTCGAGAAGATCTACCTGTGGGAGTACCGGTGAGCGTGCGCGAGCGCACCGTGCCGGAGTCCCCGGCGACCGAGGCTCCAGCGCCCGCGCCGGCCGAGCGCCCGGCCGCGGATCGATCCTCGCCTGGGACGGGTCGAGTGGCCGATGCCCTCCGTGCGCGCCGCGCGAAAGCGCTCGCTGCTGATGGCGCTGCTCTGCCTCCCGCTCGCAGATCTGGTACCTGTCGTGGCTGCTCGAGGGCCGGCGCGTGGGCGAGCCGGTGCTGTTCGGGCTGCTGGTGGCGGCCGAGGCCTTCAACCTGTTCCAGGCGATCGGCTTCTGGTGGACCTGCTCGCACCAACGTCTACGCGGAGGCCTCACGTCACGGGGCGAGGCGCCCGAGGTCGATGTGCTGATCCCCGTCTACGACGAGCCGGCCTCGGTGGTCGAGCCGACGCTCGCCGCCGCCACCGCGCTGCGGGGAGCCGACCTGACCGTGTGGCTGCTGGACGACGGCGCCCGGCCTGAGATGGCCGTACTCGCCGGGCGCTATGGCTCGGAGTACCTGCGCCGGCGCACGCGCACCGGCGCGAAGGCGGGGAACCTCAACCACGCGCTGGCGCGGAGCCGCGCGCCGTACGTCGTGGTGCTCGACTGCGACCACGTGCCGCACGTCGATTTCCTCGAGCGGACACTCGGTCACATCCAGGATCCCGCCGTCGCTTACGTGCAGACTCCCCAGTACTACGCGAACGCCGCCCGCAGCCCGATCTGCACCGCGGCGGCCGCCCAGCAGAACCTGTTCTTCGGCCCGATCGCCCGCGGCAAGGACGGTCTCGGGTCGATGATGTGCTGTGGCACGAACGTCGTCTTCCGCCGTGCTGCGCTGGACGAGGTCGGGGGCTTCCCCGAGGCCTCGCTGACCGAGGACTTCCTGCTCTCGATCAAGCTGCAGGAGCGGGGCTGGACGTCCGCTTACGTGTCGGAGGTCCTGGCGTCGGGCCTCGGGCCCGAGGACATGGCCTCGTACGTCTCCCAGCAGCAGCGCTGGGCCCGCGGATGCCTGAGCGCGATCCCGAACCGTGCTGCGCTCCCACCTCCCTGGCGCGCGCGGCTTCAGTACCTGCTGTCGGCCACCTACTTCCTATCCGGCTGGACGCTCCTGCTCTACATGTCGCTGCCGGTGATCCGGCTGCTGTTCGGCGTCCAGCCGCTGGCGAGCATCACCGCCGACCAGTTCCTGATCCACTTCGCTCCCTACTACTGCGGCGCGCTGGCGGCGGTCGCACTCGCCGGCTCGGGCACGTACACGTTCGGCGCGTTCGCGCTCTCGGCGTGCAGCTTCTGGATCCACGTGGAGGCGACGATCGGGACGCTGGTTCGCCGCGCCGCCAGGTTCGTCGTGACGCCCAAGCGCGGGGTCGCTCGCCGCCAGCCGCGCGCGGTGCTGCCCGCGCTCCTCGCGGTCGCCGCGCTGCTGGCGGCGAGCGCATACGGGCTCTCCCAGGGGCAGGGCCCGGCGACGCTCAACAACGTCGCGTTCGCCGCACTGCACTCCTCCATCCTGTTGATCGGCGCGGCGCCTGCGCTCCTCCTGCGGCGCTCCCCCCTGCTCGCACCCGACCCCGATCCCCGGCCCGTGATGCCGCCCCGCGCCAGGCGTCAGCTTCCCCGCCCGGTTTGGCTCTCGGCGCTCGGGCTCGCGCTCCTGATCCCGGTGCTCCTGAGCATGGTCGGCACACGCGCGCTGCGGATCCCAGCGACCCTCAACCAGCAGGCGTACCGCTCCGTGCACTCGTTCCTGGCCGAGTACGTGGCCCCGGACGGCCGCGTGATCCGGCGCGACCAGGGCGGCGACACCGTCAGCGAGGGTCAGGCCTACGGGATGCTGCTCGCGGTGGCGATGGACGACAAGGCCCGATTCGACTCGATCTGGGGGTGGACGAGGTCCCACCTACAGCAGCCGGACGGGCTGCTGGCCTCCCGCTGGGCTGGCGGCCACGTGGTCTCGGCCCGTCCAGCCGCCGACGCCGACCTGGACGCGGCGCAGGCACTGGTACTGGCGAGCGAGAGGTTCGGGCCCTCCTCGTATCGCGGTCAGGGCGTTGCGATCGCCCGCGACGTCCTTGGCAGCGAAACCGCGGCACCCGCGAGCCCGGGCTCGACGCTGGCGCTGGTGGCGGGTTCGTGGGCACGTGACCCGGTGGTCGTCAACCCGAGCTACTTCTCCCCCCGCGCGTACGCAGACCTCGCGCGCGCGGACAGAGACCCCCGCTGGAGCGTGCTCGCCTCCTCTAGCCGCACGATCGTGTCGCAGCTGATCGCCGGCGGGCGGTCGCTTCCTCCCGACTGGGCCACCACCGCCGGATCGGCAACCGGCACCGCGCGCGCCATCGGCAGCCCCGGCAATCCGTTCGCGTCCGTCCAGCCGACTTCTTCGTTCGACGCGGTGCGTGTCGCGATCCGGTACGCGGCAAGCTGCAACCGCGCCGATCGCCGGCTGGCCGCCGCGCTGTGGCCGAACTACCGTCGCGACCCCGGCCGCGACGCGTACCGCCTCGATGGCTGCCCCGACGACTTCCTACTGCACGCGGTGAGCTTCGTCGCCGCCGCCGCGGCGGCCCGCGCCGCGGGCGACCGGGCGGAGAGCACCCGGCTGCTGGCACGCGCCCAGGCCGAGAACGACCAGCACCCGTCCTATTACGGCACGGCCTGGATCGCCCTCGGGCGTGTGATGCTGACCACCGCCGCGCTCGGAGGCTGCGCCTCCTAACGGGCCCGAACGGCGCGCGGAACCTCGACCGCGCCCATCGTCGAACCCCCACCCGCGCGCCCGGGAGGAAGATTCCGGGCATGCGCGTGATCGCCGCCGTCCTCGCCCTGATCGCGGTCATCCTGATGATCGTGGCGATCGCCGGGATGGTCACCGGGCGCCCGGGCGACCGAGCGGGCGTCTTCATCCGCGTGGGCGCGCTGCTGTGCTTCGTGGCGGCGCGTGGTGCTCAATGTCGCCGCGCACTGATCAGCTCTGCGGCTGCCACGCGCTCACCGCCCAACGTCCCGGCGTGACCTGCACGGCCGTCGCGATCGCCACGTGCCAGGCCGGCTGGAGGCCCTGGTAGGCCGTCGTCGCAGTCGCGGTCGTCTGCTCACGCGTGACGACCACGTAGCGCCCCGGCTGTCCCGGCTGCGGCGCCACCACCTCGACGGTCCCGCTGTTGGCGATCCCGCCGCGCTGGAGCTCGTAATCGGACCCGGTCTGGGCCGCGGCCAGTTCCATCGCCGACCGGGCCTGGCCGACGCTCTGCCAGGCGAGCGCCTGCATGTCGGCCGAGACCGACCCGGCGTTCCAGTTGATGTAGGCGGCCGCGAACTCGCTGACGGCCTGGGCCGCCCCCCTCGAGCCCGGGGCGGACTGGCGCGGTGGCCGGGGACTCGGGTACTCGTGGGTCGCCTGCGCGATCGCGAGCGGCGAGCGCGCGGGGGGCGACGGCGAGGACGTCGGCGCCGGGCGCGGCGCCGGGCGGTCCTCGCTCGGCGGTGGCGCCCCCAGCGACGCACACCCGCTCAGCCCGGCGGCGATCAGCGCGACCGCGACCGTGAGGGCCACCGCGACTGATCCCCTCACAGCCCCACCGGATGCCGGGCCACGAACCCCGCCGAGCTTCGGATCATCGGATGCCACCCGATTCCGGTGCTTCCGTCGCCGGGGCCGGCAGCGTTGTGCGTGTCCCAGCGCAGCCCGGCGACGTACATGAACACGTGGTCGGCGCTCGCGTACAGCGTCACCCACGCGCCGGGCCCGGGTTGTCCGAAGGACTCGAGCGTTCCCGACGCGGCGTCGTAGTCGACCGGCAGCAGGCCCCCTCCGTACAGAAGGTGCTCGACACTGCTGGAGCAGTCGTACGAGGGGGCGACTTCCGCAAGCGGAATGCCGTGGCCGCCGCCGTACATGTACGGTTTGCCCGCGATCTGGTTGCCCGCCGCGATCATCCCCTTGACCGCGGGCGGCGCATTCGCCGGCGCCGCCGCGAGGCCGTTCGAGAGCAGGCGCGCCCGGTCTCCGCTGGTGAGCGGAACGCCCGTGGCAGCCCCCGGCGCGCAGGCCGCGGGATCCTGGATCGCGCCGCTCACGGACACCAGCGTCGACTGCGCGCCGACACTCTGCCCGAGCAGGTCACCGGCGCCGGTGGCCGGCGGGCGCTCGATCCGTACCGGGCCGGACCACATGCCGCCCTCGTACGGGATCCCGAGGCTCTCCGCGAGCTCCCACCACAGGTCGATCACCCGCGGGAATCCGTCGATCGGCCCGCCGCCGAAGCCGAAGTCGCGCTTGTAGGCGATCGCCGACCGGTGCCCCCAGGTGATCCGAAGCGGGGTCATGTACGGCAACCCACCCATCGCCGTGGCGCTCTGGAACGTGTATCCGCCGAGCTCGGCGTAGCTGTCCGGGTGCTCGAGCAGGTTCGCACCGGACGCGCCGACGCTTCCGCTCGTCGGGTCCCCGGGACCGCCGTACTCCGTCGCGCCGACGAGGCTGCCCGTCCCGGGCGGTCCAAGCGCCACCTGGCCCGAGGCGGTTGACGGCGAGCCACAGCCACTCCCTGCCGCCAGTACGCCGAGGAGCACGGCCAGGATCGCGGCGCCGATCCCGACGGCAATCGTCCCGCCGGCCAGCCCGACGACCAAGATCGCGGCTCCTCTGCCCTTGCCTCGGCGCCTCACACCCCGGCACGCTACGCCAGATCAAAGCCTAGTGAGTCTAATTGAAGCGAATTTGTTGCAAATCCCGAACCGGAGCCCCCAACCGCCCGGAAACCTTGTCGGCGCCGCTAACGTAATCGAGTCATGCCTCGGATCCTCGATGTCGAACAGGCGCTCCTGCTGCTCGAGCTCAAGGCACCCTTCGACCATCGCACCGTGCAGCTGGCGCGGCGGCGGATGGCCAAGCGCTGGCATCCGGACATCGCCCCTCCGGGCCGCCGTCACGAGCACGAGCGGCACCTGCAGGCCATCAACGAGGCCGCTGACCAGCTCTCGCGGCTCGCCGAGGGCTCGCGCGGCGGCAGCGTCAGCGCGAACGCGGTCAGGGCCTCCGCGGCGGCGGCCCGCAAGGCGCGCGAGGAGGCCGGCCGGCGCGCGTATGAGGCCGAGGAGCGGGCCCGGGCAGCCGAGGAGGACCGCACGCGCCACGACCCGTTCGGCGCTCGCGTCCCCGATCACTCGGTCGTCCACCGATACGCGCGATGCATCTCATATCCGGAGTGGGGCGTCGGCACCGTCACGGGGATCTACTTCTCAGGCGAGGGCGAGGAGGTCCAGCAGTGGGCACGGGTGAACTTCGCGGTCGGGGTGCGGACGGTCCCGGCGGGGTCACTCCATTTCGTCGACTTCTCCAAGCCCGACCCCGCCGCCGACCGTGTGCAGCGGTTCATGACCGCCGCGCAGCACGCCCTGGCCGAGGGGGACCCCGGGCTCGCAGCCCAGAGACTCGTCTACGCCCGGGACGCGGAGCCCTCGAACCCCGCTGTGCTCAGGCTCCTGACCGCCGCGTTCTGGCAGGCCGGCAACCTCCCGGCGGCGGCTCGCGCGGTGCGCGATTGGGCCCGGGTCGACACCGACCGGCCGACCGCCGAGCGGTTCGCGTCAAGGATCTACGAGGACATGGGTGCGGTCGATCTCGCGGCCGAGGCCGCCGCCCGCGCGGCAGACCGAGCGCCCCAGGACGCCTCCGCGTGGGAGCGGCTCGGGCGGCTCCGGCTTCGGCTGATGGATCGCTCGGGCGCGGTCACGGCACTCGAGCGGGCTCGGCTGATGGGACCGTCGCCCGAGGGCCTGCTGGACCTCGCGCTCGCGTATCACCTGGTGGGCGACGTCGGGGGCGAGGTCTCGGCCGCCCACGCCGCCACCCAGCTCGATCCCGAGTCTCAATCGGCGTGGTCGCGCTACGCCCACGCGCTGGCGCGAACAGAACGCGTCAGCGAGTGCATGGAGGCTTGCCGGAGGGCGCTCACGCTGGGCGAGGACCCCGAGGTCGCCGACCTGCTGGCTCGGGTCGAGGCCGCGCAGCCGCGACCCCTGCCCCACCGCACCGCCGCTTAGCGCACCGGCCGCTCAGCGCGACGAGACCGAGCCCTCGCGGCCGCAGACCGAGCAGGACTCGTGAGGGCCGAGCGGGCGCCCGCCGCATCCCGGGCAGTCCTCGACCCGCTCCAGAACTCCCAGCAGTTCGCCGACGCGGCATACCAGGAGCCGCTCCTCCTCGACCTCGACCCACGTCCCGGCAGAGGCCGGGAACACGACGTGGTCGCCTGGCTTCACCGGCATCACAATGCCGACGTGGTCCCACCAGTCGAGCCCCCGGCCGACCGCGAGCACGATCCCGTGCTGAGGAGGCGGCTCGTCGGAGCCCGGAGGCACGAGCAGGCCCGAGCGGCGAACTCGGTCGGGATCGAGCTCCTTGATCACGATCCGGTCGAACAGAGGTCGAAGCTGGTTGCGCATTTGTCCGCCCGTGATCTTAGGGTGGCGCGATGCGTCTGATCGTCGCTCGCTGCTCGGTCAACTACTCGGGCCGCCTCAGTGCGGTGCTGGCCGAGTCGGTCCGGCTGATCATCGTCAAGGCCGACGGGTCGGTTCTCGTGCACGCCGATGCCGGGGGGTACAAGCCTCTGAACTGGATGACCCCTCCCACGGTGATCGAGGAGTCACCGGGCACCATGGTGGTGCGCAAGCGGGCCGGGGCGAGCGAGGACCGGCTCGAGATCTCGATCGCCGAGGTGCTCTCGGACGTCGAGCACGACATGGGCCCGCCCGACGGGGAGACGGCGCTAGCCAAGGACGGCGTCGAGGCCGACCTTCAGGTGCTGCTCGCCGAGCAGCCGCACTGGTGCGGCGAGGGCTTCCGGCTGGTCCGCCGCGAATGGCCGACCGACATCGGCCCGGTGGACCTGATGTGCCGGGACGCCGAAGACAGGTGGGTCGCGGTCGAGATCAAGCGCGTGGCGGGCATCGACGCGGTCGAGCAGCTGGCGAGGTATCTGGAGCGGATTCGGCTCGACCCGGCTTTCGAGTCGTGCCGGGGCGTGCTCGCGGCGCAGACGATCAAGCCGCAGGCTCGCGTGCTGGCCGAAGCTCGCGGGATCGCGTGCGTGGAGGTCGACCTCCGGGTGCTGCGTGGCGAGCGCGAGCCGGATCTGAAACTGTTCGCGGCATGAGCGACGAACAAGCAGTACTGACCGAGCGCCGTGACCGTGTCCTGCTGATCACGATCAACCGGCCGGACCAGCGCAATGCCGTCAACGCGGCTGTCGCGCAGGGAATCTCCTCCGCGCTCGATGAGCTCGACGGCGAGGCCGCGCTGTCGGTGGGAGTGATCACGGGCGCCGGGAAGGGGTTCTGCGCCGGCATGGACCTGAAGGCGTTCGTGACCGGCGAGCGGCCCTACGCAGGGGATCGGGGTTTTGCCGGGATCGTGCAGCGACCTGCGGCGAAGCCGCTGATCGCCGCCGTCGAGGGCTTCGCCGTGGCCGGCGGCCTCGAGGTGGCGCTGGCCTGCGACCTGATCGTCGCGTCGCGGGGCGCGCGGCTTGGAGTGCCGGAGGTGAAGCGCTCGCTGGTCGCCGCCGGCGGTGCGCTCCTGAGGCTCCCCCGCTCGCTGCCGCGGAACCTCGCGATGGAGCTGGCGCTGACCGGAGAGCCGATCGAGGCCGAGCGCGGCTACGAGCTTGGCCTGGTCAACCGCCTCAGCGAGCCCGGGCAAGCGCTCGAGGGCGCGCTCGAGCTGGCCGAGACGATCGCCGCGAACGGACCCCTGGCGCTGATGGCGACCAAGCGGATCATGGTGGAGTCGGCCGACTGGTCGGACTCGGAGTTCTTCACCCGTCAGGGCGGCATCGTCGAGCCGGTGATGACCTCCGAGGACGCCCGCGAGGGAGCGACCGCGTTCGCGGAGAAGCGTCCCCCGGTGTGGAAGGGACGCTAGCCCGCGCCCCACGCGGCCCCTAGCTCTCGCCCCAGGCCGTCGCGACGACCGAGCGCGCCCCGCCGCGGTTGCGGTGCTCGCACAGATAGATGCCCTGCCACGTCCCGAGGGCCAGGCGCCCGCCTGACACCGGCAGTGTCAGCGACGGGCCGAACAGCGCCGCCTTGATGTGCGCCGGCATGTCGTCGGCCCCCTCGAGCGTGTGGGTCCAGTACGGCGCACGCTCGGGGACGGCCTCGTTCGACCAGCTCTCGAAGTCGCGGCGGACGTCGGTGGAGGCGTTCTCGTTGAGCGCCAGCGATGCCGAGGTGTGCTGGATCAGAAGATGCAGAAGGCCGACCTTGAGCGTTCGCAGCTCGGGCAGCGCCCCGACCACCTCCCGGGTGACGAGGTGAAACCCGCGGGGGCGCGGCTCGAGCGTGATCTCGCGCTGGACCCACATCAGAAATCTGGGAGCCGCGCCACCCGCATGTCGACGCGCGCTCCGTGGAACGGGACGCCCTCGGCCTCGAGCAGCGCCCGCTGGCGGTCGCCCTTGGCCAGCGAGCCGTCCGCACGGACGATCCGGTACCAGGGGACGGTCGGATCGTGGCAGCCGTGCAAGACCGCGCCCGCGAGGCGGGGCGCCCCGGGCGCGATGTCGCCGTAGGTGCGCACGAAGCCGGCCGGCGTTGCCCGTACGCGGGCGATGATCTGGCGCTCGCGGTCGTCCGGCATCGCGCCTCAGGATATGCCCGCGCGGCGCACGGGACCTGTGCACCCGTGCGTTCAAGTAGACCGCGGCAAAACGCGTCCTGGTATGGTCGCCCACGCCTAATCTCCCGCCCATACCCGGGAGAGCGGGGGACCCAACGGTTGCCCCCAGGGGCGAATCGCCGCCTGATGGCGGCGTAGCGCGGATCCCGCGCGAGCCCGACAGCTAACCCCGCAGGCGGACGACATCATGAGCCTCAGCAGGCGCACAGCTCCCCGGCGTGGCGCGGCAATAGCCGCGTTGGTCGCCGCTGCGCTCGCTGACTCGCGGCACTCCCCACTGGCTCCAGCGCAGATCCGAGCCTCGGCCAGCTCCAGTCTCAGCTCTCGAGCCAGCATGCCAAGCAGCAACATCTCCAGGGAAGCCTCGCCGGTCTGACGCAGCTGGTCAGCTCGCTCTCGAGCCAGATCTCGCTCGTCCAGAACCGCGAGTCGGCGGTCAGCGCAGAGCTCGCCAGTGACCGCGTCGCGCTCGCCGCCGCGCAGTCGGCGCTCGAACGCGAGCGCAAGCTCTTGCAGCTCCTGAGGGCCCGGCTCGCCCGCGCCCGCACCTCGCTCGCCCGGCAGCTGGTTTCGGGCTACGAGTCAGACCAGCCCGACCTCGTGAGCGTCGTGCTCGAGTCACACGGCTTCAACGACCTGCTCGAGCGGGTCACGTTCATGAAGGTGATCCAGCGCCAGCAGCAGCGGGTGATCGTCACGACCCGCCAGGCCAAGGCACAGGTGAACGCGGCCGCGATCCGGATGGCAAAGCTCGAGGCCAGCGACCGCCAGATCACCGCGAACGCGGCCGTTCGCGAACGGGCGCTCGCCGGGATGCAGTCCCTGCTGGCCTCGAAGCAGTCCGCCCTGAAGCAGGCGCAGGCCGTGCAGCAGGCCTCACTCGACACGAGCCGCCTGCGCGGAACCCAGCTCCAGGCGTCGATCTCGAAGATCGAGGCCCAGCAGCGGGCCGCCGCCCAGGCCGCAGCGAACAGTGCGAGCAGCGGGAGCGGCGCGAGCAGCGGCCCGGCGCTCGGGCCCTCGGGCGGCTGGGCGATCCCGTACGCGATCGTGCTGTGCGAGTCCGGGGGCCAGAACCTCCCGCCGAACAGCGCCGGAGCCTCGGGGTACTACCAGATCATCCCGAGCACATGGACTGGCTTCGGCGGGACCGGGCCGGCGGCGTACCTGGCGAGCAAGGCCGAGCAGGACGCCGTCGCGAGTAGGATCTGGAACGGCGGAGCGGGCGCGTCCGACTGGGTCTGCGCCGGGATCGTCGGGATCCACTGAGCGTCGTCGGGCATCCTGCCCGTCAAAAGCTTCAGTGGTGTAGCATTTAGGGAACCGTGGCCGTGGACACCGCTGATACCGCCCTCGGAGCCGATACCGCGCTCGAGCACTTCGACGTGCTCGTCGTGGGGGCCGGGCTTTCCGGCGTCGGCGCCGGGTATCACCTCCAGACGCAGTGCCCGGGCAAGAGCTACGCGATCCTCGAGGCGCGTGACCGGATCGGCGGCACCTGGGACCTGTTCCGCTATCCCGGGATCCGCTCGGACTCCGACATGTACACGCTCGGCTACTCGTTCAAGCCGTGGGCGAGCGACAAGTCGATCGCCGACGGCCCGACGATCCTCAACTACGTGCGCGAGACCGCGACCGAGAACGGGATCGACGGGAAGATCCGCTTCAACCACCGCGTCGTCGCGGCCAATGGTCGACGCCGAGCAGCGCTGGACGGTGACCGTCGGAGCGGACCGACACCGGCGAGACCGTCCAGCTGACGTGCCGGCTTCGTCCTTCATGTGCAGCGGCTACTACCGCTACGACGAGGGCTACACGCCCGAGTTCGAGGGCATCGAGCGCTTCGAGGGCCGGATCGTCCACCCGCAGTTCTGGACCGAGGACGTCGACTACGAGGGCAAGCGCGTGGTCGTGATCGGCAGCGGCGCGACGGCCGTCACGCTCGTGCCCGCGCTCGCGCAGAAGGCCGCGCACGTGACGATGCTCCAGCGCTCGCCCAGCTACATCGTTTCGCTGCCCGGCCGAGGACCCGCTCGCGCGCTGGCTGCGCCGGGTGCTGCCGCGCGAAGCTCGCCTACTCGGTGATCCGCTGGAAGAACGTGCTGCTGACGATGCTGAGCTTCCAGCTCAGCCGGCGCCGCCCGAAGCTGATGAAGGCGCTGCTCCGCAAGGGCGTCGAGCGCCAGCTGCCGCCGGGCTACGACATCGACACCCACTTCAAGCCCCGCTACAACCCGTGGGACCAGCGCCTCTGCCTGGTGCCGGACGCCGACCTGTTCGAGGCGATCGGCGAGCGGGCGGGCGTCGGTCGTCACCGACACGATCGAGACGTTCACCGAGACGGGGCGTGCAGCTCGGGCTCGGGCGGGGAGCTCGAGGCCGACCTGATCGTCACCGCCACCGGGCTGAACATGCTGCTCCTCGGCGGCGATCGAGTGGCCGTCGACGGCGAGGCGGTCGACTTCCCAAGACGATGACCTACAAGGGGATGATGGTCGCGGCGTGCCCAACGCCGCGTTCGCGCTCGGCTACACGAACGCGTCGTGGACGCTCAAATGCGACCTGACCCACGAGTACGTGTGCCGCGTGCTCAACCACATGGACCAGCACGGCTACACCCAGTGCATCCTGCGAACCGCGACCCGTCGGTGGCGCAGCAGCCGATGATCGACTTCTCCTCCGGCTACATCCTGCGGGCGATCGAGAAGTTCCCCAAGCAGGGCTCGAAGGCCCCCTGGCGGCTCTACCAGAACTACGCGCGCGACATCCTCAGCCTCGGCGCGCCCCGCTCGAGGACGGCGCGCTGCGGTTCTACGGCAACGGCGCCTCGCTTCCCGCGTCGGCCACGACCGAAGACCCGCCGCCGCCTAGAGCGCCGACGCGGCGCGGCGCCATAACCTGCGCGCCTGATGGGCCCGTGGCGGCCGACGCGCAAAGCCCTGATCGTCTCAGCGCTGCTGATCGCGGCGCTGGCGGTTCGCGTCGCCGAGATCGAGCGGACCTCCTACCGCCCGGTCAATGACGCGGGCTCCTACCTCGTTCTGGCCAGCCAGATCGCGCACACGGGTGATTACTCGAGCGCCCGGGGCGCTGGGGGGACGCGCGGGCCGACGGCGTACTTCCCGCCCGGCTTTCCCTACTTCCTGGCCGCCGTCGACCTGATCGACGGCAACACGACCCCGAGAGGCGGGGCGGTCAGCCCGCACGGATCTCGCAGGCGCTGCTCGGCACGGTCACCGTCGCGCTGGTGGGGCTCGTCGCGTTCGAGGCCTTCGGCGAGACGATCGCCCTGATCGCACTCGGGCTGGCCGCGATCTACCCGGTGCTGATCGAGCTCTCCGGCGGCGCTCGTGGCCGAGAACCTGATGACCGCGCTGATCCTGGCGGCGACCTGGTCGCTGCTGCGTGCGCGGCGATCCCTTCGGCCCTACGCCTGGATCGCCGCCGCAGGAGTGCTCACGGGCCTGGCAACGCTGACCCACGTCAAACAGCTTCGTCGTGATGGCGCCGCTTGGCGTACGCGGGCTGGAGGGTGCGGCGCGGGTGGGTGGCGCCCGTGGCACTGGTGGTCGCGACTGCTGCTCACGCTCACCCCGTGGCACGATCCGCAACGCGTCGAGCTCCACCGCTTCGCCCCGGTCACCGACGAGACCGGGATCACGCTCGTGGGCACGTACAACTCCGCGTCCGCCGTCGTACGCGGCCGGTGCCGTACAAGTGGAGCCTCTACTACGGGATCCCGAGGACGAGCGCTGATTGATTCGGCAGTCGGGGCGCCTGAGCGAGCCCGAGCTCTCCTCGCGGCTCGAGAGCCAGGCGCTGACACTACATCGGCGATCACCCGCTCGCCCCGGTGGACGTGGCCTACCACAACACGCTCAGGCTGCTCGAGCTCGAGGGATCGTTCGCGCTGGCATGCCTCCGCCGCGGCGCAGGGCCTCCCGTCGGACGCGGCGCGCATCGGGGTCCTCGGGTTCTGGATCGTGTGCCTGCTGGCGCTGGCGGGCGCCTTCTACCCGCGCGGCCCGAGCCGGACCGCGCTGGCTGTGGATCGCGCCGCTGCTGCTGATGGCACTCGAGCGTCGCTGTTCGTCAACGTGGAGACCCCGCGCTTCCGTGAGCCGGTCGAACCCTTCCTGATCCTCTCGGCCGCGTGCGCGCTGAGCGGCCGCTCCCGCGCGCCGTGCCGACGGCTAGGCTCCAGCGCTGGGCCCGCTAGGACGGGCGGTAGCCAATCCGGAGTGGACGGCAGCCGGCGCGGATGACGACCGACGGCGAGGCTGATCGAGATGGTCGAGCGCCTGGCCTGACCCGACGGCGACGCAGGTGAGCGGCGACTCGGCCGAGTAGACCGGCATGCCGGTCTCGAGCGCGACCAGTTCGTCGAAGCCGCGGATCAACGTGCCGCCGCCCGCCAGCAGGATCCCGTCCCTCGCGATGTCGGAGGCGAGCTCGGGCGGCGTCTCCTCGAGCGTGTCGCGGATCGCCTGCAGGATCTCGTGCAGGGGTCCGGCGATCGCGGCACCGAACCTCCTCACTGAGCAGCTGGACCGCGGTGGGCAGCCCGGTGAGCAGGTGCCGGCCGCGGACCTCCATCGTCTCCTCCGGCGCATCGGCACGGCGGAGCCGATCGCGATCTTGATCCGCTCGGCGGTCTGTGAGCCGATCGCGAGCTGGTGGACCGCGCGGATGTAGTCGGCGATGGCGTCGTCCATCTCGTAGCCGCCGACGCGGACCGAGCGGGACACGACGATCCCGCCGAGCGAGATCACCGCCATCTCACTGGTCCCGCCGCCGACGTCGACGACCATCCGGCCGACCGGCTCCTCGATCGCGATCCCCGCCCCGATCGCTGCGGCGATCGGCTCCTCGATCAGGTGACCCGGCGCGCACCGGCGGCGAGCGACGCCTCCTCGACGGCGCGCTTCTCGACCTCGGTGACCCCGAGGGCGCGCACACGATCAGCCGGGGATGCGCCATCCGGCGGTCGACACCTTGCGGATGAAGTACCGGAGCATCTCCTCGGTCACCTCGAAGTCGGCGATCACGCCGTGCCGGAGCGGGCGGGTGGCGGCGATCGTCGCGGGGGTGCGCCCGATCATCCGCTCGGCTTCCGAGCCGACCGCGTGGACGGCCCGGTGTCGACGTCGAGGCGACCACCGACGGCTCGGACACGACGATCCCCCGGCCGCCGACATACACGAGCGTGTTCGCGGTGCCGAGATCGATCGCCATGTCATGGACGCCGAAGGTCGGCGCCAGATGGCGACGCGCGGTGTCCCTGCTCGATCCTTCTCTACGAAAGCGGATGCGTCAAAGGGTGTCAGACGCAGGGGGATCGCGCCGCAACCGGCGGTCCGATCCCCCGGGAATCGCCCGATCAGCCGGTGGGCCGGCCAGCGAGCTGACGTCGGTGACCTGGCTCGCGGGCGGTAGCGCCGGCGGCGGCTGGGGGCCGTAACCGACGATGTCGACGGTGATCGCGGCGTCGACGGCCTGCGCCGGTGCCGGCGACTCGTTGAACGCCATCCGCATCCGCGCGGACGAGGTTGTGGCCGTCGATCCACGCGACCGGCCGGGATCTGGTGCAGGTTGGTGGTCTTCTCGAGGCCCGGCGATCGCCGCCTGCGCGCGCGCGTGATGGCCGAGGAACCGCGTCGGCCACCTTGTCGAGGTCGATCACGGCGCGGTAGTGGGTCGTCGGGATCCCGTTCACTGACTCGCTGTCCGCCTGCTTGGTGACGGTGCCCGCGGCGCGCAGGTACTGGAGGAACTGGGCTCGGGTCACTCGAGGGGGATTGTTGATCAGCGACGAGAGCCCGGGCACGCCGGCGGCGGAGGCGGCGTTGCCAGGTCGACCTTGATCCACGGCTTGGCGCCGAGCGACGGCACCTTGCTCGGTGAGCGCCGCCGGGAGCTTGACGTAGAACGTCGTGCCGTCGATCAGCTCCTCCAGATGGAGGGTGCTCGTGCCCAGGACCTGCGGGATCGCCGCGCTCGAGCCGAGGTTCATGTCGAGCGACAGCGACCCGCTGCGGGTCGGCACGTTGATCGACCCGGTGCCGGCGCCCGTGATCGGACTCGGGAGCGCCGAGGAGGTGAGCTGCAGCGAGAAGCGCATCTGGTAGCCCGCGGCCTTCGTCGAGACGAACGCGGCGCGGGCGACGCTGTTGCTGGCGCTGTTCGAGCTGCTCGACCCGCACCCGGCGAGGGCGAGCGCGACGGCCGCGGCGAACGCGAGCACCGTGAACCTCGCACGACCAGCAATCAACAGCCGCCCCATGAGCATCCTGATGCCCACAGTACAGCGCGCGAGGGCGTTCCGCCAGCCTCTGGAAGCCGATCAGCGCTCGCCGGGGAGCTGGCGCGGGAACTGCGACAGCGGGGCGGCCGGATTCAGCGCCGTGAGGAGGATCCTGTCCTGCTCGAGGGCGTGGGCGATCGGATAACCCTCGCCCGGAGACGCGCGCTCGGGGCGGCCGATGTAGCCGAACTGAAGGTGCTCGGGGAGGATCTGCATCAGTCGCGGGGACATGTGGGCGCGCGCGCCCATGTTCCGCGGCTCCTCCTGGACCCAGACGACCTCTTGCAGGTTCGGGTACGAGGTCACGAGCGCGAGGATCTCGGCCTGGGGGAACGGATACAGCAGCTCGACCCGGCCGATCGCGACCTGCGGGTTCTCCGCGTGGGCCTGATGGCCGGCGAGCTCGTAGTAGATCTTGCCGCTGCACAGGATCAGCCGCGTGACCCGGTCCGGGTCGACTCCCGGCTCGGCCAGGACCGGCTCGAACCGGCCGGTCGTCGAGGTCCTCCATCCGGCTCGTCGCCTGCGGTAGGCGCAGAAGGCTCTTGGGGGTCAGCACCACCAGCGGGCGCTGCTTGGCGATCCGCGCCTGACGGCGCAGCAGGTGGAAGTACTGCGCGGGGGTCGTCGGGTTGGCGACGCGGATGTTCCCCTCGGCCGTGAGCTGCAGGAAGCGCTCAACTCGCGCCGAGGAGTGCTCGGGGCCCGAGCCCTCGTAACCGTGGGGCAAGAGCAGCGTCAGCCTCGAGGTCTGGCCCCACTTCGCCAGGCCCGAGACGATGAACTGGTCGACGATCACCTGGGCGCCGTTGACGAAGTCGCCGAACTGCGCCTCCCACAGCACCAGCGTCTCGGGGGCCTCCTGGGAGTAGCCGTATTCGAACCCGACGCACGCCATCTCCGAAAGCGGGCTGTTGTGGAGCTCCATCGGCGCAAGCGCACCTGGCAGGTGCTGGATCGGCGAGTACTCCTGACCGGTCTTGGCATCGTGGAGCACGAGGTGGCGCTGGCTGAAGGTGCCCCGCTCGGTGTCCTGACCCGTCAGGCGGATCGGGAGCCCCTCGGTCAGCAGCGACGCGAACGCGAGCGCCTCGGCCTGGGCCCACAGCACCTCTCCGTCGAGGGACTGCACCGCCTCCCGGCTCTGCTCGAGCTGCTTGACGAGCTTCGGGTGGACCATGAACCCGTCGGGCACCGACAGGAGCTCCTCGCCCAGGACGCGCAGCCGATCGTGGGCGACCGCGGTCTTGACCTCGGGCGACGGCGTGCGGTCGAGCTCGTACTCGCCGGTCCCCGGCTCGACCTCCTTCGCGGCGGCGACGCGCTCCTTGAGCGACTGGTGGGCGTCGCTCAGCTCCGACCAGACCTCGTCGGTCATCTCGGTCGATTCCTGCTCGGTGACGACGCCCTGCTCGATCAGCTGCCGGCCGAACAGCTCGCGCACGGGCGGGTGCTTCTTGATCACCTGGTACATCGACGGCTGCGTGTAGGCGGGCTCGTCGGCCTCGTTGTGGCCAAAGCGGCGGTAGCCAATCAGGTCGATCAGCACGTCGTGTCCGAACTCCTGACGGAAGGCGAACGCGAGCCTGACCGCCGAGATGCAGGCGGCGACGTCGTCGGCGTTGACGTGGATGATCGGGACGTCGAAGCCCTTGGCCAGATCGGACGCCCACGTCGTCGAGCGCGCGTCGTCGGCGTTGGTCGTGAAGCCCACCTGGTTGTTCTGGATGATGTGGATCGTCCCGCCGGTCGTGTAGCCGTCGATCGCCTGGAGGTTGAGCGTCTCGGCGACGATCCCCCCGGCGGGGAAGGCGGCATCTCCGTGCAGGAGCACAGGGATCGCGGCGTTGGTGTCGCGGTGGACGTGCGGCCCCTGGCGGGTGGTCTGCGCCGCGCGAGTCGCCCCCTCGACCACTGGGTCGACGTACTCCAGGTGACTCGGGTTCGACTCGAGCCGGACGATGATCGACTCGCCCTTGGGCAGCTGATAGGAGCCCTGGGCCCCGTGGTGGTACTTGACATCGCCCGTCCCGCCCTGGGGAATCGTCGTGATCGGCTCGAGCGTCGAGGTGCCCTCGAACTCGGCGAAGATCGTGCCGTAGGGGCGCCCGAGGTTGTGCGCGAGCACGTTCAACCGGCCGCGGTGGGCCATCCCGAGCACGACTTCGCGCGCGCCCTGGCCAGCCGCCATTTGGATCAGCTCGTCGAGTACCGGCACGGTCATGTCGAGGCCCTCGATCGAGAACTGCTTCTGGCCGAGATACGCCTTGTGCATGAAGCGCTCGAGCGCGTCCACCTCGGTCAGCCGCTTGAGCAGCGCCTTCTGCTCCTCCGCGGCGAGCGGCATCCGGAAGCGTCCGCCCTCGATCGCCTCCCGCAGCCACAGCCGCTGGCGGTGCGAGCCGATGTGCTCGATCTCGTAGGCGATCGGCCCGCAGTAGGTCTCGCGCAGGTATGGCAGCGCGTCGGCCAGCGTCTCGCCGGGGACGTACATCCGCAGGATCCGCGAGGGGATCTTGGCCATCAGCTCCGGGGTGAGGCCGAGCGGCTCTGGGTCGAGCGCCGGGTCGCCCTCGGGCTCCCGGCCGAGCGGATCGAGCTTCGCCGCCAGGTGACCGTGGGTGCGGTGGGCCTTCAGCAGCGAGGTCGCGGCCTGGACCGCCTGCAGCAGCTCGTCGTCGGGCTGGGCCGGCGGCGGATGGCTGCGCCGGGGCCGTCGCGGGCGCACCGGCGGCCTGTGGCGCCGCGGGCGCCGGCAGCGCGGGAAGCGGCGCCCCGAGGTCGCCGAACACGCGCTCGTAGAACCCGGCCTCTCCGTCGAGGTACGCGGCGATCCGGGCGAGGAACCGACCCGACTCGGCGCCCTGGATGATCCGGTGGTCATACGTCGAGGTCATCGTCATGACCTTCTCCGCGCCGATCGACGAGCCGATCCGGCCGAGCCCGACCGGGTAGGCGATCGAGCCGGTCGCGACGATCGTGCCCTGGCCGGCCATCAGCCGCGGTACCGAGGCGACCGTGCCCAGTCCGCCGGGGTTGGTCAGCGACACGTTGCCACCCGTCAGGTCATCGGCGGTCAGCGCGTTGGTCCGTGCCTTCTCGACCAGCTCGTTGTACGCCTCGAGGAACTGGGTGAACCCCTTGCTCCCCGCGTCGCGGATCACGGGCACCATCAGCGTCCGGGTGCCGTCCTTGCGCTCGACGTCGACCGCCAGGCCCAGGTTGCAGGCGCCATCGTCGACGCGGTTGGGCTTGCCGTCGAGCTCGGCGAAGTGGTTGGCCATCACCGGCATCTCGTCGGTCGCGACGCGCGCGATCGCGTACGCGATCAGGTGCGTGAAGGAGACGCGGTGACCGGCCTCCTTGAGCTGCTTGCGGCGTGCGTCGAGCGCCGTGACGCTGATCGTGCGGAACGAGGTCGCGGTGGGGACCGAGCGGCTCTCGTCCATGTAGCGAGCGAGCGCCGCGGCGGCTCCCTTGAGCGGCTGCGCTCCAGGGGTCGGTTTTGATCGGGCGGCCGCGGGGGCGGCCGCCTGTGGGGTGGCGCTCGCACCGTTGCCCGCCGCCGCGAGCACGTCGCCCTTCGTGATCCGCCCGCCACGCGCGGTCCCCTGGACCGCGCCGAGGTCAACGCCTTCCTGGGCAGCGGCGCGCCGCGCGACCGGGGAGGCGTTGGCGCCGTCGTCCCGGTCGCCCCCGTCCCCGGCCGAGCCGTCGGCCCCGTCCCCGGCCGAGCGTGGTGGAACTTGCACGCTATCCGTGTCGTTTCGACCACGCTCGCTCCCAGCATCCGCACGCTCACTCCCCCCATCCGATGCACCGGAATCCGGTGCGGCTGGACGTGGGGACGGCGCCACAGTCGCCGGAGTGCCCGCGCTCATCCGCGCGATCACCTGCCCGACCGTTACCGTCTCGCCGTCGGCGGCGAGGATCTCGGTGATCGTCCCGCTCGCGGGCGCCGGGAGCTCCATGTCGACCTTGTCGGTCGAGATCTCGACGACGGTGTCCCCCTCCTTGACCGCCTCGCCGACCTTGACCGACCACTCCAGGATCGTGCCCTCGGTGACCGACTCACCGCCGGTCGGGGTGACGATGTCGATCGTCTGTCCGCTGCTCGCGGCCGCCGCAGCGGCCCCCTCCGCCTCGGTGGCCGCGGCGGCGACGGCCTCCTCGGGAGTCGCCGGCGGCGACTCGTCGGAGACGGGCATCGGCGGAGCGGCCGCCCCGCCGTTGGACCCCGAGCCGGCGCCATCGGCCGAGATCTCGGCGAGCACCGCTCCGACCGAGACCGTCTCGCCCTCGGCCGCCACGATCTTGGTGATCGTGCCCGCGACCGGTGAGGGCACCTCGGCGTCGACCTTGTCGGTCGAGATCTCGACGATCGTCTCGTCGACCGCGACCGCGTCGCCAACGCCCTTGTGCCACTCGAGCACGGTCCCTTCGGCGACGGAATCGCCCATCGCGGGCATCACCACCTGGACCGTGCTGCTGTCAACTGCCATTTGCGTCAACTGTATCTACTGATCAGCCGTCGGCCACGGCCCTGCGGTGACTTTCGACGACGAATCCGATCGTGCCCGCGAACGGTCCGATCCCGCCGACGATGGCGACAACCAGCGCCAGCCAGAACGGGATGATCCGCAGCCTCGCCGCGGCGATGCAGACCAGCGACATCGCGATCCAGAGCAGCCCGTGCGCGAGGCCGAGGACGAAGGTCGCCGGTTCTGGGTTCCCGAGCGCGAACGCGCACACCAGCAACGCCAGGTATACGGCGGAATGGATGAACGACGCGACCTCGAGCCGCGTGAACGTGATCAGCCGCACGCGCTAGGAGCCGGACAGCAGCGCGCCCATCCGCCGGAGCGGCTCGTCGGCCTCCTCAGGCCACCCCCTCGGGTCGGCAGGCCACCACGCGAACTCGTCGTGCTCATGGTCTGGAGCGACGGTCGCCCCGGCCCCCAGCCACGCCTGGCCGACGAGCAGCACCAGGCCGCTCGGGAGCTGCACCAACGCCTCCACGACCAGACGCTCCGGCGCGACTGACCATTCCTCCTGGAGCTCGCGCCGCATCGCGTCGGCCGGGTTCTCGCCGACCTCCACCGAGCCACCGGCCCCGAGCGCCCAGCGCCCGGCCCACGAAGCGACCCACGCGGCGCGGCGGCCGGCCAGCCACGCACCCTCGGCGTCCCGCACCAGACACAGGATCGACAGGCTCCTCGCGGCGCCTTCGGGGAGCAGCCGGAGTGCCCACCGCGCGGGCTGGAGCTCCATGCGGAGCCCGTCCGACCGTGCTTCGAAGTCCACGAGCCTCGCCGCAAACCCGTCGTGCGAGGGAGACCCGCGCCGGCGAAGCGCGTCGAGGGTCACGTCGGCCGCTTCGATGGCGGCCGCACCGGGCTCGAACTCGTCGGGGCGCCAGATCGCCTCTACGTCGCCCGGATCCCACGGTCCGCGCGCAAGGATGCCTGGTGCCTGCGCCACCCGGTGAACGGTACCCGGGTAGGCTGGCCGCCCGTGACGCGGCGGCTCAAGCACTGGGGCTGGGGTTACGAGGATGAGCAGCCCTCGCCCCAGGAGCTGCGGGAGACCGCGGGGTTCCTGATCGAGCGGCTCGGATTCGGCAGCCCGGAGCCCGAGCAGGCGGTGCCCCTGGCCGAGGTCGCGCTGCCGGCGCCACGCCTGCGCCCCCCCAGCTCGCTCGCCGCGATCTGCTCGGAGGACGCCTACGACCGCGCCCTGCACTCCTATGGCCGCGCCTACCGCGACGTCGTCCGGGCGTTCCGCGGCCGCTTCGACCACCCGCCGGACGTCGTCGCCAATCCTCGCGACGAAGCCGAGGTCGAGGCAGTGCTCGACTGGGCGACCTCCTCGGGCGCGGCGGTGATCCCGTTCGGGGGTGGGACGAGCGTCGTCGGCGGAGTCGAGGCATCCCTCCCGGGTGACTACGCCGGGGTGGTGTCGGTCGACCTGAAGGCGCTCGACCGCGTGCTCGAGGTCGATCCGGTCTCGTCCGCCGCGCGGATCCAGGCGGGCGCGCTCGGACCGGCGCTCGAGCGAGCGCTGGGCGAGCACGGCCTAACGCTCCGCCACTTCCCGCAGTCGTTCGAGTTCTCGACGCTCGGGGGCTGGATCGCGACCCGGTCGGGCGGCCACTTCGCGACGCTGTACACGCACATCGATGACCTCGTCGAGTCGGTCCGGGCGATCACCCCGAAGGGGATCTGGGAGTCGCGGCGGCTGCCCGGGTCGGGCGCCGGCGTCTCCCCGGATCGGATGCTGATCGGCTCGGAGGGGATCCTCGGCGTGATCACAGAGGCTTGGGTGCGTGTCCGGCCGCGACCCACCCACCGCGCCTCGGCTGCGGTCCGCTTTGAGGAGTTCGCCGCCGGGGTCGAGGCCGTGCGCGTCCTGTCGCAGTCCGGCCTGTATCCGGCCAACTGCCGCCTGATCGACGCCGCCGAAGCCGCGGTGACCGGCGCCGGCGACGGCTCGCTCGCCCTGCTGGTGCTGGGCTTCGAGTCCTCCGAGCACGACGTCGAGCCGTGGATGTCGCTCGCGCTCGCCCTGTGCGAGGACCTCGGCGGCACCTGGGAGCGGCGCGGGGGCAAGGGCGGCGGCGGGCGGGGCGGCGGCTCGCGGGGCGGCGGCCAGGGCGTGGGCGGGGCGCCGGCCAGGGCGCCGACGCGGTCGGCAGCTGGCGCGAGGCATTCCTGCGCGCTCCGTACCTGAGAGACACGTTCGTCGCGATCGGGGTGCTGTCGGAGACGTTCGAGACCGCGATCACGTGGGACCGTTTCGAGTCCTTCCACCAGGCGGTGCTCGAACGCGTCCGCGCCGCCGTAGTGGAAGTCTGCGGCCAGGGGTCGGTGACCTGCCGCTTCACCCACGTCTACCCGGACGGACCCGCGCCGTACTACACGATCCTCGCGCCCGCGCGCCGCGGCTCGGAGCTCGAGCAGTGGGCGGAGATCAAGGCGGCCGCCTCGGAGGCCGTGATCGCCTTGGGCGGGACGATCACCCATCATCACGCGGTCGGCCGTGACCACCGGCCGTGGTATGACCGGCAACGGCCCGACCGGTTCGCCGACGCCCTTCGCGGCGCCAAGGCCGCGGTCGATCCAACCGGCGCGCTCAACCCCGGTGTGCTGATCGACCCCTAGGCCGCAGCGCGGGAGGCGTCGCCTCCCCGAGCCGGAACTGTCGCCCGTTTGAGTCGCTCAGCGACCACAGATGGCGACAGTTCGCGATCGTCGCCGCCGTGGGCCCCCGGAGGCCGCCGCCGTGGGCCCCCCGTGGCCCCCCGAGGCCGCCGCCGTGGCCCCCCAGAGGGCCGCCCTAGCCCTCGAGCAACCGTTCGTACACCCGGTAGCGCTTGACGATCTTCCCGCCCATCGCTTCCAAGCCCCGGTTCATGGGTTGTTGGTCTCGAGGATCCAGCTCGCCTCGCCCCACTTCTTGGGAGGCTTGGCGGCCATGTCGTAGTGCTCCATGTAGAGCAGCGCGGCCGCACCCGTGTGCTGGTGCTCGGGCAGCACGCCGAGGAAGCCGACGCGTACGCCGTCGATGATCCGGGCCCGGCGGAGGTAGTGCCACCAGCCGAACGGCAGGACCCGCCCCTTCATCTTCTTGAGCGCCTGGTTGACGTCGGGGATCGTGATCGCCATCGCCACCGTCTCCCCATCGATTTCCGCGACCATGAACCAGTCGCGGTCATACACGAGCTGGTAGGTGAGCGCGAGGTCGTTGAGGTCCTCCTCGGAGTACGGGACGAAGCCCCAGTTGGTCGACCACGCGGCGTTGTAGACCTTCGCGAACTCGTCCATGTCCCGGCGCAGCCGCCGGCGGGACATCTTGCGGATCGTGATCCCGTAGGTGTTGCGTGCCCGATCGGCGACCTGCGGCAGGATCGGCAGCACCTTGTCGCGGTCGGCGACGTCGAGCCACCAGCTGAACAGGTCCATCGCCTTGGTCAGGCCGGCGGCCTCCACGCGCTGCTGGTAGTAAGGGGGATGCCACGGCTGCCTGATCACCGGGTCGAGCTCGAACCCCTCGAACAGGACGCCGCTCTCGTCGTTGAGCTGGAAGTCCATCGGCCCGACCATCCGCTCACAGCCGCGCTCGCGCAGCCACGCCTCGGCGGTCGCGAGCAGCGCATCGAGCACCTCCTGGTCGTCCTCGAACTCGAGGAACCCGAACATCCCCCAGCGGTTGGAGTGGAACTCGTTGAAGGCGCGGTCGATCTGGGCGGTCACGCGTCCGACCACCCGGCCACCCCGGTGGGCGAGGAAGTACTCGGCCTCGCCGTGGGTGAAGTACGCATTCAGCCTGCGGGTCAGGAACGCGTAGCGCTCGAGCTTCAGCGGCGGGATCCAGGGAGTGCCCGCGTGGAGCCGATACGGGAGCGCGACGAACCGGCGCAGGTCCCCGAAGCCGCGTACGGGGCTGACCTCGACGCTCAAGTTCTCAGCGCTCGCCATCCGGCGCGAAACCGTAGCGCAGCGCTGGCCCACCATATGCTCCCCGCCGGTGTCTCACGTCGCGATCCTCGGGCCGGGCGGAGTCGGCGGATTCCTCGCCGCGGCGCTCGCGCGCGCCGGCGGTCGCGGAGACGACGTCGTCGTGGTCGCACGCGAGGAGACGGCGGATCTGATCGCGCGCGACGGGATCGAGGTGCACAGCGTCCGGCTCGGTGACTTCACGGCCCGGCCGCGGGCCACGGCCGTACTCAAGGAGCCGGCCGAGGCGCTGATCGTCGCGACCAAGTCGACCGGGCTCGAGGCCGCGCTCGAGCGGATCCACACCCCGCCGGCGCTGGTCGTGCCGCTGCTGAACGGCCTCGATCACATGGCCGTGCTGCGCGAGCGGTTCGGCGCCGGAAGCGTCGCCGCGGGGACGATCCGGATCGAGGCCGACCGGCCCTCCCCGGGCCGGATCGTGCAGACGAGCCCATTCCTGCGTGTCGACCTGGCCGCCGAACACACGGAGCTGAGCGAACCGCTGAAGTCGCTCGCGGACGCACTCGAGCGCGCAGGGGTCCCAGCCGAGATCGGCCCGAGCGAAGCGCAGATCCTGTGGTCCAAGCTGGTACGCCTGAACGCGCTCGCGTGCACGACCAGCGCTGCGGATCGCCCGGTGGGCTTCATCCGGAGCGATCCGGAGTGGCGCGCTGCGCTGGTCGGCTGCATCGAGGAGGGAGCCGCGGTCGCCAACGCCGACGGCGCGCAGATCGATCCCGCCGCGCGCCTGGCCGAGCTCGACGACGCCCACGCCGAGCTCGGCTCATCGATGCAGCGCGACATCGCCGCCGGGCGCGAGCCCGAGCTCGACGCAATCCCGGGTTCGGTGCTGCGCGCCGGGGCCCGACACGGGATCGAGTGCCCGACGATCGCACGGCTGGTTCTCGTGATCGCCAAGCGGGCCGGGATCGACCCGCCCCGGTACTAGAGCGGAGGCTCCAGCGGCGGCGGCGTGTTCTCGCCGGGGGCGTACACGGGCTCGGCGAGCTCCTCCTCGGCGATGGCGTCGAGGATCTCTTCCTCCTCCTCGACGACGCCCTCGTCGTGTAGGCCGTCGCAGAGGATCCGGAACTGCCCGGTCATTCCGCCGTCGGCCTGCAGCACGATCCCGGGGAGGATCTCCTCGCCCTCCTCGAGCCCGAGGCGCTCGAGGTCGAAGTGCGCCATCCCGATTCCCCAGGTGTGGTGCTCGGGGTTCTCGCGGTCGTGAGCGGCCACACCCTGGCTAAGGCGCTCCAGCAGAGCAGCGATCTTCGTGGTCTCCACCACAGTCGCCCTCAGGTTACCCGCGTTCGATCAACTCGATTCGGTAACCGTCCGGGTCCTGGACGAAGCACAGTCGCGGGCCGCCTTCGCGGATCGTGTACGGCGCCCGCTCGGGCTCGATCCCCTGCTCCTTGAGGCGCGAGAGGGCGGAGTCCATGTCCGGCGTGGTGATCGCGATGTGGCCGTAGCCGGTCCCGATCTCGTAGGGCTCGTCGTGGCCGATGTTGTAGGTCAGCTCGAGCCGGGGCTCGGATCCGTCGTCGGGGAGCCCCATGAACACGTTGATCGCCTCGTCGCGAATGGGGATCCGCCCGATCTCGGCGAACCCGAGCGCGTTGTAGAACGAGACCGAGCGATCGATCTCGGTGATCCGGTAGCAGGTGTGGATCAGGCTCATGGCCTTACCCTACACCGGTGATCATCGAACGCTCGATGAATGAGGGGTTCCTCTCCAACACGTATCTCGTGGCCGACGAGCTCGGCGCCCACGCCGTGATGATCGACGCGGGCGGCCCGGTCGAGCCGCTGCTGGACGTGCTCAGCCGGATGCGCTTCTCGCTCACCCATGTGCTCCTGACCCACCACCACCACGACCACGTCGCCGAGCTCGACCAGGTCCTGGATCGCCATCCCGGCACCCCCGTCCTGATCCACCCGCTCGAGCGAGAGCTCGTGCCGGGGGTCACGGGCACGATGGAGCCGGGCGAGACGATCTCCAGCGGAGCGCTCGAGATCGAGCCGCTTCACACGCCGGGGCACACCGCCGGGATGCTCTCGCTGCTGGTCGGCGGGACCGACGTGTTCACGGGCGACACCCTGTTCAGGGGCTCCGTGGGCGGCGTGCGGGCTCCCGGGCACACCACCTACGCAGACCTCAGGGCCTCGATCATGGACACGCTGCTGAAGCTCCCGCCCGAGACGCGCATCCATCCAGGCCACACGGACCCGACGACGGTCGCCGACGAGCTCGAGCACAACCCGTTTGTCCGGGTGTGGCGGGGTCTCGATCCCGAGGGCGAGGAGGCGTGCACCGCGCTCGGCGAGCCCGGCAACCTTGATCCTGCTGGCGCCCGACTACGACGGCGGCAACAAGGCGTGGGTCCGCTGGCCGGACGGGTCCGATGACATCGTGCCTGGACATCCCAAGTCCAGCGCGGCTAGCATTCCCGGCCAAGTGGCGAAGGACAACATCCCCACCACGCGCGTGGGGCGTACCGCCAAGATCGGGGGGCTGGCCGCGGGACAGGCGATCCGACAGGCGGGCACCCACGTCGGCAACGTCGCCCGGACCAAGGACGGCCGGAAGGCGGCGCTCGAGCGCCGCCACATCGAGGCCGCCGAGCAGATCGTCGACGCGCTTGGGCATATGAAGGGCGCGGCGATGAAGCTCGGGCAGGTGATGAGCTTCCTCGATGTCGGGCTGGTGCCCGAGGAGTACCGCGAGGAGTTCCAGGCCAAGCTCGGCAAGCTCCGGGACGCGGCCCCGACGGTCACCTTCAAGGAGATGCGCAAGGTGATCGAGGAGGAGCTCGAGGAGCCGATCAAGGACGTGTTCTCCGAGTTCGACGAGGAGCCGATCGCCGCCGCCTCGATCGGCCAGGTGTACCGCGCCCGCCTCAAGGACGACGGGCGCGAGGTCGCGGTCAAGGTGCAGTACCCGGGTGTCGCCGCCGCGGTCCGGGCCGACATGCAGAACCTGGGCCTGATCCTGCGCCTGCTCAAGCGGCTCGCCCCCGGGATGGACCCGAAGGCGATCGGCGAGGAGATCCGGGACCGAATCGAGGAGGAGCTCGACTACGAGCTCGAGGCCACGAACCAGCGCACGCTGGCGCGGATCTTCCGCGGCCACCCCTTCATCTTCATCCCGGACGTCGTCACGTCGCTCGCTCGCGAGCGCGTGATGGTCTCGGAGTACATCGACGGGGCGATCGGGTTCGAGGAGCTCAAGGGCTATCCGCAGGAGGAGCGCGACCGAATCGGCGAGATCCTGTTCAGGTTCTACTTCGGGTGCCTTTACCGCCACCGCGAGTTCTCCGGCGACCCACATCCCGGCAACTCGATGCTGATGCAGGACGGGCGGATGGCATTCCTCGACTTCGGGTTGTTCAAGCGGATGCCCGCCGGCGCGGTCGAGCTCGAGATCGCCGTCGCCCGGGCGGTGATCGAGGGCGACGTCGAGACGATCATGCGCCTCGGCACCGAGACCGGCTTCTTCCCTGAGCCCGACCGCTTCAAGCCCGAGCTCGTGCTCGAGCACTTCCGCGCGGCGACTTCGTGGTACACGGTCGACGAGTACATCGAGCTGACCCCGGAGTACGCGACGCAGGTCCTGATCGACATGAGCGACCCCCGCTCTCAGTACTTCGGGCAGCTGCGCCATGAGTCGGCTCCTCCCGACCACATTTTCGGGCGGCGGATGGAGGTGCTGACGCTCGCGGTGCTCTCGCAGCTCCACGCACGCGGGAACTTCAACCACATAGCGCGGGAATGGTTCTACGGTGACCCGCCGGCTACGGAGCTCGGCCGCCAGGAGGCCGAGTTCTACGCGCACGGCCTCGACCGCTCCGCCCGCTGAACCGCTCCGCACCGCGACGCGCGGAGCCGGCCGCCGCGCCGCGCCCTCAGACCTTCTGGATCTGGATCAGGCTCGTCGTCCCGGGCAGCCCGCTCGGCAGGCCCGCGGTGATCCCGACCCTCGCTCCGGGCTTCACCCAGTCGAGCTCCACGACCCGCCGCGCGGCGTCCGCGATCAGCGCCTCGGTGACCTCGTGGCGGCGCATCGACGCGGCCTGCACGCCCCAGATCAGGCTGCAGCGCCGCACCGTCTCCCGGCCCGGCGACAGCGCCAGGATCGGGACCTCCGGCCGGTGGGCGGAGATCAGCCGAACCGAACGCCCCGACAGCGTTGGGACGACCAGCGCCGCCAGGTGCAGCTCGCGAGCGGCGGCGCACGCCATGTACGCAACCGTGTAGGCAGGGTCACGCGCGTCACGGCGCACGCGCGTCTCGTTCCAGGCCCCGTATGGGGCCGAACGCTCGGTCCGCACGGCGATCGAGGCCATCATCTCGACGGCGAGCACGGGGTGGGCGCCGACGGCCGTCTCCTGCGAGAGCATCACCGCGTCGGTCCCGTCGAGGATCGCGTTGGCGACGTCGGCGACCTCGGCCCGGGTCGGCCGCGTGGACGCGACCATCGAGTCGAGCATCTGGGTGGCGGTGATCGAGGGGCGCGCGAGCCGTCCGGCGATCTCCAGCAGGCGCTTCTGCACGATCGGGACATCTTCGATCGGCAGCTCGATCCCGAGGTCACCCCGCGCGACCATCACGCAGTCGGCGGCGCGCATGATCTCCTCGGCGGCCTCGACCGCCTGCGGCTTCTCGATCTTCGCGACCAGCGGCAGCCGCGTGTGTTCGCGCACGCTGGTCACGTCCTCGGCGGTGCGCACGAACGACAGCGCGATCACGTCGACTCCGATCGTTTCGCCGAACCGCAGCATGTCGAGGTCCTCCTCGGGAACCGCGGGCAGGCCCCGGGTCGACCCCGGGGATGTTCAGGCCCTGGCGCGAGGCGAGCGAGCCCCCGATCTCCACCGCGGTCTCGAGCTCGCCGTCGCCGTTGCGAATTCCCTGCACGCGCAGGCGGATCGCGCCGTCGGCGAGATAGATCACGTCCCCCGGGTCGACCGCGTCGACGAGCCCGGGCCAGCTGACCGAAATCCGCCCGCCGTCGCCGATCTCGTCGCTGCCGCATGCGAGCACCAGCGTCTCGCCGGGCTTCAGCTCCGCGACCTCGTCCTTGAGGCGCCCGATGCGGATCTTGGGGCCCGGGAGGTCCTGGAGGATCGCCACCTGGCGCCCGGCCCTGGAGGCGGCGGTGCGGACCCGCTCGGCGTTCTCAGCGTGGATCTCCCGGTTGCCGTGCGAGAAGTTCAGCCGCGCGACATCCATTCCGCCCTCGACCATCCGCGCGAGCGTCTCCGGATCCCTCGAGGCGGGTCCGATGGTGGCGACGATCTTCGTACGGCGCATGGTCCGCCTGACGGTACTGAACGCTACTTGTGCGCCTGGTTAAGCACCTGGTATCTCGACCACCTGATCATCAGCGCTCAGCCGACCCCCGTCTCGCAGATCGCAGATCAGGTCCCAATGGAGCGCTGACTCGTTGGTACCGCCGGTCTCCGGGTAGGAGCGGCCGAGCGCGACATGAACGGTGCCCGCGATCTTCTCGTCGAGCAGCGTTGAGCCCGTGGGTCGATCGATCCCCGGATTGGTCCCGATCCCGAGCTCGCCGAGAAACCTCGCCCCGGGATCGATCGCGAGCGCCTCGTCCAGGAACTCCTGACCACTGCGCGCGTTCGCCTCGACGACCTCACCGCGCCTGAACGTCAGCTCGACGTCTTCCACCACCACACCCTGGCGGTTGGAGGGCACCGTGAAGCGAATCGTGCCGTCGGCCGAATCCTCGCGCGGGCCGGTGAACACCTCGCCGCTGGGCATGTTCCGGTGGCCGTCGGAGTTGATCCAGGTGCGCCCCCCCACCCCCAGCCGCAGGTCGGTGCCCTCGCCCTCAATCCTGATCTCCGCCGCACCGGAGAGGCGAGCGACGAGCTCGTCCTGGCGCTTGCTGAGCTCGCGCCACGCGCCGACCGGATCCGGGCCGTCCAGGAACAGGGCTCGGTTCAGGAATGCCGCGTAGTTCTCCTCCGACATGCCCGCCTGCTGGGCGAGGGCGGCCGTCGGCCACTGCGTCCCGCACCAGCGTCCGGCCAGGCGCGCCTGCGCAATCGGCTCGCGAGCCCGGAGCGCGCGGACGATCCGAGCCGGGTCGATTCCGGCCAGGCTGCGGGTGTCGGCCGGGGCGTCGATCCTCAGGAACGCGTCGGCCGACTGGACTTCCACCAGCTCGAGCGGTGGGAATGAGTCGAGCTGCCACTCCTGCGCATGTTCGTAGAAGTCGCGCGCCAGCTCGCTGAACCCCAGCCGCAGCAGCGGCCACGCTCCCCGCTGCAGCAGCGCGCGGTGCAGCGAGCGCACCAGGGGCTCCGCCGGCGTGGTCGACACGACCAGCACCTGGTCACCCTCACCCGCCTGCAGGCACCATTCGCACAGGAGCGCCGCGAAGGCGTCGGGGTCGATCACGGGGCCTTCAGCTCGGGGAAGTTCTCGCCGACGTGGGCGCGCAGCGCGTCGCGGACGAACTGGCGCTCGTCGCCTGAGGCCATCCGGTAGCGGCCGAGCAGCTCCTTCTGGCGGGTGATCTGGAGCCCGGCGATCGTCCAGGACACCGCGAGCCGCTCGAACAGGAGCTCGGTCGCGCGCTGCCAGGCGTCATCGGCGTCCAGACCGCCGCCGATCACGCGGGCGTACTCGCGGCGCGCCCCAGGCGTGAGCGACCCGCGCAGCACGAGCAGGTTGCCCTCGGCGTCTCGGTAATCCGCGCTCGGCGCTACGAGCTTCTCGCGCGCTGGCCCGCTCGGCTTCCGGGCTCGCCGGCCCACGGCAGCGCTCAGGGTCCGGTCGTGCTCGCAGCCCGCCGCAGCTGCGAGACGACATCACCCGCCACGGGGTTGGCGTGTCCCGCCCACGCGATCGAGGGCTTGAGCGCGGCCAGCTTGCGGATCGAGTCGGCGGCCTGCTCGCTAGAGATGTTGAACGCCGGATGCGGCACCCGCGGATCGCCCTTGATCCCCGTCTGCGGATCGAGCGTGTAGAAGCAGTCGGACACGAGCGCGAGACGGTCGGATTCGCGGAACAGGCCGATCAGTCCCGGCGCGTGGCCGGGAAGCTCGACGACCTTAAAGCCCGCGACCCGATCGCCCTCTTCCACCGTTCCGGCGACCTCGACCGCGCCACCATCCCACCGGGGCAGCAGTCGCTTGAGCAGTGCCCGACCGTGCGTGCCGAGCTTGCTGAAGTCCCAGTAGGGCCGCCACGGGTCCGCCAACTGCGCGGCCTCACGCTCGGCGGGGTGACAGAACACCGGCGCGTCGATCCCAGGCGCCGCCCCGCGATGATCGGCATCGGCGTGCCCGAGGACGACGCGCTTGATCCCACCGAGCCGTGCCCCGGCCGACCGGACGGCAGTCGCCATGTCCGCGATCCCGGCGTCGAACATCGTGACGCCGCCGTCGTCCTCGATCAGGTAGACGTTCATCGTCTTCATCGGGAACCCGCCGCGCACGACCCAGACGCCGTCGGCGATCCGCTTGGGCTCTGTCCCCCCGACCCAGGAGCGAGCCCTCGTCCGAAGATTGGCCAGGCGGGCGAGCCGGGCCTCGCCCGCCGATCCGGCCGGCGGCAGGAACCCGAGCTGGCGAGCGATATCGCCGCTGTCGACGTACGCGTCGTTGCGCTGGACCTTGTCGTCGGCGATCGTCAGCACGTCACAGCCCTCGATCTCGATCCGCGCCCCGTTGGGGACGAACCCACGAAAGCTGCCGGGGCCCGCAAACGTGCCGGTGGCGCGCCACCGCACCGCGGTGCGCGCTCGTGCCGTCGTCACGTCGAGCACCTCGAACTCGAAGTCCGGGAAGGCGGCGAACAGCGCGGTGAAGTAGTCGCGCACCCCGTCGGGCGCGAGCACCTCCTCCTGCCCGACGAACCGCTCGAGGCCCCCGGGCGCCCAGCACGCGACCATCGCATCGACGTCGCGATCCGCGGCAGCTTGGAAGTAGCGCTTGGCTATTTCTGTTGAGGAGGCGATTTAGCCAGTCTTCCCGCGAGACGCCATCAGCGCGCGGAGTGTACGCGTCGTGAATATCGTCCGTCCACGTGACCGGCACCGATAAGACAACCTCGTCCAAGTCGATGACCGCTCGCCGCGAGCTCGGGCGGGGCGAGCGCGTGCTCCCAGGTCTATGGCGACTGCGGCTGCCGCTGCCCTGGCCGGGCGTTCCGCACGGCAACGCGTGGGCGATCGCCGCCGGGTCCGGAGTCGTGCTTATCGACACCGGCTACCACGAGCCCGGATCGCTCGCCCAGCTCGAGCGCGCGATGGACCAGGTCAACCTCCGCCTCGACAACGTCCGCCTCCTCGCCGCGACCCATGCGCACTCCGACCACTGGGGGCAGGCCGCGCCGATCGTCGAGCGCGCAAAGTGCGAGTTCTGGATGCACCCGAACCACGCGCACGCCACCCAGACCGCCGGCGACCCCGAGGCCGCGCTCGCGCGCCGGCTGGAGATCGGGCGCCAGAGCGGCGTACCCGAATCGGCGCTGCAGCGCTACGCGGGGCGGTTTCCCGAAGGTATGCCGTCTGGGATCGCCGCCGTGATCGAGCCCGATCGGCCACTCGTCGACGGAGTCGAGATCGAGACCGATCTGGGGACCTGGAGGGTGTATGAGACCCCCGGCCACGCCCCGTCGCACGTGTGCCTGTTCCAGCCCGAACGGCGGCTGCTGATCTCCGGCGATCACGTGCTCGGACGGATCTCGCTGTTCTACGACTACGGCTGGACCCCCGATCCCGTCGGCGAGTTCCTGAGCTCCCTCGACGTGGTCGACAGGTTGAATGCGCGCCTCGGACTGTCAGGGCACGGCAAGCCGTTCGTGGACGTCCACGGCCACATCGAGGGGTCCCGAAAGCTCGCCGCGGAGCGCCTCGGCGCGGTGCTCACGGAGCTCGAACGAGGACCGCGGACCGCGCTCGAGATCGCCCCATCGGTCCACCAGGAGCCGCTGTCCGAGGGCAACGCGTCGTGGCTCTTGTCCGAGACGCTCTCCTACCTGACGCATCTGGAGCGCCTCGGCAAGGTAGAGCGCGAGCGGGACGGCGAGGGCGCGCGGTGGCGGCTGACCGGCGACGGCGGGCCGGCAGGCGAGGCCGACGACGGCGACGGCGGCCCCGATGCCGGCCCTGGCCCGGGCCCCGGCCCCGGCCCCGGCCCCGGCCAACCTTGACACGCTCGTGTCAACCTAGCTAATATTTTCTGGCACCGTGCGGATCGACGAAATCCTCGCCACGACCGACGAGCCGGTCTTCTCGTTCGAGTTCTTTCCCCCGAGGACCGACAAGGGGTGGCACACGTTGCGCGCCACGCTCGAGTCGCTGGTCGACCTCGCGCCCGACTTCGCCTCGGTCACGTACGGGGCGGGAGGCTCGACCCGAGACCGTACGCTTGAGGTCACCCGGTGGATCAAGCAGGATCTGGGCATCGAGGCGATGGCCCACCTGTCGTGCGTAGGTGCGACCCGCGAGGAGCTCGGCGAGACGCTCGACTCGATCGCCGCCGCGGGGATCGAGAACGTCCTCGCGCTGCGGGGGGATCCGCCTCGGGGCGAGGCCGAGTGGCAGCCCCACCCTGGCGGCCTTCACTACTCGACCGAGCTGGCCGCGCTGATCCACGAGCGCCGGGCGTTCGGGATCGGCGCCGCGTGCTTCCCGGAGATCCACCCGGACGCGCCCGACCTGACGCACGACCTGCGCTTCCTGAAGGAGAAGGTCGACGCGGGCGCTTCGTTCCTGATCACCCAGCTGTTCTTCGACAACGAGCTGTACTTCCGCTTCGTCGAGGAGGCTCGCGCGGCCGGAGTCGACGTGCCTATCCTGCCCGGGATCATGCCGATCACCGACGTGGGTCAGATCAAGACGATCACCGGCATGTGCGGCGCGACGATCCCCGAGGCGCTGCTCGAGCAGCTGGAGCTCCGCACCGGCGACCCCGAGGCGGTTCTCCAGCTCGGCGTCTCCTACGCGACTCTCCAGTGCGCCGAGCTGCTGGCCCGCGGAGCTCCGGGGATCCACTTCTACACGCTCAACCGCTCGCCGGCGACGCGCGCGATCCTGTCGGCGCTGAAGCTGCTGCGCCCGTGGGTCCGCAGGGAAGTGGTCAAGCTCGCATCCGACTAGCGCGGCGGCCTTGCTGGTCACGCCCGCGGGTTAGAGTTCGAAGCGGCTCATGCGAGTCGAACGTCGAACCGTGAAGCTGGACGAGTATCCGGACATGGTGGTCCTGTACCTCGGGATGCGGGTGCACCGGGTCCGGGGGCTCGCGCGGCTGATCGGCTTGGGCCCGCAGATCAAGAAGTCCTGGCAGCAGCAGCCCGACGGGCTGCTCCTCCACGAGGACGTGATCTGGTCGCTGGTCCCGCCCAATCTCGGGATGCGCCAGTACTGGCGAGACCTCGACAGCCTCGAGCGGTGGACCCGGTCGGAGCCTCATCGGCGCTGGTGGCTCGACTTCATGCGCGACACCGGCGGTACCGGCTTCTGGCACGAGGCCTATTTCATCCGCGGCGGCTTTGAGGCGATCTACGACGACATGCCGAAGCCGATCGGACTGGGGGCGTTCGCACCCACGGTTCCGGCGCGAGGCGCGATGTTCTCAGCCCGGCGTCGAGCCGGACGGGACGAAGGCGCGACCATCGACGATGCCGTGGTCGCGGAGACGGAGCTCTACCCGACCACGCCGGCAGGTTGAGGCGCGGCCATGGGCGGGAATATGGCGACCGCGGAGCTCACCGGGGCCTGATCTCCAGCGCGTGGGCGACCGTCGGTCTGCCGTCCACCTCGTAGCGGACGTCGACCTCATCGTTGCGCTTGTAGGTACCGATCCCCCAGAACCCCATGAACCACGCCCAGGCACCGAGCTTCTGCTGTACCAGCTCGCGCTCGAAAACCAATTCGCCCGCCGAGACGGCGTAGTCGGCGCCCAGCTCCTGCCGCACGCCGTTGACGTAGACCTCGAACGGGGACCGGACCCCCGGCGGAAGCTTCACGCTTGAGGACGGCATCGCCGGCTCAGCCTGCCAGATCGCCGAGCACGAGCGACAGGACGGCAACGTCAATCCGGGCTCCTCGCTCGATCAGGTAGTCCCGCAGGAGCCCCTCGTGCTGGAACCCGGCGGCTTCCGCGGCTCTGAGCATCGGATCGTTGTCGGGCTCCGTCAGGAGCTGGATGCGCTCGAAGCCCCCCTCGCGGAGGAGCCACGTCGCCACGAGCCTGAGCGCCCCGCGCGCGAGTCCCTGCCCGCGCGCCCGCGGGGCGAGCCAGATCCCGAGCTCGGCGCGCGCGTTTGCGAGATCGACCTGGTGCACGTTGATCTGCCCCCGGCAGACATCCGAGCCCGGAGCGAGGATCGTCAGCGTCACCCCCCGGCCCGCGGCCCTCTCGGCGTCGGCCCGCTCAGACGCGCGGCCGAGCTCGGCGCCGCTCGGGGGCCGCTCCTCCCCCATCCGCAGATGCAGCTCGGGATCGTCCTGGTAGGCGATCAGAACCTCCGGGATGTCGTGCTCGGCGCCGAAGCGAACGGCCACCGCGCCGTCGGTAAGGGGCTCGTCGAGCTCGGGAAACCAGGGCATGTCGGACGCTGACCGTACCCTCTCACGCTTGGCCTCCCACTCGCCATCCGGGCTCGTACCGCGGGAGGCCGCGTGAGTCATCCGGCTGCCAGGCACGAGATCCCCTACACCGTCAGGCGCTCGCGCCGGGCGCGGCGCGCGCGGGTCACGATCGATTCGATCCGCGGAGTGGAGGTGGTGCTGCCCGACGCGGCGTTCCGGCGAGGCCGGACGCCCGAGCGCGAGGCGGCCGCCGCGATTCGCGAGCTCCGCCCGTGGATCGAGCGCCGGGTCGCCGAGCTCGAGCGGGCGCGCGAGGCCATCGCGGCGCGCGGGGCGTCGGTGCCCTATCTGGGCAACGCGTTGCGGCTGGTCGCGCAGCCGGGACGGACCCGTGCGCATCGTCGCGGCGACGAGCTGCTGGTCCCCATGGGCGACGATCAGCTGCCCGCGATCGAGCGCTTCTACCGTCGCTCCGCCCGGTCTGAGGTCGCGACCCGCCTCGATCGCGCCTGCGAGCAGTCGGGCACCTCCTACTCGAGGCTCACGATCAGGGGACAGCGCACGCGCTGGGCGAGCTGCTCGCCGACGGGCGCGATGAGCTTCAACTGGCGACTCCTGCTGGCGCCCGAGCCGGTGCTCGACTATGTCGTCTGGCACGAGGTGTGCCACCTGGAGGTGCTCGACCACTCGCGGCGCTTCTGGACGCTCGTCGAGTCGCGCTGCCCCGGCTACCGGGAGCAGGTCCGGTGGCTGCGCCGCAACGGCGCCACGCTCGTGCTCTAGGTGGTCGGGCTCAGTGGTCGGGCTCAGTCGCCCCTGAGTGCGCGGCGAAGCGCCGAATACGCGTCCTCGCCCTTGCGCTCATCGACGACGACCCGGCGTACGCGGCCCACGAACGCCTCGGTTGACCCGTCGCCCCTCACGTCCACTCCGGCGCGCACCCTGGGCAGCAGCCGCTGCGGCCCCGCGAGCTCGAGGCGCGCCGCGACCTGGTGGACCGGCTCGAACCGCCTGATCTTGGCGTCGACCGGCTTGCCGTCCTGCAACTGGGCGACCTCGCGTCCGCGGCGCTCGAGCGTGTCGAGGGCCTCGAGCAGGTCGTCAAACCGGCCGCGGTCGACCTTCGAACCGGCCCGGACGGTCAGCCGCCACGGCACGGTCGGGGGTCAGGAGCGACTGTCGATCGGGACGTAGTCGCGGCCGCGGGCGCCCGTGTAGATCTGGCGCGGGCGGGAGATCTTCTGCTCGGGGTCGTCGATCATCTCGAGCCATTGCGCGATCCAGCCGCTGGTGCGCCCGATCGCGAACAGCACCGGGAACATCTCCATCGGCATCCCGAGCGCCTCGTAGATCAGGCCCGAGTAGAAGTCGACGTTCGGATAGAGCTTGCGATCGACGAAATAGTCGTCCTCGAGCGCGATCTTCTCGAGCTCGAGCGCGATCTCGAGCAGGTGATTGGTACCCGTGACCTCGAGCACCTCGTCAACGGCCCTCTTGATGATCTTCGCGCGGGGGTCGTAGTTCTTATAGACACGGTGGCCGAAGCCCATCAGCCGCTCGTTGCCGTCCTTCACGCCCTTGATGAAGTCGGGGATGTTCTCCTTGGTCTCGATCCTGCGCAGCATCCGCAGCGCCGCCTCATTGGCGCCGCCGTGCAGCGGCCCGTAGAGCGCGGCCACGCCGGCGGCGACGGCCGAGTAGGGGTCGACCTGCGAGGACCCGACGCTCCGGACGGCGCTGGTCGAGCAGTTCTGCTCGTGGTCCGCGTGGAGGATGAACAGGACATCGAGCGCGTGCTCGAGCCGCGGATCGGGCTCATAGCGGAGCTCGGTCATCTTGTAGATCATCGACAGGAAGTTCCCCGCGTAGCTCAACTCGTTGTCGGGATAGACGTACGGCATGCCCCGGTTGTGGCGATAAGAGAACGCCGCGAGCGTTGGCATCTTCGCGATCAGCCGGACCACCTGCATGTAGCGGATCTCCTGGTCCTTGATCTGGGCCGCCTCCGGATAGAACGTGGAGAGCGCGCCGACCGACGCCAGCAGCATCCCCATCGGATGGGCGTCGTAGCGGAAGCCCTGCATGAACTCCTTGACGTTCTCGTGCACGAACGTGTGGATCGTGACCTCGTGGGCCCAGTCCTCGAGCTGCTGGGTCGTGGGCAGCTCGCCGTGGATCAGCAGGTAGGCCACCTCCAGGTAGCTCGACTTCTCGGCGAGCTGCTCGATCGGATAGCCGCGGTACTCGAGGATCCCCTTCTCCCCGTCGATGAAGGTGATCGCCGATCGGCACGAGGCGGTCGCCATGTACGCCGGGTCGTACGTCATCAGCCCGAAGTCGTCGTCGTGGGTCTTGATCTTGCGCAGCTCGGTCGCGCGGATCGTGTTGTCCTCGATCGGGACCTCGTACTGCTTACCGGTCCGGTTGTCGGTGACGGTCAGCGTCTCGGTTCCAGCGGCTGCACCGGCGCCATCCTGTTGCCTGGTCTCGGTTGTCATGCGTTCTCCTCAGGCGATGTTGCGGTAGATCCTCAACCCCGACATCACTCTAGTACCCGGCACCCTGCGGGCGAAGCGCTCCGCGGACGGTCGCGGCGCCGCGGTTACGGGTCGGTCACGACCGCCATCGCGACCGCGGCCACCGCGAACACCAAGCTGAGCGCGATCACCGCGCGCTGTCCGGCTAGGCCGAACGGGAAGCTCGGACGGGTGAGCCCCGCCGCGGCAAGCACAACCGCCCAGGCCGCAAGGACTCCCCCGGCTATGAAGAAGGGGACCTTGGAAGGCTCGGCGGCGGCGATCAGGACCGGCAGCACGGCGCAACTATTTCAAATGTCGGTCCCGCGGGCGCCCTGGTAGCGGCTTTCGGTGGCCGCCCGCTGACCCTGGTAGTGGCTGCCGAGCTCGGGGCTCCCGTACGGACGCAGCGCGGGACGGTCGAGCGCCATGAACGACAGCTGCGCGATCAGCAGCCCGGGGTAGAGCTTGATCGGGACCCTCGTCAGGTTGTTGAGCTCGAGCGTCAGCGTCCCCTTCCAGCCCGGGTCGCAGAATCCCGCGGTCGCGTGGACGATCAGGCCGAGTCGCCCCAAACTCGACTTGCCCTCGATGCGAGCCACGATGTCGTCCGGCAGCTCGACCCATTCGAGCGTCCGTCCCAGGCAGAACTCACCGGGGTGGATCACAAACGCCTCGTCAGCCGGGATCACGACCTCTTCGGTGAGATTGTCCGGGGGGCAGCGCAGGTCGATCGTCGAGACCCGATGGTTGTGGAACACCCGGAACGAGTCGCCGAGCCGCAGGTCGACGCTCGCCGGCTGCACCAGGGACGGGTCCCAGGGGTCGATCCGGATGTGGCCGTCGTCGACCAGCTTGAGGATCGTCCCGTCCGACAGCACCGACGTCGCAGGCTCAGCCACGGGCGCAAGTCTGCCAGCGCCGCCGGACCGGCGCGGGACGGCGCGGGCGTCTAGTGCCCGTACGTCCGAGCGCGGGCGCGAACAGTGCGGACCCGGGCTGGGGGCGCCGGCACCGGGTCGCCGTGCGGACCACGGCGCGGACGGCGCGGGAACGGCTTGCGCGGATGGGGTCGTCCAAGCTTCTTGATGCCCCCGTCGTCCTCGGAGTTAGAGGCCTCCTCGGGCTCCTGCTTGATCGCCCACCAGACAATGCAGATCAGCCCGACCAACGGGATCTTCAGAGCCAGCATCAACCAAACGAATCCCCAAGTCACCTAGGTGCGATCCTACCCCGATTGTCCCCGCGTGTCACGGCCAATTTCGGCCACAACGTGACACTGGGGGTCGGCCTCATCCCAACGCGTCACGTTGGGGTCGTATGCGCGCCAAAACGTGACGTTTGCCGTGACTTGGGCGTCTTGTGTCACGTTGTGGTCGCGCCCGCAAACCCGCGGGCGAACCGCACCCGCCTGCCGCCGGCCCCGCCCCGCCGGCCCCGCCCCGCCGGCCCCGCGTGCCGCCCCGCTGGCCCAGGCCCGCGCCTGCCGCCCCGCCGGCCCCGGCCCAGCCGCCGCCCGCGCGCACCCGCCCGCGCCCCTACCCCCGGAGCGCGATCGGCTGCTCCACGAAGTGGGTGACGCGATGGAGCTCGGCGACGCGGTCGGAGATCTCCTCGCTCGTCAGCCGTACGATCCGCTCGACGCCGAACTCCTCGACGTTGAAGGACGCCAGCACGGTCCCGTATGCCATCGCCTGCGCGAGCACCTCGTGGCTGATTGAGGCGTCCGGATGCGCCGCGATGTATCCCATGAACCCGCCGGCGAAGCAGTCGCCGGCGCCGGTCGGGTCGACCACGGTCTCCAGCGGGAACGCCGGCAGCGCGAAGAAGCCATCGTCGGTGAGCATCGCGGCTCCATACTCGCCCTGCTTGGCGACGACGGCGCTCGGGCCCCACTCCTGGACCTGACGCGCGGCGCGAATCAGGTTCGGCTCCCGGGTCAGCTCGCGGAGCTCGGCGTCGTTGAGCATCACGCAATCGACCCCGCGGATCGTCTCGATCAGCGAGTCGCGGGCGGTCTCGATCCACAGGTTCATCGAATCCAGCGCCGCGAAGCGCGTGCCCCGGCACTGCGTGCGCACCGCCCGCTGAAGATCCGGTTGGATGTTCGCCAGGAACAGCACGTCCCCCGTCCGCGAGACCTCCGACAGCTTTGGCTCGAAGTCGGCGAACACGTTCAGCTGCGTGTCGAGCGTCTCGCGGTCGTTGAGGTCCCACCCGTACTCGCCGCGCCAGAAGAACGTCTTCCCGCCCTCGACGTGCTCGATATCCCCGGTGTCGATGCCCCGCGCGCGGAGGACCTCGTACTCCTCCTCGCCGAAGTCGTCGCCCACCGGCCCGACCACGTGCACCTCGTCGAAGAACGACGCCGCGAGCGCGAAGTGCACGGCCGAGCCGCCGAGCATCCGCTCGCGGCTCCCGAACGGCGTCTTCACCGCGTCGAACGCGATCGATCCCACCACC
Organism: uncultured Solirubrobacterales bacterium; assembly: GCA_963695965.1. Classification (GTDB taxonomy): domain Bacteria; phylum Actinomycetota; class Thermoleophilia; order Solirubrobacterales; family Solirubrobacteraceae; genus Palsa-465. The sequence continues at coordinate 44,841 of CAVOIU010000005.1, forward strand.
GTGACTGACATAAGGCGGGCAGCCTAGCGGGGCACCGCCGATCGCCGCGTGGGTGGAATAGGGTTGCGTCAACTACCGCAGGGCCCGAAGGAGGCTGAGCATGGATTCGACCAGCGTCGACGCGCTGCTGAACGGAGCGGTTGAGAAGGGTGCGGTGCCCGGGGTGGTCGCCGTTGCCGGGGACCGCGACGGCACGCTTTACGAGGGCGCCTTCGGGAAGCTCGCCGTCGGTGACGAGCGCCCGGCGAAGCCTGACACGGTGTTCCTGATCGCGTCGATGACCAAGGCGCTGGCCAGCGTCGCGGCGCTGCAGCTGATCGAGGGCGGACAGCTGACCCTCGAGCAGCCGGTGGCGGACGTGGTCCCCGAGTTCGGCGAGCTCCAGGTGCTCGACGGATTCGACGGCGACGAACCGCGGCTGCGCGCACCCGCGCGTCAGGCCACGATCCGGAACCTGCTGACCCACACGTCCGGCCTGGCGTATCACTTCACCAGTCCCGAGCTGCTCCGCTATCACCAGGTCACCGGGCTGTCCGACGCGACGACGGGCGAGCGGGCGGTCCTCGAGGCACCCCTGATCGCCGATCCGGGAACGATGTGGCAGTACGGGACGAGCGTCGACTGGCTGGGCCAGATCATCGAGGCGGTGAGCGGCCTGGACCTGAACGAGTACTGCGCCGAGCACATCTTCGGCCCGCTCGACATGAAGGACACGACGTTCGTGCCGACCGATCCCCTCCTGGAGCGGCTGATGCTGGTCCATTCGCGCACCGGCGACGGCGCGCTCGAGATTTCTCAATTCACGATGCCGATGGAGCCCGAGTACTACTCAGGCGGTAGTGGCGCGGCGTCGACCGGTCCGGACTACCTGCGGTTCATGCGGGCGATGCTCCGCGGCGGCGAGCTCGATGGGGAGCGGATTCTCGCAACCGAGATGGTCGAGCTTGCATTCACCGATCACCTCGATGGCCTCGCCCTGCCCGAGGTGATGGTCTCGACGGTGCCCGAGCTCTCGCTCGACGTGCCCGCGATGCCGTTCCGTCAGGGCTTCGGCCTCGGCTTCCACCTGGTGTTCGAGGACATCCCCGGGATGCGCCATGCCGGCACGGGCGACTGGGCCGGGCTGTTCAACTGCTACTACTGGATCGACCGCGCGACCGGCGTCGCGGGAGCGTTTCTGACGCAGGTGCTCCCCTTCTTCGATCCCGCGGTGATCGAGACCGCGCTCGGCTTCGAGGCCGCGGTCTACGCGGAGGTCGGGGCGCCCGCGACGGCGTAGGCGAAGCTCACGAGGCGGGCGCCTCGCCCGAGGCAGGCTCCTGGTCGGCGGCCATCGCCTCGAGCCCCCGCAGGAACACACCGACCATCGTCGCGTACATCTCCTCGCTCAGATCCGGCTCGACGATCCGGTCGACGAGGAACCCGTCGGCCATGAACGACATCATCGCCGAGATCTCCTCGATCGGCAATGCGTGCTTGTGCCCGGCACCGCTCTTCCACCGCTCGAGGATGTCAGCGAGTCGCGCGCGCATTGCGCCGTGACGCGTGGCGAGCTCCTGGCGGAACTCCTCGTTGCGCGCGGCGTGGGCGACGAACTGGAAGTACAGCTTCGGCCACTCGTCGTTCCCGACGAAATGGATGAAGTCAACCGCGGCGGAATGGGCTTCCTCCTGGGGATCCTGCTCGCCGGCGAGCGTCCGGTCGAGTCGCTCCAGCTCCTCGGCGTACCGCTCGTCGAGCATCACCAGGAACAGCTCCTCCTTGCTCTTGAAGTTCGCGTAGAACGCGCCCTTCGTGTAGCCGGCGGCCTGCGCGACCTCATCGATGGAGGCGCCCTCGAGTCCGCGCTGGCAGAACAGCTTCGCCGCGGCCTTCAGCAGCGACTTGCGGGTGCGCTGCTGCTTCTCACGCCGAGTCAGCGCCTGCACGCTCATGCGAGCACCACCTCGGCGTCGCGACCGGGGGTCTCGGTGATCGCGCGGCGAACGTTCGCCTCGGCCTCGGGCCGTGACGGCGCAAGACGCCGGCGCTTGACGAGCTCGGCGAGCACGACCTGCATCTCGAACTGCGCGAACGACCCGCCGATGCAGCGCCGTACGCCGCCTCCGAACGGGATCCAGCTATACGTCCCCGGCGGGTTGGAGAGGAAGCGCTCGGGCTCGAACCGCTCCGGATTCGGGTACACGTCTGGGCGCCGGTGCACGAGGTAGATCGACGGCGTCACCGTGATCCCCGCCGGCAGCTCCCAGCCTCCGATCTCGACGGGCTCGGTCAGCCTCCGTGCGACCAGCGAGATCACCGGTCGCAGGCGCAGAGTCTCGGTCACCACCGCATCGAGGTACTCGTTCTCACCGGCGCGCACCTCTTCCGTGAGCCGCTCGAGCTTGTCGGGATGCCGGATCAGCCGCTCGACCGCCCACGCGAGCGCATTCGCGGTCGTCTCGTGCCCCGCCACGAGCAGGGTGAGGAGCTCGTCGCGGACCTCGCGGTCGCTCATGGGCGAGCCATCCTCGTGGTGCGCCTGAAGCAGCAACGAGAGGATGTCGTCCCGCTCGCCGAGGTCCCCGCCGCGCCGGCGTTCGGCGATCTCCTCGAAGATCAGGGCGTCCACCTCCGCGGTCATCCGCTGGAACGGCCCGAACCGCGACAGCCGCTCGGGTCCCATCAGCATCGGGAACAGAAGCATCTGAGGCTGAGTCAGCATGTCGAGCAGCCCGCGCAGCTCCAGCCGCAGACGCTCGAGCCGCTCGCCGTGCTCGAGCCCGAACACCGCGCGGAGGATGATCTCGAGCGTGATCGCCTGCATCCGGGGACGCAGGCGGTAGGGCTCCCCGCTCGGCCAGCGCTCGATCTCGCGTCCCGCGATCTCGCCCATCAGTTCGCCGTAGCGCTGCATCCGCTCACCGTGGAACGGCGGCAGCAGCAACTTCCGCTGCTCCATGTGGGCGCTGTCGTCGAGCAGCAGCAGCGAGTGCTCGCCGAGCACCGGAAGCAGGATCCGGTTGCCCTCGCCGGCGTGGAACACCCGCGGGTCACCGGTGAACACCTGCTTTACGTGCTCCGGATTGGACAACATCACCCACGTCCCCTCGTAGACGATCCGCAGGGTGAACGTCTCCCCGAAGCGCGCCGCGCACTGGGACAGCATCCACTGCGCATGGCGCGCCCAGATCGCCGTCTGCAGCGCGACGGGCATCCTCGGCCCGGGTGGCAGCGATCCGTTCACCACACTCACGCCGTAGCTCCCCTGAGCGCCGAGCGCCCACACGCCCACGGCAGCGCGAACCGCTTTGCCGCCCGCGAATCGGCCGCCGGCTCCTCCGGACATCTCGCCATGTAGGTCCCGACAGGTTCGGAGACGTTTCGCAGCCAGTGCAGCTCCCGGTCGCTCCATTCGATACCGGGCACGCTGCCGGCGGCGTGACGGGTCGACTCGCTGACCATCACCTCACCACCAGGCGCGACCGCGCACAGGCGCGCCGCGACGTTGACCGTGCGGCCGTACCAGTCACCCTCGTTGGCGAGCGCCGGCCCGGTGTGGATGCCGACGCGGATCGGCGGAAAGCCGTCCTCTTCATCCAGCTCGCCGACGAGCCGCAGGCCGAGCAGCACCGCCGCCCGCGGCTCGGTGCAGCGAAGCATCAGCCCGTCTCCGATCGCCTTGACCTGCTCGGCGGAGTGCTCCTCGAGCAGGTCCCGGACTCGGCGTTGGAGCGCGAGCACGACCTCGAGCGCTCGGTCATCGCCCTCCAGCTCGGCCAGCGCCGTAAACCCGACCAGGTCGGCGAACAGGAAGGTGTGGGTCGAGGCCTCCATCTCGGATACCGATCAGTATGTAAATCACATACTGTCCGGTATGTCAAGCCCCGCGCCGGGCGCGTAGGCAACGAGCCGGCCCCAGGCAACGCGGGGGCACGTAGGCCAAGCGCGCGGCGGACCCGCCGCCCGCCGCGCGCCCGCTCTCGTCCGCGCGGGGATCAGCCCTCGGGCGCCAGCGTCGGGACGCTGACCGTCCCGTTCGCCAGCGTGACGACGGCGTTGCCCCGGTTGGGGGTGTACGAGTCCGTGGAGGTCGAGACCTGCAGCTCGAGCGTGTCTCCCGCCGGCAGGTCGTAGGAGGTCCCGACCAGATCCAGCGAGATGTCCTGCGGGCCCGGCGGCACGTTCGGGTTGCCACCGAGGTCCTGTTGGTCCAGGTTGTCCATCCGCAGCGGCTCGGTCTGGAGGTCGAGCACGCCCCCGGTGTTCTTGTCGATCAGACGGAAGAACAGCTCGGTCGCGGCTCCGTCCACCGTGACGGTCGCCTTCACGTGGCCGATCCCGACGATTGGGACATCGCTCTTGACCGGCGCCGTCAGCACCGGCACCGTCACCTGACCGGGATCGCCGGAGTTGGTCGCGCCGTCGGTGACGGCGGTGTCGACCCCGGCCGGACCTGCGCCGCTCGGAACACCATGGTCGACGAGCGTCCCCGACAGCGGCGCCGAGACGATCTTCGCCGGCCCGGGCTTGGTGGTCGTCGGGAACGTCGAGAGCGGATAGAAGTTGCCGTTCTGATCCTGGTAGACGACGGTGTTCGGCATCCCGTCACCGCGCGCCTGTCCGCGCAGGTAGTGGTTGAACCAGTCGATCGTCTGGTTCTCGTCGAACGTCGCGGCCGACTCCCCGGCGCCGACGGGGCTCGAGGAAGACGCGGTGTCGTTGTAGCCGGCACCGGTCGGCGCCGCACCGGTCGGGCAGCTCACGTGACCGCCGCAGAACGCGATCAGCTTGACCGGCAGCTTCGGGTAGTGACCCTTGATCTCGAGGTAGTTGGCCCACGAATCGTCGAGGTTGAACAGCGTGTCGACGGTCCCCTGGATCAGCAGCGTCGGGACATTCCCGATGTGACCGGCCGGCCCCGCGCCATAGACCGCCTGCGAGCGCTGCCCGAACCAGGCCATCGTCTGGCGTTCCGGGTAGCCGAGCGCCGCACCACTGACCTCCGAGTAGTGGATGTTGGGGTCATAGCCGCCCGTCTGCATCCCGCCGTCGCCACCCGAGAACGGGTTGCCGCTGGTGATGGCGCCCTGATTGACGTCGCCCTGGACGTGTTCAGCCGCGCCCTCGCCCAGCCCCGCTCCGTACAGCAGCTCACCCCAGCCCAGCTTGATCACGTTCCCGGGCCACAGCGAGTAGTTGAGGTTGTTCCACGTGATCACCGGGACGATCGCCTTGACCCGCTTGTCGAACGCGGCGGTGGCGAACTGGATCCCGCCGCCGTAGCTGCCGCCGGTCATCCCGACGACCGGCGCGCCGTAGGTGTTGGAGTGCTTGTGATCGTTGCCGTAGCGCGGCTGGCCACGCTTTCCGCCCCGGTCGGTGACGATCTCCGGCCGGCCGGTCAGCACGTTGTCGATCAGCGCCGAGACGTCGCGACCCTCGGCCGACGGCGCGTCGATCTCCGCGACTCCGCCCGATTGCCCGAACCCGCGAGGGTCCCAGGTCAGCTCGGCATAACCCGCCGAGATGAGCTTCGGGTCGGGGCTCGTGTCGCCGGCGCTGCCCCACCCGGGGCCCTCGAGGATCGGGTAGAGCGAGTCCCGCGCCGGCTTCAGCGGCTCGAACAGGTTGTAGACGATCGCGGTGCCGTCATAGCTGACGATGCAGCCGCGCGTATACGTGTAGGAGGGAGTCCCGGTCACCGTCGAGGTCGACGAATTCGGGCACGTCTTCGCTACCGCGCCGCCCGCGTCGATCGCCGCGATCGTCAGCGTCGCCGCGGCGCACGCGAGCACCATCAGGATCCTCTGCCTCAACACCTGGACTCTCCTCGTTGTTGGTCGCTGCCCGGTTCCCGCACCGGGCACTGGTCGCGCTCGCGTGGCCAAGCGATGCGACCGCGACGTGACCAAATGTCAAACACTTGTGGATGCCCGTCAAGGACTCCGGGATCGTTGTGTCCGTATTTCGTCCGGCGCTGAATTGGCGATCTACGCCAGCTCCAGCCGCCCCGAGACGTTCTTCGAGGTCACGATCGAGGACATCGCCCCCGACGGAACGTCGACCCCGCTCACGGGCGGCGGCCTGCTGGGGTCCTTCCGGGCGCTTGACCCCAGGCAGAGCTGGTTCGCGCCGGATGGCTCGCCGCTGCTCCCCTACCACCCTTACACCGAGGCGTCGGTGCAGGCCGTGCCCAACGGCTCGGTCGTCCGCTACGACGTGGAGGTGTTCCCGACGTTCGCGATGCTGGCCAAGGGCCACAGCCTGCGCGTGGCGATCACGACCTCTGACACCCCGCATCTCGGTTTCACGCCTGCCCAGCTCAGCGGGCTGGTAGGCGGCGTCTACCAGGTCCAGCGGAGCGCGCAGGCGTCCTCGTACCTGGAGCTGCCGCTCGCCCCCGCGAGCGCGTTCACCCGCCCGTGCCGGATCTGCCGCACCACGGGTTGATCGAGCACCCGCGCGTCGCATAATTGGGAGCGCTGACCGATGCCCCTCTACGACTTCCGCTGCCGCGCGTGCGACGAGTGCTTCGAGGCGCGCGTCCCCTATGGAGAACTTCCCCCGTGCCCGGCCTGCGGAAGCGGGGAGACCGAGCGGTCGATGTCGCCGTTCGCGGGTCCGTTCACGGTGGCGCCACGAGGTGCGACCGCCCGGCGCTCCGATGCGACTCGGAAGGCGCGCGAGGAGCAGCGGCGCGAGCGCCGGGCCAATCGCGGCTGAGGGCCTACGATCAGCGGCGCCGGGGATCCCGCGCGCGTAGGAGCCAACCTTGCGCGAAGCGTGCGCAACCTCACACCAATTTCCGGTGTTACATGAAGGCATAGTGGGTACCAACACCGAAGAACTCATGAAGCCGACTGATTCCGCCGATCAGACTCCTATCGTGAGTGGGTACGTGCAATGAGTTGGTCTCCTTTCCACCGCGTCGCCCAGCTTGCCCGCCGCCGCAGAGCGCACGGGATCGACGAGCACCCGCTTGCCGATCCGGAAGGCCGCCGTCGCCACCCGGCAATGGCAGGGCTCAACGTCCCGCCGGTTCACGGTCGCCACTGCATCTGCCAGCGCTGCGAGCGCCAGTCGCAAGCCGGCGGCTAGCTCACGGTCGGACTCCCCTAGGCTTGAGCGGGTGCTGACGATCCTCGGTGGCGGGGGCTGGTTTCCCGCCTTCGAACGCCACACCGCATGTGCACTCCTGCGCGACGGCGACGCGGCGATCATGATCGACGCGGGGACCGGCGTAGCGAGGTTCATCGAGCAGCCCGAGCTGCTGGCCGGGACCTCGCGGCTCGACATCGTGCTCACGCACTTCCATCTCGACCACATCGCGGGCCTCGCCTACCTGCCCGCGCTCGGCCTGTGCGAGCAGACGACCATCTGGGGACCCGGTCAGGCGCTGTACGGCACGCCGACGAAGGAGCTCCTCGGCCAGGTCTCGCGCCAGCCGTTTCATCCCGTCCCCCTCGAGCAGCAGGACATCGAGGTCCGTGACCTTCCGACCGGCGAGGCCGAGCTCGGCGGGGTTACGATCGCGACCAGGCGCCAGGACCGACATTCGGCTCCCTCGCTGGGGCTTCGGTTCGGCGACACCCTGACCTGGATCACCGACACCGCGTATGACCCGGGATCCGCCCCGTTCGCGGAGGGCTCCGAGGTCCTCGCGCACGAGGCGTGGTTCACGCAGGGAGCGCCGCGCAACGAGACCATCCACTCATCCGCCGCGCAGGCCGCCGAGGTCGCCGAGCAGGCGTCGGTGCAGCGCCTCGCGCTGATTCACCTGCCGCCGTTCGAGCGCTCGGTGAACCAGCTGGTCGCCGAGGCTCAGGCCAGCGTTCCGGGAGCCGTGGCCGTCACCGACGGCCTGACGTTCGCCGAGCTCCACGCCTGACCGGCCGGTCCGGCCCGGGAGGCGAACGCCAGCGCCGTCCCGATCCCGAGCAGCGTCCACGTCACCGGGTCCTCGAGGAAGTCGGCGTACAGCAGCGTGTGAAATACGAGTGCCAGGAACGCGGCGGCGACCGCCGCGCGGGCCGGATCGCCGCGCGCCCCTCGCACCAGCATCACCCCCGCGACGATCACCAGCGCCAGGTACGGGAGCTCCCCGATCAACCCCTGCTCGGCGGCAATCGTGATCGCGATCGTGTGCGAGGCCGAGAGCGTCTGCGCGCTGGCGGGGTGCAGCCGGTGGTACTCGGTCTGGAACGATCCTGACCCATAGCCCCACAGCGGACGGTCGGCGAACAGCCGCAAGCCTCCGCCGACGAGGCCGGCGCGGCCGCTCGAGGCTCCGTTCAGCCCCTGGTTGAGTCCGAAGGTGCTCGGGGACACGGCGACCGCGATCACGCCGGCCACGGCAACCGCCGCGGTCAGCAGCAGGATCGGCTTGGCCCGCCAGCGCATCGCGCCGAGCACGCCGAGCCCCACGAGCAACGCGGCGAGGCTCGAGCGCGAGAGCGTCAAGACGAGCCCGGCCCACAGCACCGCGAGCGCCGCGATCGCCATCAGCTGGGTGCGCCGGCGCGCGCTGTAGAGCAGCACCGCTGCCAGCAGGATCATCACCAGCGCCAGAAACCGGCCGAAGATATCGGCGTCGAAGAACACCGAGTTGATTGCGAAGTAGGTGTGGACGTTGTTCTCGGCGATCAGCTTCGGGTTCAGGAGCAGCGTCTTGCTTCCGTACTCGACGAACCCGACGGCCGCCAGCACCAGTGCCAGCCCTACGACGAGCACGAGGGACCGGCGGAGCAGCTGGGCGCTCCAGCTAAGCCTCCTGAGCAGGCAGAACAGGAGCGCGAACGGGAGGTAGAAGAACACCATCTGCTGGAGCGCCTTCTCGAAGTCCGGTGAATAGACCGCCTGGATCGCGTACAGGGCGATGTACAGGACCAGCAGCCGCTCGACCCAGCCGGCGGGCGGCTCCTCGCCGGCCAGCCCGTCGACCGAACGCTCCGCCGGCGCCCGCCGGCGGCCGGCCAGCGCGGGCACGATGAAGGCGAGCGAGCCGGCGCCCACGACCAGGTACAGCGGCACGAGCAGGTTGGACGTCGTGCCCCCGGCCGCGATCGGGATCCGGAACGGCAGCGCGAGCAGCACCAGCAGCACGAGCAGCGACGGCCGTCGCCAGATCAGGACCGCCAGTGCCGCCACCGCGAGCAGACCCACGACCGCGATCGCAGCTGCGACGGCGCGGGTGCCGGTGCACAACCGATAGCTGCGGTGAGTGCCAGATATCGGCGAGCAGCAACGCCGGGGCGAGCAGCAACGCGGCGAGCATCGCGCCCGCGCGCGCGCGTGTGTCGGGGTGCAGCAGCGCGATCGCCACGACCGCGGCAGCGACCACCACACCCGCCTTGGGGAGTGGTCCGCTGAGTGCCGCGAGTGCATTCACGCCGGGGATGATCCTCTACCGTGTTAAGCAATGCCCCCCTGGAAGCTGGCGCTGGCCTCGGGCCTCGCCGCATCAGTGCTGTGCGGTTGCGGCTCGGCTCTCAAGCCCCCGCAGGGCCGCGGCAAGATCGACAATCCGCTCACCTACCCGCAGAACCACCTCACGTGCCTGCGTAAGGACAATCTGAGCGTGCAGGCGATCGGTCACTACGGGATTCAGATCGGGCAGCTGCCGGCGGGCCCGACGGTACGGTTCCAGCCCACGCCGGGCGCCGCGCAGGCGCAGCAGATCGCAGGGGTCGCCAGTGCGCAGGGCTCCGAGGTGATCGGCAGCGCGCAGCTCTATCCAAACGGGGCATCGGACAACGAGTTGAAGAAGATCGAGCTCTGCCTCTCGCAGGGCGTCAGCGGGTGAGGCGACAGAAGCCATGTCTGTTCCGACCGCCGAGCTGACCGCTCCTCGCGCCGAGGCACCATCGATCGGCGCCGTCTCGCTGACCCGGCGCCTCGCAGGTGGCCGGTTGTACATAGCGCTCGCGATCGCCGCGCTGGCGCTCGCGGCGCTGTCACTGCTGATCCCCTCGACCCCGAGCTATGACCCGTGGTCGTGGCTGGTCTGGGGGCGGGAGATCGCCCACCTCAACCTCCACACGACCGGCGGCCCGACGTGGAAGCCGCTGCCGGTGATCTTCACCACCGTTTTCTCCTTGTTCGGCGGCGCCTCGCCCGACCTGTGGCTGGTGGTCGCGCGGGCGGGCGCGCTGATGGCCGTGGCGATGACGTTCAAGGTCGCCTGGCGTATCACTCGCGAGCTCGTCGACGTGCCGGCCGACGCCGTCGGGTGGGCGCGCAGAGCGAGCCTGCTGCCGGTCCTGTTCGCGGCCGTGATCGCAGCCGCGAGCCTCGTGAACTCCAAGGGCTTCGTCACCGACAACGCGCTCGGCTACTCCGAGGGCCTCATGACCGCGCTCGTCCTGATCGCGCTCGACCGTCACCTCGACGGCCATCATCGCCAGGCGTTTGCGATCGGGTTCTTCGCCGCGCTCGACCGGCCCGAGCTGTGGGCGCTGTGGGGGCCGTACGGGATTTACCTGTTCATCAGAGACCCCGGTGCCCGCAAGCTGGTGGTGTCCCTGTTCGTGCTGATCCCGGTGCTGTGGTTCGGGCCCGAGCTGTGGGGCTCGGGGCACCTGTTTCGCGGCGTGACCCGCGCCCAGCACGTTCGCTCCAACTCGGCAGCGCTGGCCAAATGCCCGTTCTGCACCGAGCTCCGTCAGCACGCGTGGCCCCGGGTGATGTTCCGGATCAAGGCAGTCGCGCTGCTCGCGATCGCGGCGGCCGCGTTCGGGCTCTGGCGAACGCGGGCGCGGCTGGTGGCGGCGGGGCCCGCTGCTCCCGGGCACCCGCGGGCGACTCGTGCTCGTCGTCGCCGGCGCGCGTCGGGTGGCTGTGGTGGATCGGGATCGCGGTCTTGACGCAGGCCGGGTTCTCGGGCAACGACCGCTACCTCGTCCTCGGCTCGGCGCTGATCTCGATCGCCGGCGGTGTCGGCTGGGCCTGGGGCGCGGCGACGGCCGTCACGCTGGCCCGTCGCTGGATCGCCCCCGTCCGCCGTCACCTCAGCCTGGCCACCGGGGTCGCCGTCGGAATTGCTGCCGCCGTGCTGATCGCGGCGCCGCCGTGGATCGGCCCGAGCATCATCGACGTCCCCGCCACTCACCGCGCCCTCGTCTACCAGGCGCAGCTGCGCACCGACATGACGCGCGCGGTCCAGGCGGCCGGCGGGCGCTCGCGAATCCTGAGCTGCGGCACGGTCATGACCGAGGGCTTCCAGGTGCCGATGCTCGCGTGGAACCTCGACGTGCACACCGATCGGATTCAGGCCTCGCCGAGCGAGGCCGGGACCGGCACCCCACCGAACGTGATCTTCCAGACCCGCGCGCAGCGCAACGCGACGCTGCTGCCGATCATTCGTGCGTGGACCGGCGCCCATTACACCCGCGTGACGCACGTGCGGACGTTCCGGGTGTACGCGCAGTGCGCAAACGGGGCGGCGCTCTGATGGCGACCACCGTCAAAGCACCAGTCCGCGGCGTTCCGCAGGTGATGGACGTCCGCGAGCCGAAGTGGCTCGAGCGGATCCCGAGCTGGGCCTCGAGCGGCGGGCTGCTCGTCGTCCTGATCGGTGTCTCGGCCTATATCCGCAGCCGCTACATCGGCGGCCAGTTCTGGATGGACGAGGCGATCACGACCGGGATCGCCTCGCACCCGCTGAGCGCGATCCCCGGCCTGCTACGACACGACGGGTCACCGCCGCTCTTCTACTTCCTTCTGCATTTCTGGATCAAGCTGTTCGGCGCCAGCGAGACCGCCACCCACTGGCTGTCGCTGACGTTCGGCCTGCTCACGATCCCGGCGGGGTTCTGGGCCGGCAACAGCCTGTTCGGCCGCCGCGCCGGGCTGATGGCGGCGACGCTGTTCGCGTTCAGCCCGTTTCTGACCCAGTACGCGGGCGAGACCCGGATGTACGAGCTGATGGGCCTGCTCGGGATCCTCGCGACCACCTCCTACATCCACGCGTTCGTGTACCGGCGGCGCAAGTACCTGATCATGTTCGCGATCTGCCAGGCGCTGATGCTCTACACGCACGCGTGGGGGATGTTCTACGGCGCCGGGGCGGTGCTCGCGCTGATCCCGATCTACGTGATCAGCGAGGACCGCAGGGCACTGCTGCGCGACGCCGTGTTCGCATTCGGCGGCGCGGGGATCCTGTTCCTGCCCTGGCTTCCGAACTTCATCTACCAGGCCGCCCACACCGGCGCGCCGTGGGCACCGCCGCCCCGCTTTGGCGCCCCCGTCCTGATCTCCCGCGACCTGATCGGAGGCGACCGGATCACGGTGGCGTTGCTGATCGCGCTGATCATCGGGCTGGCCTCGCTCTTCACCAGGCGCTACCGGCGCACCCGCGAGGCGACGATGCTGTTCGCGCTGATCGTGCTCCCGGTCGCGACGCTGCTGCTCGCGTGGCTGGCCTCGCAGATCACCCCGGCGTTCGTCTCGCGCTACTTCGCGCCGGTGCTCGCGCCGGTGCTGCTGCTGGCGGCGTGGGGGGCGGCCCGCGCCGGGATCGTCGGCCTGGTGGCGATCCTCCTGTCGGTCGTGTTCACCGTCCACGTGTCCTCGTACACGCCGCAGTACAAGAGCAACATGCGCGAGCTCAGCGGCGAGCTGGCCAAGGACCTGCACCCAGGCGATGTGGTGCTCGTCGGCCAGCCCGAGCAGGTGCCGCTCGCCTACTACTACTTACCCAGGAACCTCCAGTACGCGAGCACCCTCGGCGCGGTGTCGAACCCGACGTACATGGACTGGGTGTACGCGCTCAGGCGCCTCGGCCACGACAAACCACAGGCAACGCTCGGACCGTTGCTTGCTAGCCTCAGACCAGGACAGCAGGTGCTGTTCATTCGCCCGCTGACAGAGGGCGCCGGCAACTGGAAGGCGTCGTGGACGCTGCTGGTGCGCCGCAGATCGGCGCAGTTCGGAGCGATCCTCGCCGCGGATCCGAGCCTCAAGCCTGTCGCGTGGGGCCCCCACAACTACCGGGGCGCCTGCTGTGTCGCCGACAGCGCGCTGCTGTACAGAAAGACCTGAGAGATGACCGAGAACGAGCCCCAGCCGATCACGCCCGAGCGACCGGTGGTCGCGATCGGCGGCGGTCCCGCGGGCCTGACCGCCGGCTACCTGCTCGCCAAGCAGGGCAAGCCGGTGATCGTGCTCGAGTCGAGCGACGCGGTCGGCGGCATCGCCCGGACCGACGTTCGCGAGGGCTACCGCTTCGACCTCGGCGGCCACCGCTTCTTCACCAAGGTCAAGGAGGTCGACGATCTCTGGCACGAGATCATGAAGGAGGAGTTTCTAAAGCGCCCGCGACAGTCGCGGATCTACTGGAACAAGAAGTTCCTCGAGTACCCGCTCGAGGGCATGGACGTGATCCGCAAGCTCGGCCCAGTTGAGCTGTTCCGCGTCGGGATGTCGTATCTGTGGGCGGCCATCAAGCCCAAGGGACGCGAGGAGACCGTCGAGCAATGGGTCTCGAACCGGTTCGGCAAGCGGCTCTACAACCTGTTCTTCAAGACCTACACCGAGAAGGTATGGGGGGTCCCGTGCTCGAGCTCCGGGCCGAATGGGCGGCGCAGAGGATCAAGGGCCTGTCGTTCTTCAGTGCAGCGAAGTCGGCGTTCTTCGGCAACAAGGGCGACAAGATCAAATCGCTGATCTCGGAGTTCAACTACCCCCGCTACGGCCCGGGCCAGATGTGGGAGCAGATGCGCGATGACATCCGCGCCAACGGCGGCGAGGTGCGCCTGAACGCGCCGGTCACGCGCATTCGGACGGAGGGCGAGCGCGTGGTCGAGGTCGTCGCCGGGGGCGAGACGATCACACCTTCCTACGTCATCTCCTCGCTCCCCCTGCGCACCACGGTCGCGATCACCGAGCCGGATGCGCCTGGCGACGTCCGTGACGCCGCCCGGGGCCTGCGCTACCGGGACTTCCTCACCGTGCTGCTGGTGATCGACGGCAAAGACCCGTTCCCGGACAACTGGATCTACATCCACGAGCCGGGCGTCAAGGTGGGCCGGATCCAGAACTTCCGCTCCTGGAGCCCGTGGATGGTCCCCAATGACACCGATGCCTCGATCGGGATGGAGTACTTCTGCTTTGAGGGCGACGAGCTCTGGAGCATGCCCGACGAGCAGCTGGTCGAGTTCGCCAAGCGCGAGATCGAGCAACTCGGCCTGGCACGCGGCGACAGGGTCAAGTTCGGGTTCGCCGTCCGGGTCCACAAGGCCTACCCGATCTACGACGCCGAGTACGCCGAGCGCCTCGAGACGATCAAGCAGTGGCTAGACGGGATCCCGAACCTGATCCAGGTCGGCCGCAACGGACTGCATCGGTACAACAACTCCGACCACTCGATGCTGACGGCGATGCGCGCCGTCGAAAACATCCTCGAGGGCGCCAATCACGACATCTGGGCGGTCAACGCCGAGAGCGTCTACCACGAGGAGGACGTCAAGGAGGAGCAGCCCTACATCGACGCGCCGGACACGGCCGCGATGGAGAAACCGCTCGCCTAGGGGTGCTGGCGGTGCGGTTGCGGATCGCAGCAGGGGCTCGTGGCGCTGACGCTCGCGCTGCCGGCCGCGGCGATCGCGCAGGCCCCGGCGAACCCGCTCGCCCCCGGCATCCCCGCCAGCCCGGCCCAGACCCCCACCGTCGCGACGACCCCGCCCGTCGTCACCCCCACGACGACCACGGGCGCGAGCAACAGCGGCCTCAGCGGCTCCAACGCGATCATCATCGCGGTCGGAGCGATCGTCCTGATCACCGCGATCTCGTTCTTCATCTGGCGCGACGCCCGCCGGCGAGCGCCCGTCCACCATCGCACCGCCGAGGCGGCCGCCGGCCCCGGGGCGGGCACCAAGCGTGCCCCCAAGCCCCGCAAGCTCAGCCCGGCCGAGCGCCGGCGGCGCAAGCGCGGCCGGGCGCGGTAGCGCGTAGGCCCCGGAACTTCTCGCCCAGGGGCGAAGCCTAACCCGAGCCGGCCGCAGCCCGTAGCGCGCTTCTCGCGCGGCCCAGGTGACGGTCAATCGTCCGCGGAGTACAGCTCTCCAGCTGAGCGATCTCGGAGTAGCTGAAACCGAGCGCCTTGAGCCAGACGATCCGTTGCCGGCGGACGCCCAGCGCGCGTACCGCCGCCACCTGCTCGCGCTGCACGAGCAGCTCCCACGGGCCCGGCGTCGGTGACGCCGGATCGACCCCGCACGCGAGGGCCTCGTCCAGCGACAGCTCTCGTGCGGCTCTCCGGCTCAGCTTCAGCGCCTCGCGGATCGCGGTCTTCACGAGCCAGCCGAGCACGGTGTCCTCGCGGACACGCGCACGGTGAAGCACGAGCGTGCACCAGGCGAATTGACATGCGTCCTCGATGACGGCGTCGGACGAGCGGACGCCGGAGCGCACGATCTGCTCGAGACGGGCCGAGTAGTGGCGGTAGAGCTGCCCGACGTCCCCGACGCCCGGCGCATCACCTGCGTGGTTGATGTGCTGTGGCAACCGCTAATCCCGAGTGAGGCTAATTGAAGCTAATTTGATGCAATACATGCTAACACATCGTGATAGCCTGATCGCTCTCAGTTAGTTTCAATTAGATTCAGGAGGCACGTCGATGCAATTGCTCGCTGTAGTCAGCGCTCGGCCGAACCCGAGAGGTCTCCCAGGGAGCAACGTCCTGCAGCAGCTCGTCAACGGGGCAGAGGCCTGGTCGCTCGCAATCGCGCTGCTCGGAGCGTTCGTCGGAGCGGCGCTGTGGGCGGTCGCGTCTCACTCCCACAATCACCAGTACGCGGCACGAGGCCGGATGGCGGCGCTGATCTCAGGCGCCGCGGCGCTGATCGTCGGAGCGGCCCCGGGGCTCGTCAACTTCTTCGAGCGGCTCGGCTCCACCGCCCGATGACCCTCCGCATCCCCAGGCCGATACGAGCGAACCGGTACGCGGTCGCGCTGCTCGTCGGAGGTGTGCTCGCGGCGGGAGCCGCCGCGCCGCCGGCCGCTGCCTTCAACCCGCTCAAGCCTGTGTGCGCGGTGGGCGGCCTCGTCAGCGGGCTCGTGGGGAAGGCGTGCAACGTGGTGTCGCACGCGGGCAACATCGTGAAGGCGGGGAAGAAGCTCGCCGGCGGCCACGTGGGCGGTGCGTTCAAGGCTTTGGTCGGCGGAGGTGGTGGCTCGACCGCCTCCAAGGCGACGTTCGCGCTTGGCCTCGCCGCCGTGGTGACCTGGGTGCTGGGCGGCGCCAGATACGCCCTGCACGAGACCGCGAGCGTGATCGGTCATACCACCGCGCCCCAGCTTCGGAGCACATGGTTCTCCGCGACGTATTGGCGCGTGGCCGGGATCGCGGCAATGCTGACGTTGCCATTCCTGTTCGCCGCCGCGATCCAGGCGCTCGTGCAGTCCGATCTGGCCCTGCTCGTGCGCTCGGCGTTCGGCTATCTGCCGCTGGCGATGCTCGGTGTGAGCATCGCAGCGCCGCTGACGATGCTGCTGCTGTCGGCGTCAGACCAGCTGTCCGCGGTCGTCTCATCCGCCGCGGGCAACGCGAACGCCACCTTCCTGGCTCGAGCGGGCAGAGACATCGGGGCGCTCACGATCCTGTCCAGCTCGCCGTTTCTGGTGTTCATCACCGGGCTACTCACGGTTGGCGGCGCGGTCGCGCTCTGGTTCGAGCTGCTGCTGCGCGCCGCCGCGGTGTACGTGATCGTCCTGATGCTGCCGCTGGCCTTCGCTGCGCTCGTGTGGCCGGCGCGACGGATCTGGGCGGTCCGAGCCGTGGAGCTGCTGGTCGCGCTGATCCTCTCGAAGTTCGTGATCGTCGCCGTCCTGTCGCTCGGCGGGGCTGCACTGAGCCAGGGCTCGCTGAGCAGCATCAGCGGGATGCTTGCCGGGTTCGTGCTGCTGGTGATGGGCGCGCTCGCGCCGTGGGCGCTGCTTCGCCTGCTCCCGCTCTCGGAGCTGGCGAGCGGTGCCGTCGGGTCGGTGCGCGGGGACGCGATCGGCGCCGCTGGGCGTCTGATGGCGACTGCGGACACGGCCGAAGGGTGGTCTGCGAGGACCGCCGACATGCGCCGCCAGGCCGAGGGACCGTCGGACCTCGGAGCCGACGATGCGCCGGGGCCGCCCGTGGACCCGCCGCCCGAACCCGAGCCGCTGCCGGGAGGCGCCGGCGTCACAGGCGGCTCGGACGCTGCCAGCGGGCAGGTTCCTGCCGGCGATCCACTCGCCACCAACGGCGCTAGTTCCGCAGCGGCGACGAACGCAGGCCAGCGAGCGTCGTCCGGCGAGCCGGCGCACAATCACGTCGAGCAGCCGGAGCGTTCGCCCGGGCTCGGGCCGATTTGGCAGATGGAGGACTTCAGCTGGCCCGTATTGACCCTCGGGCTCGAGAACGGGTGGCCGCCGCCTCCGCCGACCGGCGCCGGCGCCGGCGCCGAACCCGGTACGGCGGATCGCGGCAACGGCACGGATCCTGAAGGCGCCTCGAGTCTCGACGCTCACGGCCCCGCCGCGCCCGCGCACGACGACCACGACCCGACCCCGCCCCCACAAGGACCGCAGAACGGCCGCCTATGACCGACCGACGGGGTCAGCGTCTCAGCTACCGCTTCGGGCCACTCGAGCGTCGGGGCATCCTCGGGGCCGTCCGCCCCGGCCAGGCGGCGGTGCTCGCCGGCGGAGCGGGGGTCGCGATCGGCATCCTCGACCTCGCGCCGACCGCCACAGGCGGATTTGCGGCAATCGCGACGTTCGCTGCGGCGACCGCGCTCGCGTTCGCTCCGATCGGACGCCGCACGGCCGAGGAGTGGACGCCGGTGATCGGCTCGTTCGGTCTGCGTAGAGCCCGCCGGCGGCACCGGTTCGCCTCCGCCTCGCCCACCTCGGGCCTCACCGCCGCCGCGCCCGGGGCCCGTCCTCCTCAGCTTCAGGTCCCGCCCGCCGATCCGCCGTCTTCCCTCCGCGGGCTCGAGGTGATCGAGAGCTCGTATCGAGACAGAACGATCGGGGTAATCTCCGCCGAGCGGGGGCGGCGGCTGACGGCAGTCCTCGCCTGCCGGGTCGTTGCGTTCTCGCTGCTGGACCCCGAGGCCCAGGAGCGCCGCCTGGCGCGCTGGGGGCTCGTGCTCTCAGGCGCCGCCGCGACGCCGATCCGCAGGATTCAATGGATCGAGCGCACCGCCCCCGCCCAGGGGGATGAGCTCGCCCGCTGGGTCCACGCAGAGCGCGACCCGAGCATCCCGCTGCGCGGTACGCCGATGATCGAGTCCTACCTGGAGCTGATCGGGACGACCGCGAAGGTGACCCAAGAGCACGAGATCCTGCTCGCGGTCCAGGTCGATGCGCGTCGGGTGCGAGAGCGGGGGCAGGACGCCGTCGGCCGAGCGCTGATCGAGCAGACCGAGCGAATCGCCCAGGGGCTCGAGGCCGCCGAGGTGAACGTGCTCGGCGCGCTCAGTCCCAGCCAGCTGGCGCGCGCGTTAAGGACCGCGTTTGACCCGTATGCCCGTGCGGAGCTCGTCGCGCTCGAGGCGGTCGACCCCGAGCGCGGGGGGCTTCCCGAGTCGTCCGCTTGGCCGCTCGGGACGCGGGAGCACTGGGATCACTACCAAAGCGACGGCGCCGTGCACGCGACGTTCTGGATCGGAGGATGGCCGCGGGTGGACGTCTCGCCGATGTTCATGGATGCGCTGCTCGGTCGCTCGAGTGCCGTCCGAACGGTCGCCGTGACGATCGAGCCGATCTCCCCCGACCGGTCCACCCGACAGGTCGAGGCCGCGATCACCCGGGATCACGCCGACCGCGAGCTCCGCCGTCGGTTCGGCCAGTCAGAGACGGCGCGGCAGCGACAGGCGGGCGAGGCCACCGCGCGCCGGGAGGCCGAGCTCGCGGCAGGGCACAGCGAGGTGCGGCTGGCGGGCTTCGTCACGGTGACCGGGAGAGACCCCGACGACCTGCGGCGCGCGTGCGCCGAGGTGAACGAGCACGCCGCCCGTGCGCGGATCGAGCTCCACCGGATGTACGGCCAGCAGGCGGAGGCGTTCACGTTCACGCTGCCGATCTGCCGAGGCCTGCGATGAGCGGCCGCAGCACGAGGAGGCGAGCGTGAGCCTGCGGGCCACCGAGCGTCCCGGACATCGATGCACCACCCGGCACGCGCAGGCGATCTACCCGTTCATCTCCGCGGGCGGCCTCGGCGGGCGCGGCGTTTTCATCGGTCGCGACTCGAGCGGCGGCGCGTTCTGCTTCGACCCCTGGCTCCTCTACGGCACGGGCGTGCTCGATGACCCGAACGTGATCGTCCTCGGAAAGCTGGGCCAGGGCAAGAGCTCGCTGGTCAAGACGCTGCTGTGGCGGATGCTGCTGTTCGGCCGTCGCGCGTTCGTGCTCGACGTCAAGCGCGAGTACGGCCCGCTCTGTGAAGCCGTGGGGGTCAAGCCGATCTCGCTCGTCCCGGGCGGCGGGGTCCGGCTCAACCCGCTGGCGTCCCGTCCCGAGGAGCACGCGCAGCTCGAATTGCTGCGCGCGGTCGCTGTCACCGCGATCGGCGGCTCGATGACCCAGGTCGAGAGCGCAGCGCTGCGCGAAGCGCTTCGAGCTGTGCGCCTCAGCGGCGTCCGCGAGCCGACGCTGCCCGACATCTCGGCCGTCCTGTTCTCGCCGGTGGCCGAGATGGCGTCGAGGCTGCGCACCACCGTCGACCGCCTCGCCACCGACGCTCGCCGGGCCGCGCTCGCGATCCAGGACCTGTGCGAAGGCCCCCTGCGCGGGATGTTCGACGGACCGACGACCCGCGGGCTGGACCTCGACGCAAAGCTTGTGGTGATCGATCTGCACGCCGTGCGCGACTCCCCGGCGGTCGGGATCCTGATGGCCTGCGCGAGCGCCTGGATGGGCGCCCGTCTCGCGGAGATGGCGGACCGCCCCGGCCGGGAGCGGCTGATCAACGTCGCCGACGAGTCATGGAAGATCGTCCAGCACACCGGCCTCGGTGAGTGGTTCCAGTCCAACTTCAAGCTCGCTCGGCAGTTCGGTGTGATGAACGTCGTCGTCCTGCACAAGCTCGCCGACCTGCAGGCAGCCGGCGACGCCGGCTCACGCGCCGCCCGGATCGCGGAGGGTCTGATCGCCGACGCCTCCACCCGAGTCGTCTATCACCAGGATGAGAGCCAGATCGAGGTCACGCGGACGCTGCTCGGCCTGTCCGAGAACGAGGCGCGACTGATCTCGATGCTCTCGGCGGGGCAGGCGCTGTGGCAGGTCGGCGCGCGCTCGTTTGTCGTACAGCACTACCGGTCGCGGATGGAGGCCGGGCTGACGAACACGGACACAGGGATGAGGACGGGCGAGGAAGCGTTGGCGCGCGGATGAACCCCGCAGAACGCGGCAACGCGCGTTCGGAGCGCCGCTCGCGCACCGAGCTCAGCGAGCTCCGCACCCAGCTCAACGAGCTTCGCACCGAGCTCACGGAGCTCGTCTACGAGCTGCTCGACGCCCATGACGACACGGCCAGCCTGGCCGCAGGACTGGGAGACATCGCGTGGCTGATCCACCTCGACTACCTGCGCGCGCTCCAGCGCAGGGGCAGGGAGATTCTGGCCCGGCTATCGCTCGAGGACCCGGCCCGATGAGCCGCTCTCGCTCAGAGGGCGTCTCCGACGGGGCAATGCTCGCGCTGATCGGGTGCGTGGTCGCAGCCGGAGCGGGGCTGTGGTTGTGGGCCGGCCTCGCGGGCGCGCTCTTCGGCCACGGGTGGCCCCCCGGAGGGCTCGGTGAGCTGCTCGGCGTCGCCGCCCGGCTACCGGGCCGGCTGGCCGACCCCGCGGCCGCCTGGCCGGCCGGCGCGCGCTCCCGGCTGCCTGGGCCCGTCGGGTTCTACACCGCCCTGATCATGCTCCTGATCGCCGGCGCGGCGCTGGTGGTGCTCGCGCGAGGCGCCGGCGGAGCAGGCCTCCTGCGGGGCGGCGAGCGCGGGGCCCGGTGGGCGGGGACGGCAGAGCTTCGGGCGCTGCGGACTCGCAGACGATCGGACGCCGGGGCGCGACTCGTCCTCGGGCGCCACCGCGGGCGGCTGCTCCAAGCCGAGCGTAGGCACGCGCTGGTTGCGTTCGGACCGCCCCAGTCGGGCAAGTCCGCTGGACTCGCGGTGCCCGCGCTGCTCGAATGGAGAGGGCCCGCGGTGGCGTCGTCGATCAAGACCGATCTGGTCGCCGTCACGCTCGAGCGCCGGCGCCGTCTCGGACGCGTGTTCGTGTTCGACCCGTTCGCGCTCTCGGGCCTGGAGTCGGACACTTGGTCCCCGCTGAATGGCGCTCACACGTGGGACGGAGCGCTCGAGGTCGCCTGGCGGCTCGCGTCCGCGGCCGAGCTCGACCAGAAGAGCGTCGAGGGAGGTGACTTCTGGGCGGTCGCCGCGGAGCAGCGGCTGGCTCCGCTGCTGTACGTGGCGGCGCGATGTGGAGCTGGGATCGACTCGCTCGTCAGGTGGGCCTATGGTCAAGCCTCCAGGGAGCTCGACGAGGCGCTGGCACGGATCGCCGGCGAGGCGCCCGATGAGGCCGCGCTCGCGGATGCCCACGCCGCCTACGACTCAGTCCGCGCCTTCGAGGCACAGGCCGACCGGACGCGCAGCTCGATCGAGGCCACCGCTCAGGCGCTGTTGCGCGCATACCGGTTCACGCGGGTCGCGCGCTCGGCCCGCTCGTGCGAGATCACCGCAGACCGGCTGCTCGACGACGAGGCGACGCTCTACCTGATCGGCGACGCGAAGTCCTCCAAGCTGCTTCGGCCGATCTTCCTGGCGCTGCTATCCGAGGTCGTCGATCGCGCGTACGAGCGCGCGACACTCGCAGGCGGTCAGCTTCCGCTGCCGCTGCTCCTGTGCCTCGACGAGGCCGGCAATGTCGCGCCGCTTCCGAACCTGGCGGAGATCGCCTCCACGGCGCCGAGCCACAACATCCAGCTGATCTCGATCTTCCACGACCTCGCCCAGGCCCGCAGCCGCTACGGGCGCCAGGCCGAGACGGTCATCAACAGCCACCGAGCCAGGATGCTGCTCCCGGGAGTGGCGGACCTGGACACGCTGCGGTACTTCGCCGGCCTGCTCGGCGACGAGGAGGCTCGCGAGATCACCCGCACGACCGGCGCCGGCGGGACGACTCGCTCGAGCGGGAGTCGGCGTCGGCCGCTCGTCGCGGCGGAGTCCCTACGCCAGCTGCCCGAGCGTCACGCGCTGCTCGTGTACGGGCGAATCGCGCCCACTCGGCTGCGGCTTCGCCTGTGGTTCGCCGACCGCCGGCTGAAGCGGCTCGCAGGCAAGCAATGAGCTGGTCAGATCCGGAGAACGAGCGCTGGGAGGATCCCGACGAGGCCTGGGACCCGGCTCCGTCCGGAAGGTGGCCGCTCGACTGGCGCGGGCTCTATCCGCGCGAGCGGTGGGTCTGGTTCGAGCAGCTGTGGAGCGACGTGTGCATGCTCCGCGATCGCTACCGGCTGTCGGTCCGCTCCGGCTGGTGGGAGGATCAGGTGCAGGTCGAGGCGCTCGCGGCGATGGCCGCGTGGGTCGGTCGTTACGACACCGGCGAGTGGGACGACCCTCCCGGGAAGCTGGCGCTGCTCTACGACCTCGAACGCGTCGCCGCGCTCCTGCGGGATGGGATGGATCCCTTCCATCCGGATCGTGACCGCGCCGCGTTCGCCACGTATCTGGTCGATCTCGGGTGCCAGCCGCCGCCGGCGGGAAGACCGCCTCCGCTAGGAGGGACGCAGCCATCATGAGGTTATACTTGCCCAGTATGACCCATCGAATCGGAGCCAAGGGTCAGGTCGTGATCCCGAAGGACCTGCGAGACCGAACGGGCCTGCACCCAGGCTCCGAGGTCGAGTTTGCACTCGAGGGCGAGCAGGTGGTCGTCCGGGCCAGCCGACGGAAGCCAAGCCTGGGCGGGTCGCTCCCTGGCCCGGACATGGCCGCAGGTCTGCTCGAGGATCGCCGGCGCGAGCCGCGATGAGCGCTTGCCTGGACTCGTGGGCGGTGCTCGCCTGGCTACGAGGTGATCAACCGGCAAATCGGCGTGTCGATGAGCTCCTTCAGGAGCGGCCGCGCATGAGCTGGATCAACGCGGTTGAGGTCTATTACCGGATCGAACGGGACCACGGCCGGCCCACGGCCGACGAGAAGCTCACTCAACTCCGCACGGTGCTCGATGTCGAGCTTCCGGGCATCGAGAGGATGCTCGAGGCCGCCCGACTCAAGACCTGGCTGACCGTCGCCCTCGCCGACTGTTTCGCGATCGCAACCGCGGTGGCGCACAACCTTCCGCTCCTGACCGGAGATCCGGAGATCCTGGATCGCGACGATATTCCATGCGCGACCGAGGACCTGCGGCCGACCTGATGCGTTCGCCAGCGTGACGCCGGCGCGCTCGTTCCCGCTCGGCGCGAACGTCACGGTGGAGCAGCTCAGCGACGATCCGCACCCCGTCCTCGCCCACCTGCGCGAGTCCGAGCCCGTCTCCTGGCTCCCCGCCCTCGAAGGCTGGCTCGTCACGGCCTACGACCTCGGCGTGCAGGTGATGCGGGACGCCGCCACCTTTACCGTCGACGACCCGCGCTTCTCGACTGCGCAGGTGATCGGGCCGAGCATGTTGAGCCTGGACGGAGAGGAGCACGTCCGCCACCGGGAGCCGTTCGTCCCGCCGTTCAGGCCGGGACCGGTGCGCGAGCGATTCAGCGAGGCGGTCGCAGCCGAGGCCGAGCAGCTGCTCGACGCGATTGCTCCAGCCGGCGAGGCCGAGCTCCGGCGCGCGTTCGCCGGGCCGCTGGCCGCGGCGATCGTCGCACGGGCACTCGGGCTTCGTGACACCGACGTGGCCACGGTGCTCGCGTGGTACGACGCGATCGTCTCGGGAGTGACCGCGATCACCGCGGGCAGCGATCCGCCACGCGCGGGCGAGGAGGCGTTCGTACAGCTGCGCGCGGCGCTCGAAGGCGCGATCGAGGGCGGCGAGGAGTCATCCCTGCTGGCCGCGGCGGCCGCGAGCTCCACCCTCACGCCCGGGCAGCTCGCCTCGAACGCCGCCGTGCTGTTGTTCGGCGGGACCGAGACGACCGAGGGGATGATCGCCAACGCGGTCCTCCACCTGCTCGAGCGCCCCACGGAGCTCGAACGGGTGCGTGCGGACCCGAGCCTGGTCGACCGCGCGATCGAGGAGTCGCTCCGCCTCGAGCCCGCGGCCGCGGTGGTCGACCGCTACGCGACCGCCGACGTCGAGCTCGCGGGAGCGCGGATCGCCCGAGGCGATCTCGTGCGGGTCTCGATCGCCGGCGCCAATCGGGACCCCGCGGTGTTCGCCGACCCCGACCGCCTCGACCTCGAGCGCGCCGACGCCCGCCGGCATCTCGCGTTCGCCCACGGGCCCCACGTCTGCATCGGCGTCCACCTCGCCCGGCTCGAGGCCAGGACCGGCGTCACGGCGCTGTTGCGGCGCCTGCCGGGGCTGCGGCTCGACCCCGACCGCCACTCGCGGATCCACGGACTCGTGTTCCGAAAGCCGCCGGCGCTGAACGTCGTCTGGGACCGCTAGTCCCAGCGGTGCCGGCCGAGTCGCAGCGCACGGAGCTCGGCCACCGCGGTCGACTCATCGGAGTCGCTCTCAAGCTTCTGCGCCCCGGGGAGCAGCCGGACCGGCAGCTCAGCCTCGTTGACGCCGTCGGCTCCGTCGGGATCCACGGCGACGACACGTGCCCCCTCGCGCGCGGACACGCACTCGACCAGCTCCGCACCGTCGAACAACAGCGCGGAGTTGTCGTCGGCCGCATAGCCCGGGGGAAGCCGGCCTGAGGCGACGGCGGCGCGGTAGACCGGCAGACGCTCGGGCTCTGAGTCCATGTGGACCGACAGGCTTCCCCTCAGCAGCCCGAGGCCGTCGACCGGATCGGGCGCCCCGCCGCTCTCGCTGACCCCTCCGTCGAACCAGCACATCGCCCCGGCGCTGAGGCCGGCAAGCACCACACCCGACTCCCAGGCGGCGCGCATCGCCTCGTCGACGCCGTGCTCGCGCCAGACCGCGAGCATGTTACGCATCGAACCGCCGCCGACGTAGATCGCGTCCTGGGCGAGCAGGTGCTCGACCGGGTCGATCCGGTCACGAGCCAGGTGAAACAGCCACAGGATGCTCGGCTCGCACGGCCACGCGCCGAACCGCTCGTGGAAGCGGATCGCCTGATCGCGCTGATCGCCGCTGGCCGTCGGCAGGAAGCAGATCTTCGGGACGGGCTTGCCGGTCAACGAGAGCACGAACCGCTCGAGCGCCCCGGAGCGCTCCTCGACAGTGAAGCCGCCGCCGCCGAGAGCGAGGATCGGGCGCGCGGCAGGTCGGGACATCCATCGCAATGATGGCGCTGCCCGCCGCTCGGCGCGCGGATGCCTCCGCTGCACCTGCCTCACGCGGCGAAAGCCCGGTGCTTCCGGACCGCCCCCGGCTCCAGGGCCTCGACCCCGGCTTCCACGTCCTCGGCCCCGAGGTAGCGCACCGGGAGCCGGCGCTCGTCGACGCCGCCCCTCCCGTCCCGGCAGACGAACACCGCGCGCGCGCCCGGCCGCGAGCTGATCACATCCACTGGCTCGGTGCCGACGAAATGGACCGCGGCCGCGTCCCCGATGCCATACCCAGCCGGAAGCCCGTCGGCGACCGCGTCCAGGAACTCGTTACGGCGGCCCGCCTCTTCGTCGTAGTGGACGGCGTTGCTCCAGGGCAGGAACCCGAGCGCCTTGACGCGAGCCGGGGGACCCTCGTGGAAGGCGCTCACGGCGTGGTCAAACCAGCACAGCGACCCGGCCGAGCCGCCGCACAGCACCACCCCGGCGCGCCAGGCCTCGCGCAGCGCCAGATCGATGCCATGCGCTCGCCACGTGCCGAGCAGCGACACCAGGCTCCCCCCGCCGACATAGATCAGGTCCTGGGCGAGCAGGTGGGCGCGCGGGTCCCCCACACCGGTCTCGCGCCGGAACAGGGAGATGTGTGAGGGCTCGCAGCGCGATGCGGCAAACGCCCGGTAGAAGCGGACCACGTAGTGGTCGGCATCGCCGCTGGCGGTCGGGAGGAAGCACACGCGCGGACGCTTCACCCCGGTCAGCGCCAGGACGTGGTCGTCGAGCAGCGTGTTGCCCCACTCCATCGAGAAGCCGCCACCACCGAACGCGACGATCTGCGGCTGCCGCACGGGCATGGCGTGACGCTACCCCCCGGTGCGCACACCCGGCACTGGCCCTGTGTCCAAACTCGATCTTCGTGCGTGCTCCATTGCGCCAGTGGGCAGGCACGACAATGATTGGCACTCGCCCCATCGACCAAGGAGCTCCCCGATGGCACTCAGCCGGCAGACCGACAAGCCCACCCGTCACCGCGCAACCGAGCCGCTCCCCGGCGAGGAGCGCCTGATGGAGCTCGCCACCCACGAGATCCCGGACCACGGCTACGGCTTGGACGCGACGGCGGAGAAGATCGACTCGGAGCTGCTGCTGGACGGACGCTCGAGGCTCAACCTGGCGACGTTCGTGACCACCTGGATGCCGGCGCCGGCAAGCGTGCTGATGGCCAAGACGGCCGACAAGAACATGATCGACAAGGACGAGTACCCGCAGACCGCCGCGATCGAGGAGCACTGCGTGAACATGCTCTCGAACCTGTGGGAGTGCCCCGATCACCAGACCGCGGTCGGGTGCTCGACCACCGGCTCGAGCGAGGCCGCGATGCTCGGCGGTATGGCGCTCAAGTGGCGCTGGCGTGAGCGGATGCAGAAGGCCGGCAAGGCGACGGACCGCCCGAACCTGGTGATGGGCACCAACGTGCAGGTGTGCTGGGAGAAGTTCTGCCGCTACTGGGAGATCGAGCCGAAGATGGTGCCGGTCGAGGGCAGCCGCTATCACCTCGGCGCCGAGGAGGCGGCCGCGGCGTGCGACGAGAACACGATCGGCGTGGTCGCGATCCTCGGCTCGACGTTCGACGGGAGCTACGAGCCGGTGAAGGACATCGCCGCTGCGCTCGACAAGCTCGAGAGCGAGAAGGGCATCCACGTGCCGATCCACGTCGATGCCGCCTCGGGCGGGTTCGTGGCGCCGTTCCTGCAGCCCGAGGTCGAGTGGGACTTCCGGATCGACCGCGTCCAGTCGATCAACGCCTCCGGGCACAAGTACGGTCTCGTGTATCCGGGCGTCGGATGGGCCGTGTGGCGCGACGCGGAGGCGCTTCCGAAGGACCTCGTGTTCGACGTCAACTACCTCGGCGGGCACATGCCCACGTTCGCGCTCAATTTCTCCCGACCGGGCAGCGAGGTGATCGCGCAGTACCTGATGCTGACCGGGCTCGGCCGCGACGGCTACCGGCGGGTGATGCAGGGCGCGCAGGACGTGGCGGTGCAGATCTCCTCGGCGGTCGCCGAGATGGGGCCCTACGAGCTCCTGTCCGAGGGTCGCGAGCTGCCGGTGTTCGCGTTCAAGCTGCGCGATCGGATCGAGAACTACACCGTGTTCGACGTCTCGGACCGCCTGCGCCAGGCGGGCTGGCTGGTGCCGGCGTACACGTTCCCCGAGAACCTCCAGGACATGGCCGTGCTGCGGATCGTGATCCGGGCCGGCATGACCTCGGAGATGGCCGACCTGCTGATCAAGCACCTGCAGGATCAGACCGAGTTCCTGGAGTCGCTGGACGCGCCGCTGCCGAGCGAGCACCGGCGCGTGTTCGCGCACAACTGACCTGTTGCCCTAGATGAGCTCCGCGAGCCGGCGGCCCGCCGACTCGATCCTGCGCAACGTTCGCGCCTCGAGCACGGCCTGGAGGTCGAGGATCCGCGCGCCGAACGCGTCCAGCTCGCGCTCGGCGACGATCGCGTGGCACGGAACTCCGGATTGGCGCGCGCGGGTTGCGACCTCGGACACCGCCTTGCCCGCGAGGCTCTGCTGATCGAGCCGCCCTTCGCCGGTGACCACCGCGCGCGACGCTCGCATCCGGTGGTCGAAGTCGAGCAGGTCGAGCGCGAACGCCGCCCCGGGCACCAGCTCGGCACCGAGCTCGGCCCAGAGGCCGCCGGACAGGCCGCCCGCGGCGCCCGTCATCGCCACCCCGCGCGGGTCTCGGGGAAACCGCCGGGCAAGGTCCCCCAAGCGCCTGTTCAGTCGCGTGATCTCCTCCGGGCCCGCCCCCTTCTGAGGACCGAATATCCGCGCGGCGTCCTCGAACGGAGTGCGGACGTCGCACAGGACGACCAGCCGGGCGCTCCCGAGACCGCCGGCTTGGCAAATCGCGCGTAGCGCCCCGCTTCCCCCGTCGGTCGTCGCGCTCCCGCCGACGCCCAGGTACACCGTCTCGGCCCCCGCCGCCACCGCCGCGAGGATCAGCTGCCCGGTCCCTAACGTGGTCGCTGCGAGCGGATCGCGCTTGCCCGGCGCGACCAGCGTCAACCCGCTCGCGCGTGCCGTCTCCACGATCGCGGCGAGCCGGCCGCCTCGCTCCTCGACCAGGCCGAACGAGGCCTCGATCTCCCGCCCGAGCGGGTCCTCGACCGTCGCGCTCGCCAGCCGGCCGCCGAGCGCCTCGAGCAGCACCTCGAGCGTCCCTTCCCCGCCGTCGGCCAGCGGGCACAGGTCGACGGGCCGGCCGGCGGCCTCGAGGCCGCGCCCGATCGCCCCGGCCACCTGGCGCGCGGAGAACGTCCCCTTGAACGAGTCGGGCGCGACCAGGATCGTCTGCGGGATCGGCGGCGTCACTCGTGCCCGGCGGCCCTGCGGACGTTCGGATGCGGCTCGGATGCCGCCAGACCCTAGGCCTCCATCTGCGTCAGCAGGCACTCGCGCGGCGGCTTGTCATCCCGCCAGCGGACGATCCGGGTGCCGTGGCGGATGCGGCCGCCGCTCGCGTGGTCGAAGCGGACCTCCACGACGAGCTCGGGGCGCAGCTCGATCCACTCGAGCTCCTTCTCGCTCTTCCAGCGGCTGGGGTCGCCGTGGCCCCGGTTGCCGGTCTCATACGGGGCGAGCCGCTCCACCAGCGCGCGCTTCTCGGCGGCCTTCAGGCCGGAGGAGTGGCCGACGACGTGGAGCTCGCCGCCCTCGTCGTAGAGCCCGAGGATCAGCGAGCCGACGGTCCCTTCCTCCTTCCCCGGGCGGTAGCCGACGACGACCGCGTCGATCGTCCGCACCCGCTTGACCTTGACCATCCCGGTCCGCTGTCCCGGGCGGTAGGGCGCGCGGACGTCCTTGGCCACGACCCCCTCGCCGCTGTGGAGCCACGGCTCCGCCTCGTCGGGGTCACGCGTCAGGGGGGTGATGTCGATCCCCGCGGGGACCGACCGCTCGAGCTCCGCGCGGCGCTCCTCGAACGGCCGGCCGGTCCACGACTCGTCCCCCAGCGCCAGCAGGTCGAACGCCACGTAGCGCGCCGGGGTCTGCCCCGCGAGCATCGTGATCCGCGACTCCGCGGGGTGGATCCGCTGCTGGAGCGCGCCGAAGTCCTCGCCGCCGTCGGATCCGTCGATCACGATCTCCCCGTCGAGCACGTAGCGCCCGGCCGGGAACCGCAGCTCGGGGAAGTAGCGCCCGAGGGGCTTGGCGCCGCGGGACTGCAGGTTAACCTCCTCGCCGTCGACGAACACGATCGCCCTGAAGCCGTCGTACTTGGGCTCGTACGCCCACTCCTCGCCGGTGGGCAGGCCCGCGCGGGGGCGGGCCAGCTGGGGCTCGAGCGGTGACTTCAGCGGAAGCGCCAAGGCGAGCGATGCTAGGCGATTCGGGGCGGCCGGTGCCCCGGGGCCCGCTAGGTATATGGTCCGGCCATGGCGACGCTCCGGATTACCACGAAGGTCCCCGCCGTTCAGTCCGCGCTCAAGGTGCGCCCGCTGCGCGTGACGATCGACGGTGGCGAAGAGCAGGAGTTGTCCATGTCCAAGCCAAACGACCTTACGGTCGCGGCCGGTGGCCACCACGTGGAGATGTACGTCGCGTGGGCACTCCCAGCCAGGATGGGTCCCGCGGAGGTCGACGTGTCGCTCGAGGACGGTGACACCGTCGAGCTCAGGTACAAGCCGCCGTGGATCCGGACCAAGCCCGGCCGGCTCAGCGTCGTCTCCTGATCCAGGCGCGCCGCGCCTGAGGCCGTCCGGGGGGCGAGCGGCCCCCGCTACGATCAATCCGATGGCGCACGCGGCGACGGTTGCCGAGGAGGAGTACCTGGAGAGCCTGTTCTGGCTGTTCGAAGCCGGGCTGCCGATGACCGGCGCCAATCTTTCGCGGGCAATGCAGCTGTCGGCCCCCACCGTCCACGAGATGCTCGGCCGGCTCGAGCGCGACGGGTACATCGCCCGCGACGCCGAGCGGACGATCGAGTTCACGCCGTCTGGACGCGAGCACGCCGAGCGCCTGGTCAGCCGCCACCGGATGATCGAGCGATTCCTGACCGACGTGGTCGGGGTGCCGTGGGACGACGTTCACGAGGAGGCCGAGCACCTCCAGCACGCAATGACTGCGCGCTTTGAGGCCTACGTCCGGTCGGCCGTCGGGCAGGCCAAGACCTGCCCCCACGGGCACCCGATCAGGGTCGGTGAGCGGATCGACGGAGTCCCACTGGCGGACTGCGAGCCGGGCGCGATGGTCACGATCCTGCGCCTCGAGAACGAGGCCGAGGACCTCCTGCACTACCTGAAGGAAGCCGGGATCGAGCCGGGGATGGTGGGCCAGGTCGCCTCCAACGACGGCGAGACCGTGTCAGTCTCGAGCGACGGGCAGCGAGCGACCGTGACCTCGAGCGTCGCCGAAACGGTGTCGGTGCTCGCCGATCCCTCGCCGCCACCGCGGATCGCGCTGCCGGAGCAGCTGGTCCTCGGGCGCGAGCGGTACGGGCGCTGAGGCCGGGACGGCGCTCTCAGGCGGCGGCCGCGGCGGGCAGCGCGCGGCGCGGCGCCATCCAGCGGCGGATCTGCGCGTAGATCGCCGGGTGGTTCAGCAGCGCGAAGTGTGTGGCGCCGCCGACATGCTGGTAGTGCTCGATCCCGAACCGAAGCCGCTCACCACGCCGCTGCGACCAGGCGCTCGACTTCAGTACCAGCAGGTCGCCGACGAGGCGCCCGGCCACCGCGTCGGGCTCCTTGGACAGCGTCGCGCACACGAAGTAGTGGTTGGCAGTCCGCATAAACGGGACCTCGCGTGAGCTGTCGCGCAGGAACGCATCGCAGTCCTCCTCGAGCCAGCACTCGTCGACCAGGTAGCCGTAGCCGAGGTCCTTGATGCCGACGCTTCGGATCCTCAGCGGCTTCGCCAGCAGGGCACGGGTCTCGGGCATCTGCGAGAGGACATGGGTGGCCGCGTTTGCCGCCCGCTCGAGCGGGGCCCCGAGGTGCGGTGAGCCGAGCGTGAACACGTGGCGCACCTGGTCGCGCCACGCCGACTCCTCGGCGTAGTGGCAGGCGCTGCGGGCGACCAGCCCGCCCATCGAGTGCCCGATCAGGGCGAGCTCATGGAGCTCGGTCGGCCACTCGGCTGCGACCCGGTCGAGCAGCTCCGCCAGACGACGGCCGTTGTCGGAGATGTGGAGCCCGCTGTTGTAGCGGAGGTACAGCGGCGTGTAGCCGAGCTCCGCCTGGAGTCTGAAGCCGTACGGGACGTGGCGCTCCCCGCCGAGCATCCACGCGTCGTCGGTCTCGCACAACCCGTGGACGAACACGGCCAGGCGGCCGGTGGCGTGGGGGTAGGCGCGGCGAAGCTCGGTCCGCGTCGGTTCCAGGTCGCGTCCCGCGTGGCGAAGCGTCATGTCGATCGCCAGCCCGTTATTCCGGCTGGCGAGCGTGTCGCCCCAGATGCCGTTGATCGCGCCGATCGCCGCTCGTCCGATCGCGCTGCGCTGGATCGATTGAGCCTCCTCAGGCGCTTTGGCGCTGATCGCCTCCGCACCGCCGCGCACCAGCGAGCGGGTGAACTGCTCGGCGGACGAGTAGGCGCGCTTGGCGAGCTGGTCGTGCGCAAGCCGCACTGGAATCGAGGCCGGTCCGACGGCTTTCCACACGCGGCGGGCGATGCCCGCGTGCATCTCCTGGATCTGGGTCGTGAGGCCGCCGGCCGCGTCGCCCAGCAAATCGCCGATGCCTGTTATCTCCTCAGGCCGCATCTACTGCCTGTACACCGGCAGCGACATCGTGGTACGCCTCGGCCAGCCGGCTCACCCCTTCCTCGATCTCTTGGGGCGTGACGCCGGAATAGGCGAGCCGCAGACTCTCCTGGCCACCCTCCAGCACGAAGTCCGAGCCCTTGACGAACTGCACCTCGCGCTCGGCGGCGGCGGTGAACAGCGCGTCCACGTCGGTGCCCTTGGGCAGGTCGAGCCACAGGAAGTAGCCGCCCTCAGGCTCGATGAACCGCGCCTCCGGGAGCTCGCGCCGCAGCGCCTGCGCCAACGTCGACGCGCGCTCGCGCAGCGCGTTCTTGACCGTCTCGATCGAACGGTCGAGCGCACCCGACACGCAGAACTGGTGGACGATCCCCTGGGAGACCATGCTCGGGGAGATGTAGGTGCTGGTGGCGAGCTTGACGATCCTGGCGATCAGCTCCGCCGAGCCGACCAGGTAGCCGACCCGGATTCCCGGGCACACGGTCTTCGAGAACGACGAGGCGTACACGACAACGTCCTCGCCCATCGACAGCATCGTCGGCAGCGGCGAGCCCTCGAACCGCAGCGCCGCGTAGGGGTCGTCCTCGAAGATCGTGAAGCCGTGGCCGCGCGCGATCTCGAGCAGCGCGTGGCGTTTGGCCTCCGACAGCGTGCAGCCCGCGGGGTTCTGGAAGTTGGGGATGATGTGGGCGAGCTTCGGCTTGGCGCCGGCCGCCAGCACCCGCTCGACCGCCGCCACGTCGATCCCATCGTCCTCGAGCTCGACCGCGCGAACGTCGGCGCCTCGGTTACGAAGCGAGAGCAGCGTCCGGTCGTACGTGGGAAGCTCGACGATCACGGCATCGCCAGGCTCGACGAGCGCCTCGAACAGGAACGCGTCCGCCTGCATCGAGCCGTTGGTGACCATCACCTGCTCGGGCTCGACCTGGTGGAACTCGGCGATCCAATTGCGAAGCGGCGGGTAGCCGATCGCCGTCCCGTATGCCGTAACGCCGGCCGGGTCCGCGGTGAACGCCTCCTGGGCCGCGGTCCTGAGCCCCTCGACGTCGACGATGTCGAGCGACGGTGCCCCCCTGGCAAACGAGATCGGCTTAGCCACTGAGGCTAAGAGTACGAGTTCCGATGGCGGAACGTCGCTGAGCTAGGCGCCGCTGACGCGAAGGGTCTTCGGCGGCGCGGGCCGTCCCTGACAGCCCGATCCGCCGGGCGGCGGAGCCGGCTTGACGGTCGGCTCGGCGAGGGAGGGCCGCAGGACGGCCGGGCCACCGGCGGTCGCCGCTATCACCGCGCTCGGGACGGCCATCGCGCTCGCCGCGCCGGCGAGCGCCGCTCCGCTCCCGCCCCCGGCGAACTGGACGCACGGCACCAGCGAACAGAACCCCCCGGCGGCGACGGGACAGGTCGTGCCCTGCGGGCGGATCTGCAGGTGGCGCGGGGCGAGCGCCGGGGGCAGCGCGAGCACCGGCGGGACCCGCGACTCGGGCGGTTCGGGGACCACCGGCGACCGGGCGAGCGACAGGTAGGCCTGGAGCTGGCGCTGGAGCGACGGGTTGAGGCCGCTGGTCGAGAAGGATCGTCGCCCGCGGGCTGGCGGACTTGCTCGCGCCCGTCGCCGACAGCCACCAGCCGGCGCACAGCAGCACTAGCCCGAGGATTCCAACGGCTGTCCCAGCACGCGTCCAGCGCATTGCTCGATCAGTATCCGCCCGCCGGGGGGCGCAGGGCAGCGGGAACCGTCCGGGTGCGGCGGCGGCGTCCAGCCAAGCGCACCGGGCGCGGCCAAAACGTGACAAACCCGCGTCCGGCGACGAACTGCGTCACGTTGTGGTCCCCAGCCGACCATAACGTGACCAACGTCGAGCGTCCGCCGGCGCGATGTCACGTTGTGGTCTCCTCGGCGCTCCCGGCCAGAACCTGACCCCAGTCCGCATCCCGCCCGGCTCCCCGTCCGCATCACGCCCGGCTCCCCGTCCGCATCACGCCCGGCGCCGCCCCTCCGCGCCGCCCGGAGCCGCCCGTCCGCCCGCGCCGCCCGGCGCCGCCCCTACCCGATCACCACCACCAGCTGGGCGCCGCTCCCCGCTGCGGCTGCGGTCGCCGGATCGTCGGTGCGATGGTCGGCCGCTGCGCCGAGAGCAGATGCGCGAGCCGCGAGGCCTGCGCGCTCTGTCCGGGTGCGTACAAGATCGATAGCCCCGCGGGACGCGCCTGCACGACGTTCCCAACCGTCCCCACGTTCCATGCTCGCCCCAAAGTTGGTCTCCGAGGGTCTTTGCCGCCCCCTGCTGGGAGCCCGCGTTGACACGGCCACCTGCACCGTCGGCAGAGCGGTCGCCTGGAAGCGCGGGGGCGTGCTCTTGCGGCTCGGGGCGCTGCCACCGCTCTGGGTGATCACGAACGCGACCGCGGCGGCGGCGATCACGGCCACCAGCACGCCAAGGCGCACCGCGCGCCTGCGCACGGTCAAGCGATGCTCGGCCTCGCGTCTACGAACCTCGGGAGGCACCCGCGGCTCGGGCCCCGCCTGGGCGGCCAGCCTGGCACGCTCGGCGGCGCGAGCCGCAGCGGAGCCGGGGGCGAACGGGACCGGAGCGGCCGGGAGCCGGGCGCCGCGCTGAAGGCCGGAGGTGAGCTGGGTCTTAACTCCCGTCAGCTCACGCCGCCGGCGCAACACGAGGAATGCGAAGAGCGGAATCGCGACGAGTGTCAGCAGCCCGCCGATCGAGCCGACGGTCGCCATCGTGCCGGTCTTCTTCGCCGGCGTCGGCTGGGTCGGGATCCCGGCCCCCTTCAGGTGCAGGTGCCCGCGCGCAGCCCCGGCCGAAGTCGTCTGCTCGGCGATCGCGAGCATGTCGCCGTTGGGCACCTGGTCGGTCAGGGAGTTGCGGATCCAGTAGACCGCTCCGTGCTCGAACCAGGCGACCATCTGCAGGTTCGAGCCCTCGTAGTAGAGGTTGTACGCGCACCCGCCCACCTGCACGGTCTGCTCCGGACTTGCGAACTGGGGAGCGCCCGTCCAGGTCGTTCCTGGACGTCGTAGAACTGCCCAGCTCCCGGCAAAGAAGACCGCGTCGTAGATCGGATACGGCCGCCCGTCGGTGCCGTGGATCAGATACCCCCGCGACGCGGCGGCGCCGAGTTGCCGGCCCGCTCCTGCACGCGCGGATACTCGACCGGGAACGGGAGGCCCGCCGCCAGCGAGGGCGCTGGCAGCTGCGCGGACCCCGTCGGCTGCAGCGGGAGGCTCGCGGCGACCTTGTGGTTGTGCACGGCGTGCGCGGCGGCGGCGGTGCTGCGCTTGGGCACCGAGGAGCCGCCGTGGAGGAATGCGTTCACGCTCGCGTGAATCTGCCGCGGCGTGGCCGTGTCGTAGCTCGGGAGCAGGTTGGCCTGGAAGTGGACCTGGCGGACGCGGCGGCCCGAGGAGGAGATCAACGTCCCGATCAGGTTGAGGAGTCCGGTGTTCGACTGCAGGCCCGGGTCGGTCTGGACCGCCCGGCCGAAGATGTGATGAACTTGCCGATGTCGTCGACCAGGGTCGGCCCGTATGCTTCTTCACGTCGAGCAGGAAGCTCTGGTCGCGAGCGTCGCGGACCAGCGAGGTGTCCCCGTGCCGGTAGGAGACGAACTGCAGCGCCTGGGCGCCGCAGAGCTTCTGGTAGCCGGGCCGCAGGTTGATCTCCTGGTACTGCTCACCACCCGGGACGTTGACGTGGAAGTAGCGTTGGTCGACGGTCGGGTAGACACAGCCCATCTCGTCGACCGCACGCTTGAAGCGACCGAAGGTGATCACGATCACGTGGTTGACGGGTAGCCCGATCACCCGCTTGATCGTCGACACCAGCACCCCGATCCCGTGGGTGTAGGCCGAGTTGAGCCGGTCCGTGTACGGCGCCTGGCCCGGGGGATTGGTCGTCACCCGAAGCTCGCGGGGG
>CAVOIU010000006.1:0-12022 GCA_963695965.1 uncultured Solirubrobacterales bacterium
GAGACAAGCTCGACGATCTGGTCCACAACGCGAAGCCCGTTCCGCTTACGGATCAGGTGCGCGTCGACAAGGAAGAGATCTACGACATCCTCGACCAGATGCGAGCCACGATCCCCGAGGAGATCAAGCAGGCACGGTGGATCGTCAAGGAGCGCCAGGAGATGCTGGCCGAGGCCAAGCGCGAGGCCGAGCGGATCGTCCAGGAGGCCCGCGAGCGTCAGGATCGGATGATCTCCCAGGAGGAGATCACCAAGCAGGCCGAGCGCGCCGCCGAGGACATCATCGAGGAGGCCCGCGCCCGTGAGCGGGAGATCCGGCTCGGCGCGGAGGACTACGCCGACGAGATCCTGAACACACTCGAGGTCAACCTCTCGAAGTTCATCGCCGCGGTCCGTCGCGGCCGCGAGCGGCTCGCCGGCAAGGAAGAGCCCGCCGAAGTCGGTTAGGGCCGCACGCGCCGGCGCCCCGCATCCCGCGGGCGCTGACGCAGGCGCGCGGCGGTCGCAGCACGCCCGCCCGATGCGGGCCGCGGCACCCGCGTCCCCACCAGCCGGCGGTTCTCCGTTGCTCTTACTCTGAGCGCTCGTGACCCAAGTCGAGGTCCTGGACACCGACATCACGTCGTTGGAGGTCGACGCGATCGCCAACGCCGCGAACACGAGCCTGCTGCACGGCGGGGGCGTGGCGGGCGCGATCTCGAGAGCCGGCGGCCGGCGATTCAGGAGGAGTCTCATGCGCGCGCGCCGATCGGATTGGGCGAGGCAGTCGAGACCGGCGGCGGCGCGATGCCGTGCCGGTGGGTGATCCACGCGGCGACGATGGAGCTGGGCGGACCGACCTCGGCCGAGGTGATCCGGAGGGCGACGGCGTCGACGCTCGCGAAGGCGGACGAGCTCGGGGCGAAGTCGTTGGCGCTCGTGGCGTTCGGGACGGGGGTCGGCGGGTTCCCGACCGAGGAGGCGGCCTCGGTCGAGGTCGAGGAGGCGCGGCGGCACCTGACCTCCGGTCATAGCGGTCTCGATCGCGTTGTTTTCGCCGTCCGCGGACACGCCGCCTTCCGGGCCTTCAGCGAGGCGTTGGGCGCGAGCAAGGTCTGGGTGGGGAACTTCTTCCCCTCCGACTCGCCCTAACCCCGGCTGATCAGCGGATCTCGAAGCCGCGCAGGCCTTCGGTCTCCTCTTCGCCGACCTCCACGTTGGTCACGGAAGCCTGCGGCGGCCCGCTCTCCAGAAATCGCACGACCCGCTCCACGGCTTCGGGCGCTCCCTCCAACACGGCCTCGACGGTGCCATCCGATCGGTTGCTGACCCAGCCCGCAACGCCGTGGGCGCGAGCCCGCTCGCGGACCGAGTCCCGGAAGAAAACGCCCTGGACGCGCCCGTGCACCACGACCCGCCGGCGGATCAGATCATCTGCCATCAGGCCCGATTCTTACCGTCCGAGCGCCTCGCCATGCTTGGCTGTCCATGCAACCACTGTGGCTCGTGATCGGATTGCTCGCCGGCGCCGGCGCCGCCGCGCTGTTGCTGTGGCCGCGGCTCGTCCGCACGCGCGCAGATCTCGAGCACGAGCGCCGGCACGCCGAGGAGCGGCTGGCCACGGTGACCGACGCGCAGGAGCGGTTGTCGGCGTCGTTCAAGGCGCTCAGCGCCGAGGCACTGCAGTCGAGCATGGTGCAGCTGACCGAGCTTGCCCGCGCGCAGCTGAAGACGACCCAGGCCGAGGCCAAGGGCGACCTTGACAAGCGCCAACAGGCAGTTGAGCAGCTTGTCGCGCCGCTCAAGGAGCAGCTCGGACGCGTCGACTCGCAGCTGCTGAAGCTCGACCAGGAGCGACGTGAGTCGCGCGGGAGGCTCGAGGTCCAGCTGCGCACTCTCGCCGAGACGGGCGAGAAGCTCCGGACCGAGACCGGCGCCCTCGTCACCGCCCTGCGCAAGCCGAACACCCGCGGGCAGTGGGGCCAGATGCAGCTGCGAAACGTCGTGGAGCTGGCCGGGATGGTCCGTTACTGCGACTTCGCCGAGCAGTCCTCGCTGGGCGCCGCCGGTGAGGCGCTGCGCCCTGACCTCGTGGTCAGGATGCCCGGCGGCAAGCACGTGGTGGTCGACGCCAAGGCGCCCCTGCAGGGAGTGCTCGACGCGTACGAGGCCCGCGACCAGGACGAGCGCGAGCAACACCTACGCGCGCACGCGCGCCTGTTGCGAAAGCACGTCAAGGCGCTCGCCGACAAGGCCTACTGGGATCAGCTCGACTCGGCGCCGGACTTTGTCGTGATGTTCCTCCCCGGCGAGCATCTTTACGGGGCGGCGCTCGAGGTCGACCCGACGCTGATCGAGGACGCGATGTCACAGCGGGTTCTGATCACCACCCCCACGACCCTGCTGGCGCTGCTGCACGCCGTCGGCTACGGCTGGCAGCAGGAGCGGGTCGCTGAATCCGCTCAAGCGGTCTCGGAGCTCGGGCGAGAGCTGCACACCCGGATCGGCAAGCTCTCAAGCCTGCTCTCCACGCTCGGCTCCAGGCTCAACAGCGCAGTCAAGGCCTACAACGAGACGGTCGGCTCGTATGAGGCTCGGGTGATGCCCGCGGCGCGCCGGTTCGAGGATCACGGCGCAGTGGCGACCGGCCGCGAGCTACCGGAGCTCGAGCAGGTGACGACGAGCGCGCGCACGGTGGCTCGCGTCGAGGACCCCGGGGGCGAGGACTCCGAGGTCGAGCAGCTGACGATGAGACGGTTGCGCGCGGCGGAGTAGCCAGCGGCGCGCAGGGGCGCGCGGGACCGCCGCACGGGAGCCCGCCGGATCGGGTCGGCGGGCCGCCAGATTCGCCGTGAGCGAGGCAGCTGTCTCGCTACCCTCGAACGCATGTCGCTGCGAACCGACACGTTCGATTTGGGCGGCCTTCAGCTGCATTCCGGAGAGGCGCGCCGCCTCGACCTGAGCGTCGCTGTCGAGCCGTTCTCGCTGGCCGGCGAGACCTATCCGGTGCGGCCGGAGCTGGTTCCGGTTCGCGTCGACGTCTCGAAGACGACCGGCGGCGGATACGCGCTTCGGTTGCGGTTCGACGCGACGCTCGGCGGACCCTGCATGCGTTGCCTGGAGCTCGCCGCGCCGACGTTCTCGGTCGACGCCAGGGAGGTCGAGCAGCCCGGCGGGGGAGAGGAGCTCGCGTCCCCCTACGTCGAGCACGGCGTCCTCGACCTGCGCGGCTGGGCCCGTGACGCGCTCGCGCTGGTGCTCCCCCAGCAGATCCTGTGCCGAGAGAACTGCGCCGGGCTGTGCCCGGTCTGCGGTGTGGATCTCAACACCTCGGGACCGGAGCACCACCACGAACGGGAGCCCGATCCGCGGTGGGCCAAGCTGTCCGAGCTGCGATTCGAGTAGGCCGGCTCCCCCGCGGCGTGCGGTTACACTCCTCGCCATGGCCGTCCCCAAGCAGAAGCAGTCACACGCACGCACCGCCAAGCGTCGTGCGCAGCACAAGATCGCCGCGCCCGGCTACAACGAGTGCCCACAGTGCCACAGCCCCCGGCTTCCGCACCGCGTGTGCCCCGAATGCGGCTACTACAGGGGACGTGAGGTGGTCTCCCCGGACATCGGGGAGCCGACCGTCTAGCGACCCGGGTCGATGATCACCGTAGCCGTCGATGCCGGGGGGGCGGATCTTGGCCCCGATGAGGTGGCCGCGGGCGCGACCCGTGCCGCCGAAGGTGGGATCGGTGTGCTGCTGTTCGGGCCTCGCGCGGAGATCGAGTCGGTTGGGCCTGGAGTCGAAGTCGTCGACGCCCCGGTTTCGATCGCCAAGGCGCCGGACCCGGCATTCGCCGTCCGGACGACCCCCGAGGCGTCGATCGTCCAGGCGGCCCGAGCGGTTGCCGACGGCCGCGCTCAGGCGCTGGTCTCGGGCGGCTCGACCGGCTCGGCGCTCGCCGCCGCGCTGTTCAACCTGCGCCGGGATCGGGGCATATACCGCCCGGCACTGGCGCTGCCGATCCCGATACCGGGCTCCTCCCCGGTCCTGCTGCTGGACGTAGGGGCCAACGTCACGTGCCGCCCAGAGCACATGGTCCAGTTCGCGCACATGGGATCGGCGTTCGCCCAGGCCGTGCTCGGGATCGAGTCTCCGCGCGTGGCACTGCTTTCAAACGGCGAGGAGCCCGCGAAGGGCACGCCGGAGCTCGTTGCCGTGCACGAGCAGCTCGCCGGGAGCGCCGGGGCGGGCCTCAACTTCGTCGGCAACATCGAGGGCACGCAGCTGCCGGAGCGGGCGGCTGACGTGGTGGTGATGGACGGCTTCACCGGCAACATCGCGCTGAAGCTGACCGAGGGGATATCCGGACGAACCCTGCGCGCGATCCGGGAGGCGGCGATGAGCTCGTGGCGGGGCCGGATCGGTGGCCTGCTGCTCAGCCCGTCGGTCCGCCGGCTCCGGGACCAGATCGACCCCGAGGCGCAGGGCGGGGCCTACATGCTCGGCCTGCGCCAGATCGGCGTCGTCGCCCATGGTCGGTTCACCAGGCGGGGCTTCGCGCGGGCGATCGAGGTGGCCGCCCGCGGGGTTCAAGAGGACGTGATCGGCAGGACGCGAGCCGCGCTGAGCGACGCCGGAGCGCTTCGCCCGCCGCGGGGGCAGTCCGATGACGAGCCCGAGGACCCCGGCCCCGGCCAATCCTCGTCCGAGACGACGGCTACGGTGTCGCGCGGATGAATCGCGAGCAGATCTTCTCGCTGATACGCGCGCACCTGGCCGACGAGCTCGAGGTCGATCCCGCCACGATCACGGAGTCGACTCGCTTCCGGGAGGACCTGGAGGCCGACTCGCTGGACCTGTACACGCTTGTCCAGGAGCTCGAGGACTCCTATGGCGTGAAGATCTCAGATGAAGAGGCCGCGAAGATCCTGACTGTTGGTCAGGCGGTGGACTTCGTGCTCGCGAGCAGCACCGTGGTCGATGCGGCGACGGCGGGCAGAGGTCCAGAAGCTGAGTGAGCCAACAGCACAAGCGGTCAGAGGAACACGCGGGGGAGGGGCTGCACGAGCTGCTCGAGCTGCTTCCCGACGACCTCGCGGTGCCCGTGTTCACCCATGCCTCGTGGACGGATCGCCGGTCGGAGTCCTACGAGCGACTCGCGTTCCTCGGCGACAGCGTCTTGGCGCTGGCGATCACCGCCGACCTTTACCCGCGGCTCGAAGCGGACCGCTTCGGCGCGGGCCGGCTGACCAAGATCCGTGCCCAGGCGGTCTCGGGCCGTTCGTGCAAGGCCGTGGCCGAGCGGCTGGGGATCCCAGAACGGCTGCGCGTCGCGGCGCCTCCGGGCGCCGAGGGGAGCGTCAAGGCGCTGATCGGGACCGAGCGGGTGCTGGCCTCGGTGATCGAGGCTGTGATCGGAGCGTGCTTTCTGTCCTTCGGCTACGAGCGCACAGCGGGGGCTGTCGTCGAGGCATTCGCGCCGGAGGTTGCCGAGGCCCTCGAGCACCCGGTGGACTTCAAGTCGGCGCTCCAGGAGCGGCTCGCACGGCGAGGCGCGCTCGTCAGCTACGACGTGGTCGACGAGCAGGGCCCTCCGCACGACCGGACCTTCTCGATCGTCGCGACGATCGGCGGCGCCGAGGTCGGACGCGGCTCGGGCCGGAGCAAGAAGGACGCCGAGCAGGAGGCCGCCCAGGCGGCATTGGAGGCGCTCGAGCATCGAGAGCGAACGAGCGGAGCGATTCCAGGACTTCGTGTATCTGAAGTCGATCACGTGAAGGGCTTCAAGTCCTTCCCCGAGCGGACCCGGCTCGAGTTCGGGCCCGGCGTCAGCGTGATCGTCGGCCCGAACGGATCAGGCAAGTCGAACGTCACGGACGCGGTGCTGTGGGCGCTCGGCGAGCAATCGCCGGTGGCGGTGCGCGGGCAGTCGATGCAGGATGTGATCTTCGCGGGCGCCCCCGGGCGCAAGGCGAGCGGGAGTGCGGAGGTCGAGCTGGTGCTCGACGACAGCGGGGGCGACGCTCGGCCTCGGCACGCCGGAGGTGTCGATCGTCCGCCGCCTCGATCGCAGCGGCGAGGGCGAGTACCGGCTCGCGGGAGCGCGGTGCCGGCTCGTCGACGTGATCGAGGTGCTCTCGGACACCGGCCTCGGCAAGGAGATGACCTCGGTGATCTCCCAGGGCCGGGTCGAGTCGCTCGTAACCTCAAAGCCACGAGACCGGCGGCTGTTGATCGAGGAGGCCGCGGGGCTGGGCAAGCACCGCAAGCGCCGGCGTCGCGCGCAGCTGAAGCTGGTGCGCACTCAGGACAATCTCGACCGGGCGCTGGACGTCGAGCGCGAGGCCCGGACCGGCTTCGCCCGCTCAAGCGGCAAGCCGAGGCCGCCGAGCTCCACGCGCGGATCGAGCGCCAGACGCTCGAGGCCAGCTGGGAGCTCGTGCGCGACAGCTTCGCGCACAGCTGGGGGAGCTGGAGCGCGCACAGGCACAGGCCGCCGACGCCCGGCAACGGCGCGAGGAGGTGGAGCGCCGCGCTCAAGGAGGTGGGCGTCTCGCCGTGAGGCCGCCGAGGAGGCGCTGGCGGAGCGCATCGCCCGCCGCGAGGAGCTCTCGCGCCGATGTTTCGTCACGCAATCGGCCGCGGAGCAGGGTCTCCGACCGGCTGTCCTCGGTGGGCCACGCGCAGACAACGATCGAGGCCCGCCTGCTGCGGGCCACCGAGACGCTCGACGCGCTCCGGGCCTCCGCATCGGAGGAGGCGCCCGATAGAAGGAGCGCACGAGCGGATCGCCTCGCTCGAGGCCTCGCTGGCGGGGCTCAGCATGAGCGAGAACGTGCCCTCGCCGACCAGCTTGCGGATCTCGAGGGGCAGCGGGCCGCAGCGGGGGCGACGGTCGAGAAGCTGAGGCTGGCGTGGACGAGGCCGCCGCCCTCCGCCGGGACGCCGAGGCCCGGGGGGAGCAGGCCAATGCGGCGGTTCGAGATGCCAGCACGCGGTCGAGGCCGCCCGGCGAGAAGCCGCGCGCGTCGGCGGTGAGCTCGCAGCGGTCAACCAGTTCCTGCGCACCCAGCAGGGAAGCCCCGGCGGCTCCGCGGTGCTCGCCGACCAGCTCGAGGTCGACTCCGGCTACGAGCTCGCGGTGGCGGCGGCTCTGGACGGACGGCTGAAGGCCGCGATCGCGGAGGATCATCCGTCGGCCGCCGCGCTGCTCGATCGCGCCGGCTCCGAGGGCGGCCCGGGTCCTGGTCGCCGATTCTCCGCCCCCGATCGTGGCTCCGCGGCGGCGATCCGGCGCTCCCCGGCGGCGAACGGCTGGCCGGCCATCTGCGAGGTCCAGACAAAGCGGTGGGCCTCGCCCGGGCGTTGCTGCGCGACGCATGGGTGGTGGACTCGCTGGACGGGGTGCCGGAGTCGTTTTCGGGCGTCGCGGTCACCCGTAGCGGGAGGGTCTGGTCAGCGCGCACGAGCGAGCTGCGACAGGCGCCCGCGGTCGGCGAGGAGCGAGTGCTCGCAGAACGCAACCGCCGGGAGGAACTGATCGGTGCCAGCGAGTCCGCGGCGCAGGCCGAGCTTGCAGCCAGCAGCGCGCTTGAGAGTGCGACGGCCGCCCACCAATCCGCCGAGCACGAGCGCGAGCAGGCGATCGCGGACCATCGCCGCTCGATCGCCGAGCGCGACGAAGCGAGCGAGGCCGAGCACCGTTTGGCCGCGCTGATCGAGCGCCGGCGACAATCGCCCGACGATGGTCCGAACGAGGGGCGCCGCTTCCAGCTCAGAGCCGAGCTCGGAACCGAACGCGACCGGCTGGAGCGCGCGGCGCGGGACCGAGCCGAGCGCTCCGAGCGGATCGAGCGGCTCGTGGCGTCGATCACCGAGCACGAGGCTCTGAGCCAGGTCGCGGGCTCGCTGATCGGCGTGCTTGAGAGCGCGGTCGAGTCGATCTCGGCTCAGCGCGCGGTGTTCGAGGCCGCGCTCGCGTCCGACCGTCAGGCCGGCGAGCAGGTCGCGGCCGAGCTTCGGAGTTGCGCGCAACATGAGGCGACGCTCCAGACGCAGCTCCACGCCGAGAACGAGGCGCTGACCGAGACCGAGGTCGCCTGCAGCGGGCCCGAGACCGAGCCGCCGAGAGCGAGGAGGAGCTCCGCGGCCTCGGTTCGAGGCTCGAGCTCGAGGCCGTTCCCGCTTCGGAGCCGCTGGATGACGAGGAACGCGAGGCGCTCCACGCGCGACTCGAGCGGCTGGCCCGCCGGCGGGAGCAGCGGCCGGTGAACCCGCTTGCCCAGCAGGAGTACACGGAGGCGGTCGAGCACGTCGAGGAGCTCGAGCGCCAGCGGACCGATCTCGAGACGGCGCTGCGCGAGCTCGAGAAGCTGATCGCAGACACCGACCGGCAGATCCGCGAGACGTTTGAGCAGACGTTCGAAGCCGCGGCGCGGAACTTCGAGGAGGTGGCGGCACAGCTGTTCCCCGGAGGGAAGGGCCGGCTGCGGTTGGTGGCCGAGCAGGAGGGGCAGGCCAGGGTGCTCGGTGGCGGGTCAGACGAGGGCGAGCCGACCCCCGGCGAGGACGCCGACGGAGAACAGGCCGCTGACGGGGACGAGGCAGGCGCCGACGAACAGGAGCCTGTGCTCGGGGTCGAGATCGAGATCAACCCAGCCGGCAAGGAGATGAAGCGCCTGTCGCTGCTCTCCGGCGGCGAGAAGTCGATGACCGCACTGGCGTTCCTGTTCGCGGTGTTCCTGGCGCGGCCGTGTCCGTTCTACATCCTCGACGAAGTCGAGGCCGCGCTGGACGACCTGAACATCGACCGCTTCCTCGGTTGCTGAGCTCCTACTCCAAGCACGCGCAGTTCATCGTCGTCACCCACCAGCGTCGCACGATGGAGGCCGCAGACTTCCTGTACGGGGTCTCGATGGGCGGCGACGGCGTCTCGAAGGTG
The DNA here is from genome assembly GCA_963695965.1 of uncultured Solirubrobacterales bacterium. Lineage (GTDB taxonomy): Bacteria > Actinomycetota > Thermoleophilia > Solirubrobacterales > Solirubrobacteraceae > Palsa-465. The sequence goes on from CAVOIU010000006.1 coordinate 8,912, forward strand.
ATTTCGCGGCGCCTGCCGCGCGAGGAAGCCGCGGCGTAGCCGCCCGCACGGCTCGGACGTCCGTCTGCGCCGGTTGACTCGCTGCCGGAGCCGTACTGAGGTTCGCGTCGGCTCAAACAACCGCGATTTGGAGGACGGAGCTATGGGGCTGTTCAGCGGACGTAAGCGCAAGCAGCGACTGGAGGAGGCCGGCGTCAACGCGACGGGACAGGTCGTCTCGGTCAAGGACACGGGCATGACCATCAACGACAACCCGCGGGTCGCGCTCACGCTCCAGGTGACTCCCGCCGATGGCTCGCCCGCGTTTCAGGTCAGCAAGAAGCAGACCGTCTCGCGCGTGGCAATCCCGCGTGCGGGCGATGCGTTCGTGGTGCGCTACGACCCGGACGACCACGACAACTGGGACATCGCCGGCGCAGCGCAGGCAGCCGACGCCGGCGACGGCGGTCAGTTCCTCCAGGACGCCTCGGCGGGTCAGATCGCGACCGCGGCTGCGGCCGCTCCCGGCGAGGTGCAGCGGGGCTCCGCGGCCGAGCTGCTTGCCACGGGACAGCGGATGACCGCGATCGTCCGGGAGTTCTCACCGACCGGCCAGACCGTCGGCGACGTCGATCCGACCAAGCCGGATCCCGGCGACCCGCTGTACGTGTTCAAGGTCGAGATGCCGACGGGTGGTGGTACGCCGATCGAGGCCACGTTCATCCACCGGGTCCCCGAGTCGAAGGTCGCCACGTTGGCGCTCGGCGAGCAGCTCGCCGCCGCCGTCAATCCCTCCAATCCGACGCGAGAGGTCGCGATCGACTGGGACACATCGCCGGTCGCCTGACGCTCCGGCGCGTTGCTAACGTCGCGCCCCGATGGCGCGCGACTGGCACGACCTGTTCATCGTCAACGGGCTCGCGGAGGACGGTCCGCCGGAGGCGGCGGACCAGTCGGCCGACGGCGGCGGCGCGCCTGAGGAGACGGGCACGGGCCGTTTCCGGCGGCTACGCGAGAGCCTCGCCGCACCCGGCAGGCGCTCACGCGGCGGAATCCAGGCGACGCTGTTCGAGGAACCTCGACGAGCAGACATGGGAACGGCTCGAGGAAACGCTGATCTACGCAGACGTCGGCGCCCAGCGACCACGAAGGTCGGTCGAGCAGCTCGAGCAGGAGGCGACCAGAGGCAAGATCTCCGGCGGCCGGAACTGGCGGATCGGCTCACGGAGCTGCTCGCGGCATCGCGCCGACACCGGTGAGGACCGGATCGACCTGCGGCCGGACCCAACGGTGATCCTTGTCGCCGGGGTCGACGGCACGGAAGACCACGACCATAGGCAAGCTCGCATGTCACCTGACCGAGGAACCTGCCCGGTCGGTGTCGTACTCGGTGCCGGCGACACGTTCCGCGCCGCCGGGGTGGAGCAGCTCGAGCTCTGGGCGCGACGCGCGGGGTCGGATTCGTCAAGGGGCGGCCGGACGCGAGCCCGGGATCCGTCGCGTACGAGGCGATCAGGGCCGCGCGGCGCGGATGGCGCCGCCTTCGTGATCGTCGACACGGCGGGCCAGCTGCATACCCAGGAGGATCTGATGTGCGAGCTCGCGAAGGGGCGCCGCGTGATCAGCAAGCAGATTCCCGAGGCGCCACACGAGACGCTGCTGACCGTCGACGCGACCACGGGTCAGAACGGTCTGCGTCAGGCGCCGCCAGTTCGCCGAGGCGGTCGGCGTCAACCGGGCTCGTGCTGACGGGCTGGATGGCACCGCGAAGGGGGGGATAGCGCTTCGCGATCGCGTCCGAGCTCGGGATCCCGGTGAAGCTGATCGGCACCGGCGAGCAGCTCGAGGACCTGCGTCCGTTCGAGCCCGCCGAGTACGCCCGCGCGCTGCTGGCTAGCGACGCGTCATTCGACCAGCGGCGGGTCGCGCGCAGGTTCGAGTTGATCTGCTCGGACAGCGCCTCGGAGGCCGCGCGCACGGCCGCCAGGCGCTCCTCCTCGTTGGCGTCGTTGAGCACCGCACGCTCGTAGGCGTCGTGGGCGGCTTCGTATCGCTCGCGCTCACGCGCGCAGATGTCGGCGGCCGCCTGACGTCGCAGCAGCTGGGCCCGCTCGACGGAGACGGTGGCGGCGGGCTCGTCGGCCGGATCGAACCTCCCGTCCAACCTCCTCGCGCACGAACGTAAAGGTGCCCTCGCTGCGGACCACGGGCCGGTCGGAGACCGTGACGATCGCGATCGAACCGTCCTCACCGGTGGTCGCGCTGACCTCCCGGCGCGGGTACGGCTCGATCTCCGTAAGCCATCCCCGGCGCCGATCGAACAAGCGGGGCATTGCGGTGCGATTCGAGGTTAGTTCGCGCTCAGGCTCAGGGCCACGTGCACCCATCCCCAGTGGGTGCCCACGAGCAGGGCCCCGAGCACGAATGCAGCGAGGCGTCGCCGCGCGGATCCGCCTGAGAGCGCCTCGACCACGCCGAGCACGAGCAGCGCGAGCCCACCGATCAGGCTGACCCCGGTGAGGGTCGCGCCGAGCGCAACCAGCCGACGGCGCGCGGGGCTCTCCGGAAGCGACTCCGGCTGCCCAACCGAAGGCGGAGCTGCTCCAGATCCGCTCCGAGCATGCGCTCGTCGGGCTGAAGCCCGACCAGGCGGGCGAAATCCGTTCCGGGGCCATCGTCCTGAAGGTATCGAAGCAATGACACGCCGCGACCCACTCGAGGGGGCCCACATGCCTATCCTCTTTTTCACCGTCGAACAGCAGGAGCGCGCGATCGTCGAACGCTTCGGGAAGTTCGTCCGGGTCGCGGGACCCGGGCTGCAGACACAAGACGCCGTTCGTCGAGCGGGTGGCGGGCCGCATGAGCCTCCAGGTCGAGCAGCTGAACTCGCAGATCGAGACCAAGACCAAGGACAACGTCTTCGTCGTGATCAAGCTTTCCGTGCAGTACAAGGTCGGCGCGAACGAGCAGCAGGTCCAGGACGCCTATTACAAGCTCGACGACCCCGAGGTGCAGATGCAGTCCTATGCCTTCGACGTAGTCCGCTCGCACGTCCCCAACGTGACCTCGACGAGGCGTACGCCGACGCGGACACGATCGCCAAGCACACAATACGTACGCGTCAGGCCAACA
>CAVOIU010000007.1:0-8733 GCA_963695965.1 uncultured Solirubrobacterales bacterium
TTTTTTTGTAGTCTACTTCATTCGTCGTCTTGTCTTCGACCATCATCGTGATGAGATCCGCGAACGAGTGACTACCAGCTCCCAAACCGAGGGTCTTCTTGGCTTTTGCGGGATCTCCTATGAGCAGGTCGACCTCGGCCGGGACGCAAGAAAGGTTGTCGATGACGACGTGGTCCTGCCAGTTGAGGCCAGCGTGACCGAACGCGTGTCGCACAGCTGCGGACCAGCGTGGTGTCCGTCGACACGACGTAGTCGTCCGGCTGGTCCTGCTCGACCATCAGCCACATCGCGCGCAGGTAGTCGCCGGCAAAGCCCCAATCGCGCTGGGCGTCAGATTTCCATCGAAGAACTTGTAGTCGAGCCCTCACGCGATGCGGCGACCCGTTGCTGACCTTGCGCTCGACAAATCCGACCGCGGCCGCGGGCTTCCGTGGTTGAACAACATCCCGAAGAACGCGTCACTACGCCTCCGAGATCGCGGGCGCTTCCATCGGCCCGGTGACCGCGTTGGTCGAGGTGAACGCCAGGGCTGTCACACCCGCGGCCCGGGCGGCCTCGAGCAGCAGCGCGGTGGCCGCGACGTTCGTCCGGAATGTCAGCTCGGGCTGCTCTACCGAGCGGAGCACCGAGGTCACCGCCGCGAGATGAACGACGCCGTCGAAACCCCCCTCGAACGCGGCATCCAGGACGTCGCGTTCGGCGATGTCGCCTTGGACGAGGTCGACGGCTGCGTCGGGATGAGGCTGCAGATCGACGACCCTGACCTGCGCTCCGGCGTCTAGCAGGTCGGCGACGACATGCCGTCCGATGAACCCGGAGCCACCGGTCACGAGAATCCGGCGGCCCGCCACGGGCTGCGCCCGCGTTGCCGGCTCCCCGGTCGGGGAGGCGCTCACTGCGTCGGGGCCAGCTCGCGCCCGGTCCGTGGCAGCTCGCTGGTGGTGTCAGCCCACTTGACAGTGGGCGCCACCGCCGCCAGGTCCACGCGATCCCGATGGCGCTCGACGACCTCGAACATATGGTCGATCAGCGCCATCGACAGCAGCGTCGGCTCGAGGCCGAGGCCTTCAAGCGCGGTGTGGACAACGTTGTAGTAGTGGTCGTAGATCTCGACGCGTGGGTTGTCGACGTGCTCGATCTTCGCGTCGCCCGGGTACTCGTTCGCGACCGTCTCGGCGATCTCGTTGATCGACTTCGACTCGGTCATCTGGTTGAAGACGCGGAATTCTCCTCGATCGGCCGGGGTCTCGGAGGCGATCCGGATGCACTCCACCGTGTCGACGATGTTGATCATCCCGCGGGTCTGCGAACCGTTGCCATAGACCGAGAGCGGAAGGCCGAGGACCGCCTGGATGATGAACCGGTTGAGCACGGTGCCGAACACCGCGTCGTAGTCAAAGCGCGTGGCAAGCCGCGGATCGAGCTTCGTCTGCTCGGTCTCGGCGCCGTACACGACCCCCTGGTTCAGGTCGGTGACCCGCATCCCCCAGATGCGACACCCGAACTCCAGGTTGACGCTGTCGTGCACCTTCGAACAGTGGTAGAACGAGCCGGGTCGCTTGGGATAGACCATCCGGTCCTTGCGCCCCTTGTGCTCGATCTCGATCCAGCCCTCCTCGATGTCGATGTTGGGCTGGCCGTACTCGCCCATCGTCCCGAGCTTGACCAGGTGGATATCGCGGTCGAGGTCCGCGATCGCGTACATCACGTTGAGGTTGCCGACGACGTTGTTGGTCTGCGTGTAGACGGCGTGCGCCTGGGAGATCATCGAGTACGGGGCCGCGCGCTGCTCGGCGAAGTGGACGATCGTGTCCGGCCGGAAGTCACCGATCATCTGGTGCACGAACGCGGGGTCGCAGAGGTCCCCGACGTAGGACTTGATCTGCTTGCCGGAGACCTCAGTCCAGGCGGCTATGCGCTCCTCGAGGGTGGCGATCGGAACGAGGCTCTCCACGCCCATCTCTTCGTCATAGCCGCGACGAGCGAAGTTGTCGTTGACCGCGACGTCATGGCCGAGGGCCGACAGGTGGAGGGCCGTCGGCCATCCCAGGTATCCGTCACCGCCAAGAACGAGGATTTGCATACGGGCGCTCCAAGTACCTTTCGAATCAGATCTCCAGCGCTCTTCGGCCTAAGGGGGGCAATCAGGCGACCAGGGCAAACACGCTCCGCTGGCCAGCGAGCGCACGAGGATAGCCGACAAAGACGCTGGAAGTAGGCCGGAGAAACCGCAAGGTTACAGGCACGTAGGGTCCCTGGAGTGCAGTTGATGCTGGCTTCACATCGGACTGCTACCGTCCCGCCACTCCGCGACGCGTTCGCGCCGGCATCGCCGGTACCCGCGGTTGCTACCTTCCCCGCGCCTTGACCGAGCAGACCCTACAAGCGCCGCCTGCCCACGTCCCCGTCGCCGCCGGCCCACGACCGGCGCGGCGACGGCCCAACGACCTTTGGCCGTCGTGCGGTCCTACCCATGGGTGTTCGGGGCTGTCGGACTGCTGCTCGTGTCGCTGGTGATCGTCCTGTGGGCACGGTCGCGGCCCGGCTACGACCCGTACGGGTGGCTCGTGTGGGGCAAGCTGACGCTCCACGCGAAGCTCGACACCAACGGGGCGCCGTCGTGGAAGCCGCTCCCGTTCCTGTTCACCGTTCCGTTCGCGCTGTTCGGGCGTTACCAGCTGTGGCTGTGGATGGTGTTCTCGGTCGCGGTCTCGCTCGCCGGGCCGATCTTCGCGTGGCGGATCGCGTTCCGGCTGACTGGCGCCGATCCCGCCCGGCGCTACGCCGCATACGTCGCCGGCCTATTCGCCGCGGGGCTGATGCTGCTGATGGAGGACACCGTCAGCCACCTCACCTACGTGCACTACCTCCTCAGTGCGGAGTCGGACACGATGATCGTGGCGCTCGTCCTGGCGGCGATCGACTTCCATCTCGCCGGGGCGTCACCGCCTGGCGTTCTGGACCTGGTTCTTTGCCTCACTCGGACGACCCGAGGTGTGGCCGTTCTACGGCCTGGCAGGCATCTGGCTGTGGGTCAAGGTACCCGAGTACCGGCGTTGGCTGCTCGGCTGCACTCCGCGCTGCTGCTTTTCTTCTGGTTCGGATCCCCGGCCTCACGTCGAAGAGTCTCTTCACGGCTGGGAACATCGCGCAAAATTCGCCAAGGGAGATCCACGGCAACAAGATCACGGGCACGATCAGCCGCTTCCACCAGGAGCAGGCCACGACTGTCTGGATCCTGGCGCTGCTGACGGTCGTCGTCGCGGCGATCCGGCGCAACCGCACGATCCTCGTCTTGGCCGCCGGTGCCGTGCTGTGGGTGATCATCGAGATCGCATTGGCGGTGAAGGGCTACCCGTCGGTTCCGCGGTACACGTTCGAGGCCGGGGCCGTCGTGTCCGTGCTCGCCGGTATCGCGGTCGGCTGGCTGATCCTGGAGCTACCAGGACTGCTCGCGGGCTTCGTCCGCAGAGTCGCGCGCGCACGGGTAAGTCCGCGGCTGACAACGCAACTGGGAGCCTGGGGCACCGGGTTGGCAATCGTCGTAATCGCCGGCACACTCTTCGGCGCCGCCCACCACCAGTACCGGCTCGAGCGCGCGGACCTGACTCACGAGCGGGCGCGCGCCAAGGAGATCGGCCGTCTCTCGGTGGTCGTCCAGAGGCTCGGCGCCTCACGAATCCTCGCGTGCGGCCAGCCTGACATTCCGATCGGGTACCAGAGCCAGTTCGCGTGGTACGCCGACGTCAAGATCGGGGCGTTGTACGTCAGCCAGACCTACGAGCGCAAGCACCCGCACCCGCTTGTCCATATGTACGCCCTGAGCAACGGCTGGAAGGTCATCCCGCAGCTCCCTAAGAACGCGTCCGCGGCCGCGGTTGCTCGTTGCAGCGGCCTAAGTCTCGTGTACCGCTCCTAGCGCGATGCGCCGCCGCCCGGCGCGAGCGGCGATCCGCCGCCGGCGCCTCGTTGCCGCGGGCGCCGCCGCGGCCGTCGTGATCGTCGCGGTGCTCGTAGCCGCGCTGTCGAGTGGGTCACCGCCGCCGCTCCCACTCCCCGGGACCGGACAGCCGGCTCGCGCCGGCGACCCGTTCGCGTACGTCCCCGACCATGCCGCCGAGCTCGTCGCCCGTGCGACGGCGGGAGAAGGTCACGTCCTGTTTGCCAAGAGCCCCGGTGGAGCGATCGCGACCGCTCGGCGGGTGGGGGCGTTCCGCGGCATGATCGACGCGGTCACGGCGGGCACCGGGGTAGATCCGGACACCCTCGAGGGGATCGTCTACCTGGAGAGCGCCGGCGTCCCCGACGCGATCGCCGGTGGAGATCCCGCGAACGCCGCCGGGCTCACGCAGATCGAGCCTCAGACGGGGCAGTCGCTCCTGGGGATGCACATCAATCTGGAGAAGAGCCGTGCCCTGACCGCTCAGATCAACCGGGCCGACGGGCTCGGCCAGGCCCGCGTCGTTGCCAGGCTCGAGCAGGCCCGGGCGAAGATCGACGAGCGCTTCGACCCCCGCAAGGCACTCGCCGCGACGGTCCGCTACCTGCAGCTGGCCCGGCAGCGGTTCGGGCGCTCGGACCTCGCGATCGAGTCCTACCACATGGGCATCGGGAACCTCGGAAACGTGCTGGGCGCCTACGACGGCGGCGGCTCGGTCCCATACGTGCAGCTGTACTTCGACACCGCTCCCGACCACCACACCGCCGCGTACCGGTTGCTCTCGTCCTTCGGCGACGATTCGTGGACGTACTACTGGCGAGTCCTCGCGGCCGAGCAGATCATGGGCCTGTATCGCACCGACCGGGGCGCGCTGGCCCGGCTGTCCGCGCTTCAGACCGAGATCGGGTCTGCGGCACTGGTCCTGCATCCGCCCGACCGGACGGTGTCGTTCGGCGATCCCGACGCGCTCGACTCCGCATATGCCGGGCGGGCGCTGCTGCGCCTGCCGCGCAATCAGGCGACCCTCGGCCTCGCCTACGACCCGGGAATGGGCTCGCTCGCGCCCAAGCTCGGCGCGACTCCGGCGCTCTACGGCGGGCTGCAGCCGACGGCACTCGACCTGCTGATCGAGCTGGCCGCCCGGGTGCGATCGCTGTCCGGCGGAGCCGCTCCCCTGATCGTCTCCAGCACCGTTGCCGATCGTCGCTACCAGCAGCTGATCGGCGAGAACGATCCGCCCGCGGGGGACGGCTGGTCGTTCACGATCGCGCGCCACTACGTCTCCGGCGCGCAGGCATACGCGTTCCAGGCGATGCTCGATCGTCTCCAGGCGCTCAACCTGATCGCCTGGCAGCGGTACCCCTCGGAGATCGAGGTGACGGTGGCCTCGGACGCCGACCGGATAATCGTCGACGGGCTCTGAGGACGCCGATCCCTATAGGTTGGGTTCATGACCGACGCCATCCGCACCGCCGACGGAGCCCTCGAAGGGCTCCCCGATTTCCGTTCTCATCTTCCTATCGCGAGTACGACGGGCTCCGCCTCGCCCACCTCGACGAGGGTGAAGGCCCGCCAGTCGTGTTCTTCCATGGGGAGCCCACGTGGTCGTTCTTGTGGCGCAAGGTGATCCCACCGGTCCGCGACGCGGGCTACCGGTGCATCGCTCCCGACCTCCCCGGGTTCGGCCGTTCAGACAAGCCGGCCGACCTGGACTGGTACAGCTACGACCGCCACACCGCGAGCGTCGCGCCCCTGCTGGAGGAGCTCGACCTGCGCGACGCCACGGTCGTCGTGCACGACTGGGGAGGGCCGATCGGCCTGCGGCTGGCGGTCGAGCACCCCGACCGCATCGCGAAGCTCGTTGTATTGGACACGGGGCTGTTCACCGGGCACCAGAAGATGAGCGATGCGTGGATCCAATTCCGCAACTTCGTCGAGCGAACGGAGGACCTTCCCGTGGGCTACCTGGTGCGCGGCGCCTGCAAGCGGGACCCCGGCGACGAGGTGATCGCCGCGTATGACGCGCCCTACCCCAACCCGGAGTCGAAGGCGGGAGCGCGCGCGTTTCCGCTGATGCTCCCCACTTCGCCCGAGATGCCCGGGGCCGAGGCCGGCCAGCGCGTGCTCGAGGCGCTACGCGGCGACCGGCGGCCGAAGCTCATCCTGTGGGCCGACTCCGATCCGGTGCTGACACTGGACACCGGCCAGCGCTTCGCCGGAGCGCTCGGCACCGAGGTCAGCCACGTGATCGAGGACGCGAGCCACTTCCTCCAGGAGGACGCCGGAGCCGAGATCGGCCGCCTGATCGCCGCCTGGCTGGGGTCCGGCGCCTAGGTCCGATCGCCGTCGCGAGAAGCGGATCCAGGGAGGCTAGACGGCCTTTTCTCGCGCGTGGCGGGCTCGGTGTCGTCGGCGCCGTTGCTCGGCGCCGGTGCCGCGGGCTCCGCGGGCGCGGGCTCTGCCGGTGATGGCGCGCCTGCCGTGGACGTCGCCGACGGCGTCCCCTCGATCGTCTGCTGCATCCGCGCCTCATAGGCCGCGCGCGCAGCGTGGTCGGGATGAGTGATCGCCCGATGACCCCCCGTCGCCTTGTTGAGCGCATCCCTCGCCCGCAGGGGGAGGAGACCGCCGAGCCGGAGCGTCGCGTTCATCCGCTTTGGCACGTAGACCTCGTAGCGACCGGTCTGTAGCGCCTCGACGATCGCTTCGGCGACGTCCTCGGGCTCGGGGGTCTTGATCCCGCGCAGCTGCTCGAGCCCCGAGTAGAGCTCAGTGTTCACGCCCACTGGCATCACGACGCTCAGCTCGATACCGCTGCCGGCCACCTCCTGACGGATCGCCTCGGTCAGCCCGACGACGGCGTGCTTGGTCGCCGCGTAGGTGGCGACATGGGGCGCCGCGGCCTTGCCCGCGATCGAAGCGATGTTCACCAGGTGACCGCGGCGGCGGGGAATGAAGCGCTCGAGCGCCAGCTTGGACCCGAAGATCACGCCGTGGAGGTTGATGTCGACCATCCGCTTGGCGGTCGCGTCGGTCTCCTCCACGAACGGGCCCACGGGCATGATCCCGGCGTTGTTGATCAGGACGTCGAGCGGGCCAAGGCGCTGCTCTGTCTGGTCGAGGAAGGCGGCAAAGCTCTCCCGGTCGGTGACGTCCAGCGGGAGCCCGATGGTGCCCGAGCCGAGCTCCGCCGCGGTGCTCTCGGCAAGCGACTGGTCGATGTCTCCGATCGCGATACGCGCACCGTGCGCGAGTAGCGCACGAGCGGTGGCGCGGCCGATGCCGCGGGCACCGCCGGTAATCGCGACGGTCAGCCCGGCGAGCGATCGTGGAGCCTTGGCCATGAAAGCGTCCTCCTCCAAATTCGGTTGCCCTCAGACGGTATCGCCTCGCCGATTGCCTGGCTGGCCAGCCAGGCCCACCGCTATCCTGAGAGCCATGGCCCACTTCAGTTACGGCGGTCAGCGACTCGCGTACACCGTCCACGGAGAGGGTTCCAGGACGACGGTGCTCACGCCGGGGTTGCTGCTCTCACAGAAGATGCAGATGCCGCTGGCTCGCAATCTCGCCCGGCGCGGAAACCGGGTGATCACGCTCGACCCGCTCGGGCACGGTGCGTCAGACCGCCCGCGCCAGATGTGGCGGTACTCGATCACGGAGTTCGCCAAGCAGGTCGTCGCGCTGCTCGATCACCTCGAGCTTGAGGAGGCGGTCATCGGGGGCACGTCGCTGGGCGCCAACATCTCGCTCGAGGTGGCGGCCACGGCGCCCGAGCGGCTTCGAGGGATGATCATCGAGATGCCGGTGCTCGACAACGCGATTCCGGCGAGCGCCGCCGCGTTCACACCATTGCTGTTCGCGCTGACGTTCGGCAGGCCGTTGATGGACGTCGTCGCACGGGCGGCTCGCGCGGTCCCGCGCGGGCGCGTGCCGTTCATGCTCGAGCTCGGGCTCGACTGGCTGGCGCAGGACCCGGGCGCCAGCGGCGCCGTGCTCCAGGGGATCCTGTTCGGCCGGACCGCGCCCGACCACACCGTCCGCCGGACGCTCGAGACGCCGGCGCTCGTGATCGGCCACCCCCGGGACCCGGTGCACCCGTTCTCGGACGCCGACATGCTCGCGGCCGAGCTGCCCAACGCAAAGCTGATCGACGCCAACTCGATCGTCGAGCTGCGGGCCAAGCCCAAGCGGCTGACGGCCAAGATCGCCGACTTCGTCGAGGACTGCTGGCGCGAGGAACGCGAGGAACGCCGGGCGCGCCTCGCCAGCGCGTAGGTACCAGCGCGTAGGCGGGCTATCGCGGCGAGGGCGGCCCGGGCGGGTCCACGATGTCGCGCCCGGTGGGCCGCATCGCCTCATCCAGCTCGAGCTGCCAGTAGTAGCGCGTGAAGGTGACCCCGCCCGGAAGGCGCCCAAGTGCGGCGCGATCCGCTCGCCCCGCGCCATTCGCACGATCAGCTCCGGGTAGGTGCGACCGGGTAGCGCTGCGTACATGGGCGCCGGAAACGCGCCTCCGAAACGAGTGTTGACGTCGGTGATCCCAAGGCCGATCCGCTGGTCACGAAACACCTGAATCGTGCACGGACCGCGGACTGCCAGCGCCTCGGCGACCCGCGCCCCGAGCTCGACCAGCTCGCGGTCGTCGATCACGGTGCCCTTGATCGACTCGCCGCCGCGCGACTCGATCATCGTGCGCGGGATCGCGTCGAGACACCGTCCATCGAGATCCGACAGGCAGTCGATCGAGAACTCAGGACCGTCCATGAGCCGCTGGACCATCGTCGGCTCTTTGA
>CAVOIU010000008.1:0-6660 GCA_963695965.1 uncultured Solirubrobacterales bacterium
GCGAGAGCTACCTGGCGATCGACAAGCTGCTCGAGGTCGTGGAGCGATCGGGCGCCGAGGCCGTGCATCCGGGTTACGGGTTCCTGGCCGAGAACGCGGCGTTCGCGGCCGCGCTCGAGGAGCGTGGCATCACTTTCATCGGGCCTCCCGCCTCGGCGATCGAGGCGATGGGGTCGAAGACCCGGGCGCGGGAGCTGATGGCCAAGGCGGGGGTGCCGATCGTTCCGGGAACCACCGAGCCGGTGGCGACGGTCGAGGACGCCCGCAAGCTGATCGACAAGACGATTGGGTATCCGGTGGCGGTCAAGGCCGCGGGCGGCGGCGGCGGCAAGGGCTTCCGCGTCGCGGAGTCCGAGGACAAGCTGGAGGAGGCGTTCGAGGGCTCGGCCCGCGAGGGCGAGAAGTTCTTCGGGGACTCGACCGTCTATCTCGAGCGCTACCTGCCCGACCCGCGCCACGTCGAGGTCCAGGTGCTCGCCGACAAGCACGGGAACGTGATCCACCTCGGCGAGCGGGACTGCTCGATCCAGCGCCGCCACCAGAAGCTGATCGAGGAGGCACCGGCGCCGGCCGTCGACGAGGAGCTGCGCGCGCGGATCGGCAAGATCGCCACCGACGCGGCGGCGGCGGTCGCGTACATCGGGCGCCGGGACGATCGAGGGACTGCTCCAGGAGGGCGAGTACTTCTTCCTCGAGATGAATACGCGCGTCCAGGTGGAGCACTGCGTCACCGAGATCGTGACGGGGATCGACATCGTCAAGGAGGGGATCAGGTCGCGGCCGGCGAGCAGCTATCGATCAGCCAGGACGAGGTCGTGCTGCGCGGCCACGCGATCGAGTGCCGGATCAACGCCGAGGACGCGCGCAAGAACTTCGCGCCGGCGCCGGGCACGATCAGACCTACATCGAGCCGGCTGGCCCCGGCGTCCGGGTCGACTCTGGCGTGTGCCGGCTCGGTGATCTCGCCGATGTACGACCCGATGATCGCGAAGCTGATCGTCTGGGACGCCGACCGCGAGCAGGCGACCAACCGGATGCTGCGCGCGCTAGGCGAGTACGAGATCGGCGGGCTGAAGACGCTGATGCCGTTCCACAAGGCGATCCTGCCTCCGAGCAATGGGCGAACGCCGAGACCTGCCGCGACCTGATCGAGGACCGTGAGTGGCTGAAGTCGCTTGCGTTCGAAGCCCGGCACGAGGCCGATGCCGACGAGGAAGCCGAGCCGGTCGAGCAGACCTACACGGTGGAGGTGTCCGGCAAGCGCTTCGACGTCAAGGTGATCGGCCCCCCGCTCGCCGCGGCGTGCCCTCACGGGGCCGCCCCGGCGGCTGGCGGCGCTCCTGCTCGCAAGCCGCCCAGGCGCTCCGAGCGCGCCGGAGGCGGAGGCGGAGGAGGCGGCGACACCCTCGCCTCACCGATCCAGGGCACGGTGCTGAAGGTCGCGGTCGAGCAGGGCGCCGCGGTCGAAGAGGGCACGCTGATCGCGGTGATTGAGGCGATGAAGATGGAGAACGAGATCACGGCGCACAAGTCCGGGACCGTCGCCGAGCTCCCGATCGCGGTGGGCTCCTCGGTGGCGTCCGGGGACACGATCGCCGTGATCAGCGCCGCCGACTGACGAGGGGGGCCGCGAGCGGCCCGGAGGGGGGACCACGAACGGCCCCCGGGCGTCACCAGGCCTAGGCGGCTGCCTGGAGGGTTACGAGGAAGTCTCGGCGACCATCTGCAACACCGCCTCGCGGGGGACCACGGTGATGCGCGCCTCATCCAACACGCTCTCGCTGAATGCGATGCAGCCCTTGATCGCCAGGCGCGCAGTCGCTGGAGGCGCGGTCGTTCCGAAGTTACTGAGCGAGACGCTCACGATGATGGCTTCCTCGAAATGCTCGACGAGCGCCTGGTCGCTCGGGATCGCTCGAGGCGCGTCCGTGGCGGTGGATGCGCCACGCGTCTGTGGGCTTGGTCGCATGGTCGATAAAGCGCGCGAAGTTCGCCGCCAGACGTGCCTCGGCCGGGGTCGATTCGTCGACCATCCAACCGTCCGTCAACTCGCGTCCGGCGCGCTCACCAACGGCGAGCAGGATGTCCTGGCGCCCGCGCGGGAAGTAGTGATAGAGCAGGTTGCGGGTCACATTGGCGCGCGATGCCACCTCATCCAGACTGAAGCCCGTCGGGCCCCGCGCGGCGACGATCGGCATCGCGAGCTCGACTAGCTGCTCCCGGCGCGCGCTCCGCTTGAGCCGTCGAGGGGGTTGCGGGTCGCGCCCGGATGTGGACTGCGAGCCAGCTCGTTCCATCACACGCCCGTTTCCATGGATATTTACAGATCGTAAACAGTGTACACGGTGCCGCACCGCGCGTTACGCACAGCACGGACCGACCCCTTGCGCACAGCACGGACCGAGCCGCTGGTGCCCCTCAATCAATCGATCAGGAAGACTAGGAGACCCCGATCAGCTTCGCGGCCTCGCGGAGGTTTGGGACTTCCGCGTCGGGCTTCTTCTGGTTTGACTCGAGCTGCTCCTTGGAGCGGTTGACCCAGATCACCGGGATCCGCTTCTTCACGCACGGCTCGACGTCGTAGTAGTAGCTGCTGGCGACGTGGACCCACCCGCGCTTGCCGCCGATCCGGCGCTCGCACTCGGTGAAGTGCGCGGGATCGGGCTTGTAGCTGCGGACCTGCTGGGCGGTCACGACCAGGTCGAAGTCGAGCGGGATGTGCCGCCGGGTCAGCCCCAGCAGCTTGTCGTCGATGTTCGAGATCAGCCCGATCTTGTGCTTCTTGGCGATCTTCGTCAGCTGTGTGTTGGTCTCCTTGAACGGAGGCCAGCGCTGCACCGAGTCCGGCAGGAAGCCGGCCCGGGAGGGCTCCAGCGGCCACCCGAGCTTCTTGGCGATCTGCACCGCCGTGCGCCTCAGCACCTCGGCATAGAGCTCGTAGGAACCGGCCTGGATCTGGCGCTGGGTCTCGTGGAACAGGGGGATCAGCTCGTCGCGGTCGAGCGTGAAACCGTCTCGCTCGGCCTCCTTGGCGAATGCGTCGTAGACGCCCGTCTCCCAGTCGATCAGCGTTCCGTACACGTCGAACGTGACAAACGACACTGTCTTCGGGATCGCCATAGCGCGGGCATGATGCCACGAGCAAAGCCAACTCTGCAGTCCCACCGCGTCCGGAACGCTCCAGGAGGCGACACTTCACTAGAGTCTCGCCCCGCCACCGATGGATTTGCTCGAGTACCAGGGCAAGCAGCTGTTCGCCCGCCACCAAGTGCCTGTTCCGCCCGGACGGCACGCCGCCTCGGTCCAGGAGGCGAGCGCCGCCGCCGACGAGATCGGCTTCCCCTGCGTGGTCAAGGCCCAGGTTCAGATCGGCGGGCGCGGCAAGGCCGGGGGGATCAAGGTGGCCAACAACAGCGACGAGCTTCGCGAGCACGCGGAGGCGATTCTCGGGATGGACATCCGTGGCCTGACCGTTCACGAGCTGTGGATCGAGGGCGCCTCGGAGATCGCCTCGGAGTACTACGCCTCGGTCGTGTTCGACCGCTCGGCCAAGGCGCCGCTGCTGATGCTCTCGACCAAGGGGGGGATGGACATCGAGGAGGTCGCCGACGAGGACCCCGACGCGATCGCGCGCCTGCACGTCGACCCCCTGATCGGATACCAGGACTTCCACGGCCGCCGGCTCGCCTACGAGGCAGGGGTCGACGGCGACGTGGTCAGGCCCATCGGCGCGATGCTGGCCAAGCTCTACGAGGTGTTCGTCGCCGAGGAGGCGACGCTGGTCGAGGTCAACCCTCTGATCGTGACGCCGGAGCGCGATGTCAAGGCGCTCGACGCGAAGGTGACGCTCGACGACAACTCGCTTTACCGCCACCCCGATAACGCCGAGCTTCGGGACCCCTCCAAAGAGGACGTGCAGGAGCGGATGGCCAAGGAGCGCGGGCTCACCTACGTCAAACTCGACGGCGACATCGGGATCCTCGCCAACGGCGCGGGGCTGTCGATGTCGACGCTCGACGTGGTGGCCGAAGCGGGCGGCAGACCCGCGAACTTCCTCGACGCCGGCGGCGGATCGCGCGCCGAGGCGATCACGAGCGCCGTCGAGGTGATCCTCTCGGACGCCAAGGTCAAGGCGGTGCTGTTCAACATCTTCGGGGGGATCACCCGCTGCGACGAGGTCGCCAAGGGGCTGATCGAGGCCTTCAAGCAGATCAACCCGACGGTCCCGTTCGTGGTCCGGCTCGACGGCACCAACGGCGAGGAGGGCCGCGCGCTGCTGACCGAGGCGGATCTCCCCAACGTCCACATCGAGGAGACGATGGACGGCGCCGCCGAGAAGGTCGTCGAGCTCGCAAAGCAGGCCGAGGGGGCGCCCGCGTGAGCATCCTCGTCGGCACTGAGACGCGGCTCTGCACGTCCGGGATCACCGGACGCGAGGGCACTTTCCACACGCTTCGCAACCGCGACTACGGCACCACGGTGGTAGGAGGAGTTACCCCCGGCAAGGGCGGCCAGGACGTCGACGGGGTCCCCGTGTTCAACACCTTCCACGAGGCGGTCGAGCAGGAGGGCGCCAACACCGCGATGATCTTCGTCCCACCGCGGTTCGCGGCCGACTCGATCCTTGAGGCCGAGGACGCGGGGATTGAGCTGATCATCGCGATTACCGAGGGGATTCCCGCCCACGACGAGCTACGGGTCTACAACACGCTGAAGAAGAACGGGCACGCGCGGCTGATCGGTCCCAACTGCCCCGGGATCCTGTCGCCGGGCAAGGCCAGCGTCGGGATCATCCCGGCGGCGTTCTTCAGCGAGGGCAACGTCGGCGTGGTCTCCCGCTCCGGGACCCTGACGTACCAGATCGGCAACGTGGTCGCGCAGCGCGGGTTCGGGAACTCGACGATTGTCGGGATAGGCGGCGACCCGGTGCCGGGCACCGACTTCATCGACGTGCTGGCGATGTTCCAGGAGGACCACGAGACCGAGCTGATCGTGATGTGCGGGGAGATCGGCGGCGACGCCGAGGAGCGGGCCGCCGAGTTCATCGAGGCGAACGTGTCGAAGCCGGTCGTCGCCTACATCGCGGGCTTCACGGCCCCGCCGGGCAAGACGATGGGGCACGCCGGCGCGATCGTCTCAGGCTCGCAAGGGACCGCGAAAGCCAAGGCGGAGGCGCTCGAGAGCAGGGGCGTGCGCGTCGGTCGCACCCCGACCGAGGTGGCCGAGCTTGCCATGTCGCTGCTGGCGACGGCGGCGTAGCGCTCCGCCGAAGCCGCTTATCATGGGCCGCGCCTGCGTGAGCGTCGCCAAGTCGGCCTACCACGCACGCGAGCTCGGACGGGGTCGTAACCGGGCCTCCGGGCGGCGGGACTCCACGGTCGCCCGGCCGGTCCTGCGCTGGGCGGTCACCGGTCGGGCCGCCGGGCCGCCGGGCCAGGCGCGGCGCGGGAGGTCAAGCGGATGCTGATCGCGTGCGTGGTCGTGGTGCTCTGAGCCGCCGGCGGCACTGCCGTATTCGTGGTCGAGCAGGTGCACGACCTCGGCGACGCCCTCGGGCAGAACGGGGCCTGAAGACCGGCACGGCGACCTGCGCGAGTGCCGGATGGGGCGATCCGCAGACCTTGCTGCTGGTCGGCGACGACCAACGTTCGCTGACCCAGTACTACCACCGCGCCGTCCCCATCTCGCGAACGAGATGCTGCTGGTGAGGATCGATCCGAGCAAGCCGTACATCTCGATGATGTCGATCCCCCGCGAGCTGTGGGTGACGATCAGTCCCCCCGGCCAGGCGCCGTACGACCGGCTCAACTCGGCCTACACCTCGGGATCGGGATGCTGGTGTAGACGCTCAAGCGGTGACCGGGGATCCGGTCAACCACGTGGTCGTGATCACGTTCGGTCGCTTCAAGCGTGCCGTCGACGAGATGGGCTGTGTCTACTCGACCGTCGACCGCCGCTATTTCCACGTCAACGTCCCGGGCGGCGCGCAGTACCAGGAGATCAACCTCCAGCCCGGCTACCAGAAGATGTGCGGCGCCCAGGCGCTGCAGTTCGTCTCATACCGCCACGAGACACCTCGCTCGTCAGCGACGCTCGCGACCAGAGCTTCCTGCTCGACGTCAAGAAGCAGTACGGCCGACCCTCGGCGGCAACGTCCACAAGTTCGAGAACATCTTCGGCAAGGCGGTCCAGACCGACCCGGGCCTGCATTCGGCCACCGGGATCCTCAACCTGTCGGGACGCTGATCTCCTCCTCCGGGCCGCCGTGTCCGGCAGGTCCACTTCCACGCCACCCTGCGGACCGTCCTACGACACGGCAAGCCCGCGGCAGATCCCGCGAGCATGCACGCGTTCCTGTTCGGCGGCTCCGCGATCCCAAGGGCAGACGGCCGCGGCCGCGCACGCTGTCCACAACCACAAGGTGGCCGCGAGCCTGCCGCTGAGCCGACGGGGTCCTCACAGCTCGCGGCGCGGATCACTGGCGGGGGCCTCGCCTTCCCAGTCGAGTATCCACGGGTTCAGGAGCGCTCGGGCGCGGGGATTCCGCCGATGCTGCGGAGCTACCTGATCCATGGCCAGGACGGGCGGCGTACCCGAGCTACGTGGCCGTGTTCTCCGCCGGGCAGCTCGGCGCGTACTACGACGTGCAGGGAACGACCT
>CAVOIU010000009.1:0-3487 GCA_963695965.1 uncultured Solirubrobacterales bacterium
CTCACCGCACCGGGCCGGCGGTGAGGACGTGGCTTCCCAGCGCCCGCCCCAGCGTGTCCTGAGCCGCGCGAGCGGCCACGATCAGCTCGCCCAGGTCGATCCCCGTCTTCAAGCCCATCTCGTCGAGCATCGACACGAGATCCTCTGTGGCGATGTTTCCCGTGGCCCCCGGCGGAACCGGACACCCGCCGAGCTCGCCGAACGAGGACTCGAAGCTCGTCGAACCCGGACTCAGGCCGCGAGCACGTTGGCCAGGCCCTGGCCGCGGGTGTTGTGGAAGTGGGTGGTCCGTCGACCCCAGGAACCGCCTCACGGGCCGCGGCGAAGAATCCCGACCTGGAGCGGGTTGGCCATCCCGGTCGTATCGCCGAAGGCCACCTCCTCACAGCCGGCGTCGGCCAGCGACGCAGGCCAGCTCCAGCACCCGCGCGACCGGCACTCCCCTCGTACGGACACCCGAACGACGTCGAGATCACCCCTTCGCAGCGGAGACCCTCCTTGCGGGCCCTCGCGAAGGTCCGCTCCAGACCGGCGAGCGACTCGGCCACCGGGCGGCCGACGTTCTTCTGGTTGTGGGTCTCCGAGGCCGACAGGAACCGTTGATCTCCTGAAAGCGATCGCGGCGGAAAGCGCCCGATCGAGCCCGCGCTCGTTCGGGATCAAGACGCTGACCGCGACCTCGTCGGGCAACGAGATCGACTCGAGCACCTGCTCGGCGTCGGCGAGCTGCGGGATCACGTCGGGGCGAACGAAGCTCGTCACCTCGATGCGGCGCAGGCCGGTGGCGCCGAGGAGCTCGATCAGGCGCACCTTGTCCGCGGTCGGGATCACCTCGGGCTCGTTCTGAAAGCCGTCGCGGGGGCCCACCTCGCGGACGTGCACGGCTTGCGGCAGCTCGCTCACCCAGTCGATTCTAGGAGCGGAGCGTCAGCGGTGAGCAGCTTGAGCCCCAGCAGCTGCGGGATCGTGACGAACCGGTAGCCCTCGCTGCGGAGCTTGGGGATCTCCTGCTGGACCGCCGCGAACGTCTCGTAGCGCGGGCCGCCACCGAAATGCTGGAGGATGATCGCTCCGTTGTGGGCGCCATCCACCGCCCGCTGATAGATGGTCGAGGTGCCGGGCAGCGACCAGTCGACCGTGTCGACGTCCCACTGGATCGTGATCAGGCCGAGCGAGCGTGCGAGCGACACGACCTGGCCGTTGATCGACCCGTACGGCGGGCGCCAGATGCACGTCGAGAAGCCGGTCGCGTGCCTGATCGCCGCGGCGGTCAGCGAGAGCTGCGAGGACTGCTCCCCGGCCGACAGCTTCGTCATGTCCGGGTGCGTCCACGTGTGGTCGCCGATGATGTCGCCGTCGGCGAGCGCCTGTCGCTCGGCCGACCCCGTGGGGTCGAACTCGCTGATCTGGTCGCCGATCTCGAAGAACGTGACCGGGACGTGCTCGCGCGCGAAAAGGTTGACCCAGTCGATCATCGGGCGGCGCGTTCCACGGACCGTCGTCGAACGTGAGCGCGAGCTCGTGCTGGTTCGAGGGACCGCTGTAGACGAGCGACGAGCCGCCCGCCACGCAGCCGACCACCTGTGGCACGTGTATCTTGAACAGCGCCGGCTTGGCGGGGAACAGGTCGAAGCAGCGCGTCTGGCCAGGCTTCGGGACGCAGGCGGCGCCCCGCAGGGTGCTGATCACCTGCCAGCGGATCGGAACGTACTGCGTGCCGATGTCCCCGGGCAGGAAGGTCGCGACGAGCTGCTTCGAGCTCGAGCGGGCGATCGTCGCTGAGATCAGCCGGCCGGGACCCGCGCCCGACGCGGTGATCCGGCTGTAGAACAGCCGCGGCGTCTTCTGGCCCGGCTTCGGGCCGTACAGGCACAGCGCCCCGGCGGCGCTCCCATTGCCGACCCGCTCACGCAGCAGGCACAGCGTCCGCCCGTTACGGACCAGCGCGCCTGGCGAGAAAGGCTTGGCCATCTCGAGTCGCCACGTGATCTGCTGACCGTTCTGGACGATCGACGAGGAGCGCACCCGTAGCGGCTGGCGCAGCGCGCCGGCGGCGCCGGCGGCGCCGGCAGGCCCAACTGCGAGACCCGCAACGAGCGCCGGGGCAGCCAGCACCAGGCCAAGCAGCCATCTCCTCACCGAGATACCCCCTCGACGATCCTCCGCTCGTGGCTCCCGACGCCGATCGTCCGTCCGTCCTCGGCGACGACCTCGACGGCGAACCGGAGCTTCCGACCGTCGACGATCTCCTCGAGCCTCGCGCGGGCGGTGCAGCGGGTGCCCGTCGGGGCCGCCGCGACGTGCCTGACGCACACCTCGAAGCCGACCGTCGCCTTGCCCGGCTCGAGCCTCGGGTAGGCGAGCATCGACGCCGTCCGCTCCATCATCATGATCATCCCAGGGGTCGAGAGCACGGTGGAGGCGATCGTGCCGCCGACGTCAGTCTGCAGGCGTTCGTCGACCTCGAACTCCGTCGCGCCCTCGATTCCCACCTCGAGCGAATCCCCCATCGGCGGCGGAACCATACACTTGGCGCGCCGTGGCGTCTTCTGCGGTGTGCATCGTCGGCGGGACCGGGGCGCTCGGCTTCGGTCTGGCGCTGAGGCTCGGGAGAGCCGGCATCCCAGTCGTGATCGGCTCGCGCGACGCGGGCCGGGCCGAGGAGGCCGCCCGGCACGCCACGGCCGAGCTGTCGGCCGGCTCGTTCACCGGCCTTCAGAACGAGGCGGCTGTGCGCGATGCCGCGACCGTGATCCTCAGCGTTCCATTCCGGAACCAGGTCGAGACGTCGCCAACCTTCACAAGGCGCTGATTCCCGGGCAGTTATTGATCGACGCGACGGTCCCGCTCGCCGCGGCGTTCGGTGGCAAGGCGACCCGGACGCTGGGGGTATGGCAGGGCTCGGCCGCCCAGCAGGCAAGAGAGCTGCTGCCCCCCGAGGTAGGGGTCGTGTCGGCATTCCACACGGTCAGCGCCGCGCTGCTCTCGGACCTGGGCCACCAGCTCGACGAGGACATACTGCTGTGCGGCGACAGCCGCGACGACAAGTCCCGCGCGGCCGAGCTCGTAAGGCAAATCGACGGGCTGCGGCCGGTCAACTGCGGGCCGCTCGAGATGGCGCGGATCGTCGAGCAGCTCACGCCGCTGATCATCTCGATCAACGTCCGCAACAAGGTCAGAGCCGGCATCAAGATCACCGGGCTGTGAGTAACCCCGTCGTCGTGCTCGCTGGAGGCACCGGTGGGGCGAAGCTCGCCCGCGGCATGCTCGACGTCGTCGGCCCCGACGAGCTCGTGGTGATCGCAAACACCGGCGATGACATCGAGATCTACGGCGCCTACGTGTCCCCCGACCCGGATCTGATCACGTTCTGGCTCGCGGACCGGATCGACGAGCGCGGCTGGGGACTTGCAGACGACTCGTTCGCGGTGATGGACGGTCTGCGCGACCTCGGCGTCGAGGTGTGGTTCAACCTCGGCGACCGCGA
>CAVOIU010000010.1:0-51602 GCA_963695965.1 uncultured Solirubrobacterales bacterium
TCTGTCGTTGCTGGAGCGCGACCGTATTGTCACCGATCTCGGCCGGGGCCTTGAAGAAATGGCCAGGGTCGTCAAGCGCGGCGGCCGCGTCGTGGTGCTGGAGATCACCACCCCGACACGTCCGCCGCTGTCTTACTTCTTCGACGTGTGGTTCGATCGCGTGGTTCCCGGGCTCGGCAAGCTCGCCGGTGACCCCGAGGCCTACACGTACCTTCCGAAGTCGGTCAGGCGGTTCCCAGGCCCGCGCCAGCTCGCCGAGCTGATGTGGCGGTCCGGGATGCGGCAGGTTCGGTACTTCCTGACCGCCGGCGGGATCATCGCCCTCCACGTGGGGACGGTGTGAGGTGACCACTGGCGCCGCGGTCCAAGCGGTTGTCGATCTCGGTGGAGAGCCCGTGCTCAGCCTGCTCGACGGCGTCGAGCGCCGGATGGCGGAGCTCGTGAGCGGGCACGGATCGCTGCTGGCCCGCTACGCGGGCGAGACGATCGCGGCCGGCGGCAAACGCCTGCGCCCGCTGCTGGTCGGCCTCGCCGCGGGCGCCCCACCGCCGGAGAGCGAGGGGTTGCTCCACGCGGCGGTCGCGGTCGAGCTCGTGCACGCGGCCACGCTCGTGCACGACGACGTGCTCGACGGTTCGTCGCTGCGGCGGGGTCAGCCGACCGTGTTCGCGGCGGGTGGCCGGAGCCTCGCGACCGCCACCGGGGATCTCCTGTTCTCCCGCGCGTTCGCCGAGCTCGCCGGATCCGGCTCGGTCGACGCGATCAGGGCGCTATCACGCGCCAGCAGCGAGCTGGCGGAGGGGGAGCTGATGCAGCGGGCTGACGCGTTCGACGCGGGGATCACGGTCGAGCGGTACCTCGAACGAAGCCGCCTGAAGACGGCGGTCCTGTTCCGCGCGGCGTGCGAGCTGGGCGCGCTCGAGGCCGACGGCCCGGTCGAGCCGCTGGGGCGCTTCGGCGAGCAGATCGGGATGGCGTTCCAGATCCTCGACGACGTGCTCGACGTCACCGGGCCGCCGGAGCGGACGGGGAAGCCGCGCGGTGCCGATGTTCTCGATGGCACAGTCACCCTTCCGATGATCATCGCCCGTGACTCGGATCCCGGGCTCGCGGCGATCGACCTCAAACGGGTCCGCACCCCGGGGGACGCGGCCGCGATCTGCGACCGGATCGCCCGGACAGGCGCGCCGGAGGCGACCAGGCTACGTGCGCTCGAGCTCGTCTCGGCGGCAAAGCACGCACTCCCGCCGCTGCCGGGGCGCCAGCGTACGGCGCTCGAGCTCGTCGCCGACGGCGTGGTAGAGCGCTACTCCTAGAAGTCTTCGGGGAGGATCAGGTTCGCTTCGAGCGCCCGGATGAAGCGCTCGATCTCGTCGACCATGTTGGCCTGCGTGAGCCGGTGCAGGTCGTCGAGCATCTCGGACAGGCCGTCCTCGAGCCGGTCCTCGAGATCTTCGATCTCGCCCTGGCTGAAGACGCCCTCTTCGTGCCACTCACAGTTCGGGCAGCTGAGAATCAGCTCCCACTCGTCGTCCTTGGTCTCGGACCAGGACAGTGGCTGGACCAGCGGCGACTCGCAGTCGGGGCAGATGTGCAGCGGACGGGTCTCGCGGTCGGTCGCGTTCTCGCCGAACCGCACGACTTCGATCCTCCTGCCGCTTGGTAGGACGATCCGATGGACTGAGTGGTGACTGGTGTTTTTGTCCACGAATTCCTCTCCCGACACGCGCTGTATCGGCGTCCTGCCCGCAGACCTTGAGGGGATGCCTGCCCGAATCCTCGATTGGGACTGTAACCTTCGGACACCCCTCTCTGGAGGCCTTGCGCATGTTCCGAAATCCCCTCATCGACGCAGCCGTGGTGCTGCTGGCCGTGCTACTGATCTTTGGGCCTAAGCGCCTTCCTCAGCTTGGGCGTTCGCTCGGTCACGGGATGCGTGAGTTCAAGGACGGGATCACGGGCCAATCAAAGCCCGACGACGAGCAGCGGCCCGAGCTCACCCAGGCGAGTGCAGCCCCGGCCCAGCCGGCCCAGCCGCCGGCCGCTCAGCCTGCGCCCGCTCCACCCGCCCCCGCTTCCGGCGAGGAGACGCTCCAGGACCGCGGGCCCGAGGTCGGCTCCGCGGAGCGCCGCTCCTAGCGGCCCGCCGCGAGGTCGCCCGACGTGCCGAAGGTCCTTCGCCCCATCGGGCACGAAGACCGGCTGAGCATCGTCGACCACCTCGACGAGCTGCGCTCGCGGCTGTTCATCTGCCTGGTCGCGCTGATCGTCGCCTTCGGCTTCTGCTTCTGGCAGAACCAGGCGCTCCTGAAGGTGCTCAACCGGGCACTCCCGCACGTCTCCACCGTCTCCGGGCAGCACGGGCTGGCGTCGATTCCGAACCGCTCGGCGAAGGAGCGCGCGGGATTGCTGAAGTCGGCGCACGCGTTCGAGGTGCTGGCCGCGGCTCCGGGAACCCCGGCGGCGGCCCAACAGGCCTACACCGCCGCGGCCCAGGGCCTGAACACGGCCGCCAACACGCTTCCCAGCACCCCACAGGTCCAGGAGAAGCCGATCACGATCGGCGTCGGGGAGCCGTTCACGACCACGCTGACGGTCGCGGCTTACTTCGCGCTGCTGTTCACGCTGCCGGTCTTGATCTACGAGGGCTACGCGTTCATCATCCCGGCCCTCAATCCAAAGGAGCGGCGCGTGGCGCTACCGCTGATGGCGGTCGCCCCAGCGCTGTTTATCGGCGGCGTCGTGTTCGCCTACTTCGTCGTGCTGCCGCCCGCGGTCCACTTCCTCCAGGGCTACAACAGCAACAACTTCGACATCCTCGTCCAGGCGAAGGCGTACTACATGTTCGAGATCCTCACGATGCTGGGGATCGGCCTGGCCTTTCAGTTACCGCTCGGGCTGCTCGGCCTCCAGCGAATCGGCGTGATCGACGGTCGCACCCTGACCCGACACTGGCGCTACGCTACCGTCATCATCGCGGTGATCGCCGCCGCCATGCCAGGGGCCGACCCCGTGACCACGGGGTTGGAGATGCTCCCACTCGTCTTGCTCTACCTCGCCAGTATCGTGTTGCTCAGAATCGCTGACCGCCGCGCCGCGGCCCGTGCCGCCACCGAGGCCGACACCGACATCGACTCGCCGTTCGGCGGCGGGTTGGATCCCACCTAGCGATGCTGTTCGATCTTCGTGGCCGCGGCCGCCGCCGCACCGTTCAAGGCGTCTACCTGGGCTTGGCCCTGCTGATGGGTGGCGGGCTCGTGCTGTTCGGCGTGGGCGCCGGCAACGGCTTCGGCGGGATCCTCAACGCGTTCACCGGCAACGGCTCGGGGAACCAGCAGAACTCGGTGGTCAGCCAGCAGGAGCGCACGGCCCAGAAGGCCGTCACCGCGAACCCCACCAGCCCGGCGGCGTGGGCGTCGCTCGTGCAGGCTCGGTGGACGGCCGCCGGCCAGGGGAGCAACTTCAACGCCACGACGGGTCAGTTCACGGCCGCCGGCAAGAAGAAGCTCGCGGCCACGACGCAGGCGTGGCAGCAGTACCTGAAGCTGACCAAGAGCCCGGATCCGAACCTCGCGGTGCTCGCCGCCAGGGCCTATGCGGCGCAGGCCGACTACGCGGGTGAGGCGTCGGCGTGGGAGATTGAGACAGTCGCCAGCCCTGGGGAGGCGAAGGGCTACGAGTGCCTCGCGGCATCCGCCTACGCAGCCAAGCAGACCCGCAAGGGCGACCTCGCCTCCGCCAAGGCGTTGAGCCTGGTCCCGAAGGCCCAGCGGGCTCTCCTGAAGACCCAGATTCAGCAGGCCAAGACGCAGCCCACGGTCGCCCAGCAGTGCTGAGGGACACGGTGGGGGTGGCGCCAATGGCGTCAGTTCGTGCGATCCACGCCGCCTCCCACCGAAGCGGCCCGCGGCGGGACCCGGCGGCTAACATCCGACGACTCCCGGGCCGTTAGCTCAGCTGGTAGAGCAGGGGACTCTTAATCCCAAGGTCGGAGGTTCGATCCCTCCACGGCCCACTAGGAAGGCCCGCCCCAGGCGGTGCGGGTTCCATCTGTGCCCAAGGTCGCGAGATCGAGGGAGTGGTCTCTAGCCCGTGGCCCGCTTGACGGCGCGCTCGGCGGCGCGGAGCGCACCCTCCATCCCGCCGTAGCCCTCGTTTTGTGCGCTCTCCGTGCCGGCCAGGAAGATCCTCCCGAAGTTCGAGATGAACGCCCCCTGGTAGTCGATCCACGCACGGGTCGTCGGGTAGCCGATGTAGCCGCGGGTCCAGCGCTCGGCGGCCCAGTCCTGCTCCAGGTAATTGATCGGCTTAGCGGCTCCAGGTCCGAACCACCGTACGAACTGGGCCAGCACCTGCGCTCGCCGAGTCCTCGGGGGCTCGGAGCCCCAAACCAGGCCGTTGTTGGCAAAGATGAAGCCGAGCAACACCCCCGTAGTGGCCTTCGCCCCCCCGGGTGAATTGTCGAAGCCGAGGGTGACCGGCCCGTTCTTGCTGAGCACGATCCCGGACAAGCCGTCGGGCGTGTGCGGGTACCTGGTGGTCAGGTGTCGCCAGAACGGCTTGGGATAAACCGCATGGACCTTGACCGCGTAGCCCATCGGGAAGCGCTGCGTGAGTTGAGCTCGGCGTATCGGCAGCTGCGGCTGGTAGTCGATCGCGCCGGCGAAGGTCGGGGGAATCGCGAGGATCACGGCACCCGCTTGCACCCGTCCCGCACCCGTCGTGATGACGACCTTGCGCCCGGTCTGGTCGATCGCCCGTACCGGGGCGTTCAGGATGATGTTCTCGGCTCCGATTCGGCTCGCCAGGCTGTCGGGGATCCGCTGGCTGCCACCGGTGACTCGGTCCTGCTGTGCCCCGCCCGTGATGCCACCGGTTGCGACGACGCCACCGTGCGCATGGAGGGCGTACAGGAACTGCAGCAGGGAGGCATCCCCCGGCGCGCCTCCAAACAAGCCGTAGCCCCCGAGCGCGCCCACCGCACGTACCGTCGGAGACTCGACGTTTGCCTGCAGCCACGAGTCGAAGGTCTCGTTGTCCCAGGCAGCGGCGTTCCTGGCCCTGGCGGGGTTATCCAACGGCACCTGGAAGGCCATTTCGTCGAGCGCGTCGACCAACAGCAGCGTCTCCGCCGCGATCTCTGGGGGGACGAGCGGCCAGCTGAACTCGGTGATGGCGGTCGGCTTGCCGAAGTCGGCGATCGGAGCGCCCTGGCCGTCCTTGTCTCCGAAGGTGGCGTAAATCGGCAGCTTCAGTTCGCGGATGACGAGCCGGCGGAGCAGCGTGTCCTGCGCCCCGATGAACTCCGCGCCGGCCTCAACGACCTGGTTCCCCACGCCGATGGACGCATTGAGGATCCGACCTCCAGTTCGGTCGCGGGCGTCGATCACCGCGAAGCTCGTGTGGGGCTTATGGCTCAACAGATACGCGGCGTACAGGCCTGAGATGCCGGCGCCGACGATCGCCACGTCCACGCTGCGAATGAACTTCCCGCCGCTCGACGCCGACGCGCTGGCAGTCGCGCCCGCTACCGCCGACCCGGTGGTCACGCCAGCGGCCGCACCGGCGGCACCCTGCATCAGCTGACGCCGGCTCACCTTGCCCGCCGTCGTCTCTCCATCTACCTTGCGTTTCTGCGACCCGCCCGTGTGATGCTCCCGGGTCATGCAAGCCTCCTAGTGTTCGTTGAGTTCCCCGGCTCTGTGCCCACCGAGGTCCTGACGTAGCCCACATAGCCCACGCCGCCGAATCCGTCCGGCGCACCCACACGCGACCCTATACCTGCCCATACCGCAGAGCAAGTCCATTGCCTGCGCGAGGTCTAACCACGATCTGCCGCGTGTGGTGGCGGCACAATGGCGGCGTAGGATTCCGGGCGTGCAGGTACGGAGCCTGAAGCAGCGATCTGCCAGTCGGCTCCTGGTTCTTGGCGCGATGATCCTGGCCGCGATCGTGCCGCCGGCGAGCGCCAGCGCCACCGGCGCGCTGCGGTGGCGCTCACCGCGGCTCATCGACGGGGCTGCCCCGTTCTCGAACCCCGCTGTTCTCAACGGCGTCTCGTGCCCGTCCGCATCGCTCTGCGTCGGTGTGGACGACCTCGGCTCGATTGCGAGAACGACGGATTCGGAGGCTCAACGTCCCACCTGGACGTTGACGACACCGATCGCACACAACGTCACCTTCTACTCGATCTCATGTCCGTCGGTGCACCTATGCGTCGCGGTCAATCAGGCCGGTGGCAGCGGCGAGCGAGCGCGGATCGCGATCTCGACCGATCCGACCGGTCCGGCCTCGACGTGGAAGGTGTCGGACGCCAACTTCAACTCGATCCAGAACGTTGTCTGCCCGACGACGTCCCTATGCGTGATCGACGCGCTCGGGGGCCTGCACGTGTCCACCAACCCTGGCGCTGCGCACCCGAGCTGGAAGGAGGCCCTGCCGGAGTCCGTAGGCAGCGACGATCTGCTCAGCCAGGTCTCGTGCGCCTCGACCGCGCTGTGCGTCGCGGCCGGGGACGGCGGCGGCATCTACACCTCCACCGATCCCGCTGGAGGCCCCTCCACCTGGCATCGGACGGCATCGTTTCCCCAGCTCCTGTTCGACGACGTGTCGTGTCCGACGACGAGCCTGTGTGTCGCGTTCGATGAAAACGGCGAGATCGTCAGTTCGAGTGATCCGGCGGCAAGCGCTGCGCATTACGTCGATGAGGGACAGCTGCCGCTGATGTCAGCTGGGGTTCCGAGGGGCTTGTCGTGCACGCCGTCGGGCACGTGCGTCGCGGTGGACGCCGCCGGCGACGCAATCGCGACCGCGGCCCCGAATGGGCCGGCTTCGGGCTGGAGGTTGACGCCGAACATCGAGCCGAGCGGGTTCATGATCGTGACCTGCGGCGCCGACGGGTTCTGTCTGGCCCCCGCCATGAACGCCACCGTGGCCACGACTCGAACACCGGCGGCGAGCCCGCCGGCCTGGACGGTCTCACAGCCGATCGGTGGCGTCAACGCGCTGAGTGCGATCTCCTGCGCATCCGTCGCGTTGTGCGTCGCCACGAGTGACGGTGGCCAAGTCGTGAGCTCAGGCAGGCCGGCAGCGACGAGCGCCCGCTGGCGCGTCGCATCCGTCGATCCCGGTGCTGCGTTCTCATCGATCTCGTGCCCGACGGTCCGATTCTGTGCCGCGATCGGCGCCGACGATCGCCTTGCAACGTCGAGGACACCGGCCGGCGGCGCAGGAGCATGGAGGCCGGTGACGCTGACGCTGACCCACCTGGACAACGACGGCGTCCGTGAACCGGAGAGCTTTACGTCGATCTCGTGCGCATCGGCCCGCGCGTGCATGGCCGGAGACGACTGGTATGGCCTCGGATCTTCGACGGATCCGGGCGGCGGCGCCGGCCACTGGAGGCTTCTGAGCGTCGGCGAGCCTGATTACGACGAGTTCCAGGGCGTGTCGTGCCCCGCGGCCTCCCGCTGCGTCGCCGTCGGCCTCGAGGGCGACGCCTGGACTAAATCCGGTGGCGTCAAGGCCGTGACCCACAGGAACACCCTGAACGTCATCTCGTGTCCGAGCGTCTCGTTCTGCGTCGCGACATCGAATGGCGACGTCCTCGTCACCAACCGACCGAGCGGCGGCCGCGCGTCGTGGCGGGCAATCCGGATCGACAGCGCATCTCTGACGTCAGTCTCGTGCGCGTCGCGCAGCCTGTGCGCCGCCACAGACAGCGCCGGCCGAGTGCTCGTATCGACCGATCCCGCAGGCGGCGCGTCGACATGGCGAGCGACGACGGTCGACAGCCGCTACGCGCTGGCCGGCATCTCGTGCCCGTCGGCCTCGCTCTGCGTCGCCGTCGACAGCGGCGGGAACGTGATCGTCGGGAAGCGCTGACGCGTCTAGCGATCTGGATCGTGTCGCGACTGAGCCTGCTCTTGGGCGATGTCGCGGTCGCGCTCCGCGCGCGCCGCTCGCTCCTGTGCCTCGGCTAGATCGTGCCGGGTTTCGTCACGCTCGACGCCGCGCCGCTGACGCCCGCGCATCGAAACGGTCACGAAAAGCACGACGAGCACGACGGCTATCGCGACCACGATCACAACGACCCCGGTCGCCACGGCTGCAATGGGGATAAGCGAGGCGTCGCTCACTGCGTGTTCCTCCACGTCCTCCGATCGGAAGGGTATCCCGACGGGGGGCGCCTGGTCGACAGGGCACAGGGAGTTGCTGCTCTCGGGGGGAATAGCGGGTGCGCCTACGAGCCCCACTGGGCAATGGCTTGCCCAACGATGATGACAATCACCCACATCACGAGTGCGAAGGTCGCTCCGATCACCAGGATCCCCAGCGTGATGCCCAGTCTCTGGAAACCCCAGCCGATCGCGTGTAGTCCGGTTTGCATGGGTGACCTCCTATTGGACGTCAGCGTGTCGGGACGCAAGTCCGTGGACGGTGACGTCTGATCGAAGCGGACCTAACCCGGCCTCGGAGGCCGAGAACCGCTCGGGCGGAGGCCAAATGTCGGCTGGTCAACTAGCGAGAAGTCGGCTAGCTGGCGACCGTCCGCAAACCACACTACGCCCATTCTCGCCGAATTGGAGATTCCTTTGGGGCGACTACGATCATTCGTATGATGAACCCGCCTCCCGAGACTTCGATCGCCGCTCCGCCGAGCCCGAGGTTGTCCGCGTCCCAGCTGGCGACGCTCGCCGGGTTGGGCGAGGAGCGCACGGCCGAGGTCGGCGACGTGCTGTACCAGGTCGGCGATCGGAGCTATCCGTTCATCGTGATCATCGAGGGCGAGGTCGCGATCCTCGATGCGGCCGGCAACGAAATCGTCCGCCACGGAGCCGCGGGGTTCCTGGGCGAGCTGAACCTGCTTTCGGGGCAGACCGTGTTCGTCACGGCGGTCGTCACTCAGCCACTGCGTTACATCGCGATCGACCGCGACGTGATTCGCTCACAGCTGTACGAGGACGGCCCGCTCAGCGACGTCGTGCTGTCGGCCTTCATCGCCAGACGTGAGGCGCTCCAGCGGGTACAGGGGATCGGTCTCGAGATCTTCGGGCCGCACTCGTCCCATGCGACGATGCGGATGATCGAGTTCGCGCGGGGCAACCGCCTGCCATTCACGTGGCGCGACCCGGAGCGCGCGGACGATCGAGCGGCCGCGGCCCTGGTGAGGGGTCTTGATGAGGCGAGCCTGCCGCTGGTGAAGTTGCCGGGCGGCGCGGAGTTCCAAGGCCCGTCGCCTGGCCAGGTCTCTCGCGCGCTCGGAATCGGCCGTGAGCTCGCCCCGCGCGAGGAGGTCGATCTACTCGTGGTTGGCGCTGGTCCCGCGGGCCTCGGCGCCGCTGTGTACGGAGCGTCCGAGGGCCTCGACACGCTCGTGGTCGAGAGCACCGGATTGGGGGGTCAAGCGGGTGCGTCCCGAAGGATCGAGAACTATCTCGGCTTCCCGGCGGGGATAACCGGCAACGAGCTCACGAGCCGCGCCGTCACCCAGGCCCGGAAGTTCAACGCGCGGATGGCCACGCCATTCCGTGCGGTCGCGTTCGAGCCCGGGAACGGCCGCCACGTCGTGCGCCTGGAGGAAGAGCACGAGATCGCCGCCCGCGCCGTCCTGATCGCCACCGGCGCGCAATACCGGCGCCTGCCCGTCGACCACCTGGACCAGTACGAGGGCAGCAGTGTCTTCTACGCCGCGGGGCCGCCAGAGGCGCAGCTCTGCGGGGCCGAGCGTGTCGCCGTCGTCGGCGGAGGAAACTCAGCCGGCCAGGCCGCCGTGTGGCTCGCCCGGGGCGGCGCACTGGTCACCCTGCTTCACCGGCGAGCGGACCTGCGCGAGACGATGTCCGACTACCTGCTGCGCGAGCTCGAGCGATATGGAGTGGTGGTACGCGACCGGAGCGAGATCGCCGAGCTCCACGGCGCGGACGGTCAGCTCGAGGCGGTGACGCTCAAGAGCGGCGACCGCCTGCAGTTCTCGTTCCTGTTCCTGTTCCTCGGTGCGCTGCCGTGCACCGAATGGCTCGGTGACGCGGTCGCTCGCGACGACCACGGCTTCATTCTCACCGGCGCCGGTGCGGGCGCCGGCAACCTGCTTGGCACCAACGTCCCGGGCGTGTTCGCGGCCGGCGACGTTCGCTCGGGCTCAACCAAGCGCTGCGCCACCGCCGTCGGCGAAGGAGCGTGGGCGGTGCAACTCGTGCACGCGCATCTCGCAGTCCCCTGATGATTACTGTACGCGCTCGATTCCGGCTGCGCGGACGCCGGCTTCGAGCTCGTTCAGCCCGAACGCGACGACGGGTCCGAGCGCCCCGGGCCCGCTGACGTCTCGCGTCGCCGCCGTGCTGGCCGCCCAAGCGAGCATGTCGAAACCAAACGTGTAGCTGTTGACGCCCTGGAGCCTGACCGTGTTCAGCTCGCGGCCGTCGGCCGCGTAGGCGGTTGCGAGGACGGTCGAGCTGGTGCGGCTGCGCGCGGCTTGGTCGGGACCGCCGGTGGAGCCCTTTGCCTGGCGCCCGAGCAGGCTCCCGAGCGCGGCTCGTGTGGGTGCCAGCTTCGTTGCGCCGGCGAGGACGGCCGATATCGCCGGCATGAGCCGCACGTAGGCCCCGGGCCTCCCGAGCAGGACGTCCACTTCCTGGAGCTGCGGGTGCAATGTGGGCAGCGTGAGGTGCTCGGTCCCACCGACGCTGATCGCGAGCCGCCTGCGCGAGTCGCCCAGATCGAACTTCCTCACGCGAGCACCGACGCGCTCGCTCCTCACCCGCCCGTCTCGGAAGGCGAAGGACGGCTCGAGCGTCGCACCCATCACGCTGGCCTGGGTCCCGCCGCTGCTGCCCGCCTCGCCCTGGCCGAAGTAGCCGATCTGAACGCGCGTGGCCGCTTCTCCCGCTTCCCTGAGCGCGAGCGCGCCGGCTAGATTGCCGGGGACCCAGTCGTAGGCGAACGCGGTCAGCAGAGAGGCGCCGGTTCTCTCAGCCCGCGGGCCCCAGTCCTCGAACACGCGGCGGATAAACGCCGGCTCTCCCGTCGAATCGATGTAGACCGCGCCGGCGTCGATCGCGGCCTCGATCGCCGGCGCGCCC
Source organism: uncultured Solirubrobacterales bacterium (assembly GCA_963695965.1). Taxonomy (GTDB): domain Bacteria; phylum Actinomycetota; class Thermoleophilia; order Solirubrobacterales; family Solirubrobacteraceae; genus Palsa-465. The sequence continues at coordinate 11,082 of CAVOIU010000010.1, forward strand.
CAGCGTAGGAACGGGCCGACGGTCGACACCAGGACGTCTCGACCCTGCACCAGCGCCCGCACCGTCTCAGGGCGCTCGACATCCGCGACCCGGGTCTCCAACCCCCCGAGCTCGTTGGCGAGTCGCTCCAGCCGGTGGGCTGAACGACCCGCGAGGGTCGGCTTCGCCCCGCGCGCGACGAGCGCTCGGGCGGTCATCTCGCCGGTGTAACCGGTCGCTCCGAACAGGACGATTCGCCCCGACATCACGCGACCCGTCCCTGCTCAAGCTCCGTCGACATCAAAAGCACCCGCCTCCCATTGACCTAGGATGTTTACGCCGCTCACATTCAGACGAGTGGAGTGAACGCTGTCAACATCAAGGTCAACGATGTCTGCTTCCAAGGCCAGCTACCACCACGGAGACCTGCGTAGCGCGTGCCTGCGCGCAGCCATGGAGCTGCTCGAGGAGCGCGGGGAGACCGCGCTGTCGCTACGCGCGGTCGCGCGTCGCGCTGGGGTGTCTCCGGCCGCCCCCTACCGGCACTACGCCGATCGCGAAGCCCTCGTTTCAGCGGTCGCGGCTGTCGGCTATCGCCAACTCGCCGAGCGCCTGGCCGCGGCGCACCCGTCGCCGTCGAACCCGGAGCAGCTGGCGAGTGTGGCGACGGCCTACGTGCAGTTCGCACTCGAGCGACCCGCCCTGTTCCGGATCATGTTCGGCGAGCCATGCGACAGGGACAACGACGAGCGCGTCGCCGCCACAGCGGCGGTATCACTCTACGTGCGCGCAATCGTCGAGCGAAGCTTCCCGCAAGCGGACGCTGACGCACTGGCAACGGCGATCTGGGCGCTTGTCCACGGGCTTGCGTTCTTGCACTTGGACGGCAAGCTCGATGCCCCCACTCCGGCGGCGGTAGCCGATCGGGTCACCGCCGCGATCCAAGCGGTGTTGGCCCTCAGGCCCTGATCCCGAGATAGCGGCCGAGGACCGCGTAGCCGCACAGGAACGCGCCGCCCTCCAGGAGGCCCCGGATGATGCCGTCGTACGGATCGTTGGCGGCGATTCCGGCGAGTGCGACCACGATCGCCAGCCCAGCGCCCAGCGCGAGCGCGAGCCGGTTCACGGAACCGCCGGAGAGCCGGGTTGCGGCGGCCTGTAGCGGTCCCAGGTCGGCGAGCAGGTCGCCCGCGTGCCCGCTCGCCTGTGGGCGAAGGCGGGCCGATCGGACGACGGCGGGGGCCGCCGCGACGAGCACCACCAGCCCGAGCGCCGAGGCGATCGGCCACCACAGGCTCGTGGCGTGGCTGCCGATCGCCAACGCGCCGGGGTGCGCACGGTAGGCCTGCATGATGGGGAAGGCGACGATCGTCACCGCGCCCGCGGCCAGCCCAACGCCGGCCCGGCGCGCGAGAGCGGCTGCCTCCTGCGTCGGGATCGCTCTCTGCCCGCGGAGCCGTAGCGCACGGAGCAGGCCGAGCCCGCCGGCGACGAGCGCCACCTGACCGGCCATGCCCGAGATCAGGAGCGCAACCGTGTCACCGGTGGCGAAGCCGACCGCATTGAGCGGCAGCAACGCCACGAGGCGAACGGCGACCAGGATCCCGGCGAGCGCCAAGGCGAGGAACGCGCGGAACGCGGCCGTCCGCGCGAAGCTCGTGCCGAGCTCGTCGCCAAAATGGGCGGCGAGTGTGGCCGGGTCACCCAGGTCGGCGTCGGGGTCGCAGCCAAGGTGATCGGCGAACTCGGCGAGGATCCGCTCCCGACGAGCCCCACGGATCCCGGCGCGGGCAAGCTCCGCGTCCAGATGGGTCAAGTATTGAGTGGTATCGGTCACGCCAGCACGGCTTCCACCGTCGTCGCGAAGTCGCGCCACCGCTGCCGCCGTATGCCGAGTTCACGCTCGCCCCTCGCGGTAAGCCGGTAGACGCGCCGCCGCCGGCCGGTGTCCGACCATTCACTGGCGAGCAGGCGATTGCGCTCCAGGCGGTGCAGCGCTGGATATACCGTGCCCTGGGGGAGGTCCAGCCGACCCTGGCTGCGCGACTTGAGCGCTTCGATCACGGCGTAGCCGTGCTTCGGCTCGCCCGCGATGACGGCGAGGATGAGCCCGTCCAAATGTCCCTTCAGCTGCTCCGGTTCCATACCTAGCAATGCTATACCTAGGATGGCTAGGTGTCAACCGTCTTGAATCGGCTCGATAGGGGCGGCTTCCCACTACCCCCTCGGCCGTGCTAGCTATCGAACCGCCAGCGCGAAGCCCCGTACGGCTCCGCGCCCGCGACGCCGAACGCGGTATGGAGCGTGACGCGGTACAGGTGCCACGGCGGCGGCCCGGCGCTCGGTGCGCTGTAGGGCGCCGTGAACGCGTCGCCGTCGACCTCCGCCGGCCAGCCGGCCTCGCGGTACACCGCGGCGAGCCGTTCGAGCGTGTCGGCGTCGGTGACGCGCTCGACGCGGCCTTCGAGCACCACGTCGATCCCCGGCAGCCGTGACGAGATCGTGCACGCGGGGTTGGCAGCGAGGTTACGCGCCTTGCGGGTCCCCGGACCGGTCACGAACCAGAGTGTGTCGTCCGCCCAGACGGCGCCGAGGCCGGCGGCGTGAGGCGTCCCGTCTGGGCGCACGGTGCCGAGGAAGAACGTGGCTCCTGGGCCGTGACTCGCCGCCAGGGCGTCGCGGGCGCGGCTCCACGGGATCGGCGCGGAGCCATAGATGTCGAGGTTCTTGGTTTGCATGCGAGTTCAGACCGAACCCGGTCGCAGAACTAATCGGTCTGACCGCGCGCGCCGCCACCGGCCGCCGCCGCCGCTCTGCTCTCAGGGCGTACCCACCACTAACGCCGATAGCCGGGGGCCGCTGCCCCCATCGGTGATCACGTAGGTCAGTCGCGCTCGAGCGATCTCGCTGCCATCTGCTCGCAGCCACGAGAGGTCGGCTCTGTGGAGAGTCGTGGTCGCGTTGAGCACGATCGTCTCGGAATCGAGCGCTTCGGTGCGATCGTAGTTGGCTGCCCGCAGTCGTTCGATCTGCGGGCGCACGGCGTCCACGACCTGATCCTCGCCGGTGAGCGCGATGGCTGTCGCGTCGGTCGTAAGCAGGAGCGGCACTCCGTAGTACTCGAGTAGCTTCCGAGTGTCGGCCTCGCCGCGAGCACACGCGGCGAACACGCGCAGATAGTTCTCGAACCACGCGCGGAAGTCGGCCAGACCATGCGATCCCTCCGCCACCGCGCAAGCTTATCCGCGGCTGGGGCGCGGCTGTGAGCGCCAGGGATTGGCGTCAGCGGGCGGCGCTTCGTGCCGTTTAGCGGCGCCAGAAGGCCAGCCGCTGCACCGAAGCCGTGAGGATGTGGCCCCAGGTGATCTGCGTTTCCCGGCGCTGGGATATCGCCTCGAACGGGCTGAAGCGCATCTCGCCGCCGGTCCCGAGCTCGATCGTGCCGTCGTCCTGACGGGTGCCGTCGACGAAGATCCAACCGCGCTCGATGCGGAGCTTCGCGCTCATCGCCCTGAGCGTACTCATGGCCGACCGGGAACTGTCGCCATCTAAGGACACCCGGCGACCGAAACGGGCGACAGTTCGTGCCTAAGCGCCAACTCGTGCGAGGTCCGCGCGAATCGTCAAGATCTCCCGAGATGAGAACCCACCGTCAAGATCTCCCGAGATGAGAACCCACCGGCGTGCGCGGACCTCGGGCCGAGCCGCTCGGCCTCGGCGGCGCCTGACGCTGGGGCCGGTGGCTGCCTGCGTCGCGCTGGTGGCCGCCTGCGTCGGGCTGGTGGGGTGCGGCGGCTCGGGCAGCGGCTCCTCGACAGCCGGCGCCCCGTCGGGCGAACGGCCCGGCCCGCCGCCCCCGGCGCCCGGCCGTTTCGTGGTCGGTAGCTGGCACGGCGAGCTCCACCAGCGCGCTGTCCCCTCCTTCCAGATCGTGGTCACCGTAAGGTCGCTTTCGAGCAGTGCGGCTAACCGGGTGCGCTACACCGGGATCAACTGCGGCGGGCATTGGACGTACTTGGGGACGTCCGGTGCGACGGTGCGCTTCCGCGAGGTCATCGACAGCGGCAGGGGCGGCAAGTGCAAGGGTGCCGGCGAGGTCATGCTGAGCCGGGAGGGAGCCCGGCTGCGCTACAGGTTCACTGGCGGTGGTGTGGTCAGCCGCGGCTTTCTTTCCCGCGGCTGAGACGCAAGCGGTGGGTCGGCCGGGACGTCAAGATTGTCGGACTGATGGGTAGTCCCGACTATCCGAATGTCCACTAGGAGGTCGTCAGATGAAGCTCAGCGCCCGGAATCAGCTTCGAGGGACCGTCAGCAGCATCCGAAAGGGAGAGGCGATCGCAAATGTGGCGGTTGATGTGGCCGGCCAGCGGCTCGTGGCTTCGATCACGGTCGAAGCGGTTGAAGAGCTGGAGTTGGCGGAGGGGGTCGAGGTGACCGCCGTGGTCAAGGCGTCGGACGTGATCCTCGCTCGCGACTAGCTCGTCAACGCTCGCTTGACGTCCTGGCGCGAGCTGCACCGCGTCGGCGATCACGCGGCCGCCCGCGAGACCGACGTCGTGCGGCTTTGTCACGTTCCTTGAGCGCGGCCCGCGCCCTGGCGCTCCCGGTCGTGCTTGGTATGAGCTCGTAGGCGCCGATATCGCAGGCGCTGCCCTGGGGGCGCGCGACCCCGCGCTGGTCGTCCCGCGGGCATCCGTCGGAGGCGCCCGCATCGATCGCCGGGCTGCCCGCCAGCAGGGCTTCGGTCTCCGTTGGCCCGCCGTTGTAGGCCAGCGGGCCAAGCAGCGGATCGCGCTTCGGCAGATCGCCCGCCGCCGTGAGGAAGCAGCTGCCGTCGCTGTCGAGGTTGTGGCCGTCGGACTGGATGATCATGTCCTGCACGTTGCAGTTCCCCGGGCCGGCGCTGCTGCTGTTGTCGGCGATGATCGTGTTCAGCAGCCGGACGCGGGCGATCGCGGTCTTGTCCGAGACGGCCGCGTAGGCCTGTCCGCTGTTGAGTCCGCCGCCGCCCTTGATCGCGTGGTTGTCGGTGATCGTCGAGTTGACGATCGTCAGGTCGGCGCCGCCGCGGTGGTCGATTCCGCCGCCGTAGCCGGTGAGCTCATCGCCCAGGGCCGCCAAGAGCTTGGGGTCCTGTGCGTAGCTCTGATTGGGCAGCGGGAGCAGCTTGTTGTCGGTGATCGTCGAGTTGATCACCTCGCCGCCGGAGTCAAAGCGGACCCCGCCCGCCTCGTACGCGGTGTTATCGGCGATCAGGCTGCGGCGGATGGTGATGTAGCTCCCCGGATCGCTGAAGACTCCGCCCCCGCCGTCGGCGTTGTTTCCGACAAGCGCCACGCGGTCCAGCGTCAGCGTCCCGGTGTTGAAAATCGCGCCGCCCATATCGATCTCCTTGGACGTGCCACCCCCGGTGGAATCGCCGCCGGTGATCGTGAGGTCGCTGATCGCTGCCGACGCGGTGTTCGCGATCGAGAAGACGCGATCGAGCCCACCCCCGTCGATCACCGTCTGCCTGGCGCCGGCGCCGCGAATCGTCAGCGCGGCGGTGATGTCGAGATCGCCCGTGGCGGCGCTGTCCTGACCGGCGAATCCAGCTTCGATCGACGGCGGGATCGTCAGGCGATAGCGCCCGCGGGGGATGAGGATCGTGTTGGCGCCGCCGTCAGCGTTGGCTTCCTGGACCGCCGCCCGCAGCGTGCACGTCGCCGCGTCCGTGATGCACATGTGGTCGCCGGCGTTGGAATCCGGCTGGTCCGCGGTCGAATCGACCACGAACGTCGCTGCGTGAGCCGCCTGCGCGCTCGCTCCCGCGAAACACACCGCCCCGGCTACGACAAGTATCGCGCTGCGCACGCGCCGAAGGCGTGCAATCCCCGTCCCTGTCATCAGAATCTCTCCCGCCGCTGTACCTGGATAGGTCGGAAACCGTCAGGTTTCCGACGGGCACGATACCGTTTCTAGCGTTATGCTGCAACCAGTGGAAGCGGCTGCCGGCGAGCGACGGGTGTCAGTGTTCGCGCCGGCGATTCCGGGATTGCCGAGCGGCTACACCGGTCTGCCGCGAGAGCTCGTTATCGCCTCGCAACGCCAGCGGCTGTTGCACGGTGTCACCGTCACGGTCGCCGAGAAGGGATATGGCCCCGCGACGATCGTCGACATCGCGGCCCGGGCGGGCGTCTCGAAGAAGACCTTCTACGAGCACTTCCCGGACAAGCTCGCCTGCTTTCTGGCAGCCCACGATGTGGGCTCCGAGGCGATGCTCGGCGCCGTCACCAACGCGTCGCGTGCTGCCCTTCAGGCCGGCGCGGACCCGATCGAACAGCTCCGTTGCGCAAACCGCGCGTACATCGAGTTCGTGATCGAGGAGGAGCCTTACGCTCGCACGTTCTTTCTGGAGACGCTTGCCGCCGGCGCCGAGGCCGTCGCCCACTATCGCCGCTACCGCGAGGCGTTCGTGACGAGTCTGCGCCTCTGGCACGATCACGGACGCCGGCTTCATCCCGGCTGGCCCCCCGTCAACGATCTCTCCTACGAAGCCGCCATGGGCGCGATCCATGAGCTCTCGCTTGTGCGCGTTGCGAGCGGGCGGACGGCCGAGCTCGCCGGGCTCGAGGATGAGTTCCTTGAGCTGCAGCTCGCGCTCCTTCGCGTCCCCCGCTAGCCCGCCGCAGCGACTACGCTGCGGCGGTGGAGCTCCACCCGCTCGCGGAGCAGTTTGCCTCGGTGGCCGATGTCTATGAACGCGGGCGCCCCGATTACCCGCCAGCCGTCGTGGGCGCGCTCGCCGCAGAGCTCGTGGTTGCTCCCGGTGAGCGGGTGCTCGATCTCGCCGCCGGTACCGGGAAGCTTTCGCGGGCGCTGCTCGCCATCGGGTTCGATGTCGTGGCGGTGGAGCCGCAGGGCGCGATGCGGGAGAAGCTCATCGAGCGGATCGGCGCCGAGCGGGCGCGCGAGGGTGTGGCCGAGGCGATACCGCTTCCCGACTCAAGCGTTGCCGCGGTCACCGTGGCTGACGCCTTCCACTGGTTCGACCGCCCCCGCGCGCTCGCAGAAATTCGCCGTGTGCTGCGCCCGGGCGGAGGTCTCGCCGTGGTCTCGACGGTCCCCGATTGGAGCGGGGTGAGCTGGGCGCACGAGCTCGGCGCGCTCGTCCAGGGCACGCGGCCCGAGCATCCCCACTTCGACGGGCCCCCGTGGCAGGAGGCGGTACGTGAGTCCGGCGGGTGGGGCGAACCGCGCGAGATACGCGTCACCACGGCGCAGCCGACAAGCCCGGAGCGAGTTGTCGACCACCTCGCGTCGATGAGCTGGATCGCTGCGATGCCAGACGAAGAGCGCATCGCGACGATCGAGCAAATGCGCGCGCTGGTCTCATCCGGCGAGACGCCGGGCGAGCTGCCCATCCATTTCGTGATCGGAGTCACCTCGGCCAGCCTGGGTTAGCGCCGCAGTCAGCCCCTCTCTCCCGCGACGAGCGCCGCGCTCGTACGGGTTCAGACCGAGGCGCGGGCTCGATGAGGCGAGTAGTCGGGGGCGCGCTTCTCGCCCCACGCGCGGACGCCCTCGTTGGCCTCATCGGTCTGAAGGAACAATCCGAGCCCGGTGAATGCGAGCTGACCGATGCCCGCCATGTGCTCGGTGTCGGCGTTGAACGACTGCTTGAGGAACCGCAGCGCCGTCGGTGAGAGGGCCAGCATGTCGTCGGCCCAGGCCCGCACCTCGTCGCGCAGCCGCTCGGCTGGCACGACCTGGTTGACGAGCCCCCACCGCTCGGCGGTGGCGGCGTCGTATTGCCGGCACCGGAACCAGATCTCACGGGCGCGCTTCTCGCCGACCACGCGGGCCAGGTAGGCGCTGCCAAACCCGGCGTCGAACGAGCCCACCCGGGGGCCGACCTGGCCGAACCTCGCGTGCTCGGCGGCGATCGTCACGTCGCACAGGACGTGGAGCACGTGCCCGCCGCCGATCGCGAAGCCGTTGACCGCCGCGATCACCGGCTTTGGCACATCCCGGATCAGGCGATGCAGACGCTCGACCTCGAACAACCCGGATTCGCTCGGCCCGTAGTCCCCGGTCTCGGCGCGCTGCTTCTGGTCCCCGCCAGTGCTGAACGCGCGCGCGCCGGCTCCGGTAAGGCAGATCACGCCGACGTCGGGCGCGGCCCATGCGCGCGTGAACAGGTGGATCAGCTCGTCGACCGTGCGTGCCCGGAACGCGTTCATGCCGATCGGGCCGGTCGATCGTGATCCACGCGAGGCCGTTCTCGACCTCGAAGGCGGTGTCTGTCAGCTCCACTGAGTCTCCCTTCGGTTTACGCCATCGTCAGCCCGCCACTCACCGACAGGGTCTGGCCGGTGATGAATGCCGCTCGGTCCGACGCAAGGAAGGCGACGGCGCCGGCGATGTCCTCGGGCTTCGGCGAGCCGGCGCATCGGGACGGCTCGGCGCATCGCCTCGATCACCCGCGCGCTGCTCGTCTCCCGTCGCGAGCATCTGCTTGAGCATCGGCGTCTCGGTCGGCCCCGGGCACACCGCGTTGACCGTCACCTGATGGCGGGCCATCTCCCTGGCAAGCGTCTTGGTGAACGCGACGACCCCGCCCTTGGCGCCCGAGTACACGGCCTCGAGCGAGGACCCCACCCGCGCGGCGTCGGAGGCGATGTTGACGACGCGCCCGCGCTCGGCGCGGACCATCTCCGGACCGACGCGGTGGCACAGGCGCAGGCAGCCCTTGAGGTTGATCTCGATCACTCGGTCCCAGAACGCCTCGTCGGTATCGAGGAACGGGCGAAACTCGTCCCACCCGGCGTTGTTGACGAGCACACCGATCGCTCCGAGCTGGTCCTCGACAGCCGTACCGCGGCGTCGACCGAGCGCGTGTCGGTCACGTCGAGATGCACCCCGAGGCCGTCCACCTCCTCAGCCGCGGCCCGTGCGGCATCCTCGGCGATGTCGGCGACGGCCACGGTGTGACCGTCGGCCGCCAGCGCGTCGACGATCGCGCGACCGATTCCGCGCGCCCCGCCGGTCACTAGCGCGACCGGCGCCGATCGCGATCCGGAGGGCATCCTTATCCGCTCACCGAGAACAGCGCCCACTCGCCGGGGACGCCCTTCAGCTGCTGCTCGCCGCGTGACTCGAACCCGATCCCCGACCCGGCGACCAGGTCGGTCACGGTGCGTGACACCAGCACCTCCGACGGCGCGGCGAGCGCTGCGACCCGCGCGCCGATGTGGACGCCGATGCCCGCCGATGTCGCTCGCCGATCAGCTCGCACTCCCCCGTGTGGATTCCCGAGCGGACGTCGAGCCCGAGCCCGCGCGTTCGCTCGCGGATCGAGCATCGCGCAGCGGATCGCCGCGCGCGGGGCCGTCGAACGTCGCCAGGAAGCCGTCGCCGACCGTCTTGATCTCCGGCCGCCGGTGGCGGGCCAGCTCGCTCGCGGACCATCGCGTCGTGACGCTGGAGCAGCTCTCGCCAGCGGGCGTCGCCGAGCTCCGCTGCGCGCTCGGTCGAGCCGACGATGTCGGTGAACAGCACCGTCGCCAGCGCCCGCTCGGGCTCGGGCGTCCCGCGCGAGCGCCGTCAGGAACTCCTCGATCTCCTCGACCACGAGCTCGAGGTCGCCCACCCACATCCAATGATCTGCCCCGCGAGCTCGACCAGCCGGGAACCGGCGATGTGCTCCGCCAGGTACCGAGCGTGGCTGAGCGAGATGATGCGTCGTCACGGCGATGGAGGATCAGCGTCGGCGTGCTGATCGCGCCCAGGGCGCCGCGGACGTCGATCTCCGCGTTCATCCGTATCAGCGCAACCGCCGCGGCGGGGCTGGCCGCCATCCGCTGGAACCGGGCGAACCACTTGCGCGCCGCCGGGTCATGCCGCAGCGACGGCGCGAACGTCCCCAGGCCCACGCCCGTCCCCCACCGCGTCAGGTATGCGCGCGCGGACAGCTCGAGCTCGTCCGGCGTCAGCCCCCATTCGTAGTCGTCGCGCTTGACCATGCTCGCGTAGGCGCCGCACAGGACGAGGCCGGTCGTCCGCTCGGGGTAGGTCGCGGCGAACAGCATCGCGAGCGCACCGCCCTCCGAGAAGCCGATGATCGACGCCCGCTCCAGCCCCGCCGCGTCCATCGCCGCACGGATGTCGTCCATCCGCTCCTCGATCGTCGGCAGCGCGTCATCAGGGACGCGATCCGACAGGCCCGTGCCGCGCTTGTCGAACTCCAGGATCCGCGCGAAGCGGCGAAGCGAGGCGTGCAGACGGGCGATCCCCGGGTCCTCCTCGGCACACTCCATGTGCGTGACCCAGCCTCCGATGAACACCGCGTCGACGGGTCCGGAGCCGCTGAGCCGATACGCGACGTTGACACCGCCGCTGTCCGCGTAACGGATCTCACCCGGCGCGTTGTCGCCCACCGAAGCCATTCCCCTCGCGCGAACTGTACCTGCGGCCTGCACCGGCGCTCGGTTGCGCCGGATCGCCGCCCGCAATAGGGTCAAGCGGGACGAGAGTCCGGTGTCTTGCCCTTCCGCGGTCGTGCTCCTCACGGTCCTGGCCGGGGCATCGAGCGCGCTGGCTCGCGCCGTCGTGATCGTCGGCAACCTCCGCGACGGCACTGTCACCGTCGTCGACGAGCACGCGCTCAAGGTGCTCGGCACGATCAACGTCACCCCCGACGGCAAGACGCCGCAGGATCCGGTCCAGGCGGCGGTGTATCCGGCGCTGGTCCAGTCCAAGGGGGTCAACTACGTCCAGGGGCGGCGCTGTCGCCCGACGGCAGGACCCTGTACGTCTCACGCGGCTACCTGGGCGACGTGGCGGCGTTCGACATCGCCTCGCGCGGTCTGGCTCGTGGCGGTTGGAGATCAGCGGACTCCGCGCCGACCACATCGCCCTGTCTCCGGACGGGCGTCGCCTGTTCGTCTCCGCTCTCACCGCGAACGAGGTGCAGGTGATCGACACCGCCACCCACACCGTCGTCGGGAGCTTCCCGACGGGGGACTGGGCGCATGTGCTCGAGTTCACTCCGGACCGGCGGTTCATCGTCAATGGCAGCCTCGGCAATCAGCTGCTGCCGGCGGGGGCTTCGACCAACGACTGGCTGACGTTCGCCGATCCACGCACGCTCAAGGTGGAGCGGGTGCTGAAGTTCGACGCTGGAGTCCGACCGTTCGTCTTCAGCCCCGACGGCTCCCTTGCGTATGTCCAATTCTCGTTTTTCAACGGCTTCAAGGTGATCAACACCGTGACCGGTCAGACACTCCATACCGTGAACCTGCCCGTCGCCGGGCCGGCGGTCGGCGAGCCCTCCTCGAAGTACCCCAACCAGGCCGCCCACCACGGGATCGCGATCTCCGGGGACGGCCGCTCGATCTGTGACGCGGCGACCGTCTCCAACTACATTGCGCTCGTCAACCGCCGGACGCTCCGCACGCAGGCGATCATCACCGTCGGCGATCAGCCCGCCGACGCGGAGACGAGCAGCGACGGGAAGCTGTGCTTCGTCACCAACCGAGGGACCGGTCGCGGCGGCGGCACGCTGTCGGTGATCTCGTACCGGCTGCGGCGAGAAGTGAAGCGTCTGGCGATGGGTCAGGGGCCACAGGAGCTCACCGTCGGTCAGGTCCCCGACGCGGTGCTCCGCCGTGCCGGTTTCAAGCTGCCCAAGCACCGCAGCGTCACGCGGCGCTGAGCTCCCGATCGGCGCGGGCATATACTCGCGCCCGGTTGTCCGGCGACCTGGTCATCTGGGAGCAGTCAGGCGGCGTTGGGCGGATCACGCTCAACCGGCCGGAGACCCTCAACGCGTGGATCCCCGAGTTCGGCCGGCAGCTCAAGGACGTGGTGGAGGGGGTAGCCGCCGATGACTCGGTGCGGGCGGTCCTGCTCACCGGCGCCGGGCGCGGATTTTCGTCTGGCGCGGACCTGAAGGCGGGATTCGAGCCCGCCGACGACGGCGGTCCGGACGTCCGCAGCGAGCTGCATGACCTCTATCACCCCGCGATCGCCGGGATCCGCCGCCTGCCCAAGCCGGTCGTCGCCGCTGTGAACGGGCCGGCCGTCGGGATCGGTTGCTCGCTCGCGATTGCCTGCGATCTCGTGATGGCGGCCGAGTCGGCGTTCTTCGGGCTCGCGTTCGTCAACATCGGGTTGATGCCCGACGGTGGCTCGACGGCGTTCGTGCCGCCGGCAGTCGGCAAGGCCCGTGCGTTTCAGATGGCGCTTCTGGGCGAGCGGGTGCAGGCGCAGCAGGCGCTCGAATGGGGCCTGGTCAACTGGGTCCATCCCGACGAGCGGCTGATGGAGGAGGCCGAGGGACTGGTGGAGCACCTCGCCGCCGGCCCCACGCGGTCGTACGCGAGCTCCAAGCGCGCGCTCAACAACTCAATCTACGGTGACCTCGACGCGCAGCTCGACCTCGAGACAGAGCTCCAGCACGCGCTCGCGCGCACCAGGGACTTCGTCGAGGGGACGATCGCGTTCGTGCAGAAGCGCCCGCCCGAGTTCACCGGTAGCTGAAAGCCTGCTTATCACGATCGCAACGTTTGCACTGCTCGGCGTGTTGGTAGTCGCCTTGGTGACGTCAACTCAGGAGGTTCGAATGAGATCTGGTTCCGGAACACTGCGACGACTGGCCGGAGCGGCCGGGGTGGCGGTGCTCGTGAGCGCGGCCGGCGCCGGCGCAGCGGCGGCCAAGACCCTTTATGTGAGCCCGAAGGGCCACAACCGCGGCGCCTGTACCAGCAAGCAGCCGTGCAAGACGATCTCGTTCGCGCTCGCGAAGACGAGGCGAGGCGACACCGTCAAAGTGGGGAAGGGGACCTATCGCGAGGACGTGACGATCGCGCGGGACATCAAGCTGGTGGGCGTCGGCGCTCCCGTGATCAACGCCGTTGGCCCAAATGGGATTCTGATCACCGGCGCCAAGTCGCGCGGCGCCCTGGTGGGCGGGTTCGTCGTCCAGCACGCGCTCAACGAGGGGATTCTCGCGCTGCAGACCTCGAATGTGACGATCGAGCAGAACGTCGTTCGCCAGAACGATCGGGGAGTCAAGGCCGCGAAACCGACGGGTGAGTGCGCCGGGTCGGGGCAGGTTCCGGGCGACTGCGGCGAGGGCCTTCACCTGATGAGCGTCACCCACTCGACGGTCCAGGGCAACACAGTTAAGGACAACCTGGGCGGGATCCTGCTGACCGACGAGTTCGGGCCCACCGCACATAACGAGATCAGCCTCAACACCGTGTTGGACAACGTCGCCGACTGCGGTATCACGATCGCCGGCCACAACACGCATGCGGCGTCGGTGCCCTCGGGCACGCCGAATCCGAGCGTCGCTGGGATCTACGACAACACGATCCGAGACAACGTCGCCAACGGCAACGGCACCAAGGGCGAGGGCGGCGGCATCCTGCTCGCCGGCGGGGCGCCCGGGACCGCCGTGTACTCGAACCTGGTCGAGGGGAACACCGCCAACGGCAACGGACTGGGGGGCCTCACGCTCCACAGCCACGCCCCCGGCCAGGATCTGAACGGCAACCAGATCATCGACAACTCGTTCAGCAACGACGCGGTCGCCGGCAATGGTCCGGGCAAGCCGGGTGACTCGGATGCCGGGCTGACGAAGACCACGGGAATCATCCTGTTCAGCGCGTTCACGAAGCTGAACGGGACCGTCGTCAGGGGCAACAAGCTCAGCAACGAGTACTACGGGATCTGGACTCAGAACGTCCCGCCGATCAAGAAGTCCCTGAACAAGTTCGCACGGACCGTGAAGGTCCCGATCCATCAGCAGTAGCCACAGGGTTGCGGAGTGCCGCGCTCGGTCCGCGGAAATGGGCGGGCCGGGCGCGGTCGCCCGCGCTCAGACGTTCATGACGTCGCGGAGGGCGGGCTCCAGCTCGGGATATCGGAACGCGTAACCCGCATCTCCCAGCCGCGCGGGTAGCGCGCGCTGGCCGGTCGTCACCACCTCCGCCATCTCGCCGTATCGGAGTCGCAGCACGAGGGCGGGAACCGGAAGCACCGCGGGACGGTGCAGCACCCGGCCGAGCGCCCGCGACAGCTCACCGTTGGTCACCGGGTTGGGCGCGGTGAGGTTGACCGGGCCGGCGAGCGATCCATCATCCAGGCATCGCAGCAAGCCGCCGACGACGTCGTCGATGTGGATCCAGGACACGTACTGCCGTCCGCCCGCGACCGGTCCTCCGACCCCGAGCCGGAACGGTGGGAGCATCGCCGCGAGCGCGCCTCCGTGCGGCGACAGGACCACTCCGGTCCGCGTCACCACCACACGTGCGAGTGGCTCGGCGGCCGAGGCCTCGCGTTCCCAGTCGACGACGACTCGTGCCAGGAAGTCGGCGCCCGGACCGGCGCCCTCGTCGAGCGCTTCGTCCCTGGTCGGGCCATAGAAGCCGACCGCGGACTGCGAGACGAGCGTCCTCGGTCGCGAATCGTCGCCAAGCGTCCGAAGGCCCTCGACCAGTGACCGGGTCCCGAGCACGCGGGAATCGCGGATCTCGCGCTTGACTGAATCGGTCCAGCGCTGGGCGATCGGCTCCCCGATCAGGTTCAAGACCGCATCCGCTCCCGACAGCGCGTCCGCCGGCGGGGGTGTCTGCTTCGGCTCCGGCCAGCGGGCGACCTCGACGCCGGTACCGAGAGTCTCCTCGGCTCCACGCGGATCGCGCGACAGCGCGACCACCTCGTCTCCGCGACCCCGAAGGGCCTCCACGACCGCGCGTCCGATCGCGCCGGTGGCGCCGGCGATCACGACCCGCGCCACGTGCTCACTCCGGTCAGGCGATCACTGATTCCGCTCGTTGGTTGCGCTGTGGCAACTGCTTCTTTGCCATCGTCATTTCCTACCCTTCTTCAGCCGCTGGACAACGGCGTCTCTGCTCTTTCCCCTCAAGTAAACTCCCGTCGCTTTGTTTCCCCCCCAGCGCGTGGCACTACGTTCCGTTGGGTAGGAGGTCGCAGGTGGCATTCGCGGTGAGGCAGCCAAGCCGTTCTGAACTGCTGCGCCCCAGGCGGTTCGTGTAGAGCTGGGTGGAGGCGAGGCGATGATCTTCTACAGGACGTGCTCGTGAGCGACGAAGCCGCGACTATCCGCCTGCAGCTGGAGTCAAGCCCCGAGACGCTCACGCTCGTCCGCGGTGCGCTGGGGGGCATGGCCGAGCTCCTCTCGCTCGACGTGGAGCTCTTGGACGACCTCAAGACGGCGGTCAGCGAGGCGTGCAACAACGTCGTGATGCACGCCTACGGCGGCGACAGCGGCCCGCTGTGGGTGTGCCTGTATGTCGACGAGGACCAGATCGAGGTCTCCGTCCGTGACAAAGGACAGGGAATCCCAATCGAGGCTCCCGCCGACGACCGCCTCCAGGGGGTCGGAATCCCGATCATGCGCGCGCTCGCCCAGCAGACGGCGTTTCGGCCGCTTCCGGAGGGGGGGACCGAGGTGTGGCTGCAGTTCTCCGGCCGGCGGGACGGCAAGCCCTTGTACAAGCCCCCCACCGCCCCCGCTCCCGACGAGGGCTGGACTGAGCAGCTCTCCGGCGACGCGATCGTGTCCCTATCGCCGATCAGCTTCGTGGGCGGAGTGCTCGGAAGGCTTGCCCGCGCACTGGCCGCGCGGGCACGGTTCTCGCTCGATCGCTTTTCGGACGTCTATCTGGTGACGGACGCCCTGGCCGCCCACGCGCTCGCGGCCGCCAGCAGCCCCAGGATCGGGTTCGGAATCTCGACGGACACACGGAGACTCGAGCTGACAATCGGCCCGTTCCGGCTTGGGGCGAGCTCCGAGCTCACCGGGGCGGCGCAGAGCGAGGTCGGCTCAGCGCTCAGGCAGCTCAGCGACGAGCTCGACGTCCATCCGCAGAACGGGACCGAGATCGTCCGGGTCGTGATGCTCGACGGCGACGAGCACCACTCAGCTTCCGGCGAATAGCTCCTCAGGCTCGTCGACGACCGTAAGGCGCTCGGCTACCCCGGTCAGGCTCAGCAGTCTCTGCACCTGCTGCGGTCCGTTGACGATCGCAAAGCGCTTCCCGTTCTGGGTGGCCTTCTGATGTGCCCGAACCAGCACGCTGAGGCCGGTCGAGTCCATGAACTCGAGCTTGCGAAGGTCGACCACCAGGAGCTCGAGGTCCAAGGCGGTTGCGCGCTCGAGCTCCCGCTCGAGCTCGGGGCTTGAGGCAAGGTCAAGCTCCCCGCTGACCCCGATCAAAGCGGCCTGGTTACCGTCCCGCATCTCGACGCTGAAGTTGCTCTGCACGCAGTCGCGAGCGTACTAGGCCCGCCGAGCGAGTGTGCTGCTGGTGAAGCGTTCGCGGGCGCGGAGGGGCGCCGTGTGCATGACTGCTTCCTTGATCGGGTAGCACCCTGGCGAAGCGGGCCCCGTAGCCCGACCTAGGGAAGGGAGATTCGAATGGTTGCTCTGCTGGTGTTGCTGTTGATTCTTGCGCTGTTCGGTGGGCTCGGCTTTGCCGCCCACTTCTTGTGGTTCGTGCTGATCGTCGCCGTGGTCCTCTGGGTCATCGGCTTCTTCATCGGTGGCGTCGAGTCGGGAGTCGGCCGCCGGCGCTGGTACGGGCGCTGGTGAAGGCTGGCGCTGGTAAATAAAGGCCGGCGGGACGCTCGCGCCTGCTAGGCGCGCTGGTCCGTGAGCTCGCGCAGCCGGTTGAGCGAGCGGCGCAGCAGGCGCGAGACCTGCATCTGTGAAACGCCGACGCGTTCGGCGATCTCCGACTGGGTCAGATCCTCGCTGAAGCGCAGGAACAGGATCTCCCGCTCACGCGTGGGGAGGTGACGCGCGGCGGCGAACAGGGTCGCGTGGTCATCGACGCTCAGAAGGCGGGTGTCCTCCTCGCCGATCGCGTCGATGCGGCTTGAGTCCTCGTCGTCCTCGCCTGCCATCGGAGCATCCAGCGAGATCGCTCCGTAGGCCTCGGCCGTCTGCAATCCCTCGAGCACCTCTTCCTGGCTGATCTCGAGGTATTGGGCGAGGTCGTCGACCGTTGGCATCCGGCCGGTCCGCGAGCTGAGCTTGTGTTGGGCATCGGTGATCTTCCGAGCGCGCTCCTGGGCCCCACGATCGACGTGGAGCGCCCAGGCGGTGTCGCGGAAGTAGCGCTTCAGCTCGCCGACGATCGTCGGCACGGCGAATGAGCTGAACGCGAACCCCCGGTCGGGGTCGAAGCGCTCGACGGCCTTGACGAGCCCGAGGCTTGCGACCTGCACCAGGTCCTCGTAGGGCTCGCTCGACTGCATGTAGCGCCTCGCGAGCTTGCGTGCGAGCGGTAGGAAACGTCGATCAACTCGTCCCGAGACTGGCGATCACGATGCCGCCGCCAGTGCTTGAACAACTCGGTCCGAGTCGGTAGTGATGTCGGTACGACCGAGCCCGGGGTCGCGGGCATGAAACGCCTCCACGAATCGCCGACAGGCCGTTTCTATCACAAGGGGCTTGTCGGGGGGCGCGCTCTTCGGCCTTTAAGGCCCTGGATGCGAGGAGATCGAGCACGGCCCGCTCGATCCGCGCCCCACCTGTCGTCGGAAGGATCGAGGCGGGGTAGCCGCTCGAGCTCGCCGGCGATCGTCCAGCCCGAGAGGTAGCGATCGAACACGCGGGGATCGATATACGAGCGTCGCGCCACCGCCGGGGTGTTGCCGAGCAGCTCCGCGACCGCTCGCACGGACCGGTCGAAGCCCGTTTGCGAGCCGTCTTGGATCGCGCTTGCTGCCCGTCGGTGGCGAGCGAAACCGATGCCATCACGGTGGCGTTCCAGGTCCTGAAGTCCTTTGCCGAGAAGTCGGAGCCGACGTGGGCCTTGAGGTACTCGTTGATCTCGTCGGAGCGGAGTGGCCACCACCGCCGGCGCTCGCGGTACGCGAGCAGCTCGGCGGGCCCGCCCCGGCGTCTGCGGAGCGCTTCCACGACGGCCACGCACGGCGGGTCGTCGATCACCTGGGTGCGCGAGACGCCTCCCTTTGCCGGATATGCGAATACGACCGCTCCATCTCGCACCGATACGTGCTCCCGGCGGATCGTCGCGAGCCCGATCCCACCGTCGTCATCGGCGTACTGCTCGCTCCCTATCCGGAACATCCCGACGTCGAGCAGCCTCACCGAGCATGCCAGCACCTGCTCATGGCTCAGCTGTTTGCCCTCGAGCTTCCTCGCGGTGTCCCGGCGGAGCTTCGCCAGCCGGGCGCCGAACCCGGCCATGCGCTCGAACTTCTCTCGGTCTCGATGCTCGCGCCAACCCGTGTGGTACAGGTATTGCTTGCGGCCCGCCGCGTCGATCCCGGTGGCCTGCAGGTGCCCCAACGGGTCCCGGCAGATCCAAACGTCCTGCCACGCCGGAGGAATGGCCAGGCCTCTGACCCGCTCGAGCTGCTCCCGGTCACGGACCGGATCGCCCCGCTCGTCGACGTAGCTGAACCCCCGCCCCCGTCGGCGCCGGTGGAGCCCGGGCTCCGAGCAGTCCGAGCGCCTGAGCCGGCGCCTGCGCTTCGCGGCTGCCATCCGTGATGACCTGAGCGCGCCAGATGAGGTCAGACGCGGCGCGACGCGGCTTGGCCGCGTCGCGCGCGCCTCCCTTCCCCAATTACGCCTAGATCAGGCTCCTTACCTGCTCGGCTGCGTCCTTGACCTCGGATCGTGCCCCGGTTGCGCGGTTCTCGAACGTCCGGCGGGTGCTCTGGACCTCGCGCTCGAGCTCGTTGCGGCGACGGGAGAAGGCCCGCTGCCTGCGGTCAAGCTCTCTGCGGCCGCGACGCTCGAACTTGTCGAGCTCGCGCGTGACGCGGCCCAGGTTGCTGTACGTGCGCGCGGTTTCCCGGACCTTGTCCGAAACCACCGCGGCGGCGCCCACCGGAATCAGCAGCGCGCGCTGCGCCCGGCGCCCGACTGCGCCCAAGCGGTCCTCGGCCTCGCCCGCGCGCCGGCTGGCCGTGCGTGCGGCCTGCTTGGTCGTTCTGCGCGCGTTGCGCGAGGCCTCCGTAGCCGACGCTCGGGTGCGGCGGGCCGAAGCCTTGGTGGCCGATGCGCTGCGCTTGGCAGCGTTTCGCTTGCGCGTCGCGGCGCCGCGCTTTGCGGCTGCCTGACGCTGCGACGGTGTCTGCGTCGCCATCGGAATCAGTCCTCCTCTTGTCGTTCTTCTTGATTTAGGCCTACCCGGCAGCCCACTGGGCAAACGGCACTCGCGGCATACTCAGCGCCGTGGATCCCTCCACGTTCACATCTGACCTCGCCGCCGACCTCGCGGTCGGAGCTGCTCGAGCGCCTGCAACGCTATGCCCGGATCGATACACAATCGTGCCGCGATCGCACGGCATGCCCGAGCACCCCCGGTCAACTCGATTTGGCGCGTGTGCTGGCCTCGGAGCTGCGGGATGCCGGCCTGGTGGACGTGGAGCTCGACGACAACGGCTACGTGACCGCGACGCTTCCGGGCGCTGAGGGGGGCTCCGGCCGCCCGTCATCGGGCTGATCGCCCATATGGACACGAGCCCCGACGCCCCCGGCCGCGGGGTCGAGCCGCTCGTGCATCGCTCTTACGACGGCGGGGTGATCGAGCTTCCGCGGGGAGGTACGAGGCTCGATCCCGCGCGCGATGCCCGAGCTCGCTGCCGCGATCGGCCATGACCTCGTCACCGCCAGCGGCGACACGCTGCTCGGCGCCGACGACAAGGCCGGGGTGGCGGAGATCATGACCGCCGTCGCGCACCTCGCGGCGAATCCAGAGCTCCCGAGGCCGACGATTCGGGTCGGGTTCACGCCCGACGAGGAGATCGGCGAAGGGGCGACCCTGTTCGACATCGAGCGCTTCGGGGCCCGCTGCGCATACACGGTTGACGGTTCCGATCTTGGTGAGCTTCAGGATGAGAGCTTCAGCGCAATCGAGGCGATCGTCACGGTGCGTGGCATCGAGGTGCACCCGGGACAGGCGACGGGCAAGCTCGTGAACGCGCTGCGTGTGGTCTCGCGGATCGTGGCCGCGCTCCCCGACGAGCTGACCCCCGAGCGGACCGCCGGCCGCGAGGGCTTCATCCACCCGTACGAGCTCACGGGGTCTGCGGGCAGGCCCGCTCCGGGCGATCCTGCGTGACTTCGACGAGGACGCAGCTCGAGGGCTACGTCGAGCTGCTGCGGCGCACTGCGGAGGATGCCGTCGGCGCCGCCCCGGTGCCGAGCTCGAGTTCGAGGTGCGGCGTCAGTACCGCAACATGCGGCGCTACCTCGAGGCGACCCCGAGGTGGTCGCGGCGGCCGAGGCGGCCATCCGCGACGAGGGGATCGAGCCCGTCCGGACTCCGATCCGCGGGGGCACCGACGGCTCGCGTCTCAGCGAGATGGGCCTGCCGACGCCGAACATCTTCACCGGCGGCCACGAGTACCACTCGGTGCGAGAGTGGGCCTCGGTCCAGGAGATGGCCGCGGCCGCGGCGACGCTCGTCCGGCTGGCGGAGGTGTGGACACACCGGAGTACGCAAACAGCGCCGGGGCCACCCGGGCGGCCGGTTAGGCTCCACGCGCGATGAGCCCATTCAGCGCTTCCCTTGCATCGATCGACGGGCTGATCACGCTCGCCTCCGAGGCGATGATCCCGGCGACCGACGAGGGCCTGCTGCGGGGCGACGGGGCGTTTGAGGTGATCCGGGTCTACGACGGTCATGCGTTCGCGCTCGAGGAGCACCTGCGCAGGCTCGAGCGGTCCGCTTCGAACCTGCGTCTGCCGCTCGACGTCGAGGCGGTTCGTGCCGACGCCAACCGGCTGCTGGCGCACGCCGGCGGCGGGCAGGACCACGGGGCGCTGCGGATCGTGATCACGCGTGGGGGCCGACGGCTGCTGATGACCGAGCCAGTCCCGGACATCGCCGAGTCGGTCAGGCTGGCGTCGGTCACCTACTCGCCGACCCGGGTGCTTGACGGCGTCAAGTCGCTGTCCTACGCGGCGAACATGCTCGCTCGCGGCTTGCGCGAGAGCGCGGTTTCGACGAGGCGCTGCTCGTGACGCCGCATGGGCATGTGCTCGAGGCGCCGACCAGCACGATCTTCTGGGTCAAGGACGGCAAGGTGCTGACCCCGCCGCTCGACGAGCACATCCTCGCCTCGATCACGCGCAGGATCGTGATCGAGCAGTCCGGCGCGCAAGAGAAGTCGTGCACGCTGGAGGAGCTGGGCGAGGCCGATGAGGCATTTCTGGCGTCGACGATCCGGGAGGTCCAAGCGATCGCCGCGATCGACGAGCAGCTCTTCGACGCACCGGGGCCGGTGACCGGCCAGATTGCCGCCGAAGGTCGGCGAGGCGATCCGGGCCGAGCTCGGCCCGGATCGATGAACGTCCTCACGGTCGTCGGCAACCGCCCGCAGTTCATCAAGGCGGCGGCTGTCTCCGGGCCCCTGCGGCAGTCGCACGAGGAGCTGCTGATCCACACAGGCCAGCACTACGACGAGGAGCTCTCGGACGTCTTCTTCACCGAGCTCGGCCTGCCATCGCCCGATCGAGAGCTCGGAATCTCGAGGGGGTCCAACACGTCGCAGACCTCGCGCATGCTCGATGCGCTCGAGTCGGTCGTGGCGGAAGTGGCGCCCCAGGCAGTGCTGGTCTACGGGGACACGAACTCGACACTCGCGGGCGCGCTGGCGGGCGCGCAGGCTGGGGTGCCGGTAGCGCACGTGGAAGCGGGTATGCGATCGTTCGACCGCTCGATGCCCGAGGAGCTCAACCGCGTGCTGGCCGACCACGCGAGCTCGCTGCTCCTGTGCTCCTCGGAGGTGGCCGTCGCCAATCTCCGCCGCGAGGCGGTAGCGGGGTGGTCGAGCTGGTGGGCGATGTGATGGTCGACGTCGCGCTCGGCGTGCAGCCGCGCGCTCGCTCCCGGGTCGACCTCGTCGAGGCGCGGGACGCGAGCCGGGGGAGTACGTCCTCGCGACCGCGCACCGGGCCGGGAACGTCGACGATCCGGGGCGGCTGGAGGCGCTCGTCGAGCTGCTGCTGTCCGTGCCGTATCGGGTGGTGTTCCCGATTCACCCGCGCACGCATGGGCGACTCCGCGCTGCGGGGCTGCTCGAGCGGCTCCAGCGCAGCGAGCGGCTGACGATCACCCCGCCGCTCTCCTACGTCGAGCTGGCGGCGTTGCTCTGCAACGCCCGCGCCCTGCTGACGGACTCGGGCGGCCTCCAGAAGGAGGCGTACCTGGCAGGCGTCCGGTGCATCACGCTGCGACCGAGCACCGAGTGGGTGGAGACGGTCGAAAGCGGTTGGAACACGCTGGTCGACCTCGACGCGGCCGCGGCGCTCGACGCGCTCGAGCGCGAGCCGCCTGCGGAGCACCCGTCGCTGTACGGGGACGGTCACGCCGCGGACGGCGTCGTGGCCGCGCTTACACTCCATCTCGGTGAGCAGCCGGATGACTCCGCGGCCGCGGTACAAGCGAGCCTGGAAGGCGAGCCGCGGCAATGAGCGCGAGGGTTCGGATCGGCGTCGTCGGGCTTGGCTACTGGGGCCCGAACATCGCCCGCAACTTCGCCGCGATCCCGGTTGCGAGCTCGTCTGGTGCTGCGACAGCTCGCCTGCCTCGCGCGAGCGCATCGCTCTGAGCTTTCCGGAGGTTCGTCTGTCCGAGGACGTCGAGGAGCTGCTGTCCGATCCGGAGCTCGACGCGATCGCCGTCGCCACGCCCGTCCCCACCCACGCGGAGCTCGCGGTCCGCGTCCTCAAGGCCGGCAAGCACTGCTTCGTCGAGAAGCCTCTGGCCCAGTCGGTCGCCGGCGCAGAGCGGGCGGTTGCGGCCGCTGCCGACACCGGGCGGGTACTGATGGTCGGGCACCTGCTCGAGTACCACCCCGGCGTCCGCATGCTCAAGGAGCTGGCCGACTCAGGTGAGCTTGGGGACCGCATCTACTACATCTACGGCAACCGGCTCAACCTCGGCAAGCTGCGCGCGGACGAGAACGCGCTGTGGAGCCTCGGCGCCCACGATGTCTCCGTGGTCCTGTACCTGGCCGGCGAGGAGCCCACCGAAGCGGTTGCACACGGCGAGTCATATGTCCGCGACGGGGTCGAGGACGTCGTCTTCTGCTTCCTGCGGTTTCCCTCCGGGCTGTCCGCCCATCTGCATCTCTCATGGCTCGATCCGCACAAGGAGCGGCGGTTCACGGTGGTCGGGTCGCGTCGGATGGCAACGTTCGACGACATGGCGCTGGAAGGGAAGGTCACGATCTACGACAAGGGATTCGACGAGGACGCGCGCGGCTACGGCGAGTACATAACGCGCAGCGGGGGCATCGTCTCGCCGGCGATTCCCAACGTCGAACCGTTGCGAGTCGAATGCGAGCATTTCGTGCAGTGCATCGTCGAAGGTCAGCGACCCCGATCCGACGGGGAGAGCGGGTTGCGTGTGGTCCGCGTGCTCGAGCGCCTTCAGGAGTCACTCGACTACGCGGCGCAGCGGGGCGAGGCACGTGCGTCCTGAGGTCTCCGCCGGTGCTTTCGTTGCGGCGAGCGCGCGGCTGGCGGATGATGTCGACGTCGCGCCCGGTGCGGTGATCAATGAGTCGGTGGGAGCTGGCGGCGGGGTGCGTTGTCGAAGCGGGCGCGGTGCTCGGCAAGCGCCCCCGTCTACGCGCAGGATCCAGCGCAGCGGGCGAGGAGCTCGGCCCGCTCCTGATCGAGGGCAACGTGACGATCTGCTGCGGTGCGGTGGTGTATGCCGGCTCGCGGATCGGGACCGGCGCGATCATCGGCGACCAGGCGCAGGTCCGCGAGCGATCGACGATCGGCGCCCGTACTGTCGTGGGCGGGGCTCAGCGGTCGAGTTCGACGTGCGTATCGGTCAACGGGTGTTGATCCAGTCAGGCGTGTACGTGACGGCCGGATCGGTGGTTGAGGATGACGTGTTCCTGGGACCGGGCGTGCTGACGACCAACGACGACACGATGGGCCGCCATCCGGCCGGCGCGCCGCTGCGGGGACCGACCTTCAGAAGGGCGTGCCGGGTGGGAGGTGGCGCGGTGCTCGTTCCGGGGGTCGAGGTCGGCGAGGAGGCGTTCGTCGCCGCCGGCGCGCTCGTCACGCGAGACGTCGCCGCGCGCCAAGTGGTGATGGGGGTCCCGGCCCGCGTGGTGCGCGAGGTCCCGGACGGCGATCTGCTCGAACGCTGGAAGTAGTTCGGTTAGGCTGAGGGCAACGATGGAGACCTGGAACGTCCGCGCGCTGAGCGTCGAACCGCACCACCCGCAGGTGCTGCGCTCAGACGAGGAGACGCGAGCGATCACGATCGCCCTGTCCGCCGGAGACGAGCTCCAGGAGCACCAGGTTCACGAGAGCGCGTACCTGTTCGTCGTCGACGGCGAGGTCGAGATCGTCCACGATGGGTCGTCGGTCTCGGGCGGTTGCGGCCTGCTCGCGCACTTCGAGCCGAACGAGCGCCGAACGGTCAGGGCGGCGAGCGATGCGCGGCTGGTGCTGGTGCTCGCGCCGTGGCCGGGCGTCGGTCATCCGTCCCAGCCGCGATAGCGCGCCGACCCCCGATAGCACGCCGACGAGGTTTGGTCAGGCGGCGGCGAGCTGGCCGCCGGTGGTCTCCCCGGTGCCTGTCCACAGCACGTCATCGCGGCCGGGTCCCACGCCCACCAGCACGATCGGGACGCCGACGAAGTCAGAGATGAAGCGCAGGTAGTCGCGCGCCGCCGCGGGCAAGTCCGACTCGCTGCGGCACTCCCCCAGGTCCTCCGACCAGCCCGGGAGCTCGACGTACTCGCCGGTGGCGTGGTGGAGCACCGTCTGGTGGTAGGGGAAGTGGTCGAACTCGGCGCCCTCGGCACCGCGATACCGCGTGCAGACGTGCAGCCGGTCAAAGCCCGAGAGCACGTCGAGCTTGGTGATCGCGAGCGCGGTGAGCGTGTTCAGGCGGACCGCGTAGCGAAGCGCGACGAGGTCCAGCCATCCGACGCGGCGCGAGCGGCCGGTGGTGGTCCCGTACTCGCCGCCGCGCTCGCGAATCGCGTCCGACAGCTTGCCCTCGATCTCGGTCGGAAACGGTCCCGCGCCGACTCTCGTCAGGTAAGCCTTTGCGACCCCCCAGATCTCGTCGATGTCCTTGGGCCCGACCCCAGCCCCGATGCATGCGGAGCCGGCGATCGGATTGGAGGAGGTGACGAACGGATAGGTGCCGTGATCGATGTCGAGCAGGGTGCCCTGCGCTCCCTCGAACAGAACCGTCTGATCCGAGTCGAGCCACTCGTGCACGAGGCGGGTCGTGTCCGCGATCAGGCGCTCGAGCCGGTGGCCGTAGACGAGGTACTCCTCGGTCATCGCCTGGAGGTCGAGTCGCGGGTCCTTGGCGAACGGTCTCAGGGACAGCCGCTTGGGCTCGAGCGCGGCGACGATCTTCTTCTTCAGGATCTTCTCGTCGAGCAGGTCCTGGACCCGGATCCCCAGCCGCGCCGCCTTGTCGGCGTAGCAAGGCCCGATTCCCCGCCTGGTCGTCCCGATCTGGAGCTTGCCGAGCTTCGCCTCGCCGGCATGGTCGAGCAGGAGGTGGTAGGGCATGATCAGGTGCGCGTTGGCTGAGATCCTCAGCGAGCTCGTGTCGATCGATCGGCGGGCGAGCTCCTCGAGCTCGTCGATCAGCACCTTGGGATCGATCACCACGCCGTTGCCGATCACGCACGGCTTCCCGCGGTGAAGGATCCCGGATGGGATCAGGTGCAGCTTCCAGGTCTCCCCGTCGCGGACGATCGTGTGCCCGGCGTTGTTGCCGCCCTGGAAGCGCACGACAGCATCGGCCCGCTCGGCGAGCAGGTCGGTCACCTTCCCCTTGCCCTCATCGCCCCACTGGGCGCCGATGATCACGAGTCCTGGCATGCGGAGGTCAGTGTACGTGGGAGGCGGGCGGAGTTTGAGGTAGGGTCCGGCCGTGCCCGGCGAGCGGGAGACCGAGGAGCTCCGCAAAGCGCAGGCAAGGCGCGAGGCCGAGGAGGAGTCTCTGGCGCGTTCGGGTTCCGACTCGGATGAGGAGAGTGCGCAGCACGAGCGCCGTGCGGAGAAGGCGCGCTACCTCCAGAAGAGGTTGGACGAGAGGGCGGAGTCCGAGGGGGAGGCGGAGTCCGAGGGGGAGGCGGACGAGGGCGCCTAGCGGGGCGCTCAGCCCATCCGGCGGTCGTGCCCGAGCAGCGGCAGCTCGTCGCACATCTCGGTCAGCCGCGAGACGGTCCGCTCGCTGATCTGCTCGCATAGCGCCTCCCGGTCGAGGATGTTCGTCGTGATCACGATTGCGCGCTGATCCTCGTAGCGACCGTTGACGATCGAGTAGAGCTCCTCGAGCACCCAGTCGGTGGTTCGCTCGGCCCCGACGTCATCGATGTGGAGCAGGTCGACGGCGGTCAGCCTGTCGAGCAGCGCGACGTGCGAGCGCTCGGCGCGGTGGGTGTCCCGGATCTCGTTCAGCAGCCGTGGCAGCGAGTAGATCGCCACCGAGCGCCCCGACCTGAGGGCGGCCTTGGACACGAGCATCGCCAGCGTGGTCTTGCCCGTCCCGACCGGACCCATGAACCAGAGGCCGCGGCCGGCGTCGAGCTGCTTGTCGATCGAGTCCGCGAAGCGCCGCGTGGCCGCCACGACCTGTGGGTCGATGTCCGTGACCGGGGGGCGGTCGAACGCGACATCGCTGTAGCGCCTCGGGATCACCGCCGAGAGGTGGCGGGCCTTGGCCAGCGCCACCCGCTGCGGCCGGCAGCGGCAGTCGAACGCGGTGTTGCTCTCCTCGTCAAGGATGAATCCCGAGCCGTCGCAGGCCTCGAACGGGCACGGGCCATCGAGGCGGCGGAGCGGGACGACGCTCACCGATCGGCCTTCGCGCCGAGTCGCCGCTCATTGCGCGAACCGATCGCCCGCGTAGTTCATGAACCGCGGGTACTCGCGCTGGAACGTCAGCACGATGTCGCCGACCGGCCCGTTGCGGTGCTTGGCGACGATGATGTCCGCCTCCCCCGGTCGCTCTGAGTCCTTCTCGTAGTACTCCTCGCGGTAGATGAACATCACGAGGTCGCTGTCCTGCTCGATTTCCCCGCTGTCACGTAGGTCGGACAGGATCGGCTTCTTCTCGCCGCCCCGTTGCTCGACCGCGCGGCTGAGCTGTGAGAGCGCGATCACCGGGACGTTCAGCTCACGCGCCAGCCCCTTGAGCCCGCGCGAGATCTGCCCGACCTGCTGAACGCGGCTCTCGACGTGCCCCTCGTGGCGCATCAGCTGGAGGTAGTCGATGATGATCAGCCCCAGGCCGCCCTCGACCTGATGGTGAAGGCGGCGGGCCTTGGCGCGGACGTCGAGAACGCCGGTGTCGCTCGAGTCGTCGATCCACAGGGGGGCGCCCGCGAGCTTCCGGCAGGCGTCCAGGATCTTCTGCCAGCGATCCTCGGCGACGCGGCCGCGGCGGAGCTCCTCGCCGCGGATCTTCGCCTGCGAGGCGACGAACCGCTGGGCGAGCTCTGACTCGGACATCTCGAGCGAGAACAGTGCGACCGCGTGTCCCTGGAGCGAGGCATTCTCGGCGATGTTCGCCACCAGCGCCGACTTGCCCATCGACGGACGGGCGGCGATCACGATCAGGTTGCCGGGCTGGAAGCCGCCGGTCAGCTCGTCGATGTCCTTGAAGCCCGACGGCGTCCCCGTCAGCGATGTCTTGGCGATCGACAGCCGGTGGAGCTTGTTGGTCTCCTCGTCGAGGATCTCGTCGACCGAGCGGAACGCCTTCTGGCGCTCGTCCTGGGCGACCTCGAGCACGGAGCGCTCGGCCCGCTCGAGCAGGTCGCGGGCCGGTGCGTCCCGTGAGAGAACGCTCGCCTGAATCTCGTAGGAGGTCGAGAGCAGCGCCCGCAGCCGCGCGTTGTCCCGCACGATCCGGCCGTAGTCGCGCGCGTGGCCGGCGGTGGGCACCCAGCCTGACAGCTCGTCGATCGCCTCGGGACCGCCGATCTGGTCGAGCTTGCCGTCTTGGCGGAGCGTCTCGGCGACAGTCAGGTGGTCGATCTTGCGGTCGTTCTGGTGCAGCTCGATCATCGCCGCGAACACGGCCCCGTGCTGCTCCCGGTAGAAGTGGTCCGGGCGCAGGCCCTCCTCCACGAGCAGCTGGTAGAGGTGGCGCTCGTCCAGCAGGACGGCTCCGAGGACTGACTTCTCGGCCTCGAGGTTGTGCGGCGGAACGGCGATGCTCTGGACGGTGGTCATGACGGTCGCACTAGGGTAGGTAGCGATCCGGCGTCGGGAAAGCGACGTTCCCGCAAACTGCGGTTACGGTTTTGCGGCGCGGCTGCCGGCGGTGGTGAGGCTGGTCCGACGGGAGCGCTAGTCGGCCGCGACGACCATCGTCTTGACCGCCGCGGTAACTCCGTCGGCGATCTCGACCACCACCATGTAGGTGCCGGTGTTCCGGATCGGATCCTGAAGGTGGATCTTGCGACGGTCAACACGGAGCCCGCGGGCGTCCCGAATCGCCTCGGCGATGTCCTGCGCGGTGACCGAGCCGAAAAGCCGGCCGTCGTCCCCAGCCTGCTGGGCAATCGTCAGGACCGTCCGCCCCAGCACGCTGGCGTTCTCCTGCGCGCGCTCCTCGGCCTCGCGCTTGCTGCGCTCGGCGTCCTCGCGGCGCTGCTCGGCGACCTTGATCGATCCCGTCGTCGCCGGCTCGGCCAGCTTGCGCGGCTGGAGGTAGTTGCGCAGGTAGCCGGCCGACACGTCGACGACCGTCCCTCGCTCGCCGAGGGCATCCACGTCCTGGAGCAGGATTGCCTGTGGCATCCGATCAGCGGTCGCGGTCGCGGTCGCGATCGCGGTCCCGACCGCGCTCACCGCGCTCGCTCCCGCTTCCCTCGGCAACGTAGGGCAGCAGCGCCAGCTCGCGTGCACGCTTGACCGCCCGTGCGATCTGGCTCTGGTGCCGGCGGCACGCTCCCGTGATCCGCCGCGAGCGGATCTTGCCGCGGTCGGAGATGAACCGCCGCAGCGTCGAGATGTCCTTGTAGTCGACCTGCGCCACCTTCTCGCGGCAGTACGTGCAGGGTTTGCGGCGGCCGGATGTGGCCGCGCCCTTCCTGTCGCGCCGGCGAACCGGCCGTCTACGTTGCTTTGCCAACTTGAATCACCTATTTCTCGATTTGTCTCCGGGCCTCAGAACGGAATGTCGTCGTCGGCCGCCGTGCGCGCCGCGGGAACGGTCTCGAAGTCGCCGTTGTCGATCGGAACGTCGCTCTCCGTCGGCTTCGCGCCGCTGGAGTATCCGTTCCCGTTGCCGGCATCATCGCGCCCGCCGAGGAACTGCACAGAATCAGCGATGATATCGATGGATTCACGCTTCTGTCCCTCGGTCTCCCAGGTGCTCCACTCGAGGCGTCCGTCGATTGCGACCGGGCGACCCTTCTTCAGGTACTGACTGCAGCTCTCGGCCTGCCGGCCGAACACTGTGACGCGGAAGAAATTCGGCTTCTCCTCCCACTGACCCTCACTGTTCTTGCGGCGCGTGTTGACGGCGATGCCGAGCTTGCAGACCGCCAGACCGCCGCCAGTCGATCGAAGCTCCGGATCTCTCGTGAGATTGCCGGTCAGGACGACACGATTGATGTTCATTGATCGCTCCTTTCCAGGGCGCGTTGAAAGCTCTTCGAGCGAGTCTAGGTCCGGCACAGGCGGCAATCGGGCGTTCTCTTCGGAAAATGGACAGAGACGTCGCCGAACTGGTGCGCGCTGTCGCGATCTTGTTGCAAATCGTAGGGCGTAAGCGTGCCGCCGCCCGGTAGAGTCGCCGGCGTGCTCGGACGAGGGGCTGCGTTCCTGCTCTGTTCGCTCGCGCTGGCGGGGGGTATCGCACCGACTGCAGGGGCCACGGCTCCGTACGTCGAGCAGTACCCGCCGCTGCTCACGCCGTGGACCGAGGCCGTGTCGACGGTCGCGCCGCTGCCCGGGTACCCGCGCCCGCAGCTCGAGCGCTCGCGCTGGTTGAACCTCAACGGGCGCTGGCAGTACCAGCAGGGCCAGGCGGGTCAGGCGCCGCCGTTCGGGCAGGACCTCGCCCAGACGATCCTGGTGCCGTTCGCTCCCGAGTCACCGCTCTCGGGGATCGGGCGCGAGGACAGCGGGGGCTGGTACCGACGCACGTTCACGGTCCCCGCGACGTGGAGCGGCGACCACGTGCTGCTGAACTTCGGCGCGGTCGCCTGGGAGGCCCGCGTGTACGTGAACGGGAAGCTCGCGGGCTCGCACGAGGGCGATTACGACTCGTTCTCGCTGGACATCACGCGGTACCTGAACCCGAGCGGCGCCAACGAGCTTGTCGTCGGCTACTACGACCCGTTCGGCGCCGCCGGCGAGCCGGTCGGAAAGCAGGTTCTCGGGTCCCCCCACGGCATCTTCCACACCGCCTCGAGTGGCATCTGGCAGACGGTGTGGCTGGAGCCCGTCGCGTCCGAGCACGTCACCGGGCTCGATCTCGTTCCGGACCTGGCACGCGGGCAGCTCCGGGTGACGGCGAGCGTGGCGGGTGGCTCAGGAGGACGGATCGTCGCTCAGGCCCTCGCCGGCTCCCGAGTCGTCTCCACGGCGAGCGGGCGGCCGGGACAGGCATTCGCCCTGCGCGTCGACCATCCGCGGCTGTGGTCGCCATCGGACCCCTATCTCTATGGGCTGCGGCTCCAGCTCATAGACGGGGGCCACCCGGTCGACGCCATCGACAGCTATTTCGGCATGCGGTCGATCACGCTGGGTCGGGTCGCAGGCGCGACCCGTATCCTGCTCAACGGCCAGTTCGTGTTCGAGACCGGCGCGCTGGACCAGGGGTTCTGGCCCGACGGCCTGTACACGCCCCCGGGGGACGCGGGCATCCGCTTCGACATCCTCGCGGCGAAGAACCTCGGCTACGACATGCTCCGGGAGCACGCGAAGGTGCAGCCGGACCGCTGGTACTACTGGGCCGACAGGCTGGGGATCCTGGTGTGGCAGGACATGCCGAGCATGCGGGCACCGCAGCCGAGCGGCCCGACAGCCGCCCAGCAGGGCGAGTTCCGTCGCGAGCTCTCGGCGATCGTGGTGCAGCACCGCTCCGATCCGTCGATTGTCTCCTGGATTCCATTCAACGAGGGCTGGGATCAGTTCGATCCGGCCGCGGTCGTCGGGCAGATCAAGCGGCTGGACCGCTCGGCCCTGGTCGACTCCGACAGCGGCAGCGCGAACTGCTGCAGCGCGATCGAGGCGCCCAACACCGACATCCGCGACACCCACCTGTACTCCGGTCCGTTCGCGGTGCCGGCCGACACGCGTGCCACCGTGATCGGCGAGTACGGCGGCGTCCTCGCGATCCCGCCGCGCCAGGACCGCTGGCCGGGCCAGCTCACCAGCCTGGGCTCGCCTGTGCTCCCCTGGGGCCCGCCCACCGTCGAGACGTTGCTGCGAGCACAGTACGCCGAGCTGCAACAGGAGATGCGCCTTCGCGGGCTCTCGGGCTCGGTGTTCACCGAGCTCTCGGGATACGAGCAGGAGCTGGGCATCCTCACGTATGACCGCCGCGCCTACACGATGTCTCCGGCGCTGGTGCGGGGACTCAACCAGTCGCTGATCGCGGCCTCCCAGCGGGCAGCGGCGCTCCGTCCGCAGCCGCCGGTCGTCCCGGCCGGGGCCACCGGTCTGTGGCGGTTCGACGATCGACGGGCCCTCGCAATCGACGCCAGCGGTCACGGCCGCACGCTCTCGCTCCGCGGGGGCGCGAGCTGGACACTGGGCCGTCACGGCGGGGCGCTGTCGATAACCGGCCCAGGGCAGTTCGCCGTGGCGTCGCGCCCGCTGATCGACACCAGTCGCTCGTTCACGATCTCGGCGTGGCTGAGCTCCGGCCTGCCCGGACAGTCGGGATCCGCCGTCAGCGAGCCCGGCCCTGATGGCTCGAGCTTCTCGCTCGGGATCGAGACCGCGTCGCGGGGCCCGCAGTCACTCGCCGGAAAGCCGAGCGGAGGCCCACTGGGGACCGCCACCTGGTGGACGTTCGTCGTCCCCGCCGGATCCAACTGCACCGCGGCCCAGTGCGGGGTGCGCGCGAACATGCGCTACGACGACGGACGCTACGACCCCGCCGTCGACACGTGGCATCTGGTGACCGGGGTCTACGACCGTGGGACCGAGACCATCCGCCTGTACGTCGACGGGATTCCGGAGGACGTCGAGCACGTGTTCGGGATCCCGCCGGCGCGGGGGCCGCTGACGGTTGGCACCGGCGTCGGCGTCTACCCAGAGTCCGGCGGGTTCTTCGGCGGGATCGACGATCTGCGCATCTACGCGCGCGCGTTGACGCCGGGCGAGGTGTGGCAGCTCTATGGCGCGGAGGCACAGTGACTGAGCGCCGGTTCGGCACGGTCGCGGTGACGCTCGAGCCGCCGCTCGCGTGGATCACGCTGTCCCGCCCCCACAAGCTCAACGCGCTCGATCGCGAGACGCTCGAGGGCATCGCCGACGCGGCGCGCGCGGTGGACGAGGACCCCGACGTTGCGGTCGCGATCGTACGCGGCGAAGGCTCGGATTTCAGCTCGGGCGCCGACGTCCGAGCCGCGGCCGCCGGGCCTCCGGAAGAGGGCATGCGCGCGATCCGGGCCGGGGCCGAAGCGGGCCGGGCGGCGATCGCCGCCGTCCGTCACATGCGCCCGGTGACGATCGCGCTCGTCCACGGCCGCGCGATCGGGGGGGCGGTCGTGCTCGCCGCGGCGTGCGACCTGCGGATCGCCACCGACGACGCGGTGTTCTGGCTGCCGGAGGTCGACCTGGGGATCCCGGTCGGCTGGGGCGGCGTGCCGCTGCTGGTGGCCGAGCTGGGGCCGTCGCTCGCGCGCGACCTCGTGCTCACGTGCCGCACGATCACCGCGCAAGAGCTGCGACAGGCCGGCTTTGTCTCCCGGCTGGCGCCGGGCGACGAGGCGGAGGCGGCGGCGCGTGAGCTCGGCGCGCAACTCGCGGCCAAGCCGGCCGGTGCCGTCACGCGCTCCAAGCAGCAGTTTCGCGACGCGCTCGAGGGCTCGTCCGGCGGGGGGTCGGACGCCGACCTGATCCTCGCGGCGCTGGCCGAGAGCGGGCGCACCGGGCTGGGCGGGTAGCGGTCCGTGCCCCGCCTGGCCGTCCGCTCCTCGCCTTACGCTGCCGGGGTGGTCACGTTCGAGCTCTCCGGTAAGGAGTACGCGCTCAGCGACGACCAGGCGACGTTGCTCGCCGAGCGGCTCCGGAGCTACGCGAAGGGAAAGCTCCAATCCGAGGTCAAGCGTGCCTCGCAGCTGAGCGGCAATCCACAGTGGACCGAGGGCGCGCTGGCGGTCGCGGACTTCACCGAGGAGGTCCTCGTCGGGAACCTCGCCGGGCCGCTCCCGCTCGAGGGCAAGGCCGCCGAGGCCACCTTCTGGGCGCTGCGGCTGATGCAGGGGCTCGGGATCTCGACCGAGCCGACGGACGCGGCGGCGCTCCGCGACGCGCTCGCGGGGCGGTGCGCGTCCGACCGAGCGGCGGTCAAGCGGGCCGCGTAGCCGCTAAGTGCTGCGGCCGGGCGCTTCCGGGCCGTGCTCGCTCGGGTGCAGATCGAGGTCGTCGCTCTCGAACACGACGTCGATCTGCTCGAGCACGACCCGACGGGGGCCGTCTGTGACCCTTCCCGCGAGGTGGGCGGCGAGTCCGAGCTCCGCGCACACCGCGACCACGGCCTCGCCTGCTCCCGCCTCGCAGTAGACCGCATACCCGCAACCCATGTTGAACGTCGAGTAGGCGGCGGCGGGGGACATGCCGGCCTGCTCGACCAGGAACGCGAGCACCTCGGGGACCTCCGGCAGCTCCAGCACCTCGTAGCCCACCTCGCGACGCGCGCGCATGAGCTTCAGCAGGCCATGGCCGGTGATGTGGCTGAGGTAATGGATGTCGATGTCGGTGGCCAGCAGGCGGCGCACGAGGCCCGCGTAGATGATGCTGCGGTCCAGCAGCGCCTCCCCGAAGCGCCGCCCGCTCGGCAGCGGCGTCGCGTAGCCGTCCGGCAGCTCCGATGCCACCTTCCGCGCGAGCGACGCGCCATTGGCGTGCAGGCCGCTCGAGTGGACGAACACGATCTCGTCGCCCGGGCGGAGCTCGTCGCCCAGAATCGGGCGGCGGCCGGGTGGCACGAATCCGACGGCGCTTCCCGCCAGCTCGATGTCCGTGGACGCGACGAGGTCGGGCAGCGACGGCGACTCGCCCCCGCCCCAGGCCGCACCCGAGTCCACGCACGCCTCGCGCCAGCCGCGCAGCAGCGCGCCGTGGCGCTCGCCGTCGCGGTACCAGTCAGACGAGCCGGTGGCGAAGTAGGCATTGACTACGAGCGGTAGCGCACCCACGCAGCAGAGATCGTTCACGATCGCGGCGACGGTGTCGTAGGCGACGTTCTCGAAGCCGCCGCCGCCGAGCTCGTCGCCCAGCTGCCTGGCGATGATCGACTTGGTGCCGAGTCCCTCGAGCACGAACGCGAGCGTCTGCCCGCCGGCCTCGAATACGAACGCCGGCTCGCCGCGCGAGGAATCGACCGCCCGTCCGCCGACCGGCGTCAGCAGCGCGGAAGTGGCCAAGGCCTCGGTCAGGGCGGAGCGCTTGCCGGCGTCGAGCGCGCTGTAGTCGACGCCGGCGGAGCTGTACGCGGAGCCTCGGCCGTCCGGCTCTTGGCTCATCCGCGCCTGCCGGCCACCTAGGACTCTGGGGCGGGCTCCGCGCTCGGCACGGGCTCCGCCACCGGAGCGGCTGGAGCGGCGGGAGCGCTTGCCGCCGCGGGAGCACTTGGCGCCGCCGGAGCACTTGGCGCCGCCGGAGCGCTTGGCGCCGCGGGCGCGCTTGGCGCCGCCGGCGCGGCCGAGGCGCCTGGAGCGGCAGGGGCGGCTGTCGCCACGACCGGCGGCGGCGAGGAGGGCGCGTCCGGCGTGCCCGGGCGCACCTTGATCACGCGGACGCGCAGCACGCCGTCGGTGATCCTGAGTGTGTGCTCGAGCTCCTCGATCAGCGTCGGCGGCGCGGTGAACTGGAGCAGGTGGTAATCGGCCTCCGGCTGATGGCGGATCTGGTAGGCCATGGGCCGCCGCCCCCAGTCGTCGTTTCGAACCACCGAGCCACCGCCACCTGAGATCGAGGACTCGACTCCCTTGAGGATCGTCGCCCGCCGGTCCTCGTCGGCCTCGGTCTCGAGGAGCAGCATCAGGTCATAGATGGGGGCTTGTTCTGCCATGGTCGCGGCCCGACGGCGGAGCCCCCGGGACGCGACGACTATAGCGGGGGCGATTGCAGCCTGTAGGCGCCCACCGGGTGGTCATAGCCCTTCAGCGCCGGCACCTCGAACACGTCGAACCCGAACCGCCCCGAGCCTCGCTCGGCCTCTGCCAGCGACTCCGACACGAGCACCTCGCCGGGCTCGGCGCCCTGCGCGATCAGGTACTGCTCCAGCCGCGCGTCGTCGTCGGGCCCGGTGCTCACGCGATTCAGATTAAGGTGAATCGCTAATGCTGGAGTTGCCGATCATCGAGGCGCGCGACCAGGACGCCTGGCGCGATTGGCTTCGGGACAACCACGCCGCCCATGACGCGGTGTACCTCAAGCTCGCCAAGAAGTCCTCGCCCCACCCCTCCGTCACCCAGCCGCAGGCGATCGAGGAGGCGCTGTGCTTCGGCTGGATCGACGGTCAGGTCCGCTCCCACGACGAGCACTTCTACCTCCAGCGCTTCACGCCGCGCCGGGCACGCAGCAAGTGGTCGCAGATCAACCGCGAGAAGGCGCAGCGGCTGATCGCCGAGGGGCGGATGCATGCGGCCGGGCTCGCGCAGGTCGAGGCGGCGAAGGCGGACGGGCGCTGGGAGGCGGCATACCCTGCCCAGAGCCAGGCCCAGGTGCCGGAGGACTTCCAGCGCGCGCTGGACCAGCACCCGCGCGCCAAGCGGCTTTTCGAGACGCTGACCGGCTCGACGCGCTACGCGTTCCTGTATCGCCTGCACAACGTGCGCAAGCCCGAGGCGCGCGCGAAGCGGATTGCGATGTACATCGAGCGGCTGAGCGGCGGCAAGACGCTCGACGGCTGACCGCCGCGACGGTCTGGACACATGTGCGATTGATTCGCGCCCGTGCTGCCTGATACGAACGTCGGGTGGCACCACGTTGGATGCGCGCGCGCCGGGTGGCAATCGCGGTGGTCGCGGCGCTCGGGGCCGGCCTTGGAGCCGCGGTGGTGACGGCCCCGGCCGCGACTCGGAGGGCGAGCGCACAAACGCCGAGCTTCCTGTACGTGCTTCAGGCCCGCGAGGGCTGGGCGGCGAAGCAGCCCAACGGGCACTGGCGGATGTCGCTGCTCGGGGTTTCGGCGTTCGAGTTCTCCGATCGACCCGTGCGGATCGCGAGGGCGATCCCGGTTGACCGCTTCGTGTCCGGCTTCAAGCATCTGTTTGAAGGATCCCGGCCGAACGCGGCGTTCGTGGTCCAGCGCTCGCCGCCGGGCCAGGCGCCGACCGCCGTAGAGATCCTGAAGGCGTTCTGGGAGAAGCCGGGGCAGCTGGCGCTCTGCATGTGCACGATCGGGTCCGAGCCGAAGGCGGTCCAGTGGCTGAGCCAGCTGACCCGCGCATCGGCTCCCCGCCACGGCGAGATAACGATCTTCATCGACAGCGGTCCCCCGATTCACTACGCCGCCGACCGCGCCTGGCGGCGGTCAGCCCGCCGTCGACGCTAGGTGCGCCCGGCGGTCGCGCCCTTCCGGCGAATGTCGGCCAGCTGCTCGTCGACCCAATCGCCGGGGTTGCGCCCGGTGACGATCGACTTCAGTCCCTCGTGGCGGCGGTTGCGCTCCGTCGGGGACATCGTCAGCGCCGCGTGGATCGAGTCGGCCAGCTCCTGAATGTCGAACGGGTTCACCGACAGCGCGAACTCGCTGAGCTCCTCGTGAGCGCCCGTGTTCTCCGACAGGATCGACACCCCCGCTCGCTCGTTGACCATCGGTCCCTCCTTGGCGACCAGGTTCATCCCGTCGAACATCGCGTTGACAATCAGCACGTCGTAATGCTTGTAGGACGCCACCGCCTCCTCCAGGTCGTCGCGGAGCTTGAGCTGGATCGGCATCCAGTCGGGCGTCCCGTGACGGTGGTTGACGACTGCCACCACCGCCTCGATCCGCTCCAGGTACTCGGCGTACTCGGGAATGTCGGTACGTGAGGGCATCAGCTGGGCGATGAACGTGATCCGCTCCCTGAACTCCGGGTGTTGCTCGAGGAACACGTCGAATGCGCTGAACCCGCGAAGCACGTTCTTGCTCAAATCGGCGCGGTCGACCCGCAGGATCATGTAATCGCGGCGGCGCCTGAGCAGCTCGCCCTCGAGCTGCCGGGTCCGTGGCCGGGCGGCCACGCCCTTGACCGCTTCCGGGTCGATCGGCAGCGGATACGCCCGGACCCACACTTCGCGGTCGTCGCAGCGCACCACCCCGCGCTCGAAGTCGACCTCGAGCCCCAGCAGATCCTCGCAGCACTGCAGGAAGTTGCGCCGGTAGGAGCGGGTGTGAAAGCCGATGATGTCGTTGCAGAGGATCCCGCGGTAGATGTCCTCGCGCATCGCCGACGGCAGCACCCGCCAGGAGTCCGACTGGCTCCATGGGATGTGGATGAAGTGGTGCAGGAACACGTCCGGCCGCGCCCGGCGGAGCAGCGCTGGGAGCGTGTAGAGGTGGTAGTCGTGGACCATCACCACCGGTTCCTCGACGCCGTCGATCTCCTCCAGCACCGCCCGCGCGAGGTCCTCGTTGACGACGTTGTAGCCGAACTCGAACGCCTCGGTCTCGTTACGGCGGATGTCCGGGGCGTTGAGAGGTCCCACAGGTAGTGCTGGATGAACCACAGCATCGGGTTGGCGATGATGTTGTAGAAGCGGTCGTACGCATCGGCATCCGAGGCGACGAGCTTCACGAGATACTCGTCCCCGTCCTCGGTGCTAACCGGGAACGCGCGGCCGTCGTTGCGCTCGGCCGCATCGACGTCCTCGTCGCTCATCGCCGAGGCGACCCAGGTCACATCGCGATAGGAGGCGAGCCCGATCAGGGCGGTGACAAGCCCGCCCGTCCCTCGCCGGATCTCGCCTCCGGGGCCGAACGTCACCGGCCCGCGATTGGACACCAGGACCAGCGGGGGAGTCAGGGACATCAGGACGATCTAGCTGCTCGAACACGCTCCAGCCAGTCTCGCAGCAGTCGTGGCATCAGGAAGCGCTGGCGGACTCACTTCCTTGCCTGCTCGCCCGAGCTGCTTGCCCAGGCCGGGGTCGTCGAAGAATCTCGAGCGAGCGCTCGTGCGCACCCTCGACCGTCGAGACGAGGAAGCCCGGACTCGCCGTCGGTCACCTGCAGGGGGATTCCCCCGACGGCGCCGCCCACGAACGGCCGCGCCTTCCAGATCGCCTCCGTGACCGTCAGCCCAAAGCCCTCGCGCGTGGACTTCTGGATCACCACGTTGCTGTGGGACTGGAATGCGTTGACCTCGATCGAGCCGACGTTGTTGAGGTTGTTGAGGATGTGGATGTCCGGATCGCCGTCGGCATGCGCAACCGTGGCGTTGAAGTAATCCCATCCCTCTGGGTCGTCCGTCGCCATCGAGCCGACCAGCGCCAGCTGGACGTCGCCCATCTCCTCCTTGACGATCCGGTAGGCGTCGATCACTCCGAGCGGGTCCTTCCAGGGGTCGAAGCGCGACACCTGGCAGAGCAGCGGCCGGTCGACGTCGATCCCGAACTGCTCACAGATGTAGACCGCATCCTCGGGGGAGAAGGCCATGTTCTTCGGCGCCAGCGGATCGATCGCGGGGAATGATCCGGGCTCGCCCGTCCATCCCCGCTGGCACGTACTGCTGCATGTGGAACACCGCCGCCTGGTAGGGCTCGAGGACGGAAGCGAGCCCCGCGAGCGTGTCGGCGTTCGGACTTGATAGGTCGATATGGCAGCGCCATACCCAGCTGCGGGCCTTGTTCTGACACCAGCGACGGGGATCGCGGCCGGCTGCGGGATCGGCGACGATGCACACGTCCCAGCCATCGGACAGCTGGCTCGGCGTTGATCTCGTTGTAGCGGAGCCATATCTGCCACTGCTCCTCGTCGAGGTCCTGCGGATTGCCCTGGAGCGCGTTGTGCATCAGCTTGGTCGTGTTGAAGAACTCCTCGCGCCCGTAGATCACGTGCCACTCGCAGGTCGAGCCCGACGTCGCGCATCAGCGGGACCAGGGTGTTGAGGACCGGCCGACGCCGCCGCCGAACGCGGTGGCAGACAGATGGAGGATGCGCTTGCCCTTCAGCCGCTCGGCGCGCTCGCGGATCTCGTCGACGAGCGGGCGTCCGACGATGCTCGCGTAGTCGGCGAGGTTCTTGTGGGCTACGGAGACGGGTTGGAGCATCGAGGGGTGCGCCCCGGACGCGAGCGGCGCGCAGCACGATACCGCGCCGCGTAGTCGGTTCGCGCCGCGCGCCCGGGGCGCGGGCCGGTCAGCCGCGGATCGCCCTGAGGCGGGCGATCCCGTCGTCGATCGCGCGGACCAGCGCGGCGTGCAGCGGACGGTTGGCGGCCGAGATCGACGACATCTGGTACTCGTGGCCCGAGCCGAGCAGGCGGTGGTGATCGAGTGGCTCGCCCCACCCATCGCTGATCACACCACCCGCCTCGCGCAGGCACAGCCATGGCGCCGCCAGGTCGTATGGGGAGTTGTTGAGGATCTCGCCTCGCCCCAACCCGCTCAACTCCTCGCGCATCCCCGGGACGTCGTCGATCAGCCGCGAACCGACCTCGATCACGGCGTCGAGCTGCCCGGTCACGATCCGCGTCATCACGAACGATTGAGACCCGAGCTCGAACGTCCCGCCGCCCACCGACGAGGCGTCGATCAGGTCGCCGAGCACCTCGACCGTGGGGCGTACTGGCCGGCCCCTGAACCCAGGCCCAGAACAGCCCGCCGATGTCCGTCGCCGGGCTGAGCGCGACGGTCCGGTTCGAGCGGACCCTCCGGCCGCGCTCCGCCGCATACCAGTCTCCGGATTTGACTCGACCACGGCTCCCGAACGTCACCTCTCCCATCGTCGGCTGCCCGTCGCCCAGCGGCGCGAGCGCGACCGCGACGCACGCGGACTCGAGTCCGGCCATCGTCGGGACGGGTCCCGTCGATCGGGTCGACCACCAGGACGTCGGTCGCGTCCGGTGCCGCGACCAGCCCCCGGTCCTCCGAGTAGTAGGCAAGCCGCGGGGCGCGCTCGGCGAGGAACTCCTGGAGCGCCTCCTCGGCGAGCGCGTCGACGGCGAACGTCACGTCGCCACCGGCTCCGCCTCCCTCCTCCGCGCGCCCGGCCATCGAGCCCAGCTCGGGCAGCACGACGCCGCGGAGGCGCTGGGCGAGCTCGAGCACCAGCTCGCGCTTGGCTTCCGGGGATGGGTCGGGGCCGCTCACGTACGCGGCATTGTGAAGCTGCGAAGATCGGGGCGTGAGGCGGCCCAACG
>CAVOIU010000011.1:0-40158 GCA_963695965.1 uncultured Solirubrobacterales bacterium
CGCGCCACGCACGTTCGAGCGCGTGCGGCGGATCGAGCTGCAGCTCGGTGTGAAGCCCTCGCACTACGAGCCTGGCTCCGGGCCAGACGCCGCCGGCGCCAGCACCACCGGGGCGGAGGCGCCCGGCCGGCCTCCGCAGGCCAGCGGGGCACCAGACCGCGAGGCTCTGGAGGTATGAGCTCGCGCGAGGCCGAGGCCGAGGCTGAGTCCGCAGTGGCCGAGGCCGCCGAGGCCGTCCCCACCGGCAACACCTACGACAAGTACGGCTCGACGAACCGGTTCGTCCGGCGGCTGATGGCCTCCTTCGAGGAGGCACTCGAGGCGCTGTTCACGCGCGCGGCTCCGGAGTCGGTACTCGACGTGGGGTGCGGCGAAGGGGTCCTCACGATGCGGTGGGCGGATCGCCTGGCGGGCGGGACGGTGGTCGGGATCGATCTTCCCGACCCCAAGCTGGAAGCCCACTGGCGCGCAGGCGCCCGGCCGAACCTGGAGTTCACCACCGGGCGCGCCGAGGAGCTTCCGTTCGGCGCCGGCGAATTCGACCTGGTCGCGGCGATCGAGACGCTCGAGCACGTGGCCGATCCAGAGCGTGCGGTCGCCGAGCTTGCGCGCGTGGCGCGCAGCCACGTGCTGGTGTCGGTGCCGCGCGAGCCCGTGTGGCGCGCGCTCAACCTCATGCGGGGCGCGTACGTGCGCCAGCTCGGGAACACCCCGGGGCATCTCAACCACTGGTCCAAGCGCGAGTTCACGCAGCTGCTCGCGCGGTACGGCGAGGTGATCGAAACGCGATCGCCGTTCCCGTGGACGATGGTGCTCCTCCGGGTTGGGTGATGAGCGCCTCGACGGGCACGAAAGCCCCCTCGAGCCCCGGCGGCGCCGACGCCGCGCCGGACCCCCCCGAGAGCGGCTCATATGCAGCGAGCGCGCGGATCCTCTCGATCGGGATCGCGTCGACCGGGATCTTCACCTTCCTGTACCTGGCATTCGCCTCGCACGAGCTGACCCCCGCCGAGTACAGCCGCATCTCCCTGTGCTGGGCGGTGATGTTCGTGATCCTGTCGGTCATCTACCGGCCGATCGAGCAGCTGCTGTCTCGCACGATCGCCGACCGTCGCGCCCGGGGGCTGCGCGGCCATTCGCTGCGGGTCCCGGCGCTGATCCAGTCGGGCTTTGCGCTGCTGTTCCTGATCGTCGCGCTCGTCCTGCGGCCCCAGATCGAGCACGACATGTTCAACGGCTCGAGCGGGCTCTACTGGATCCTGGTCGTCGGCGTGCTCGCGTACGCCGCGAGCTACTTCGCCCGTGGGTGGCTGGCGGGCCACCAGCGATTCGACCTGTACGGCGGGCTGGTGTTCCTGGAGTCGACATCGCGGTTTCTGTTCGCGCTCGCGGTGGCGGTCGGGATCGCCTCCGGACAAGACGCCGTCGGCCTGGGCATGGCGGTCGCACCGTTCGTGTCGCTCATGGTGATCCCGTTCGCGTTCTCGCGCGTCCGCCGGCGCGGCCCAGCCGGCGTGCCCGCCGCCGACGCGGCGCGCGAGGGCCCAGCCCACGCCGAGATCGAGGAAGCCGCGACCGACCTGACGCTCCGCCGCGGCGCGGGCTTCGCGATCGCGGTGGTCGGGATCATGTTCGCCGAGCAGACGTTGATGAACGGCGGAGTTCTGATCATCGCCGCGAGCTCCGGAGCAGCCGCCCTGACGACCGGTCTGACCGGGTTCGTGTTCAACGTGATGCTGATCGTTAGGGCGCCGCTTCAGCTCTTCCAGGCGATCCAGACGGCGATCCTCCCGCACCTGGCTGGACTCGAGGCGCACGAGAGCCCCGAGCAGTTCCATCGCGCGATCAGGGTCACGGTGCTGGTGATCGCCGGGTTCGCGGGAGCCGTGGCGGTCGGACTGCTCGCGGTGGGACCCGCCGTGATGACCGCGCTGCTGGGCAACAAGGGCTATCACTACGCGCGTGTGGGGCTGGCCCTCGTCGGCCTGGGGATGGGCTTCCACCTGATCTCGGGGACGCTCAACCAGGCGGCATTGGCCCGGGGTCGCGCCGCCATGGCCTCGGTCGCGTGGCTGCTCGCCGCCGCCGTGTTCGTCCTGCTCGTTGCCACGCACACGATCTCGAACGAGGTCACCCGGGTCGAGGTGGGCTACTTCACCGCCACGCTCGTCCTCTCAGGCCTGCTGTGGGCGGTGTACCGGCGCGGCGCCCCGGTGACGGCCGTCAGCCGCCGCTAGGGGCCGTCAACCGCTCCTAGCCGGCCAGTGCTCGGCAGCTCGGTTCCTTCGCCGCGGCCGCCCGCAGCTGGGGGCTCGAGCGAGGCGTGATCGTCGCAATGTTCTGTAGCGCAGAGCGCAGCTGGGTCGTGACGCCGGTCGCCGCCGTCTCGAACGCAGACGCGCTGCTGGTGGGAATCGCCGCGGCACGCGACCGCGCGACCGCGAGCCCCTGACTGCCCCGCTCGAACGCTCCGCTGAGTCCGCTGGCAATCGTCCCGCCATCCTTGATCGCCGGCGTTCCGGCGGCCTTCAGCGCGGAGGTCGTGTTGCGCGTGGCGGTGACGAGCGTCGTGACGAAGCCCAGGTACTGCACCTTCGCGGTGGTGGGCGAGGCGGTCGCCAGACCCGAGGCCTGAAGCGAGCGGCCGGCTCCCTGGATCTGCTGCTTCCAGCCGTCCAGCGCGGTGCAGATCGATTTCACATACGCGGCGGGGGACACGCCCGAAGAGCCGCCGCAGCCGGCGAGCCCCACGACCAGCACCAGCGCCAGCGCCAGCGCCAGGGCGCCCGCACGCAGGCGTCCCCGCGATCGGGCGCGGCTCACAGCGCTCCGGCCGCCGCTGCGAGCGCCGTGTACGCCGCCCCGGGATCTCCGGAGGTGAACACGGCCGACCCCGCGACCAGGAGGTTGGCGCCGGCGTGGGCGGCCGGGCCCGCGGTGTCCTCGTGGATACCGCCGTCGACCTCGAGAGCCACTTGTACGGGCAGGGCCTCACGCATCCGCGCGAGCTTATCGAGCGAGGCCGGGATGAAACTCTGTCCTCCCCACCCCGGGTTCACGCTCATGCAGAGCGCCAGGTCCAGCGACGCCGCTGCCACCTCGTCGAGGCTGCCCGCCGGCGTCGCCGGGCAGATCGCGGCGCCGGCCGTGCATCCGGCCTCGCGGATCTGGGCCAGCGCATAGTGGACATGCGGCGTCGCCTCGACGTGGATGGTGATGTTGTCGGCGCCGGCCCGGGCGAACTCGTCGATGTGCCGTTCGGGCCGCTCGATCATCAGGTGGACGTCGAGGATCGCCCCGGCGCCGTGCACACGATCGGCAAGCGCGCCGACGATCAGCGACCCGATCGTGATCGGCGGCACGAAATGGCCGTCCATCACGTCCACGTGGATCACCTTCGCCCCCGCGGCGAGAACCTCGTCGACCTGGGAGCCGAGCCGTGCGAAGTCGGCCGACAGGATCGACGGCGCCACCCGTCGTCCGAGCATGACCTCCGGTGCGCTCACACCGGTTGCAGCATGCTGCCGTGGCAGTGGTTGCAGGAGATCTCGGCGGTGCTCGACATGCGGACGATCGTGGAGTGCTCACCACAGTTCGGGCAGACCGACACGAGCTCGTAGCGATGGAGGCAGTACACGCACCGGTACCGACCGGGAACGGCGGTGGGCCGCAGCCACGGCTCACCGCAGCCGGGACACTCCGGCCCTAGCTTCACTGAGGGTTCGCTCACCGGGATGAGGTTAACCGCTCGCCCGGCGCACAGTTAGCCGCCCGCCCGGCGCAGGCGGGCGACGAAGAAGCCGTCGGTGCCGTCGCGGTGGGGCACCAGCTGGGCGGAGTGCTCGAGCGCGAAATCGCCGTGGCTCGCAAGGAACCGATCGACCACGTCCTGGCTCTCGGACCGGGAGATCGTGCAGACCGAATACACCATCGCGCCGCCCGGCGCGAGCGCCGCCGCGCCGGTCGCGAGGATCCGTCGCTGGAGCTCACTCAGCTCGTCGATCCGCCGGCGGCTCGCTCGCCAGCGGAGATCCGGGCGCGCCTGGAGCGTCCCCAGGCCGCTGCACGGCGGGTCGACGAGGACTCGATCAAATCCCTGGCCGGTCCGCGGCGCCCCGGCGTCTCCGACCTCGACCCGGACGCACGAGGCGCGCATCCGCGAGCAGGTGCGCTCGAGCGCGCGGGCTCTCCCGGCGTGCCGCTCGACCGCGATCACGGCGCCCCGATCCTCCATCAGCGCCGCGATGTGGGTGGTCTTGGCGCCGGGCGCCGCGCAGAGGTCGAGCACGCGCTCACCAGGGAGCGGGGCGAGCGCCCGCGCGACACTCATCGAAGCCCGTGAC
Organism: uncultured Solirubrobacterales bacterium; assembly: GCA_963695965.1. Taxonomy (GTDB): domain Bacteria; phylum Actinomycetota; class Thermoleophilia; order Solirubrobacterales; family Solirubrobacteraceae; genus Palsa-465. The sequence continues at coordinate 4,344 of CAVOIU010000011.1, forward strand.
TGGGGCATGATCGATCCCTCGCCCCATAGCGGCGAGCCCTGAGCGTCGAAGGCCGCGTCAAGCACGAGCCCCTCGGGAAGCCCGGGCGCGGGGCGGCTCGGGACCTCCAGCCGCCCGACGATGTCCTCCACCGCGCCCGCGAGCGTGTTCACGCGAACGGCCGACTCGGGGGGCTCGTTCACGCACGCCAGCAGCTCGCGCGCCTCCTCGGCACCGAGCTCGCTCCACCACAGCTCGGCGAGCCAGGGCGGGACGGAATGCATGATCGAGGCGCTCTGCGGGTCGTGGTCGTCGAGCGACTCGAGCGGGGCGGGCCCGGCGGCGGCCGCCCGTCGCAGCACCGCGTTGACCAGGCCGGCGCCGCCCGGGGTGAGGCGCTTGACGAGCTCGACGCTCTCGTTGACGGCCGCGTGGTCAGCGACGCCGCCGAGGTACAGCAGCTGGAAGAGCCCCAGTCGCAGCGCCGCGAGGACCGCCGGCTCGAGCTCGTCCAGCGGCCTGCGGACGAGGCTCCCGGCGAAATGGTCGAGCGTCCTGCGCCGCTGGACGGTGCCATAGGCAAGCTGCATCGCCAGCGCCCGCTCACGCGGGCCGAGTCCCGCGTGTTGCGCCTCCGCGGCAAACGCCCGGTCGGCGTACGCCCCGTGCTCGAACACGCGGCGAACGACGGTGAACGCGCAGGCGCGCGCGGGGGTCACCGCCGCAGCCCGCGCAGCCAATCCTCTCCGCTCATCTCGCGCCGGCCCGGCGGCTTGACCGCGAGCAGCGCGAGCGCGCCCTCCGCGCACCCGAGCAGCGGCATCGGGCCGTCCAGCGACCACGCGCCGGCGGGTGGCCCCTCGGCGAGCGCCCGCGCCCGCGTCACACCGAGCACCGCTCCATCGGCGAGCAGCGCCTGTGCGCCGATGTGCGGGTGGAGCGCCCGGACCGCTCGCTCGAGCTCGACCGCCGTCCGCGTGGGGTCCAGGCGGCGATCCTCGGGCCCGATCTTGTCGGCGTAGGTGACAAGCGAGTCGTCTTGCTCGACGCACGGCGGCCGCTCGCTCAGCGTGGCGACGAGCAGCTCCCCGCCGATCTTCGACAGGCGCTCGGCGAGCGTGCCGTATGTGTCCTCGGGCGCGATCGACTCATCCTGGAGCGCACACACCGGCCCGCTGTCGAGGCCGGCGGTGACACGCATGATCGAGACGCCCGTGCGCTCGTCCCCGGCCATGATCGCCCGCTCGATCGGCGCCGCCCCGCGCCAGCGCGGAAGCAGCGAGGGATGGACGTTCAGCATCCAGTACTCCGACAGGAGCGGCTCCTTGATCAGCCCTCCGAACGCGGACACGCAGACCGCCTCCGGGTGCGCGGCGGCGATCCGCTCGCGAGCCGCCTCGTCGTTGACGCCGGGCGGCTGGTAAAGGTCGATGTCGAGGTCCCTCGCCGCCTCCGCCACCGGAGGCGCGGCGAGCCGTCGCCCCCGTCCCCGTGGACGGTCCGGGCGCGTGATGACGAGCACCGGGCGATGCGGCGAGCCGGCGAGCCGGTAGAGCACTGCAACCGCGAACGGCGCCGTGCCAAGGAAGACGGTTCGCACCCGCGCGCTTATCGATCGAGCCAGGCCACTATGCGGCCTGCTCGGCGTCGCGGAGCGCCCGGACCGCCTCCTTGCGCTGCTCGCGGCTCGTGCGCTCCAGGATCAGCACGCCGTCCAGATGGTCGATCTCGTGCTGGATCACCCGAGCCTCGAGCCCGGAGGCCTCCACGACGAGCGGTTCGCCTCGCTCGTCCGACGCGCGAACGCGGACGTGGACCGCACGCTCGACGTCGACGAGCACCCCCGGAAGGCTGAGACAGCCCTCCTCCATCGTCTCGAGCTCGTTGCCGCTCCACTCGACCTCCGGGTTCACGAGCGCCGCGACCGGGGCCTGGTGCTGGACGCGGTACACGAGCACCCGGTGCAGCACTCCGACCTGGGTCGCCGCCAGCCCGACCCCTAGCGCGTCGCCCATCAGCGCGCCCATCCGCTCGATCTCCGAGCGGAGCGCGTCGTCGAAGCGGTCGACCGGGCGCGCGCTCGTCCGCAGCACGGGGTCTCCGAACTTCCGCACGTGCGCGAGCGCCGCCGCCCTGCGGTGAGCGAGCTCCGGATCGAGCTCGAGCTCGCGCTCCTCGTCCTCCTCGGGCTCGACCTCAAAGGCCTCCTCGGGGTCCGCTGCGGGGTGATTTGCCACAGCGCGAGTGTACGCAGTGAGGCCGTGCTCACTGGGGATCGACGTCCACGCTGATGCTGACTGCGCGCCGACCCGCGGGCTTCGAGATCCGGTCGACCGCGGCGCCCGTGGCAGCGATCGCCTCGGCGCGCTCGACGGACTTGATCACCAGCTGACTTCTCGCCTTTCCGCGCAGCCTGAACAGCGGCGCCGGCCCGAGCACCGTCGCTCCGGGCGGCGCGATCGCCTCCTTCAGCTCCGCCGCGAACGAGTGCGCATCCGCGGCGCTGTCGGCCCCGCACACGATCCGGATCAGCGATCCGAACGGCGGGTAGCCGAGCGCCTCGCGCCGCCCCAGCTCCTCGGCCAGGAACCCGTCGGCATCGTGGCGCGCGGCGTGCAGGATCGCCCGCGCTCCGGGTGCGAGCGTCTGAACCAGGACGCGCCCGCCCGAGTCTCCGCGTCCGGCGCGGCCGGCGAGCTGCGTCACGAGCGAGAACGTGCGCTCCTCGGCCCGGAAGTCGGGGAACCGCAGCGTCTGGTCGGCGTCCAGGACGACGCCGAGGGTCACGTCGGGGAAATCGTGCCCCTTGGCCACCATCTGGGTCCCGATCAGCAGGCCGCCGCCCGCGCGCTCGAACCGCTCGAGCGTCGTGGCCGCACCATCTTTACCAGCGACGACATCCGCGTCCAGCCGGAAGATCGGGAACCCCTCGGCACCCAGCGCGTCGCGGAGCTCATCCTCGAGCCGCTCGGTGCCGGCGCCGTGGCGCGCCAGCGCCGCCGAACCGCAGGCGCTGCACTTGGCCGGAACCCGCTCGCGATGGCCACAGTGGTGGCACGCGACGACGCCGTCCCGCATGTGCAGCACCAGCGAGACCTCGCAGTTTGGGCACATCGACACCCTCCCGCAGGCGCGGCAGGAGAGGAAGTTCGACCATCCGCGACGGTTCAGCAGCACGATCCCCTTGCCCGACCTGGCACGCACGTCGGCGAGCGCCATCCGCGTGCGGGGATGCAGGGGGTGATGCGAGCCGCGCATGTCGAGCACCTCGACCGGCGGCAGCGGCCGGCCGTCGACCCTGTGCGGCAGGCGCAGCCGGCGCAGGGCCGTGACGCTCTCCGGCCGCGGGGTCGCCGAACCGCACAGCAGCACCGCGCCGTGCTGCTCTGCTCGCCGGGTGGCGACCGTGCGCGCGTCGTAGCGAGGCTCGCCCTCGTGCTTGTAGGAAGAGTCGTGCTCCTCGTCGACCACGATCAGCCCGACGTCCTGTAGCGGCGCGAACACCGCCGAGCGCGGGCCGACGCAGACGCGCGCCTCCCCAGAGCGCAGCCGCCGCCACTCGTCGTAGCGCTCGCCCTGGCCGAGCGCCGAGTGCAGCACGGCGACGACGTCTCCGAACCGTGCCTCGAAGCGCGCCAGCGCCTGTGGCGTGAGAGCGATCTCCGGGACCAGCACGATCGCCCCGCGGCCGGCCCGCAGCGTGGCCTCGACCGCCCGCAGGTATACCTCGGTCTTCCCGGACCCGGTGACCCCGTGGAGCAGGAACCGCCCGGAGCTGCGCTCGTCGAGCGCGCCGAGCACCTCGCTGAGCACCGCCCGCTGGTCGGAGGTGAGCTGCGGCGAAGAGGCGCCGGCAGCGGCGCCGACCGTCGAGAGCGTCGGCCGCCGGCGCTGGGCCTGCAGCTCGAGCGTGACCAGGTCGCGGCGCTCGAGCCGCCGCAGCAGCGGGGTGCCGAGCAACGCCGCGATCCGCGGGCCGCCATCCCGAAGCTGCTCGAGCGCGGCGCGCTGGCGGTCGGTCAGCGGGCCCCCGCCCGCGAGGGCTTCGAGCCCCTGTCCGGAGACCGAAGCGACGAGCGCCTCCCTGGTGCGCGCGCCGCGGGCGCTTCCGGGCGCGAGCATCAGCCCGAGTGCCCTGGCGGGTGTCGAGCACGTTTCGCGGGCAAGCCACAGCGCCAGCTCCACCAGATCCGCCGGCAGCCCCGTGGCCAGGACGGCGGCCGGCTCCGCCAGCCGGTCCGGCTCGAGCGCGGTTTCGCCCACGAGCTCGACGACGACACCGAGCGTCGTGCGCCCTCCGAAGGGCACGCGCAGCACCGAGCCGACGGTCACCTCCTCGTGGGCAGCGCCGAGCCGGTAGTCGAACGGCCCGCGGACGGCCCGGGTGCGCGTCAGCGGCTCCACTCGGGCGATCGCAAGCTGGTCGGAGACGGACGTCGAAGTCATCGAACCGACCGAGGGTAGAGCCGCTCTCCGATGGCTCGCTACGCTCGCGGCCGATGGTCCCTCAGTCCGGTGAGGAGCTGTTGTTCCACGGCCACCCGTCCTGGCGTTCGATGCCCGGCTTCCACGCCAAGGGGGTGCTGCTCGCCGTGCTGGTCGGCGCGATCGCGGGGCTCATTTCGGCGGTCGCGTCGGGCAAGGTGCAGCTCCTGGCGGTGATCCTCGCCGTGCTCGCGGTGTTCGTGGCCGTGGCCCTGACCGGACTGTTCCGGCTCCTGCGGACGACCTACACGATCACCAATCAGCGGCTGACGATCGAAACCGGCCTGCTGTCACGAGAGCTCCACGAGACCCGACTGGACCGCGTCCAGAACGTGAAGTCGCGGCAGTCGATGAGTGATCGCCTGCTCGGCGTCGGCACGGTCGACTTCGACACCGCGGGCGGCGCCTCGTTTGGCTTCTCCTTCAGGGGCGTCGCGCACCCACGCCGGATCGTCCATACCGTGGACCGGGCGCTGCGGATGGGCTCGGACCCGCGAGCGGTCTAAGCCGCGGCGACGGCCCCACCGAGCCCCGCGGCCTCGCGGAGAGCCTGGGCCTTGTCGGTCCGCTCCCATGTGAAGTCGTGGTCCTCGCGGCCGAAGTGACCGTAAGCAGCGGTCTTCTGGTAGATCGGGCGGTGCAGCTTGAGATCGCGCCGGAACGCTCCCGGCCGCAGGTCGAAGTGCTCGGCGATCAGCTCGAGGATCCGCTTACGGCTGACCTTCTCGGTGCCGAACGTCTCGACCATCACGGACACCGGGTGAGCGACGCCGATCGCGTACGCGACCTGCACCTCCGCCCGGTCCGCCAAGCCCGCGGCGACCACGTTCTTGGCGACGTGCCGGGCCGCATACGCGGCTGAGCGATCGACCTTGGAGGGATCCTTGCCGGAGAACGCGCCGCCTCCGTGCCGGGCCATCCCGCCGTAGGTGTCGACGATGATCTTGCGTCCGGTCAGCCCGCAGTCACCCATCGGCCCTCCGATCACGAACCGCCCGGTGGGGTTCACCAGCAGGTTCTTGTGCAGCGTCCGGGGGTCGTACATGTCGTCTGGCAGGACGGGCTCGATCACGTGCTCCCACAGGTCGTCCTTGATCAGCGACTCGGCCCCTTCCTTGTGCTGGGTCGAGATCAGAAGCTTCACGATTTCGACCGGTCGCCCGTCCACGTAGCGGACAGTCACCTGCGTCTTACCGTCGGGCCGCAGATACGGGACCATCTCCGCCTTGCGCACGTCGGCGAGCCGCTTGGCCAGCTTGTGGGCGAGCGATATCGGCAGCGGCATCAGCTCGTCGGTCTCGTTGCTCGCATAGCCGAACATCATCCCCTGGTCGCCCGCGCCGTCGACGTCGAACTCGTCGTCGTCGGAAGGATCGGTGCGCGCCTCCCAGGCCTGATCGACGCCCTGGGCGATGTCCGCTGACTGCTTGTCGATCGCGTTGATCACCGCGCAGGTGTGGTAGTCGAACCCGAACTCCGCGTTGGTGTACCCGATCCGCCTGATCGTCTCCCGGGCGACGTCCTGGATGTCGACGTACGTCTTGGTCGTGATTTCCCCGGATACGACGACGAGCCCCGTATTGACCAAGGTCTCGCAAGCGACCCGTCCGTTGGGATCGTCGCTCAGCACCGCGTCGAGGACGCCGTCGGAGATCTGGTCGGCGATCTTGTCCGGATGGCCCTCGGTGACGGACTCGGAGGTGAACAGGAACTCGTTGTCGGAAACGGTGCTCATGAGATGTGGAGGAACAGCTCCGCGGTCGTATCGGCCTCCCCCCTTGTCGAAGCAAGACCGATCGCCCGGATCCGCGTCAGATCAGGCCGCAACGCTGTCATACGCGCGCTGCGCATCAATCCCATTTGCTCGCCAAGGCTGAGGAGCTGGCTGAAGTCGAGAAAGAGTAGCGATGTGACCTGATCCGGGGCAGGCCCGAGCGCGCGGTGGTAGGCCGGCTCACCGGCGAGCGACCGTGCGTGACGGGCGACGTCCCCGATCGCCCGAAGACTCGTGGACACGACGACGAGCCCGCGGAACACGGCGTAGTCGAGCTGGAGCCCGGGGCCGATCGAGAGCTGGTGGGCGCTCACGCCGGCGACCGGGATATCGCTCCACTCGGCCGTCTGACCCGGGCCGGTGCTGGGCGGTGGGAACAGCTGTGCCAGCGGTCCCTCGAGGCTCGCCAGCAGCTCTCGCGTCGCCTCCTGGTGGCTTGTGCGCGTAACGATCACCAGGGCCGAGCCACGGAACGCCGGTGAGCCGGGGGACGCCCCCGCTTCCGGCGTCGGTGGCGACATCGCCACGGCTGTCTCGCCGGAGAAGACCGAGACGGCCTGGCGCACGTCGACGCCTTCGGACGCGAGCGCCGCGCCGAGGCGATGCAAGAGCGTGCCGATCCGTCCGGCGATGCCGACCGCGGCGGTCGCGGAGAGGACCGTCGGAGCGGCGCGGGCGAGGCCCTTGACGTCGAGCGCCAGCGGCGATCCGGCGGGGAGCAGGCCGGTGAGCGTCGGCGTGAACCGGGGTGCCGAGCCGCTGAGCCGGACCAGAGCCGGGTCGAGCGCGCTGTGCACGGTCACCCGGGCGCCGCCGGGGACCGCCGAGAGCGAGATCGCGGTGCCCGTGAGGGCAGGCTGGAGAAGCAACGTGGCCAGCGCGCGGAACACTCCGCCGCGTGGAGCCAGCACCCGCCGCAGCCCCGCATCGGAGATGTAGACGTCCAGCACGCGGTCGGCCGGCTCGCCCGACGCGGCGCTCTTGTAGCTCGGGTTGCCCGCAAGCGAGGGCCCGGAGCGATACGCGGCGTCGATCGAGGCCTGCACGCTCGTGCGCTGGCCGATCGCGAGGTAATGCCGCACAAATGCCAGCACGGTCCCCCGCCGGTAGCGCAGCTCGCTCACGCCGCGATACTTGCGCACCGGCGTCGCCCCGCTGCGGTCGAGGAACGCCTGCGCACGGGCCCGGTCGCGGACGTCGAGCACGATCAGTGACCCGGCAGTCGTCGACGGCGTGTTCAGCAGGGCGAATGCAGCTTCCTTGCCGAGCCACGGCCGCACGTCGCGGGCGAAGTCAAAGGTTCCGACGGGCGCACCCGGTCGGCTGAGGATCGCGCCGAGCCGGTTGTTGAGCACCGCCATCAGCACCTGAGTGTCCGGGAACCTGCCCCCCAGGCGGATCGCCTGCCGGACCGCTGGGCGGGTTGGATCCGTCGACAGGTGCACGTAGGCGAGCGCGTCTGAGGGGACGAGCGCGGCGGCTCCCGTGGCGGGCGGGCGCACGCCCGAGCTGAGGCTCGTGCCGATCGCGATCCCGAGCGCCGCGAGTCCAGCGAGCGCAACCGCCAGGATCGCCGTCAGTCGCCGGTCAAATCTCCTGGAAGGGCTCTCGGTCGCGGCTGGGATCGACACCCGCTGCTCGTCCGTCAGCGTAGACACCGGTAGGCATCGATTAACCACGGCGCGAGAGCGTCTGCGCCGGTCCCCGGCGTTCGCTGCGCTGTACGAAATCGATGATCAGCGGTACCCCGTCGAGGCCATAGCGCTCTCGTAGCCGGTTCTCCACGAAGTAGGCGTAGTCGCGCGTGACCTTGGCCCGGGAGTTGACCTGGATCGAGAAGCGCGGGGGCCGGACGCCGGTCTGGGTCATGAACAGCAGCTTCAGCCGCGAGCCGCCCCGATGGACCGCCCCCGCCGGCGGCTGGCGAGCGCTCACGGTCTCCGACAGGAAGCGGTTGAGCTGCGGAGTCGGAATTCGGGTGCGGCTTCGATCGGCCAGCGCGATCGCCTCCACGAGCAGCCGCTCGACGTGGCGCCCGGTCTTCGCGCTGGCGGTCAGGACTCGCGGTCGCAACCTGAGCTTCTGGTGTGCGCGAGCACGCTCGTGCTCCAGATCGACGTCTTCGGCCACGTCCCACTTGTTGAGCACCAGAGCCGTTGCGCAGCCGCTCTTCATCGCCAGCTCGGCCACGCGCATGTCCTGGGTGGTGATCCCGTCGGTCGCGTCGCACACCACCAGCGCCACGTCGGCGCGCTCGGCGGCTCGGCGCGAGCGCAGCGCCGTGTAGTACTCGACCGATTCCGAGACCTTCGCCTGCCGGCGAAGACCGGCCGTGTCGACCAGCACGAGATCCCTTCCCTCGAAGCTCAGGGGCAGATCGATCGCGTCACGCGTGGTTCCAGCGACGTCGGACACGATCACCCGGTCGGCCCCGAGGAAGCGGTTCACGAGCGATGACTTTCCGACGTTTGGACGGCCGATCACCGCCAGCCGGACCGCGTCATCGTCTGGGAGGTCGGGCTGTTCCCCCTCGGGCACGAGTGCCACGAGCCGGTCGAGCAGGTCACCGGTGCCGAGGCCCTGGGCGGCCGACACGCCGACCGGCTCACCGAGTCCGAGTGAGTGGAACTCGGCCACCAGCGGCAGGTCCTTGGCCGTGTCGATCTTGTTGGCGGCGACGACGGAGGGCAGCGCCCCACGCCGGAGCATGTCGGCGATGTCGAGGTCCCCGGGCCTGATCCCGGCCTTGGCGTCGACCACCAGGACAGCCACATCCGCCTCAGCGAGCGCCGCGCGCACCTGCTCGTGGACGAGGCCGGCCAGCTCGGCGGTGTCCTCCAGGTCGACTCCGCCTGTGTCGATCAGCGTCAGCGACCTGCCGTTCCAATCGGTACTGAGCTCTTTGCGGTCCCGGGTCACCCCCGGCGCGGAGTGCACGACGGCCTCGCGCGACTCGGTCAGCCGGTTGACCAGCGAGGACTTGCCGACGTTCGGATAGCCGACGATCGCGACCTTCATCTCAAGGCCGAGGCTAGCTCGGGCGCCGCGTCACGAGGTCGGTGATCCGCGCGACCGCGTCCGCCACGTCCATTCCGGTGGTGTCGATCTCGACGGCATCCGGCGCGGCGCGCAACGGCGAGTGCTCCCGTCCGCGGTCTCGCTCGTCGCGGAGCGTCTGCTCGGCCAGGACCGTGTCGAAATCGACCCCGAGCTCGGCCGCGCGCCGGCGTGCGCGCTCCTCGGGATCCGCGGTCAGGAACACCTTCACGTCGGCGTCCGGCGCCACGACGGTGCCGATGTCCCGTCCCTCGGCCACCCAATCCCCATGCGAGAGCAGGCGCCGCTGCTCGGCGACCATCGCCGTCCGCACGGACGGCTCGGCGGCTGCGCGAGAGGCGGCCTCCGAGACCTCTGAGGCACGGATCTCCGATGTCACGTCCTCGCCGTCCACCAGCACGCGGACGGGCTCGCCAGGCGCGTGGGTCTGGAGCTCGATCCTCAGCGACGGCGCGATCTCCGCGGGCTCTGCCCGGTTGCGCAGAGCCGTCAGCGCGGCGGCGCGGTACATCGCTCCGGAATCGAGGTAGGTGTAGCCAAGCCCGTCCGCCAGTGCGCGGGCGATCGTCGACTTTCCGGCCCCCGCCGGCCCATCGATCGCGATGATCGTCATGTCCGGAGCCCGACGAGATCCTCGGCGAAGCCTGGATACGACACGTCGGCCGCCTCCATACCGACCACCTCAACGCCTTCTGTGGAGGCGAGGCCGGCGACCGCGCCGAGCAACGCCAGCCGGTGATCGCCGCGGGCGTCGATGCGACCGCCACGCAGCCCACCGGTCCCCTGGACGACGAACCCGTCGCTGGTCGCCTCGATCTCGGCGCCCAGGCCCCGCAGGCCCTCGACGACGGTTGCGATCCGGTCGGACTCCTTAACGCGGAGCTCCCCAGCCCCCCTCACCACCGTCTCGCCCTCCGCATAGCACCCGAGCAGCGCAACCAGTGGAAGCTCGTCGATCGCGAGCGGAACCTCCGCGGGCTCCACCCTCGTCCCCTCGATCGGGGCGCTGGACACGTCGAGGTCGCTGACTGGCTCGAGCGGCCCGAACGCCCCCTCTGGCTCGACCTCGCCGAGGACGATCGCACCCATCCGTTTGAGGATCCGGATGAAGCCCGAGCGCGTCCAGTTGACCCCGACGTCCTTGAGCACCAGCCTGGAGCCCTTCACGAGCACCCCCGCGGCGATCAGGAACGCCGCGGACGACGGGTCGCCCGGGACGTCGAGCTCGTCGAGCTCGAGCTCGTCGGTGTTGGAGACCGTGGTCGAGTAACCGGCGGCCGGGTCGCCCTCGCGCTCGAGCGCCGCGCCCGCGCGGAGCAGCATCCGCTCGGTGTGGTCACGTGTCGGGACCGGCTCGACCACGGTGGTGCGATCGGTCACCAGCCCGGCGAGCAGCACGCACGACTTCACCTGGGCGCTCGCGACGGGGAGGCGGTACTCGATCCCGACCAGCGGCGCGCCGTAGAGCGTGAACGGCGGGAACCGTCCCTCCCGGGCCTCGATTCGCGCACCCATCAGCTCCAGCGGCTCGGCGATCCGGTCGATCGGGCGGCCGCGGATCGAATCATCGCCGTCGAGCTTGAACACGCCTCCCTGCTGAAACGCGAGCCACCCCGGGAGCAGGCGCATCAGCGTCCCAGCGTTGCCCACGTCGATGCGCCTCGCCGGCAGCTGCGCGTTGCGCAGCCCGGCGCCGCGGATCACGAGCTCCTCGTCCCGCTCCTCGACGATCGCACCGAGATCGCGGACCGCCGCCAGCGTCGAACGCGTGTCCCCCGCGTGCAGGTAGTTGCGGACGGTGACCGGCTCGGATGCCATCGCGGAGAGGATCGCGGCGCGATGCGAGATCGACTTGTCGGCCGGCACGCGAAGCCGGCCGCGAAGCGGCCCCGACGGCTCGAAGCGGGCGTTCACGCCCGGATCCCTGCAGAAGCGGTGGCGCTCACGCTCGGACCACTGGGAATCCGAGCGCGCCCACGAGCTCCTCCGCCCGCCGGGCGGGCTGCTCGCCGGAGATCCACAGCGCCACGACGCCCTCGCTCATGTCGGGCGCCGGGTACAGCGCCATGTCCGCGATGTTGACGCCGGCTCGCCCCAGCTCCAGCGCGAGCGTCGCGACCACGCCGGGACGGTTGGGAACCGATGCCCGCAGCTCGAACAGCGGCGCCCCGGCGAGCTGGGCCTCGAGCAGCCGGCGGCGATCGGCTGCCGCGGCGTCGTTCCAAGCGGTGATTCGCTCGGCGTCCGCGTCGCTCAGCGCCTGACGAAATCCCTGCAGTGCCTCGATCGCACGGTCGATCCCGGCCCCGAGCGCGTCGCGGTTGGAGACGTAGATGTCGGTCCAGATCGCGCTCGAGGCGCCCGCGACTCGCGTCGCGTCGCGGAAGCTCGGCCCGGTGGCGGGGAGGCGCTCACCACCGGCCTCGAGCGCGGCTGCGGCCTGAGAGACGAGCACGTTGGCGAGCACGTGGGGCAGATGCGAGACGGTCGCGAGGATCGTGTCGTGGGTCCCCGGATCGATCGCCGCGGGCCGGGCGCCGAGCCCCCGGAGCATCCGGTGAAGGCGCTCGTAGAGGATCCCTGAGGTGACCGAGGTCGGCGTCAGGTACCACGTGGCGCCGTCGAACAGATCGACACGGGCGTGCTCGACGCCGGAGCTCTCGGCCCCGGCGAGCGGATGGCCGCCGACGAACCGCGGGTCGTGATGGGCGGCGACGACGGCGCGCTTGGTGGAGCCCACGTCCGTCACGACGCAGTCCGCTCCCGCCGCCACCAGCACCTCCCCCACGACCTCGGGAAGCCCGCGGACCGGTACCGCGACGAACACCGCGTCCGCCTCCGCGACCGCGTCCGGCAGCGCCCCTGCGACGCGGTCGAGCGCACCCCGCTCCAGTGCCGCCCGCGAGGCGTCCTTGAGCGCGTCGTAGCCGGTCACCGAAGCGCCGAGCCGCTCGCGCGCGGCCAGCGCGACCGACCCGCCGATCAGCCCGACCCCGATCACGGCGACCCGCACTACTGGGCGTCCTCGCGGGCCGGCACTAGCCGCCGCGACGAACCGTGACCGCGCCGGCCAGGCCCTTGAGGACGGCGACGGTCGAGTCCCAGTCGAGGCATCCGTCGGTGATCGACTGGCCGTAGACCAGCTCCCCGCCCCCGAGCTCCTGATGGCCGCCCACGAGGAACGACTCGAGCATCACACCGACGATCGCGCGGTTGCCGGCCGCGATCTGGCGTCCGACGTTCTCGGCGATGACGGCTGACGGGAGGGGTCCTTGCCGCTGTTGTCGTGACTGACATCGATCATGCCTCGCTCGGGCAGGTCGGCGGCACGCAGCAGCGCCATCGCCTCGGCGAACGCTCCGGGGCCGTAATTCGGCGCGTTCTTGCCACCCCGCAGGATGATGTGGCAGTCGCGGTTGCCGCGCGTGTGGTGCACCGCGGCGTTCCCGTCGACGTCGATCCCTGCGAACGCGTGCCGGACCGCAGCCGCGCGGACGGCGTCGACGGCGACCTGAACATTGCCGTCGGTCCGGTTCTTGAAGCCGACGGGCATCGACAGGCCGGACCCCAGCTGCCGATGGATCTGGCTCTCGGTCGTGCGCGCGCCGATCGCCGCCCAGCTGACCGCATCGGAGATGTACTGCGGGGTGATCGGGTCCAGGAACTCGCAGCCCAACGGGAGGCCCGGCGCTGAGCACTCCGAGCAGCACCTGCCGGGCTGCCGCAGGCCGGCGTTTACGTCGCCGGAGCCGTCGAGATGGGGATCGTTGATCAGCCCCTTCCAGCCCGTCGTCGTACGCGGCTTCTCGAAGTAGACGCGCATCGCCACCAACAGCTCGCCTTGCACATCCCGCGCGGCCGCGCTGAGACGGCTCGCGTACTCGAGCGTGGCGTCGCGGTCGTGGACGCTGCACGGACCGACCACGACCAGCAGCCGGTCGTCATCCCCGTCGAGGACGGCGTGCACCTGCGAGCGCCCACGCAACACCACCTCCACGTGCTCGTCGGACAGCGGCAGCTCGTCGAGCAGGCGGTTGGGCGAGACCAGCGGCTCGACGCGCTCGATCCGCCGGTCGCGGACCGCGTCAGCGGTCCTTGACGGCGTCAGTCCCAAGCCAGCCTCCCCAGCGCGGCGGCCGCTTGGACGCGCTCCACGTAGCCCGCGAGCTCGCCGGTGAGAAGCGCCTGCGGGCCGTCGCAGATCGCTTCCTCCGGGCGGGGATGGACCTCCACCAGCAGCCCGTCGGCGCCCGCCGCGGCGGCGGCGAGCGACAGCGGCATGACCAGCTCCCTGCGCCCCGCCGCGTGGCTCGGATCGACGATCACCGGGAGGTCGGTTCGCTCCTTGAGCACGGGCACCGCCGCCAGGTCGAGCGTGAACCGGTATGCGGTCTCGAACGTACGGATCCCGCGCTCGCACAGCATCACCGCGTCGTTGCCCTCCTTGAGGATGTACTCAGCCGAGGACAGCAGCTCGTCGATCGTGCTGGACAGGCCTCGCTTGAGCAGGACCGGGCTGCCGCTACGGCCGGCCTCGACGAGCAGCGGGTAGTTCTGCATGTTGCGCGAGCCGATCTGCAGGACATCGGCTACCTCCAGGACCTTGTCGATTTCACGCGGGTCCATCACCTCGGTGATTACCGGCAAGCCGGTCTCCGCCTTGGCCTCCGCCAGCAGCGCCAGCCCCGCCTCGCCGAGACCCTGGAACGCGTATGGCGAGGTCCGGGGCTTGAACGCGCCGCCGCGGAGCAGCGTGCAGCCCGCGTCGCGGACCGCGTGGGCCGTCTCGAGCAGCTGCGCACGGGACTCCACGGCGCACGGGCCGGCGATCACCGCAAACGCGCCTCCCCCGATCGTCCGCCCGGCGATGTCGAGCGCGGTGCGCTCGCCTTGCGCTGTCGTCGGATCTGTCGCGATCATCGTCTTGCTGTCCTTTCTGAAAGCCTGGAGAACTGTAGGGAAGCCGCGGGCAGCGGCCCGCGGAGTGATCCTGCGCGGCGCTCGAGAGCTCGGGGGTGCCCGCGGCCTGCGCGGGCGGACGGGAGCAGGGTCGAGCGCCTAGCTAAATCGCCAGGCGTACCAGCAGCCGAAGAACGTCGCGGCGGTTCTGCGAGCGTTGGGGCTGCCGGTGGTCATCTCCAGGGGTTGTACCAGGCGGGGCGGGGTTCCAAGCGTGGTCGATTTGCGTTCACCATGAACGCAAACGCATCACGCTCCCCCGGCGGCGACCGGGGCGTCCGACCCCAGCAGCTCGCCGAGCGCCCGCAGGAACCGCTCGTTCTCGGTCTCCGTCCCGACGGTGACCCGCAGCGCGCCCTCGCGCCCCAGCGACCCGCCCGCTCTCACCAGCACGCGCCGCTCGGCGAGCCCGGAGACGACGTCCGCCTCGACGACCCCGTCGGGCAACCGCAGCCAGATGAAGTTCGCATCGGAGTCTGCGACCCATACGCCGAGCGCCCGCACGCCCTCCTCCAGCGACATCCGCAGCGCGATCGTCCGCGCCACCCGGCGCTCGACCTCGTCCTGGTGGCGGAGCGACTCGAGCGCGGCGGCCTGGGCGCCGATCCCGAGATAGAACGGCTGGCGGACCTGGTCGACGGCGACACGGAAGTCGGCCGAGCCGCACAGCGCGTACCCGACGCGCAGGCCGGCGAGGCCGTAGACCTTCGAGAACGTCCGCAGCAGCACGAGATTCGGATGCCGGCGCAGCAGGTCGAGCGAGGCGTCCGGATCTCCGAGGCGCAGCGAGAACTCGACGTAGGCCTCATCGAGGATCACGCACACATTCGGGGCGAGCCCCTCCAGGAATCGCTCCACCTCGTCGAGGCCGACCGCCGTCGAGGTCGGGTTGTTGGGGTTGCAGATCAGCACCAGCCGGGTGGCGACGTTGATTTCCTTGGCGATCGCGTCGAGGTCGTGGCGATCGTCGGCATCCAGGGGCACCTCGACCGCCCGCGCGCCCGAGGCAGCCGCGAGGTGCGGGTACACGCTGAACGCCGGCCACGCGTACACAACCTCCGAGCCCGGCTCGAGCAGCGCCTCGCCCGCGGCCAGCAGGATGTCGCACGACCCGTTGCCGAGCGCGATCCGCTCGGTCGGCACGCCGTACCGGTCTGAGAGCGCGCCGCGCAGCGCCGAATAGGACGGGTCCGGGTAGCGGTGGCTGCCCGCTATCACCCGCTGCGCCGCCTCGATCACCTCCGGCAGCGGCGCGAAGCAGGACTCGTTGGACGCGAGCATCGCGACGTCGTCGCCCAGGTCGTATCCGGACGCGACGGGGTACACCGGGATCCGCCTGATGCGCTCTGCGAACTCGATCGCCACGCGGCCTATTGTGCCGACTCCAGATCGGCTCTCAGCGCCCGCGCCTCGCCCATGTACACGTGGCGCGGGCTGTGGTCGTCCGGCGCGTAGTAGTGGACGAGCACCCGGATGACGCGGGGTAGGGAGCCGGGCACGGGCACCTTCTCGCGCACAGGAGCGGAACCGAGTGCAGACCGAGCCGGCGCGCGGCCACCGCCGGGAACTCCGCGTCGAGGTCGTCGGTGACCGTGAAGATGCAGCTGACCATCGCCTCGGGGTCGAGGTCGTTGCGGGCCATCAGCTCGGTCATCAGCTCGCCGGTGGCGGCGAGGATCTCGTCAGCTCGATTGGACTCGACGCTGTTGGCGCCCCGAAGCGCGAAGAGCCGCATTGGAAGGTGATTCTGCCAAAGGCCCGACTGCGGGACCCGGCGAGCGCAGCCGGTAGACGGTCGCGCAGCCAAACCGGCGCACCGATGATGAGATCGGGCCGAGCACCGCGGGCAGCTTTGAAGAGGTCTGGCAGTCGGCCAGCACGAACCGGGCCCCGAGCTGCTCGACGAGCTGGCGGGCCCGCGGGGCGGGAATCGTGCCGTCCAGGAGCTGCTGCGCGAGCTGCGCCCTCTGGCTGCACCCGGGCTCGGACCACAGGCAGTCGCCCACGTAGGTGCGCCGTCCGGTCTCGGCGGGGACCACCGCGCCGAGATAGAAGCGGGTGAGGACGCCGCCCGGCGTGCGGTTTGCATTCAGATACCTGAGCGCGTCGCTCTCACCCCTGGTGATGAAGTTCGCGTTGCCAGGACTCGGCGCGACGAGCTGCTCGGCACCGTGGAGCTCCCAATACGTCGTCGGAATCGTGAACGCCGCCACCGCGGCGAGCCCGATCAGCCTCCGGTGCGGGAGGCGCTCGAAACCGGCGCGCCGAGCGCCCTCGACGGCGAGCACCGCGAGCGGGAGCGTGATCCCCTCGAACGCGTGCAGCGGCGTCGCACTGAGATCGGTGGCGGACAGGATGAAGATGACGACCGCGGACAGCGGCCAGACCCTCGTCACCGAGTCCAGGAACGAGCGCGGCCACCGACGGCAGGCGGGCAGCGCGACGATCAGCAGCGGCGCGAGCGCCAGCGCGAGCGTCCAGAACGAGAACGAGTGCTTGCTCGCCACGCGTGCCAGCTGCCACGACGGGTCGAGCCGGCCGAGGAGGAAGTAATAGATCAGCGGGATCGCGGTCGCCGCGATCGTCAGCGCTGCCAGCGCGAGCTTCGGCCGCTGCCGCGTGGCGCGCCACATCGCCAGCTCGGCGCCGATCACGATCAGGATCAGCAGCTCCCCCTGCCATGGATGCAGTGAGCTCGCGAGCGCACCGAGGAGCGCCGCTCCCCATCGGAACCGCGCGTCCCCTTGCCGGCGCGCGCGGTCGTAGGCGAGCAGTGCGAACACCATCACCCCCACGGCCAGGAGCCCGAACGTGTACCCCCAAGAGAGGAATCCCCCGAACAGGTCCCCGATCACCCCGAACGATCCCTCGACGATCGTGAACGAGCCGAAGAACAGGGCGAGCACGAGTGCCGCCCTCCGGGGCCACGTACCGCTGACGGTGCGGATCACGTAACGGCGCATCCCGTAGAACGCGGTGAGGACCGCCACGGGCTTCCACAGCAGCAGCGACACCCACGGCGCCACCCCGAGCGCGGTCAGTCCGCCGGAGACCACGACCGCCGGCTGGAAGTAGTCGGCCCTGGTGCCGTGCAACACGAACAGGTTCGAGGAGAGGACGTCGTTCGAGGCGTCCCGGATCCACGCCAGGTATTGCATCTGATCGACCAGGTAGACGCCGTCGGTCCCGGTCCACATGCGACCGTGCGCCACTACCTGGAACAGATCGAGTCCCAGCACCCAGAGGGAAATGGCCCCGAACGCCACCAGCACCGCGAGCTCGAATCCGTCCAGCCGGAGACGGGCCCCTCCGGTGCGCCTCCGGAGCGGCTCCTCCGGCGGGACGGGGACCACACGCGGTACTCCCGCGACATCGACCTCGGCACGCATGCGTCCGACGCTAACAGGACGCTAATAATCAGGGGATAAGCGACTAGCGGGAGAGCTTGCGCTGGAACGCCGAGGACGCGTGACCGGCTTGGGTCCCCAGTGGATCGATGCCGTGATTGCTCAGATAGATCCCGGTCGCCGGGATGAACGTCAGCACGAGGAACACGGTCAGCGCGAGCGTCGCACGGCGTAGCCCCGGGCTGGAGCCGAGCGCGGCAAGCGGGGCGAGCCAGATCAGGTACCACGGCATCAGCCAGGCGAGGCTCGCGATCAGCGCAAGCGTGGCCCAGCCCGCGCGGGAGACCCAATCGCCGCGCCGGCGGAGCAGGAGCAGGACCGCGAGAACGACCCCGGCGTCGGCCACCCGCAGCAGCAGCGGGGTCCCACCGCCGATGCCGAGCGCCAGGCCCACGACGTTGGGAACGCTGAAGGCAGTCAGAAGCGTGCTCTGATCCTGGAGGTTCGGGAGCGAAAGCCCGAACAGGGCGACGCTCAGCGCGGCGAGCGGGATCGCGCCGAGCAGCGCGCCGAGGAGGATCCGCAGGCGGCGCCGGGACGAGGCAACCGCGACGAGCAGGAACGGCAGCAGCAGCACTGCCGTGAACTTGACCGCGACCGCCAGCATCAGCACCGCCCCCGCGCTGAGATCGAGCCACCGGGAGCCGGCACTGTCACGGGGCCTCGCGGTCAGCAGGGCGATCGCCGCGGTCGACGGAACCAGCATGAAGAAGTCGTTGTGGAAGCCGCCGACGGCGAAGATGATGTAGATCGGGTTGAGCGCGACGAACGCGAGCACCACGCGCGGATCCCGGCCCAGCTGGCCCGCGCAACGCCACAGCAGCGCCAGGAATGTGAGGCTCGCGAGCACCGTGACGGTCTTGAGTAGCCAGTACGAGGCCGACAGCGAGCCGATCGGCAACGCGTAGGTGGCGGCGGTGAACAGCGGGCCGTAGGGGCTGTGCAGGTTGTGCCAGGTCGAGAACCGGAACACCGGGTCATGGACCTGCTGGTCGATCACGTGGGTGTACGGATTGAGGTGGTGAAAGCGCGCCCAGACGGGCATACCCGATGTAGTTGAAGAGGTCGGTGAGCTGGAGCGGGGGGCTCAGCAGGAGCAGCGCATGGATCGCGAGGACGGAGATCACGATCGCCCTCGTCGACAGGGTCCGCGCCGCTGCGACCACGATCCCGTAGGCGATCGCCATCAGCACCACCACCGCGCTCAGCCCGTAGGCGAGCGTCAGCTGGTGGCTGGGGAGTCCTCCGAACAGCGCGTGCAGCGGCCCGGCCTCCCAGGGCGGGAACACCTGGTCTGAGCGCGGCACGAGCACCGAGGGCCCGGCGGTCGCGAACGCAACCACGGCAAGCACGCCGGCGACGATCGAAGCGAGTGCGATCCGCCCCGCCAGCGGGCCGACCACGATCCGGACGCGCGGCAGGGTGAGCCTGCTCCAGATCGGCGAGGCCGCGGGCAGCGCAACGGCGCCGTCGGCGGCTGATCCGCTGATCGACGCGGCGGACAGCGTGGCGGGACGGAGCGCGACGGAGCCGTCCCGGTGAGCGGCTGGTGGAGTCATTTCCAGTGCAATAGTGCCCGGCGCCGCGTGGAGGTTGCTGCGGCAGCGGGTTGAGATCTCGTTAAGAGGATGCCATCGAAATAAGATGCCGCCGGGTGAGCGTCGGTACTTTCGTCCCGGAGGCGAGCTCCCGTCCGGCGTCGACCACGTCCCGAGAGCGGGCTCGGTCGATGCTCGCGGACCCGGCGATCATCGGGGTCGCTGCGCTCACGGTCCTGGCGGCGGCTCTCCGGCTCTACCGCCTCGGCCACCAGGGATTCTGGTTCGACGAGGCCAACACCGCGCTGCTGGTCCACTTCTCCCCCGGGAAGATGCTGGGGCTGGTCCCGCAGACCGAGTCCACTCCCCCCCTCTATTACTGCATCGCCTGGGTGTGGGCGCGTGTGTTCGGATACGGCGAGACGGGCCTGCGCTCGCTTTCGGCAGTCGCGGGGGTGCTGACCGTGCCCGTCGCGTACGCCGCCGGCGCGAAACTGGTCTCCCGCCGCGCAGGGCTGATCGCGGCTGCTTTGACCGCGTGCAGCCCGTTGCTCATCTGGTACTCGCAGGAAGCCCGCTCCTACGAGCTGCTCGTCCTGCTGAGCGGTGCGTCGCTAATGGCGTTCGCGTACGTGCTCGAGCGGCCGACGGCCCGCGCGGGCGCCGCGTGGGTGATCGCCTCCGCGCTGGCTCTGGCAACTCACTACTACGCCTTCCTGGTCGTCGTTCCCGAGGCGCTGTGGCTGCTCGCGGTCCACCGGCGCAGCCGCGCGGTGCAGGTCTCGCTCGCGCTCGTCGGCTTGTGCGGTCTGGCGCTGATCCCGCTCGCACTGAGCCAGAACGGCACCGGCCGGGCCAATTGGATCGCGCACTCTCCGCTCGGCCGCCGCTCGGCCCAGATCTTCCCCCAGTTCGCCGCCGGCTTCAGCTCTCCGGCTTACTCGGTGCTCGAGCCGCTGGCGCTGGCGCTGGCGATCTTCGGGCTGTTGCTGCTCCTGACGCGCTCCGTCGGGCCCGAGCGGCGAGGAGCGCTGATCGCCGGCTCGCTCGCGCTCGCGGGGCTGGTGCTCGCCTACCTGCTCGTCGCCGGAGGCGTCGACGACCTCCTCACTCGGAACGTTCTCGCGATCTGGCTGCCTGCGGCGCTCGCGGTCGCCGGCGGGTTCGCAGCCAGGCGAACCCGGCTCATCGGCCCCGCCGCGGCGGCCGCACTGTGCGCGATCGGCGTGGCCGCGACGATCGGGATCGCGGTGAATCGGGACTTCCAGCGGCCCGACTGGCGGGGCGTCGTGCGGGTGCTCGGTGCCCGCCCGGCAGGCGCCGCCGCGAGCCGCGCGATCCTCGTCCAGCACTACCGCGATCTGCTGCCGCTATCGCTGTATTTGCCGCGACTCAAGTTCGTCGGCCGGGCCGGCGCGACGGTCTCGGAGCTCGACATCGTCTCCTTCACCTCGCCGCGCAGCGCTGGGTTCTGCTGGTGGGGCTCGGCCTGCAACCTGTGGCCCTCCCGGATGCAGGACAGCTACGCGATCCCCGGGTTCCGCGCGGTGTCGCGCCGGCGCGTCTACCAGTTCACCATCCTGCGGATGGTCGCGACGGGCGGACCGGTCCGGGTCACGCCCGGCGAGCTGTGGAGGCCCCTGACGACGACGAGGCCGCGGAACGACGAGCTTTTGGTCCAGCGCTAGCCAGCGCTGCGACCTCGCGCTGGGACAGCCGCCGGCACTCGCCCGGCGCCAGCGATCCCAACGGCAGCTCGCCGAACCGGACGCGTTCGAGCGTGATCACCGGATGGCCCACGGCATCGCACATTCGCCGCACCTGTCGTTTGCGGCCCTCGTGGATCGTGATCTCGAGCGTTCCGGGACCGATCCGGCGCACCTTTGCCGGAGCTGTGAGGCCGTCTTCCAACCGGACTCCATCACGCAGCGCGCGGACGGCCACGCCCCCTACCGGCCCGCCGGAGACGGTCGCCCGGTAGGTCTTCGGAACCTCGAACGACGGATGCGTGAGGCGGTGGGCCAGCTCGCCGTCGTTGGTCAGCAGGATCAGCCCGGTGGTGTCGGCGTCGAGCCTGCCCACCGGATACAGGCGCAGGTCCCGCGGCAAGAGCTCGACGACCGTGGGCCGGCGCTGGGGATCGCGTACCGTCGAGACGACGCCGGCGGGCTTGTTCACCGCATAGACGACCGGCTCGGTGACCGGCCGGACGACCGCGCCGTCGACCGAGACCTGATCGTCTGATCCCACGTCGCGGGCCGGATCGGTGACCGTCGCACCGCCAACCGTGACCCTTCCGGCCCGCACGATCTCCTCGGAGGCCCGTCGCGAGGCGATTCCCGCGATCGCCAGGTACTTTGCGAGGCGCATCGGGTCGAACGATGGCGATTCACGTGCGCATATGTCATGCGACTCGCCATCGTTCGGGGCTAGCCTGGATCTGCGATGGACCTCGACCTCCTCGATAGCACGCTTGACGAGCTCGGAGAGCCGGCGTTCAGACGCCGCCAGATCTGGAGATGGATCGCCGAGGGCGCCGCGTCGTTCGACGCGATGACGAACGTTCCCAAGCGCGTGCGGGAGACGCTTGCCCGACCGTGCCGTTCTCGACCCTCACGCTCGAACGCGAGGCGCACGCACGCGACGGGACCGTCAAGGCGCTGTTCGCCACCGCCGACGGACGGCCGGTCGAGGCGGTGCTGATGCGCTACCGGGACGGCCGCCGCTCGCTGTGCCTCTCATCCCAGTCGGGGTGCCCCCTGACGTGCACGTTCTGTGCCACTGGGCAGATGCGCTTCGGGCGCAACTTGGATCGGTCGGAGATCGTGGACCAGGCGCTTCACTTCCGCCGGACCAGCCCCGTCGACCACGCCGTGTTCATGGGCATGGGCGAGCCGATGATGAACCTCGACGCGGTGCTGGGAGCGTGCGATCTGCTCCCGGATGTCGGCATCACCGCCCGCCGCACGGCGATCTCGACGGTCGGCTGGATCCCCGGGATCGAGCGCCTGGCGGCCGATCCGAGACCGCTGCGCCTGGCGCTGTCGCTCCATGCCGCCGACCCGGCGCTCCGCTCGCACCTGATGCCGGTCAACGACCGCTATCCGCTGGCCGATGTGCTCGCGGCATGCGAGGCCTACCACGCACGTAAGCGCCGCAAGGTGTTCGTCGAGTACGTGATGCTCGCCGGCGTAAATGATTCCTGCGGACAGGCGACGCAGCTCGCCGAGGCGCTCGACCCCCGCGCGTTCAAGGTCAACCTGATCCCCTACAACCCGACGGGATCAGAGCTCCAGGGATCCTCACCGAAGGCGATCGAGGCGTTCAAGACGGAGCTCGAGCGCCGCGGGCTGCGGGCGACGGTGCGACTCACGCGAGGGAGGGAGATCGACGCCGCGTGCGGGCAGCTCGCCGCGTCGATCTGAAGGTAGGCTGCGCTGGCGATGCGCTTCGACCTGTTCTACGAGCTCGCCGTCCCGGACTTCGCCCGCGTGACCGAGCGGGAGGTGATCCGCCAGTCGCTCGACCAGATCGCCACGGCCGACGAGGGCGGATTCGCCGGCGTCTGGCTCGCCGAGCACCACTTCTATCGCCAGTACTCGCACTCGCCCGCGCCCGAGGTCGTAATGGGCGCGATCACCCAGCGCACGAGCCGGATGCGGATCGGGCACGGCGTTCTCCTGCTCCCGTTCAAGCATCCTGTGATGGCCGCCGAACGGGTCGCGATGCTCGACAACCTGTCGGATGGGCGGATCGACGTCGGCATCGGGCGGGGCCTCTCGCCGTTGGAGTACGAGGTCTTCGGCGGGGACATCGAGGACAGCCGAGAGCGCGTGGACGAGGGCCTCGAGATCATGCGCGGGTGCTGGGGGGATCGCCCGTTCGGGTTCCAGGGGCGGTTCTGGTCGTTCCCGGAGGTCGACGTCGTTCCCAAGCCGCTCCAGAGGCCCCACCCGCCGCTGTGGACGGCGGCCGTGAGCCCCGATACGTTCTCGCTCGCCGCCGAGCGTGGACTCGGCGTCCTCGCCGGGCCGTTCAAGCCGCTGTTCATGGTCGCCGAGGACCACGACCGGTTCGTCCTGCGCTGCCAGGAGCTGAACGTCGACCCGCGCCAGCTGGGCTTCGGGATGACGCTCGGCGTCGTCGTGCTCGACGACCACAAGCGCGCCCGCCAGGTCGCCGAGCAGAACATCCGCTGGTTCTACGAGCAGCTCCTGCGGCTGACGGCGCCGGTGCTCAAGCGCGGCGGCGAGAGCTACCGCTACTACCGCGAGGAGCTGGCCACGCTACGCGAGCTGACCGGCGGTACGCCTTCGCTCGAGGCGCTCGACGCGGCCGGCATGGTGATCGCCGGCAGCCCCGAGTACGCGATCGAGCGCTTCCGGAAGCTCGCCGCCACTGGGCTTGACCACGTCCTATGCGCGGTCCAAGCCGGCGGCGTCCCGCACGCAGACGCGATGCGCACGATCGAGCTGATGGGCGAGCGCGTGATCCCTGAGCTACGCGAGACGACCGCGCCCGCCCCCGGCGAGGACGGCCGCGAGAGCTTCCGCGACACGGACCTGCGCATCTTCCTGCGCGACTCGCGCGCGCTCACGCCGAAGCTTCTGTTCAGGACCCTCCCGATCGCCTACAGGCCCGAGCGCGCGCCGGGCCTCGAGGCGCTCTACAAGATCGAGCTCCGCGGCCACGACGTCGGCACGTGGTGGGTCCGGATCGCGGGCGGCCGGCTCGAGGTGCTCACCCAGGACCCGGGGCAGGAGCCCGACGTCAGGATCCGAGCCGGCTCGCGGAACTGGATCCGGGCCGTCAAGGGCGCCAAGCGGCGGGGACTGTTCGGGCGCGTGCGGATGTCCGGCGACCAGGCCAAGGCCGCCGCGTTCGAGCAGTTGTTCCTCTAAGCGGCGGTCTTGAGACGGCGTACGCGCTGGGAGCTCGGGCGGTATCCGCGGGCGTGCGCCAGCCGCTCCGCGGCGCGCCACGCGAGCGCCTCGATCGTCAGCGTCGGGTTGTAGCCGCCGCTCGTGGGGAACACCGACCCGTCGATCGCATACAGGTTGGGGATCCCGTGGAACCGCTGGTCTGAGTCGACCACGCTCGTATCGGGATCGTTGCCCATCCGCATCGTCCCCATCTGGTGGTTGACGAGGCCGCCGATCGCGTCCGGCGCCGACCGGCCGGGACCGCGCATGGTCGTCCCACCCGGCCCCTGCTGCGGGATCGACGTGGTCGCCGCGAACGGGAGCACGAACTGCGTCGACTCGGCGCCCATCTGGCCGAGAATCGCCGACAGCCGCGGGAACACATTGGCGGCGACCGCGTAGTCGTTGGGATGGTGCTCGTAGGTGATCCGCGCCACCGGAAGGCCGTACGCATCGGTCACGGTCGGGTCGAGGTCGACCATGTTGGACGGGACCGGCGGGTCCTGGCCGACCATCCCAACCCACTGCACGTGGCCGAACTCTCTCGTCATCGCCTGCTTGTGGGCGGCTCCCCACCCGCGAACTTGGCGGTCGAGATCATCCCGCCGGCTCCGAACGGATAGCCCGACGAAGGCCCGATGGTCTGGATGTTTCCGTACCCGAACGCGGGCGCCCCAGGCTCCGGTCCCAGGTACAGGTCGTCGAGGCACCGCATGCTCCAGAAGCCGCGGTAGTAGTCGATCCGCTCGTCGAAGAACCCGATCCCGCCCGGGTAGTGATGGACCATCAGGTTGCGGCCGACGACATCGAAGTTGACGCGGTCCTGCGGTAGCTCCGAGAGCAGCACCAGCCGTGGGGTGTCGACCGTCGAGCACGACAGCACGATCACGTCGCCCGCCACCGACTGGTGGCGGCCGCTGGAGTCGATGTACTCGACCCGCTCGGCGCGGCCGCGCCGGTCGAGCGCGACCCGGTAGACGTAGGAGTCGGGGCGGAGATCCAGGCGCCCGGTCGCCTGGGCCTTGCGAAGCGCGGTGACCCGGGTGTCGTTCTTGGCCTCGATCGGGCACCCGTGGCTCGAGCAGAACCCACAGTAGGAGCATCCGGGGCGTCCGTCCCGGCTGAGGTTGTTGATCGCGACGGGCGTCGGGTAAGGGTGCATGCCGACCTTTGTCGCGGCATCTTCGAACAGCTTTGCGCCGTAGTTGGGCGGATGCCCGGGCATCGGGTACGGATCGCCGCGCCATTCGGCGCCGGCCACCGGGGAGCCCGGATGAGCATCGCCACGGAGCTGCCCTCCGGCGACCCCGATCAGCCGCTCGGCCTTGCCGTAGTACGGTCGCAGCTCGTCATAGCCGAACGGCCAGTCGGCGATGTCCGCCCCGGGCAGCGATCCCCAGTAGGACCGGGCCTGGAAGTCCTCGGGCCGAAGCCGGAACGAGACCGCGCCGTAGTGAACCGTCCCACCTCCGACGCAGCGGCTGATCCCGAGCACCCGTCCCACATACAGGTGCTCGCCGTCGTTCTGCGTGTTGCGGAACGTCCGCGGCTCGATCAGCGGGTCCTCCTCGATGAAGTTGCGGTCGCCGAACCGCAGCTCGTCGTCGCCGTAGTTCTCGGGCCGCAGGTACGGACCCTTCTCGAGCACGCACACCCGCGCCCCGGCCTTGGCGAGCACGTACGCCGCGATCCCGCCGCCGGCCCCGGAACCGACGATCACCACATCGAACCGATCCCGCGTCATCGCGTCATCGCAGCGGCGCGTACGGGTTGACGGTCGAGGTGCTGTACCCCCACCAGTCGACGCATCCGCCGTAGAAGGCGTCGTCGTCGTTCGGACACGCCCGGCCACTGTTGAACCCCGCGGCGTATGCAACGTCGTTGAAGTCGACGCCGCCCGGGTTCTCGGTGGCGTCGGCCACGTCGAGGTCGAGGTACACGCCGTGAACCCGGCGGCCCTGCCGGTTCACGTACCAGGGCCCGACGTAGTACGGCCCCTGGATCGCGGTGTGCACGAACCCGAGCGTGTCCGTGACGTAGCCGAACATCTGGTGAAGGTCCCCCTCGCCGATCACCAGCTCCTGGGCGGAGCCATCGGGGGACAGCAGCTTGTCGTTGGTGAAGTTCTTGGTGTTGGGGCTGTGGTCGATCGGGTCGACCGTGTACGTGGAGTTCGCCGAGGAGAACCTGAAGAACACGTGTCCGCGGGGGTAGTAGTACGGCGGAGCGTTCGACGTGGGGATCTGGGAGAAGTCGATGAACAGCCGCCGGCAGCCCGAGCACAGCGTCGGCGTCCTGACCCTGACCACGATCAGCCCCTTGGCGCTCTTCGGGTAGCCGGAGTGATGGCACGCCGGGTTGCGCCCGGTGACGGTCGGACCGACCCCGCCCGGCGTGTAGCCGCCCGGCTCGGGCTTGACGCAGAACACGTTCGCTGGCTGGTAGCGCTGCCAATGCGTCGTGACGTCGCTGATCGGGCCGAGCGCGTCGTAGTAGAAGGGGACGCCGCTCGGCGCGGCAGCGCCATCCAGCGCGAGCGAGGCCCCCGCCGAGGGCGCCGCTGCGAGCGCCAGCGCTGCCGCCGCGAGGAGTGCGGTCGGGACTTTGATCACGTCGTCTCCTTTCCCGGCAGGACCATCTCCTGCGGTGCGTAGCCCCCATAGACGTTCCATGGGGCGTCGGGCGCCCCGATGTGCGGGAACCGCACTCCGTGCACGTCGCCCGAGTACCCGAACGCCTTCCACCCCTGGTAGCCGCGGTTGCCGCCGTAGACGGGGTGCGAGTAGACGCCCTCGAGGGTGTGGTTGTAGAGCGCGCCGAAGAAGTCCGACCCGCTGTCGTCGAGCTCCGTCAGGATCGCGTCCTGAGCCACGGACGGCGCCGCGGCGAAGTTGCCGCCGGCCATGCTGTCCAGCTGCGCCAGGCCGCCGGCATAGAGTGTTCGCAGCCGTTTGACCTCCTTGCTCCAGCCAATCCGCTTGACCCGCGACAGCCTCTGGAAACGGCTGAACCGCGGGCGGTAAGGGCCGCCCGCGTAGATCCTGCCGACGCCCGAGAGCAGCGTGAGGATGTAGTTGTCGGCGCCGACGTCGGCCGCCGACCAGTCGCCCGGCCCCGACGCGGGCACGATCCTCGATACCGCCGCCCGCAGCGTCGTCAGCTGGCCGGGGGTGAGGACGCCGGGCGAAGCTGCACGTCCGCGGCCGAGCAGGCTCGGAGGGATCGCAACCGCGATCGCACCTGCCGCACCCGTCCTACCGGCCTGTCCGAGCAGCTGGCGACGGGTGAGCGTTCCGCGCAGCCTCACGCATCACTAAACGTCGGGCGGCTCCGAAACTGACGGACTGCCCCTCGGCGCGCGCCGCTATCCGGCGCCGGCAGCGGCCCCGATGGCGCGTGCGGCGCCGAGCCGCGCCAGCACGGCGCGGTGGCGCTTGGCGCCCCCGAGCAGCGCGGAGTCAAGCTGGGCGCGCTTATACAGCCAGTGGACGTCGGCCTCCCAGGTGAAACCGATGCCGCCGTGCGCCTGGATCGCCGAGCCGGTCACCTCGCGGCCTCCGTCGGCGGCGGCCGCGGCGGCGAGCGCCGCCGCCTCCGGGAGACGGTCGGGGTCGGCGTCGGCGGCCCACGCCGCGAAGTACGCGCTCGAGCGGATGCTCTCGGTCTGCAGCAGCATCTGCGCACACCGATGGCCGACAGCCTGGAACGAGCCCACAGGCACGCCGAACTGCTTGCGGTCCTTGACGTACTCGAGGGTCATGTCGAGCGCGCGCTGGCACACGCCGATCAGCTCCGAGGCGATCGCCGTGCGGATCCTGTCGGCGGCGCCCGGGGCGAGCGGCTCGCCCTCGCCGGACACGGTCGCGAACCGCCGGGTCGGGTCGATCGCCACGAGCTCCTCCACATCGGCGGCGGAGCGATCGAGCAGCGTCGCGTCATCGCCGTCGAGGAGCACGATCACGGCCGCGTCGAGCGCGTCCGCGGCGAGCTCGCGGGTGCCGATGCCGGCGGTCTGCTCTCCCGAGGAGAGCCCGGGTAGCCAGCGGGAGCGCTGGTCCGGCGTCCCGGTCGCCTCGATCACCGCCGCCGCCGTGGCGGTCGACAGATACGGCGTCGCCGCGCACGCGTAGCCAAGCTCCTCCATCAGGACCGAGAGCTCGACCGTCCCGAGTCCCTGGCCGCCGTGCTCGGCGGACACTGCGATGCCGGGCCACCCGAGCTCCACCAGCTCGCCCCACAACGCGGGTGCATAGGCCCCCGCCTCGGCGGCCTCGCGGACCTTCGAAAACGGGGATCGCGAGGCGAGCAGCTCGTGTGCGACCTGCTTGATCTCCTTCTGCTCGTCGTTCAGATCGAAGTCCATGTCGTCCCTCCTCCTAGCGTGCCTTCGGCAGGCCGAGCACGCGCTCGGCGACGATGTTCTTGAGGATCTCGGTCGTGCCGCCCTCGATCGTGTTGCCCCGCGCCCGCAGCAGCTCGTAGGCCCAGCGATCGCCCGCGGTGAGCGCGGACGGGCCAAGCACGTCGGCCGCGAACTGGGTCAGCTGCTGGTTGGTCTCGGACCACATCCACTTGGTCAGCGACCCCTCGGGGCCGGGCTGGCCGTAGCGCTCGATCGCGGTCAGCCCGCGGTACGCGGTCAGCCGCAGGACCTCCGCCTTCAGATGCAGCTCGCCGAGCCTGTCGGCGATCACCGGATCCTCGAGCAGGCCGCGGCGGTCGGCCGCCGCGAACACCTCGTCGAGCACCTGGCGCAGCCGCACCTGCAGGAAGAACGCGAGCCCGGCGCGCTCGTTCATCAGCGTCGTGAGCGCGACCTTCCAGCCGTTGCCAACGCCGCCCACCACGTTCTCGTCGGGGATCCGCGCCTCCTCGATGAACAGCTCGTTGAACTCGGCCTCACCGGTGATCTGGCGCAGCGGGCGGACCTGGACAGCGTCCTGCTCCATGTCCATCACGAAGTACGTCAGGCCCTTGTGCTTGGGGGCCTCGGTATCGGTCCGCGCGACCAGCATGCACCACTTGGAGTACTGGGCGGCACTCGTCCACACCTTCTGGCCGGTCACGACCCACTCGTCGCCCTCCTTGACCGCGCGGGTCTTGAGCGAGGCGAGGTCGGAGCCGGCCTCTGGCTCGGAGAAGCCCTGGCACCAGATCTCCTCGGCGGTCACGATCGGCGCCAACAGGCGGTCCTTCTGCTCGTCGGTGCCCCAGATCATGATCGTCGGCCCCGCCAGGAGCAGCCCGAGCACGTTCGCCGGGAGCGGTGCACCGGCACGAGCCAGCTCCTCGAAGAAGATCGCCGACTGGGTCAGCGTCGCGCCGCGGCCGCCGTACTCGGCGGGCCAATGGACCGCGGCCCAGCCGCCGTCCGCCAGCCGCCGCTGGAAATCACGCCGCCACTGGTACGCCTCGGCGTCCTCGCCGGTCGGTTCCTCGCCCGGATGGTTGTCGGCGAGCCACGCTCGCAGCTCGTCGCGGAACGCGGTCTCGGGCTCTGTGAATGTCAGGTCCATGGTTGCTCTCCTCCTCCTTCGGATGGCGCCGCCGCGGCGAGCCGCGCCACGCAGCCCACCAAAACGTCTTCCAATTCGATTGCCGGGCGGCCGGCGCGGACGTGGGCGCAGGTCAGCTCGTGCACGCCCGCGGCGAGCACGTACAGCGCCTCCTCCGGCACCAGCGCGCCGGCGCGGGTGAAGCTCTTTCCGTAACGTCGCGCGAACCGGCGGATGGCCTCCTCGCGCTCGGCCCTCACCGGGGCCCACTCGAGTAGGTACACCCGCGCAAACAGCGGCTCGTCGTCAAATGTGCGCAGGTACGCCCGGAGCCCCAGCCGGAGCTCCTCGCGCCAGTCGCGAGCTCCCAGCACGGCGTCGCTGACACGCGCGGCCAGCACGGCCTGCCCGAGGCGGTACGCGGCCGCCAGGCACGCCTCCTTGGACTCGAACAGCTCGTAGAAGGTTCCGCGGGAGACGCGTGCGAGCTTGACCGCGTCGGCGACCGTCGCAGCCTCGTACCCCTTCTCGGCCACGACTCGGACCATCGCGTCCAGCAGCTTGGCGCGCTGGGGCCGCTCGGAGAGCAGGGGCTCGAGCTCGGGATGGGCGGTGACGAGCGATCCCTTGTGCCCGCCAACGAGCGATCCCTTCTGCGCGCTGGCCAGCGATCCCTTGCGCGCGCTGACGACCGAATCCGCCATCTCGCGGCATCGTACCTCAGAGGTACGGAAGGCGTACCCGTGGGGTGTGGGCGATAGGTAGTCCCCGTGCGGCGTCAGACCGTGCCCGCCCGCGCCTCGCCTGCGCGCAGCAGGCGATCGCGGAGCTCCTGCTCGAGCTCGGGCGACGGATCGAACGCCTGCAGCGGCGGCAGCCCGCCGACCTCCTCGAGCCCGAACAGCCTCAGGAACAGATCGCTCGTCCGGTAAAGGACGGCGCCGAACTGCGAGCGGCCGGCCTCCTCGAGCATCCCGCGCTCGAGCAGCGTCGAGACCGCGGACTCCGCCCCCACGCCGCGGATCCGCGCGATCTCCGGCCGCGAAACCGGCTGCAGGTAGGCGACGATCGCGAGCGTCTCGGCCTGAGCCGGGGTCAGCGGCGGCGTCCGGGGCTTGGCGAGCAGCTGGCGCGCGGCCGGCTCGGCCTCGGGGTGGCTGGACAGGACCCACCCCCCAGCAAGCTCGCGAAGCACCAGTCCTCGCCGTTCGAACTCGTAGTGCTCGCGCAGCCGCTCGAGCCCCGTCACGACTTCGTGGAGCTCGACGCGTGTCGCCTCGGCGAGCGCGTCCGCTGCCACGGGACCGGGGCTCAGGAACAGCAGCGACTCGAGCGTGGCCTCCAAGCTGAGACTCATGCCGAGACTCGCTCGGGCTCCGCGTATGCGCCTGTGGCGGGCTCCGCGTATGCGCCCGTGGCCGGACCCGCTGCCCCGCTGAGCGTGATCTCGCCGAACGGCTCGTTCTGGCGCCAATCGAGCTCCCCCTGCTTGTAGAGCTCGAGCACCGCGAACAGCGTCACGGCGATCGTTACCCTGTCGGCGCT
This sequence comes from uncultured Solirubrobacterales bacterium, assembly GCA_963695965.1. Taxonomy (GTDB): domain Bacteria; phylum Actinomycetota; class Thermoleophilia; order Solirubrobacterales; family Solirubrobacteraceae; genus Palsa-465. Next base: position 35,505 of record CAVOIU010000011.1, read on the forward strand.
CACCACCGCCTCATCGAAGCTGAAGCTCCCGCGGCGCAGCAGCCGGCGCAGATGCGCCAGGCGCTCGGCGACGCTCACCTTCGGCGTCGCGATGTGCCGGGAGTCGACGGGCTCGGGCAACCGCAACAACTCCCCGACCGCCCGCGCCAGCACCGCTGGGTCGTAGACCGCGGACGCGTCCTCCAGTGAGGCCTTACGGAGGAAGGCCGGCAGCGGCGCAGAGCGGAATCGGTATCCCTCCTCGGAGGCGAGCCGCTCCTGCAGGTGCGTGGCGGCCGCGCGATACCGGTGGGCATCGAGCAGCCGCGCGAGCAGCTCCTCCGCCGCCTCTCCGGGGTCGAGCTCGATCGCCTCCTCGTCCTCGCCCGGGAGCAGCAGCCGTGACTTGAGCTCGAGCAGCGCCGCGATCAGCACCAAGAACTCGGTCGCCGCCTCCAGGTCGAGCTCGCCGCGGCGCTCGAGGTGGTCGATGTACGAGATCACGATCTCGGCGAGGTCGACCTCGAGCAGATCGACCTCTTCGCGCAGGATCAGCGTCAGCAGCAGGTCGAACGGACCCGCGAACACGTCGAGATCGAGCTCGAGGTCCACCAAGCGCATCGGCGTCAGGCTACCCGGCGGCGCGGACCTGTTGGCGTCCAGCGGCTACGGGGCGCTGCGGACCCGTTGGCGTCCAGCGGCTGCGGACCTGTTGGACGTCGGGCGGTTATGGGGCGCTGCGGATCGGTCCGACGCCCATCGCCCGGCGGACGTCCGCCAGCGTTCCCGATGCGATCCCGCGCGCCTTGGCGGCTCCGTCGGCGAGAATCTGCTCGAGCGCCTGCTCGTCGGCTCGTAGCTCCTCGTAGCGCTCCCGGACGGGTGCCAGGTACTCGACCACCGCGTCGGCGACGGCGCCCTTGAACGCCCCGTAGCCGGCCCCGTCGAACTCGCGTTCTATGTCCTCCGGCGAGCAGCCTCGCACCGCCGCGAGGATCTCGATCAGGTTCGAGATCCCGGCCTTGTCCGGCGCCCGGCGGACCTCGGCTCCCGAGTCGGTGACCGCCGAACGAACCTTCTTGCGGACCGCGTCGGCGTCATCCAGTACGTACACGGTCCCCTGGGGACTGTCGCCCGTCGTCGACATCTTGCGGTCGGGGAACTGGAGGTCCATGATCCTGGCGCCGACCTTCGGGAACCGCCCTTCGGGCACGACGAGCGTCTCGCCGAAGCGGGCGTTGAAGCGCTCGGCGACGTCGCGCATCAGCTCGATGTGCTGGCGCTGGTCGTCGCCGACCGGAACCTCGTTCGCCCGGTAGGCGAGCACATCCGCGGCCATCAGGACCGGATAGCTGAAGAGGCCGGCAGAGACGAGCTCGCGCTGCTGCTGCGCCTTGTCCTTGAACTGGGTCATCCGCGTGAGGTCGCCATAGGCCGTGACGCTCATCAGCAGCCAGCAGAGCTCTGGGTTCTCGTGAACGTCGCTCTGGCGAAAGAAGACGCAGCGGTCGGGATCGAGGCCCGCCGCCAGCAGCGTCGCGGCCGTGTCGTACACCGATTCCCGCAGTGCCTCCGGCTCGTAGGCGACTGTGATCGCGTGCAGGTCGACGACGCAGTAGATCGCCTCGCCGCGATCCTGGCCGGCGACGTATTGCGTGATCGCGCCGATGTAGTTGCCGAGGTGCTTGCGACCGGTCGGCTGGATGCCGGAGAAGATGCGGGGAGCCACTGAGGGCAGCAGGCTACTTCGCGGGCACGCCGACGGCGTGCCCGGCGCCTTGCCCGGCCTGCGTGGAGCTCGGACGATCGCGCCGGAGCACCGACGCCGCCACGATTCCGCCGATCGCACCGCAGACGTGGCCCTGCCACGAGACTCCGGACTGGGGCACGATGCTCGACGCGAGCGCCCCACCCCAGACCACTCCGACGATCAGCCCGGCCAGGAGCTCGAGCGCACTGCGATCGAAGAACCCCCGGGCGAACAGGTAGGTCGCGTAGCCGAACACGACGCCGCTCGCGCCGATGGTGACGATCGGCGTGTTGGTCGAGGTGTGCGAGGGGCTGATCAGCCAGGTGCCGAGCCCTCCGACGATGATCACGATCAGCGTCACGTACGCCAGCCGGCGAGCCCCGTGCAGCGCGATGATCAGCCCCATGAACACCAACGGGATCGTGTTGTCCAGCAGGTGCGGAGCGAAGTTCTCGTGGATGAACGGCGCGGTGAAGATCCCCCACAGCCTTCCCACGTCGCGCGGATGGATGCCGTCGCCATCGAGCCCGTAGGAGTCGGCCCAGTTGATGACCTCGACCAGCCACATCAGCGCGACGATCCCGGCGAGCAGCGCGATCCCCTCGAGCTGAAGCTGACCCTTGCCGGATCGCCCAAGCCTGCGGGGTGTGCGCGCGGTGCTGCTCATTGGGTCAAGGATGGCAGGTCAACCCGCCGTTGCCTCAAGGGCGATCGCGAGCGCGACCTCCGCGCGCTCGCGCAGCGACGGAGCGAGCACGAACTCCTCGGGGGTGTGGGCGCCCCCGCCGCGGGGGCCGAGCCCATCGACCGTCAGCGTGATCACCGGGGCGAAGTGGCTGGCGTCGCTGGCCCCGCCGCGTGCCACCCCCGCGATTCCCCTGCCGAGCCGCTCGCCGGCGTGGTGGAGGAGGTCACGGGTGCCCCCGCGGGCATCCATCCCCGGCCACAGCCGTTGCATCCTCGCATCGAGGCGCACACCGTCGAGGTCCGCCGGCACCGCGGCCACCACGGGCTCGAACGCCTCGAGCTGGTCGGCGCGAAGGTCGAGCACCAGCTCCCCGTCGGCGGGGACCACATTGAACGCCTTCCCCGAGCGCACCACCGTCGGCACCACGCTCAGCCGCTGCGGGCCCTGTGGATCGTGCCTGGCCGCGAGCGCCCCGGCGGTCTGCGCGAGCGCGAGCAGGGCATTTGCGCCCTGGTCGGGTGCGCTCCCGGAGTGCGCCGGCCTCCCCTCCGCGGTGATGTGAAGCGTGCCGGCCGCCTTGCGTCGCACCACGACCCCCTCCTGTCCCCCGGGAGCGCGTTCGCCGGCCTCGAAGCACAGGCAGGCGTCATGACCCTCGAACCGCTTGACATGGGCGAAGTCGTTCGTGCGCCATTCCTCGTCGGTTACGAGGAGCACCGACAGCTCCGCGAACGCCTCGGGCCGCTTCGACAGAGCCCTCGCCACACCGAGCGCGAGCACGACCCCGCCCTTCATGTCAGCGGTGCCCGGGCCATAGAGCCGCCCGCCGTCGCGGCGCAGCGGGGTGTGGGCCTCGTGTCCGATCACCGTGTCGAGATGGCCGAGCAGCAAGAGCCGGGCGGTTCCGGAGCCGCGGACGCGCGCGATCAGGTCCTGCGCCCCTCCGGGCGTCGAGCACGGCACGCGCTCGACCCCCGCTTCGGCCGGGAGCAGCGCAGCGCAGACCGCGATCGCCTCCTCGGCGCCGCCGAGATCGCCCGAGGGCGAGGACACCGCCACCAGCGCCTCGAGCTCGCGTTCTGCGCGGTCCCCGATCTCGCGCGCGGCTTCAGCTACGAAATCGTCCACGCACGTAGTGTGCGTTATGCCGGCGAGCGGCGCGCGGTGCTTCTGGTGGTCTGGCTGGTGGGGTCGAGCTCACCGCTCGCATGAAGCTTGAGAAGCGCTCCGACGGCGGCCTTCGTGAACTGCCTCCCGACCATTCCGGTGCACTCGCTGATTGCCTCGTCGACGCTCTTGGCCTCGCTGTACGGCCGTCCGCTGGTCATCACCTCCCAGGCATCGGCGACCGCGAGCAGCGCGGCCCCCTCCAGGATCTCGTTCTCCGTCAGGCCCCGCGGGTAGCCGCCGCCGTCAGGGCGCTCGTGGTGGATCCGGATCCAGGAGACCTGCTCGGGGCTGAGCACACCCTCCGCGATTCGGGCTGAGAGCTCTGCGTGCTCCCGAACGCGCTCGCGCTCTGACCCTGTGAGGGGGGCGAGCTTGTGCAGCAGGGCGTCCGGAACCCCGACCTTGCCGACGTCGTGGACGAGCGCGGCGTCGCTCAGCTGGGAGGCGCGCTCGGGCGGCCACCCCGCGGCTCGGGCGAGCTTGACCGACAGAGTCGCCACGCGCTCGGAGTGCTGCCTGGTGGCCGGGTCCTTGGCGTCGATCGCGCGGGCGAGCGATCGAAGCCCCAGCAGCGCCTGCGAGCTCTCCAGGCGCTCGACCCGCTCCGGCGCCGACAGCTCGGTGATCACGTCGGGGTCGTAGATCCAGCAGCGGTCCCGGCCGTGCGCCTTGCTCCAGTACAGCGCGGCGTCGGCAAAGCTGATCAGCTCGGCGGGGTCGGCGCTGGCGTTGGTGTCGCAGATGCCGGCGGACACGGTGATCCGGAATGGCCTCGACACGGTTGCGGAGATAAGCCTCCTGGCGCGCTCGACGCCGACCAGCGCCTGCTCGCGCGTGGTCTCGGGCATCACCCACGCGAACTCGTCGCCCCCGACCCGGCCCAGGATGTCCTCGACCCGGGCGTTATCGGCGAGGCACCGTGCCACCCCGGCGAGCATCTCGTCACCGGCGTCGTGACCGCCGAAGTCGTTGACCTCCTTGAAGTGGTCGATGTCGATCACCGCCACCGACAGCGTCCGGGAATGCCGGAGTGACCTCGCCACCTCCGCGGCCAGCCGGTCGTGCAG
>CAVOIU010000012.1:0-14519 GCA_963695965.1 uncultured Solirubrobacterales bacterium
GCCCGTCTCGCCGCGGCGCTCGCCGCAGTCGTGCTGGCCGCGTGCGGCTCGAGCAGCAGCGGCTCAGGCAACGCCAGTTCCCTGCTGAAGCAGACATTCGGCGGGTCGCATACCGTCAACAGCGGCAACCTCACGTTGAGCCTGTCGATCAGCCCGGCCGGCTCGAGCACCCTCAAGGGCCCGATCACGTCTAAGCTCTGGCGGTCCGTTCCAGAGCCTCGGCAAGGGCAAGCTGCCGAAATCGAACTTCAACGTCAGCATAAGTGCGCTTGGGCACACCGGGACGCTCGGCATCCTTTCCACCGGTACCAACGGTTACGTGAGCATGCAGGGGACCAGCTACCAGCTGCCGGCGGCGACGTTCCAAAAGCTCGAGTCGAGCTTCGCGCAGCTCGCTACCTCGCCCGGCGGCGGCTCCGGCGGCGGATCCGGCTCCGGGGCGCTCGGCAAGCTCGGGATCAACCCGCTGCGGTGGCTGGTCAACCCATCGGTCCAGGGCAGTGCAAAGACGGTCGCAGGCGCATCGACGACCCACATCCGAGCCGGGGTCAACGTCAGCGCGCGTTTTCGGTTCGGTTTCGACAAAGCCATGACCTGTATAGCGATTCACGGTGCGACGGACCTGGAGGCTCCTGTCCTCAAAATTGATATCGTGCCAGCGTAGTGCAAGCAATTCGCCCCTGCGCAGGCCAGTGGTCAGTGCCAGGACGAGGAGCGCCTCCAGGCGATGCCCTTGTGCCGCAGCTATTAACTTACGGGCCTGCTCCTCATTGAGTACCTGTATTTCATATTTCGTCTTACGCGGCGGGGAGACCACATCGCACACGTTCCGTGAAACGAGGTTGATGTGCAGGGCATTATCCAGCGCTTTATGAAGGACCGCGTGCATGAACCTGACACTGCCCGCGGAAAGCCCTTCCTTCAGCTTGCGCCCATACAGTGCCTGGATGTGCTGGGGAGTCAGCTTCTTCAGTTGGATGTGTCCGAGAGTGGGAAGGATATGAATATCGAGGAGTTGCCGGTATCGAGGTAGCTGCTCAACCGGATCGTTGACTTATGCACGTCCTCTAACCAGTACTCGAGATAGTGCTTGACTGTTTGTTTGGGCCCCGTTGACAGTTTGCCCTGCTCGTACTCGCGCTGTGCGGCCTTCAGTTTCTCAAGCGCTTCTTTTTGTGTATCTCCATAGACAGAGATGCGTTTCCCATCTTCAGAGTAAAAACTTCCCACCCAGCGCCCATCACCTTTTCGTTGGTAAAGAGAGCCTTCGCCCCGGATGCGCCGCTTTGATGGTACCATCGTCAAACTCCTTTGTTTACAGTCTTCCTCTCCCCGTTTCGATTGGTAGAAACGGTGGACAGTCAGCTCTTATGTCAAGCGGATTCCCGCTGTTCGCACCACTGTTGGAATTTTTCGGCGGGTACCCGGGTCAAAGTTCCAAACTTCACGACCGGGAGACCTTCTCGCTTGATAAGGTCGTAGACTTTCGTTCGACCTAAACACAGCAAGATTGCGACCTCGGGAATTGTGAAGTACAACGGCTTGGGCAGAGTTGACGGCGGTTTCTTTCGTCCTGGCATAGTAATTTTTCCTTTCTATCGGGTACTGGCGCAGTCTTGTCTGGCGCAGTGACAAAGCTTCAAGGGTATTTGGCGGCAGCACACATGATGCCGTTGTTACGCTTCCTTTGCTTCATGCCTGCACCTCCAATCGGTAATCGGACCCGTGCATGGACACCGAGATGAGTCCGGCCATGAGCCGTGAACACCCGGCTCCGCCGATCCAACGCGAGAGTTCGTGAGGCGCGCTTTTCGAAGATAGCGCCAGCGGTAGTCCTGCCGTGCTGCGCCCATTCAATACCTTGTACAAAACCTCCTTGCGGAACTCACAGGGTTTGAGCTTATTAATCATGCAGCTTCTCAGGCCTACTGCAGTGCACTTGAAATTTCGCAGGTTTCGTTTTGTGCAAAACCGGTGTGAAACCTACAAAGCTCATATATTATCGTCCTTTCGTACTGAAACGCTAGATTCCTCTGGTGTGCTCCTACTGTGGTCTGCATTGTCCTCATCCTTTCCAGCCAAATTTACTGGCGGAATGGGCAGACCCCGGCGCTCCAGTTCCCGCTTGCACCGATTTAAGGTGAGCGTGTTGGGATACCCAAGGAAGCGCTCACTGCGTCGCCCGAACTGGTTCATAACGTCTTTAATTTCAGTATTTCCTAAACATAGCGATGGGTCACTTCCTGATCCGACATCTCCTGCACGGAGAGATTGTGCTGCTGTTCGTTCACGCGCGTGTTCTTTCTGTGTACTGTTCCTTCATCATGGCTCGTCCCTTGGGTTTGCGTTGGCGCTTCTGCTCTGGTTTCTCTGGGAGCGTTATCTCAGTCCTCTCTTTGTTCTCGGAAACTCTCATTTCATCGGCCTCGCCGCAAGCAGGCAGCACACATTTACCCATCAACCGTTGCTTCAAGGGTATAAAAGCGGGTCTGGCGTCGGGTCAAAGCCCAGACGAATGGTGCCGGTCGGACCATTGCGCTGCTTGGCGATGATCAGGTCAGCGGTGCCTGCAGCCTCACTCTGCGGGTTGTAGAGGTTGTCGCGGTAGATGAAGAGCACCACGTCCGCGTCGTTTTCGAGCGCACCGCTTTCGCGTAAATCGGAGAGCTGGGGCACGCGACTGGCACGCGACTCGACGGCGCGGGAGAGCTGGGCCAGGGCCAGCACCGGCACATCCAGTTCCTTGGCAACTGCCTTGAGCCCGCGGCTGATCTCGGCGATCTCCTGCTCGCGGTTCTGCAGGCGCTTGCCATCCAGAGAGGCCGCATCAGCTGCAGGTAGTCCACCACGATCAGATCGACGCCAGGCTTCGCCTGCATCCGCCTGGCACGGCTGCGCAGGGAGGCGAGCGAGAGCGCGGCGGTATCGTCGATCCACAGCTGCCCCTCCGAAAGGATGCCCAGAGCGGCGACCAGCTGCTCCCACTCGTCGATCCTCGACGCGCCCGATGCGCAAGCGGTGCTGGTCAATGCCCGGCCTCCATCGACAGGAGGCGCATCCCCAGCTGCTGGCGGCTCATCTCCAGGCTGAAGAAGGCCACCCGGGAGCCCGCCTGGCAGAGCGTTGCGGGCCACGTTCAGGGCGAAACTCGTTTTACCCGTGGCCGGTCTGGCCGCCAGGATCACCAGGTCCGAGCGCTGCAGCCCGCCCAGCGGCGCGTCCAGGTGACGGTAGCCCGTGGGCACGCCCGTGATGGCCGTTTTGCGTTCGTGCAGGGCATCGAGCGTGGTCATGCAGTCCGAGAGGACAACCTGCACCGGCGTCAGCGCGGATGCCTCGCCCTGTCCCTGACCGAGCGCAAAGACGAGCTGCTCCGCCTCTTCCAGGGCGTCATCGGCCTCCTCGTAGGCCAGGGCCGCCATGCGCCCGGCCGCCGCGATGAGACGGCGATAGAGCGCCTTCTGCGCCACGATGCGAGCGTAATAGAGCGCGTTGGCACTGGTGGGCACGCCGTTCATCAGCGAGACGAGGGCCGCGGCACCGCCCACGTGCTCGAGCGTGCTGGTGCGCTCCAGTTCGTTGCACAGCGTCACGAGGTCGCCGGGTTCGCGCCGTGCACAGAGCGTGAGCATGGCCTGGTAGAGCGCGCGGTGCGCGTCGCGGTAAAAGTCCGCGGGGCGCAGCACCTCCTCGACCAGGGCGATGGCCTCCGGGTCGATGATGAGGCTGCCCAGCACGCTCTCTTCGGCCTCGATGTTGTGGGGGAGCAGTTTCTCCATCACCGCTCACCGCCTCCCTTCGCTGGTTTGGCTGTGTGCCCGAACTCGACCTGGTCGGCCAGGTGCATCAGGCTTCTGGGTAAGACTGGTCGCGCTGGCGCTGTCAGGTGGAGCGGCGCGGGCCGCATTGCCCTCGGTGCCGGTGGCCGCTGTGGCCAGTCGAGGAGCCTGCCGTATTGCTTCGCGTCCTCGTGTTCACGGCGGAGCCAGCGGCGGAAAAAGGCCGGGGACATACGCTGCCCATGGCGGTTGCGCCGCACGTCATCGATGTATTCCCGTGCCGCGTCGGCTTCACCCAACAGGTGCAGCAGGGGGTCATCCTGGTAGTCCTGCACGATGCGCAGTAGCGCGTCGCTTGCTGGGAGGTGCAGGATCGATGCTACCGCCTGTGTGGTAGATTCAGCGTCACGTGGTTCGTGATCGGAAGATGATTTCTCGTCGGTGCTGGTGGTGGTGGTGCTGTCACGGCGTCCAGATGGAAACGTAACCACATTGTGCGGGGGTTCGCATCTTCACCTTCACCTGAATTAGATTGACTTAAATTAAATTCAATCATAATTATATTGTGACGGGAAATTCTGGGCGTCGGCAGAATTTCCCGGATTTTCCCCGGGAAATTCTGGGGAAATGCTGGGAAACCGTTTCCAACGATTACCGGATCTTTGGGTAGTGATCGTCGAGGCAGCACGCACCCCGATCGGGCGCGGGCACCTGGAGAAGGGCTACTACAAGGACACCCATCCCAACGAGCTGCTCGGCACGGCGTATCGGGGCGGTGGTGGAGCGGGCGGGGATCGATCCGGGCGAAAGTGGAGAATGTGATCGCCGGGTGCGTGGCCCAGTTCGGGCCGCAGGGTCTCCACGTGGGCCGCAACGCCTGGCTGCAGCAGGGATTTCCGATCGAGACCTCCGCGACCACGATCGACCTGCAGTGCGGGTCCGCCCAGCAGGCGGTCAACCTCGCCGCTTCGCAGATCGCCTCAGGCGTCCACGACGTCGTGATCGGCGGCGGGGTCGAGCACATGGGCAAGCTGCCGTTCGCCGCGACGATGAAGACCCAGGAGGAGTTCGGCTTCGCGTTCACGCCCGAGCTGATGTCCCACCACAACATCGTCGGTCAGGGGATGGGCGCCGAGATGATCGCCGAGGAGTACGAGGTCCCGAGGCCCGAGCTCGACGAGCTCGCGCTGCGCTCGCACCAGCTCGCGCATCGCGCGACCGAGGAGGGCCGCTTCGAGCGGGAGATGATCCCGATGCGAGTGAACGGCGACACCTACGTCACCGACCAGGGCATCCGCCCCGACACGAGCCTCGAGGCCCTGAGCCAGCTGAAGACCGTGTTCAAGGAGGACGGGGTCATCACCGCCGGAAACTCCTCCCAGATCTCCGACGGCGCCGCCGCCGTGCTGCTGATGAGCGCGGACAAGGCCAAGGAGCTCGGGCTGCGGCCGCGCGCCAAGATCGTCGACCAGACGACGGTTGGGTGCGACCCGGTGAAGATGCTCGAGGGCCCGATCCCGGCGACGGCGAAGATCCTTGAGCGCAACTCGATGACGATCGACGACATCGACTTGATCGAGATCAACGAGGCGTTCGCGCCGGTCGTCGCGGCGTGGCGACGGGTGCACAGCCCGGACATGGACCGAGTCAACGTCAACGGCGGCGCGATGGCGCTCGGGCATCCGCTCGGCTCGACGGGCGCCCGGCTGATCACGACGCTCCTGCACGAGCTCGAGCGCTCCGACAAGGAGGTCGGGTTCGTGACGATGTGCTGCGGCGGTGGGCTTGGAACCGGCACGCTGATCCAGCGCGTCTGAACAAAACCCCCTATTTCGGGTCGCTATTCTTTGATTAAGTAGCGACTTCATGGTCCGTTCAGCAGAGAGGATCGAGCGATGGCTTTGCACATAGGAGACACGGCCCCCGACTTCGAGGCCGAGACCACCGAGGGCAGGATCAAGTTCCACGACTGGCTCGGGGATTCGTGGGCGGTGCTGTTCTCACATCCGAAGGACTTCACCCCCGTGTGCACGACGGAGCTCGGGTACATGGCCAGCATCAAGCCCGAGTTCGACCGCCGGGGCGTGAAGATCATCGGCCTGTCGGTCGACTCGACCGGCGATCACGAGGGCTGGGCCAAGGACATCGAGGAGACCCAGGGAACCGCGCCCAACTACCCGATCATCGCCGACTCGGACTTCAATGTTGCGAAGCTCTACGGGATGCTCCCGGCGGAGACCTCCGGTGATGCCAAGTCACGCACCCCGGCGGACAACCAGACCGTCCGCAACGTGTTCGTGATCGGGCCCGACAAGAAGATCAAGCTGATCCTGGTCTATCCGATGACCACGGGACGGAACTTCGACGAGGTGCTGCGGGTGATCGACTCGCTGCAGCTGACCGCCAAGCACAAGGTCGCCACGCCGGCCCAGTGGAAGCAGGGCGATGACGTGATCATCGCCGGCTCGGTGTCCAACGACCAGGCGAAGGAGATCTTCGGCGAATGGGAGTCGCCGAAGCCCTACATCCGGATCGTCCCGCAGCCGAGCTGAGCGCACCCAGCCGCGGCTGATCGCCGGTTCATCCGAGAGTCGCCGAGCGGACCGGCGGCGGCGCTCTCGCGAGGGAGCGCCGCCCGCCAGCTCGAGATCAGCCTTGCCTAGGAGACGAGCGCCTTCCAGGTGCCTTGCCCGACGATTCCGTCGGCCGTGAGGCCCTTCTTGGTCTGGAAGCTCTTCGCCGCCGCCTGTGTGGCCGCACCGAACGATCCATCGACGACCACCGACTTGTAGCCGAACGTAAACCGCAGCTGACGCTGCAGTGCCGTGACCGCGGGGCCCTTGGCGCCTCGCCGGACCTCAATGACCAGCTTTGGCCACGTGCTGGGCCCGACACTGCCGTCGACGGACAGCTTGTTCGCCCTCTGAAAACGCTTGACGGTTGCTGTGGTGTCCGGGCCGTAGGCACCGTCTGCCGGCTCGCGGAAACCACGCGCAGTGAGTAGGTACTGAATCGTTCGCACTCGCTCACCCGTTGCGCCCTGTCGAACCACGGGCCAGTTCGTAGCCTTGGCGTGAGCAGCGGCCGATCCAGCGGTTGCCGCGCTCGCCTCGGCGGTTGCGAGTCCGGCGGGCGCGACAACGAGCGCTGCGCCGAAGGCCGCCAGCATAAACCTACGCATGACTATCTCTCCTTGTTGATACCGCGTTGTGTGCTTGTGGGCTGACGCACGCCAGGGTCAGGACGCTCGATCGCCTCGCTGATCCCTCGCCCCACTTCTGCCCCAATCGGAAACTACCCCATCTGATCGCAGTTTCCCTAAATTCTCCCCGCGGCAGATCGAAGATTCCCAGGGAGCCGGCTCCGGGGCCGACGAGCCCCTCAGCCCTGCTGCTCTGTCGGCCGGATCAGCAGCTCGTTGATCGCGACGTGACGGGGCCGGGTGACGATGTACGCGATCGCATCCGCGATGTCAGGCGCCTCGAGTCGATCGATGTCGCGGAAGCGCTGGGAGATCTGCTCGCGGATCTCGGGACGGTTGTGCGACGAGAGCTCGGTGGAGACCGCGCCCGGCTCGACCAGGGAGATCCGCAGATGCCGCTGTGTCACCTCCTGGCGCAGCGATTCGCTGAACGCCCCGACGCCGTGCTTGGTCAGGTTGTAGACGCCGCTGCCCAGCCGCGCGACCCGGCCCGCGACCGAGCTGATGTTGATCATGTCGGCGACGTGTCGAGGCTCGTCCTCGGCGGCGCGCAGCAGGTGCGGAAGCGCAGCACGGGCGCAATAGAGCAGTCCCGCGACGTTGACGTCGAGCATCGTCTTCCACTCCTCGAGCGGCGCGTCCTGAATCGGCCCCAGCAGCATCACGCCGGCGTTGTTCACCAGCGTGTCGAGGCGCCCGAGCTCCGCGACCACCCGCTCGACCGCACCGCGCGCCTGCTCCTCGGAGCTGACGTCGGCCTCGATTGCCAGGGCGGTCACGCCGTGGCCCTCGATCTTCTTTGCCAGCTGCTCGAGCCGGTCACCCCGGCGTGCGAGGATGGCGACCGTCGATCCCAGCTCCGCAAGCTTCAACGCCGTCGCCTCGCCGATCCCGCTCGAGGCGCCGGTTACGAGCGAGACGGTCCCTTGGAGTTCGTTGGTAGGTGTCATGAGGTCAATTATGGGTACCCGGATTTGGTAGCGATGAACTCGCCATCCACCGTCCGCGCCGCGCGTCTCCACGAACACGGCGAACCGCTCGTAGTCGAGAACGTCGAGCTGCCCGACCCTGGCGCCGATGAGGTCCGGGTAGAGCTCCAGTTCGGCGGCGTCAACCCGATCGACATGTACAACGCCCAGGGCCGGGTCGCCGCCGACGCGGCGGTCCCCCGAACGCTGGGCGGGGAGGCGGCGGGGAGCGTCGACGGCCAGCCTGTGCTCGTGGCGGGCGAAGGGCTCGGCACGGCTCGTGACGGCGTCTGGGCGCAGGCCGCGGTGGTGCCAAATGCCGCCGTCGTCAACCTACCGGACGGGGTGGAGCTCCACGACGCGGCGGCGATGGGGATAGCGGGGCTGACCGCGTGGAACGTGGTACACGGGGTCGGCTCGGTGACCAGCGAGGACCGTGTGCTGGTGCTCGGCGCCTCCGGGGGCGTCGGGACGATGATCGTGTCACTGGCGCAGTCGCGGGAGCGACCGTCTGGGGACAGACCGGCTCTCACGACAAGGCCGCGCAGGTGGGAGAAAACGGCGCCGAGCGAGTGTTCATCGCCGGACCGGACGACCTCGGCGAGGTGCTCGACGGCTTCGAGCCGACGATCGTGTTCGACCCGCTTGGGGACGGATTCGTCCAGCCGGTGCTCGACGCGCTCATCCCCGGAGGCCGGATCGTCTCGTTCGGCACCTCGGCCGGACCTGAGGTCCGGATGAACATGCAGGTGCTGTATCGCAAGGGCATCAGGCTGCTCGGCTATGGAGGCATGCTGGTCGGCCGGGAGGAGCGGCGCAGAGGGCTCGACGCGGCGCTCAGAGCACTGCGCGACGGAGACCTCAAGGTCGTGATCGACGCGGTGCTTCCGCTCGAGCGGGTAAACGAGGCGTTCGACCGGATCGCCGAGCGCCGGGTCAGCGGGAACCTGATCCTGGAGCTCAGCTGAGCCAGCGAAACCCGACCGCGTCGGGCGCCGGCGGCAGCGGGCTCGAGGGGAGCCCGGGCGGCGGGTCGTCGACGTTGAATCCCGACGGGGCGAGGTCGTTCGGGGTGTCGGGATGGAACAGCGACGCGAGGTACTGGGCCTGTCCTCGGCCCGGCCCGAGCTCGAACTGCCCGCCGCCGTACGCGCCGATGCCGTGCTCGGCGCAGTAGTCGTAGGCCGCGCACAGCGACGGCAGTCCGCCGATCCGCGACGGCTTGAGGTTGACCATCCGAGGTGGGAACGGAAGAGCCTCGATGTCCGCGATCGAGTGGATCGGCGCGTCCCAGGTGATCCGGTCGTGCTCGCCGGCGAGCGTCGCGGCGGTCTCCGCGGTGACGACGTCGGGATCCTCGAGCCAAGCGTCGGGGAACGCCGCCACGACCCGCTGGTAGAGCACCGGATCGGGCGGCTGATCGACGATCGTGCCGCGGTAGAGGGCCTTGAAGTCGATCGAGTCGACGGCTTCGGTCGCGACCAGCGCGTCGAACAGCTCGGGCGTCCAGTTGGTCGTCGCGTCGAGCTTGAACCGGAGCGCCGGGTAGCGGGCGAGGCGCTGCTCGATCGGCGCGATCGTCGCCGGGTCGCCGAGGCGCAGCGAGACGACGAACGTCAGCGGGGTCGTCTCACGCCCCAGCACCTCGTGGAGCGGGCGGCCGGCCTGTCTGAGCGCGAGGTCGAGCGCGGCGCTGTGGAAGGTCCAGCGGCGGTAGAGCCGCGAGACCTCCATCTTCGGAGCAACCGGGAACAGGTCGAGTGAGTCGATCAGCTCGCAGAAATCGGCGAGCCGGTAGGAGCCGGCGACGTCATGGACGGCTCCGGCTTCCTGAAGCGCGACGTGGTCCTCGGCCTGGTAGACGACGTCCTCGCCGACGCCCTCGACGCCGCCGCCGTGGAGGTGAACGACCGTGGTCAGCCGCTCGAACCCGCTCGACACCTGCAGCCGGAGCCCCTCGAGCGTGTAGCGCTCGACCTCGAGCGGGAGGTCGGCGAGCAGGTCGAAGGTGGTCACTGCTGGACCTCGGCGCTCTCGAGCTTGGCCACCAGCTCCTCCAGGCGCAGCTCGTCGAGCCCGCTCGAGACCGCATCGAGCTCCGCCGCGCAGTACTCGACCAGGTCCCGTCCCTCCTTGACCAGCGCGAGCGTCTCGCGCAACCCGGCCTCGCCGGAATCGAGCTTGCGGATGATCTCCTCGATCCGCGCCACGGCCGACTCGTAGGTCCGCTCCTCGGTCATGAACCGATCCCGGCGTCGTCGACCCTGGCCGCCACCCGGCCGTCCTTGAACCTGAGCCGGACGTCCCGCGCGGCCCGTGCCGCGCCGACCGACGCCAGCGGCTCGCCGTCACGATCCTCGACCAGCGCATATCCCCGCGCCAGCGTCCGGTCGGGATCGTGGGCCGCGAGCGCGAGCGCCAGCCGCTCGAGGTCGCGGGTGCGGCGCGCAAGGTCGGGGCCTGCCGCGCGCGCCGCGGTGCGCCCGAGCACGAGCAGGTGAACCGACGCGGCGGAGCGGCCGTCCTCGCCGGAGCGCTTGGCGCTGGCGCGGAGCTCGCGCAGCAGCTGGTGCAGGTGTCGGCGATGGCGAGCCACGTGCTGGCTCGGCGAGCGCGAGAGATGGGCGAGCATCCTGCGCGCGCGTCGACGATCGCTCGGCGGCCGTGGCCACGGAGCCGGTGGGCGAGCCCGCGCACCTGCGTCCGGGCGGCGGCGCAGTCGACCCCGACCGCCGCCTCCGCCGCGTGCGTCGGGGTCGAGCACGCGATCGCGGCGACGTCGTCGATCAGCGTCCTGTCGGTGTGATGGCCGACCGAGGAGATCACGGGGACCCGGAGCAGAGCGACCGTCCGGCACAGGGCCTCGTCGCAGAAGGCGAACAGGTCCGCCAGCGAGCCGCCGCCCCGCGCGACGATCACGACCTCGACCTCGGGGACCGCCGCCAGCTCGCGCAGCGCAGCGGCGATCCGGGGGGCCGCATGGCGGTCCTGCACGGGCGCGAACGCCCACACGAGCCGACCGGCCCAGCCACGGCGCTTGAGCCCGGCGAGCACGTCGTCGCGAGCCTTGCCGCGCTCGCCGGTGACGACGCCGATCGTGCGCGGGAGCAGCGGGTCTCTGCAGTTGCTTCTGGGGTTCGAACAGCGCCGTCGGCGGCGAGCCGGCGGCGCAGCCGCTCGAGCTGGACGAGGAGGTCGCCCTCGCCGGCGATCCGCAGCTCCGATACCGAGAAGCTGAACGAGGGAGACGACGTGGAGCTGCCGGGGTAGTAGTCGCAGCCCCCGCCGACCACGACCCGCATGCCGTCGCTGAGCGTCACGCCGAGCGCGTCGAACTCGTTGCGCCACATCGAGCACGGAAGCGCGCCGCGGGCGTCGCGCAGCTCGAAGTAGACCCGGGCGCGGGCGGGGCGAAAGCCCCACACCTCGCCGGCCAGCTGGACGCGCGCGAACTCCTGCAGGCGCCGCTTGAGCTGCGCCGCGTAGGAGCCGACGGGGTACGGCCCCGGCAGCTCGCTGTCCGGGATCGGCTCGCCGACTGTGGGATCTGGTCCTGACCGTGCTCGAGGCCATCGTCGCAGGCTATCGCCCCAGGGCGGCGCCGCGACGGTCGTGGCGGCGGGCTCGGCCGGGGACGTCCTAGGTGGCGTCGTCAGCAGCCCTCGGGAGGGGCGGCCTCGCCCCACCGGCGGTGGAAGAACTGGCTGAAGAACGGCCACGAGGCGAACATCAGGACCACCCCGAGGATCAGCCCGCCGATTCCGACGAGGATCGGCGTCTGGATCCCGATCAGCGGCTTCGAGTAGTTGTTACCCGCGGTGCTGTAGTAGTCGAAGGCCTTGTAGGCGATCCCGAACAACATCAGCCCACCGACCAGCGGGATCAGCCCGGCGAACAGGAAGTTGCGCACGCTCTTGAGCAGATGCGTGGCGGAAGTAGAACGCGCACGCCACGCCGGTGAAGCCGTAGTAGAAGCAGACCGCGAACCCGAGCGCCGAGATCGTGTCCCCGAGCACATCCTGGTTCGGGTTGAATGCCAGCAGCGCAATCGTCCACAGGATCGACAGGCCGCCCATCAGAAGCGTCGAGAAAGTCGGGGTCAGGAAGCGCGGGTGCACGCGGCCGAATGCCGCCGGAATCGCATTCCACTTCGCCATCGACAGCGTCGTGCGGGCGGTCGGGAGGATCGTCGTCTGGGTCGAGGCCGAGGCCGAGGTGAGCACCGCGATGATCAGCAGCTTGTTCAGCGGACTGCCGAACACGCCTTTGCCAAGCGCGTTGAGGACGTCGCCGGAGTTATTGGAGAGGAAGCCGGTCCCGTGGAAGGCCTGCGCCGCGGCTGTCACGAGCACGTAGATCAGGAGCAGGATCAGCGTCGAGACGATCGCGGCCTTGCCCGGACCGCGGTTGCGAGTCGCGGGACTCCTCGTTGACGGCAACGCCCGAGTCCCAGCCCCAGTAGATGAAGATCCCCAGCAGGACCGCGTCGATCAGGGCGCCCCAGCCCATGTCGAACGGGTTGAACCACGACGCTGAGACGTGGATCGAGTGCGCCGGGTGTCCCGTGTACACCTTGATCAGCGCGACGACGACGAACAGCGCGAGCGTGAAGATCTCGATCCCCAAGAGGACGGTCTGCACCTCCGCCGAGAGCTCGATGCCGCGGTAGCAGATCCACGTCATCAGCGGCGATCCAGATCACTGCGCCGACGATCAGGACGGCGTTCGACGGATGCCCGTTCCACAGCGAGAAGGTGTATTTGCTCGCGATCGCCGCCAGCGATGCCATCACGATGATGTCGGCGAGGAAGATCGCCCAGCCGTTGATCCAACCGAGCTGCGGGCCCGAACGCGCGGGTCACCCAGGCGAACGACGTGCCGGCGTCGGGGTCGGCGAGGTTGAAGAAGCGGTAGCCGACCGAGACGAACAGGATCGGGATGAACGACACGATCAGCACAGCCGGGGCGTGGACGCCGACCCCGGTGACAGCGACGATGAAGCCGAGCGTCGCGGCGAGGCTGTAGGCCGGCGCGGTCGAGGCGACCGCGATCACCAGGTTCGAGATGTAGCCGAGCGCGCCGGCTTCAGTCCCTTGTGCCCGGGAAGCGTGGTGTCGTCGGCGACGGCCGGTTCCCCGGGGCTGATCGCTGCGCTCTCCATCCCACCCCTTTCTGCTTGGAACGGCGGCTCCCGCCGCGAACGCTACGGTAATCCCTTGGTGGAAGGCAAGCCGAGACGGGGCAGTCCACGTGGCCGTGCTCGGGCGCCGGCGGGACGATCGCGCCGGCGATCGTCCGCGACCTCGCCGAGTCCGAAGAGGTCGCGAGCATGGTGCTGCTCGACCTCGACGAGGAGCGGGCGTCAGCCGTGGCCGAGACCCACGGCGGCGGCAGGGCGACGCGCGCGCGCCGTCGACGCAGCCGACGTCGAAGCGCTCGCCGGCGCGCTCGAGGGCGCCACGGTGCTCGTCAACTCGGCCTCCTACCGGATCAACCTCTCGGCGATGCAGTCGTGCGTGGCCGCCGAGATGCAACTACCTGGACCTCGGGGGCCTGTACTGGATGACCCAGGCAGCTCGAGCTCTCGCGCCGAGTTCGAGCGTGGCGGGGCTCCTGGCGGTGCTCGGGATCGGGTCGAGCCCGGGCAAGACGAACCTGATGGCGGCGCGGGCGGTGCGCGACCTCGACGATCGGCCGGCACGACGATCGAGGTGGCTGCGGCCGGGCGTGACTTCGCCCAGCAGCCACGACGAGCGGCTCGGCCGCCGTACGCGATCCAGACGCTGCTCGACGAGCTGACGATGGAGCCGGTCGTGATCCGCGCCTCGCAGGCCGAGCGGGTCGCTCCGCTCACTCCCGGCGGCACGGTCGATTTCGGCCGGCCGATCGGCACCGCCGAGACGATCTTCACGCTGCACTCGGAGCTGGCGACGTTCTCCGAGAGCTTCGGGTGCGAGAACGCGAGCTTCCGGCTGTCGCTGGCCGAGCCGCTGCTCGAGCGCCTCAAGCAGCTTTCCCAAGCGAGCGCCGACGAGGTCGCGGCGGCCTCTCGCGAGGCCGCCCCTCCCTCGGACCACACCGTCTCCGTGCACCTCGTGACGGTCACGACGGCCGCCGGGCATACGGTCAGGGCACGTGCGGTGAGCGAGCCTTACTTCGGGATCGGCGGCTCGGTCGTGTCGACGGCGGCGCCGGCGGCCGCGGCGGTTCGGCTGCTGGCGCGAGGGTCGCTGAGCGCCGACCGGCGTGCACCCCCCGGAGCGCTGCATCGATCCGGAGGAGATGTTCGCCGAGCTTCAGCTCCGCGGCTGCAGCGTCGCCGTCGGCTGAGCGGCGGGCTGATCGCGTAGCCACTGCACCGTCTCGGCGATCCCGTCCTCAAGCTTCGACCCGAGCCTCCCAGCCGAGCAGCCGGCGTGCCTTCTCCACCGAGGGCCAGCGGCGCTGGACGTCGACCTCGAAGCTCGGGAGGTGCTCGAGCTCGAGCCGATCGATGTCGTTTCCGCAGGCCGTCCAGATCAGCGTTGCGATCTCGGCGACGGTCAGCTCGCGAGCGGCCGAGATGTTGAA
>CAVOIU010000013.1:0-12825 GCA_963695965.1 uncultured Solirubrobacterales bacterium
CGGCAGCCAAACTAGCATGGCAAGACGGCCATGGCCCCACGCGTATCGGTACTGATCGGCGCTTACAACAACGCGTCAACGCTCGAGCGCGCCGCCCGCTCGATGCTCGACCAGACCGTGGCCGAACTCGAGCTGTGATCGTCGACGACGGCTCGACCGACGCCTCCCCCGGCGTTCGCCGGCGATCGCCGCCGGCGACGCGCGCGTTCGATGATGCGGCTGGAGTCGAACGTCGGAATCGCGCGTAGCCTCAATGCCGGATGAGCGCCACGGCGCTCCGATCGTGGCAGTGCTCGATGCGGACGACTGGTCCGAGCCGACGCGTTGGAGCGCCAGCTGGGGGTGCTCGAAGCGAGCCCGCCGTCGCGGTCGTCGGCTGCCGGATGCGCGAGGTCGACGAACGCGGTAACGGGTCGTGTCGCGGACCCGGTTTGCCAGCGCAGGTCAACCGCGCGCTGATGCGCTTCAACCCGGTCCCGAACACATCGGCCGCATTCCGCCGAGACACCGCGCTCGGGGCGGGGGATATGACGCCCGCTACCGGTGGGCGACCGAATACGACCTGTGGCTGCGGCTGGCGGACCGGCACCGCATCTTCGCTCGACGAGACCTCGCCACCCGCGAGATGTCCTCACGCAACGTCGCCGCGAGGCGAGAGCGCGAACAGATAGCCGAGTCGATCGTGATCCGTTGCGCGCCATGCCGCCGCCGCAGCCTCGTCGTGCCACCGGCCTGCTACCGTCTGCATCTCCTACTGCGCCACTGGCGCTCAAGCGCGCCGTCGCCGCCGGCAGGGCCAGGCGCCATGAGGGATTCCTTGCCTCCATGTAGACGGCCTCTGTCGCGCCAGGAACCGCTCGATGCCGAACTGGTCGGGTGCCCTCGCCCGCGCTCTGGCGCCGAGCGAGGCGCGGAGCTCGGGTCGGAGCAGAGCTGCTCGAGGGCGGCGACCAGCGCGGCCTCGCCTCCGACGCCGAACACGAGGCCGGCGTCGCCAAGGCCTCCGGGTTGCCGGGCCATCCGCCGCGACGATCGCGAGGCCGTGACCCATCGCCTCCAAGAGCGCGAGCGAGATCCCCTCGCGCTCTGACGGTTGAACGAACACGTCGGCCGCGCTGAGCAGGCGCGGCAGGTCGGGGCGGTGGCCGATCGGCTTGACCGCGTCAGACGCCAGTGCTCGTATCTGCGGGGCCTGCGGTCCGTCGCCGGCCACCACGAGCAGAAGCGGCCTCCATCGGGCGCACCCGGCTCGCGGCATCGCTACCAAGAGCGGCGCCTTTCGCGGCTCCAGCTGGCCGACGAACAGGGCAAGGACCGTGTCGGGCCGAGCGCCGAGCTCCTGCGGACCGACGCTCGCGCCTGCTGGTCGAGGGGGATGGCCGGCTCGACGCCGTTGTGGATCACGGTCAGCTTGCGCCGGTCGCGGGCGCGGACGAGTAGCTCGAGCTCGTCGCGCTCGGCCGCCGAGGTGCAGATGACGAGCCGAGCGCGGGCCACGACCATCCTTAATCCCGACTCATCACCGGATGCGCGGGCCCTTGGGCCCGCCGGACGAGGTGCAGTCCATGGGTAGTAACGACCGCCGGCCGCTCGCGAACCAACGGCAGCGCGATCGTGCTCGCGACATCGCCGTGAGTGTGGACGAGGTCGGTTGCGCGCACACGAGCTGCCAGCCGTGGCCAGCGTGCCGGGATCGACGTGAGTGCGCGCGCGGGGCTCCGACCGCTGCTCAGGTAGAAGCGCTGATGGGTGAAGCCGGGCAGCCGTTCGAGCATCCCGATATAGGTTTCAGCGCCGCCGCCTGGGTGGGGCAGCACGTGGAGAATCCGGACGTCAGCCAAGCGCCGCGAGCATAACCTGGCGGTGGCTCGGACCGAGGACATCGGTGTACGCTCCGCCGCCGATGGCTGACCGCGGCTGCGCCCTCATCACCGGCATCACCGGCCAGGACGGTTCCTACCTGGCAGAGTTCCTGCTCGAAAAGGGCTACGAGGTCCACGGGACCGTGCGGCGCTCATCGACCGAGAAGTTCGAGCGGATCGAGCACGTGCGGGACCGGATCACGCTGCACCAGGCCGACCTGCTCGACCAGCGGTCGCTAGTCGACGCGCTGCGTGCCGCCCGCCCGACCGAGGTCTACAACCTGGCGGCGATGTCGTTCGTGGCCGTCTCCTGGATCCAGCCGACGCTGACCGCCGAGTTCACCGGCGTGGGGGTGACGCGGATGCTCGAGGCGATGCGCGAGGTGTGCCCGGAGGCCCGCTTCTACCAGGCCTCCTCGAGCGAGATGTTCGGCAAGGTCAGGGAGGTGCCGCAGACCGAGCAGACGGCCTTCTACCCCCGTTCGCCATACGGCGTGGCGAAGGCCTACGCCCACTTCATCACCGTCAACTACCGAGAGTCCTATGGGCTGCACGCGAGCTGCGGGATCCTGTTCAATCACGAGGGACCTCGCCGGGGGCTTGAGTTCGTGACGCGCAAGATCAGCTGGCATGCGGCCGCGATCAAGCTCGGGATCGTCGAGGACCTGACCCTCGGGAACCTCGACGCCGAGCGCGACTGGGGGTATGCCAAGGACTACGTCGAGGCCATGTGGCTGATGCTCCAGCGAGAGCAGCCGTCCGACTACGTGATCGCGACGGGAGTGGCGCATTCGGTGCGCGACTGTCTCGGATCGCGTTCGACCAGGCGGGCGTGGACGTCGGCGACCACGTGAAGATCGACGCGTCGCTCAAGCGGCCGGCCGAGGTCGACCACCTGATCGGCGACTCGTCGAAGGCCCGACGCGAGCTCGGCTGGGAGCCGCGGACCAGCTTTGAGCAGCTGATCCGGCTGATGGTCGACAGCGACCTGAAGCTTCTGAGCGAGTAACGTGCCCGCGGGCCGCCGACGGGCGCTGATCACTGGCCTGAGCGGCCAGGACGGCTCGTTTCTCGCCGAGCTGCTGCTCGACCAGGGTTACGAGGTCCTAGGGATGGTTCACCGCGATTCGGCTGCGAACCTCGGCGCGTCCGAGCATCTGCGGGGCGCCGTCCAGCTCGTGCAGGGGGAGCTGCTCGAGCCCGACACGCTGGTGTCCGCCGTGACCGCCGTGAGGCCGGATGAGCTCTACCACCTGGCCGCTCCGTCGTTCGTGCCCGACTCGTGGGAGCACCCCGCGCGGACGGTGAACGCGATCGCGTCGGCGACCGCCACGTTGCTCGAGGCCGTCCGCGACCGCAGCCCCGACACGCGCGTGTTCCACGCGACCTCCTCGGCGATGTTCGGCGACGCGCCCGAGAGTCCGCAGCGCGAGGACACTCCATGCCGGCCGCGTGACCCGTACGCCGCCGCCAAGCTCACCGCCCACCAGCTCGTCGGCCAGCTCCGCGAGCATGCGGGGATCTACGCGTGCTCGGGGATCCTCTACAACCACGAGTCCGAGCGCCGGCCCGAGCAGTTCGTGACGCGGAAGATCACTCGAGCGGCCGCCGCGATCAAGCTCGGGCTTGCGCGGGAGGTCGTGCTCGGCGACCTCGACACGATCCGCGACTGGTCGTTCGCCGGCGACATCGTCCGCGGCGCATGGCTGACGCTGCAGCAGGCCGCCCCCGCCGACTACGTGTTTGCGAGCGGCGTCGGCCACACGGTCCGGGAGTTCGCCGACGCCGCATTCGAGCACGTCGGACTCGAGGCCAGCGAGCACATCCGCATCGACCCGGCGCTGGTGCGCCCGTCCGAGGCCAAGCCGCTGATCGGCGACGCGACCCGAGCCCGGGAGCGGCTCGGGTGGGAGCCCGAGGTCGGGTTCGGCCAACTGGTCAGACGGATGGTGGACGCGGACCTACGCGCGCTGGACACGGCCCGCGACGACCGGACGAGCGGGAGCTCCTTCGAGCAAATGGACGTATAAGCCGCCCATGATCCCCCGCATCAGGACAGTCGACGCCTTCCTAAGGGTCTCGCGCGTGTCCTCCCGCTGGATCAGGCGCCACGTCTGACGCATGTACGACACGTCGACACAGTCCGCGGCGGGACCGCCGGCGAGTTCGTCGAGCGCGTTGTCTACCTCCTCGGCGCTGGCTCGCAGCCGCGGGACCAGGTCTGCGGCTTGTCCTCCCCTACGCCGGTTCAGCCGGACCTCGTCGGGTAGCCGCCCGCGCATCGCCTCGCGGATGAGCCAGCGATCCATTCCTGTGCGCGGGTCGATGAACACCCGATCAGGGACGGAAAGCGAGAACGAGACCAAGCGCGCGTCGCTCGTGGGATCCCAGACCTGCAAGCCATAGTGGGCGCCGAGCACTCCCCACGCGCCGCCCAGCGACGAATGGTTCGGATGCAACAAACTGAGGCGCTCCTCGAGAGGCCCGCGCGGGTATTCCATGGGATCGCGCAACCGCCGGTTTGCCAGTTCGAGTCGCTTGGCGAATTGAGGATGGATCGCGCTGCGGCGGTACCAATCTGGATCGAGGTTCATGCGCGCCCACGACTCCAGTGCGATTCGTGGAAGCCTCGCTTTGAGATGGGCTTTGGCCAGGCCGGGTGCCCCGAGCGTTCGAGCCTGGTACGCGAGCGGCTGGGAGAGCACGCTCCCCTGCCACGACATCACCGAGTTCCCCAGCTGACCGGTAAGCATGACTTTGCAACCGTGATCGCTGGCGGCTTGGAGCAGCGCCAGGATCCAGAACAGGTTCGCGGCGGCGTGCACCGGACACCCGAGTATTCCCAGCCCGTGCCGGATTCCACTCACGGGGCTGTGCCAGGATGCATCCTCGGCGAACAGATCGATGTTTCCTGCAAACGCGGCGGTACGTTCCGCGAACGGAAGCTCATTGCCGAACCGTCCAGGCAGGGAAAGCGTCGCGTCTTGCATCGGAACTGAGGTGAAGCCCATCAGGCGCTTGGCCTCGGGCCGAAGTTGACCAGCGGCCGTCGCCGCAATCGACCCCGAGTCAAGCCCCCCGCTCAGGGTGATGCCGACCTTGCCGCAGGACGGAAGCCGAGCTCCAACCGCTTGATCGAGGTGGTCGCGGAGAACGGGCACGTAATCCTGTCTTGATGGCAGGTGGAGCTCGGTGACGTCTTCGACCCGCCAATATCGCCGCACCTCCAGCCGCTGCGGCGTGATCGTCAGCTGGTGGCCGGGCGCGAGCCGCTTGATCCCGCTGGTCCCTGGGGAACCTCGGTGATAGGCAGGCCACGAGACGAGATACTGCGCGAGATACAGCTCGTCCAGTTCAGGTTTCACTGCGCCGAGAGCAAGCAGCTGCCGCTGTGAGGACGCGAACGCAAAAACGGCCGCGTTCCACTGGTAGTACAAGCTGCCGGCGCCAAGCTGATCGCGTGCAAGGAAGAGGCGATGCTCGGCCGGGTGCCAGGCGGCAAACATCCAGTCGCCTAGTACGCGAGCGGGAGTGTCTTCGCCCCAGCGCCGGTATGCGGCCGACAGCAACGCCCCGGCGGCACCCTGGCCGGCATCCCTGAGGGGGCCCAGCTCTCGCGCCAGCTCGTTGCGATTATCGATGCGGCCGACGGCAGCTAACGCGAACCCGGCCTCGGGATCCTCGATTGGACGTTCCGCAAATCGAGAGCCGTCGGGATCGGACGAACCCGCGCCTCCGAGGACGGCTACTCCGTCGGACCACTCGCAGACACTGTCCCGGGGCTGGGGGCCGGGATCAACGGCCGGTAGCGCAGCCGGCCTGCCGTCGCGGCGCACAAGGCCAAAGAGCGCCAATACTCACGCGCTTTAGAGCGTGGGGCCGGGCGAAGATCCGTCGCCGGCACTTCCGACCGTGCTGAGCGTACGCTCGAGGGCGAAGCGCGTGATCATGGGTGCTCGCCACGCGGCACGCTCTCGGTCGGGGGTCCCGTCTCTGGAATCCCCCGCGCTGCTCTTATCCCAACCCTCGCGCATCATTTCCCTCGACCTTCGTAGAGAGCCCCTACAACTTCATTGAATCATGTTGTGTCAAGCAACTCGGCGAGTTCGCGCACGCACCAGCAACCACGGGGTCGCCGGAGCGCCCCGAGGTCGCAGTGCGCAACGATCGCGCTATCGACTCGCAGTCGGATCGCGGGGTCGAGCAGCGCCCGGGCAACCCGACTGTTGTAGGCGATCCAGCTCAAGAGCGCAAAGCCACGGACACCGTCGATCATCTCGGCTTCGACTCGGCCCCGGTTCTGGGTCGAGAGCCTCCAGACGGTGTGCACACGAACGGGTGACGGGACCATCAGCGTGTGGGTCGGCACCGACCAGGTCCCATGAGGTCTGGATCGAACGGGCGGTGGTAAGGGCGTCTGACCGGCGCTCGCCGCCCCAAGCCGTTCGAGTGCGTCCTCCCACAGAATCAGCTCAGGGAACGTAGGCAATGCGATCGGCAGGGACTCGTCGTTCAAAGTCACGGGGGTCAAGTCGTCGGCGAGCATCCGCCAGCCGCGTGCGATCAGTGCGGCGAGCAGCGTCGACTTGCCCGCAGCTGAATCTCCCGCGACGAGCACGGCGCGGTCGTCGCGCACGGCTGCCGCTGCATGGACGACGGCGATTCCACGCTGGTGGCACAGCGCCGCGAATGGCGTGGCGCGGGCAAACCTTGCCAGCTCGTCGTCCGATGCTGACCGCTGAGGATCGATCGTGATCGATTGACCGTCCTTCACCAGATAGCGAGCCACGCCGGGCACATCGAGGAGGAAGCGCCCGGGTGCCGCTTTCCAGAGCACTGCCGGACGCGCTCTCTCCGGGGAGGCTCGCCGGCACCGGCCCGATCCGGATGCTTGCGTCATGCAGCCAGTTCGGCAACGGTCCTATCCCAGGCCCTGCGGACGTCATCCTCACCGATGCGCGAATGTGGCCAACTCGACAAAGCTGTTGTCTTCGGTCTCCCCCGTGAGGACCGCCTCGCCGCACTGAAGCCACGCGTGCGCGATCAGATCGTTTGGTGCCTGGCTGTCCTTCGCGACTCCGAAGGAAAGAGTCGACTCGATACCGCTACGCGTGAGAATCATGGAGCCTGCGAGCGCCTGCGTGAGACACGTGCTGCGCCACGGCATGTTGGCGGCTGCCGTGCGGACCGCCCAGCCGACACGCCTGGCCGCATCCGGACAGGGGACGTCGGTCAGAGGGGATACGCCAACCTGCCGGAGACCAAGCGTCTGGGCGATCACGCGAAACGGCACCAGCGCGATTGCGACTCTCGTAATCGCGAGCGCGGCGGCGGCTCTCAGCAGGAGCGCGCGGTCGCGCCATGGCACTGCGCGCAGCTTACGAAGCCGTGTCGTCGTCGATGACACGAACCATGCCCTCGTGCTCGAGCTCCCTGAGAAACGTCAAGAGGTCTGCCTCGATTACGTCTTGGGCGCCGTCGAACTGGTGGCCTAGCTCGGCGACCAGTTCGTCGACCCTACGGGGACTCTCGAGCAGCTCCCAGATCTGCCGCCCGATCTCGTCCAGCGCGATGTAGCTGTCCATCGAGGCGTTGAGGAACACGACCTCTCGGTCGACGTTCGCCGACGGCAGCTGTTCGTTACGTGCCAACCGGGAGCTCAGTTCCAAGCCCCACCTCCGCCCCGTTCGACTCACTCAGGTACCCGAAACGCAGCATCATCTCGCGATTCGATTCGATCAGACGAAGTGCGAGCTCAGCGGGCAGGTCCGCTCGCCACCCCCCCATCTCGCCGCGGCGAAAGAACTCCCCGCGCGCATTGGGATGCCGCTCCGCGAACCCCCGCTCGAGCTCCTGGCGGCGAAGCTCGGCAAAGTCCGAGAACGCAACCGCCCTGGCCACCAAGCCGGCGTCCACTGGTAGGCCGCAGGCCCCCACAACCTGGGCAAATGTCCGCTCGGGATCCGTGCGGAGATCCTCGAAACGAACGACGTGGCATCGGAGCCCCGACGCGTCGAGCCACGAGTGAACGTGTCGATGCCACGGCCCGATGTACTGGCGAAGCTGGGCTCCCAACCGTCCCGAGTCATCGTCGGGCGCCGGGCCATCACACATCTGTGTCACGGTCTCTTCGATCCGAGCTCCTCGGTGGTGCGCCCAGGACACGGCGACGTCGAGCGGATTGCGGAGGAGGTAGACGACCGTACGGGTGACGTCCTGAGGAAACATTGGCTCGCCCGAGTCGGTGCATGTCCACGCGTCGTGCACCTTGACGAACACGTCCTCCTGCGACGCGGCAGCGAAGCGCCGGTAGAGCTCTGGCCGCAGCCGGGAGATCACACGGCGGTCGAGGGCCGACGCTTGGATGCCCACGACTTCATCGAACAGGGCGCGGGAGGCCGCATGTTCGCTCCTGCCGGCGCCCAGGTGGTTTATGTCGGCCGGCTGGTCGCCCGGGCTCAGGTAGTTGGTCAGGAGCGCACGCAGCCACGTGTTCCCCGACTTCGGATACGACGCTAACCAGATGATGGAGCTCAACGACCGATCCTCGCCGAGTGATCGAGTATCGCCGAGCATACGCGTTCAACCGACCAGCGTTCCGCCGGCCGGCTGATCCGGAATACGTCTGCTTGCTGGAGGATCGTCGTGCACAGCGGAAACACGACGGAGTGCTGGAACGCGAATATTGGACCGTACAGACAGCTGAGGAGCGCCTCGAACTTCGCTGAGCCCGACAGCGCGGTCACGGCGACATCAGGGTAAGGGCCGACCTCGAGCAGATAAATGCGGTCAAGCCTCGCCGGTGCCGAACCGAGTTGCTGCTCCGGCACCGGCACGATCGTCTTCCGATACCACTGCGGGCCGAGTCGATGATTCGTGTCAGGAACACCCAGCAGCGCTGCCGACTCATGCGGCAGGCGAATCTCGCGACGACCGGGGAGGACGTCGGCGCGCCCTTCTGCGTCAATCGCCAGCACGGTGACGTCGTCTGCGAGCATCAGGCAGCCCATCCTCAGCAATGCAGCGAGCGCGGTCGACTTCCCCGCGCCCGAGGCGCCCGCGATAACGGCCGCCGCGCTCCCGATCGCCACGGCGTTCGCGTGTAGGACAAGCTGCTCCCGCTGGGCAATGGCCATTGGCAGGACTGCGCCGACGAATGCCGTAGCGAGGACGTCGTCATCGGCCAAGGGATTGCGCTCCAGCGTGACCTCGCCTGCCTCGACCAGAAATCGTCCTCCACGGTTCCCGCTCCGGTGAAGGAAGCGGGACGGTTCCGCCTCCCACGAGGGCCCGGCGATCGTCGGCGAGGGCAACGCGCGGGGGACGATGCCCTCGCGGACTGCGAGGTCCGGGATTGCTCTCTCGCCGGCCTGCTCAAACCCGGAGCACCCGAACGGGACCCGGACCGTAAGGCCATACGCGGAGTATGTGTACGTGGCATCGCTCATCCGCGCGAGCACAACGGTATCCCTTCGTATCCGGCACGAGCACCCGAGATTCGAGTCCGCTGCTCCGGTTCGAAACCCTAGGGTGGGCGCCTGGGGCAAATCTCGTCATGCGCCGCGATGATGCCCGGACTGAATTCGGACGATTGCCCTTAACGGATTAGGCCGACTGGCCGATAGAGACCTTGGCTGAGGTGGTCTCGCGAAACTGGACGAATGTTCGATTGCGGCGCGACCCCGCATTGTTTACCTTTTGACAACTAATCGAGAAATGATCCGAAGGGTCGGCCTGCGGGCGGTGCCCTTCCAGAGGCTTGCAGGTAGCCGCGACCGGAGGTCGCATGCATCGTAGATCAGGGGGTAGGACAACCAAGGGCACGCTGGCTGCACTGATCGTCGTCGGCGCCTGGGCGATCGTGTTCGGCCCCGTTTCCGGGGCGTCCGCGTCCTCACCGACAGCGACGTACACGCAGTCGCGCACGATCCCGGTGCCACCCGCCACCAGCTTCGCAGCGAGCGCCGGCGGCGACGGCTGGGATGTCTCGGTGTCGCAGGACCAGGTCTACAACGCGTTCCACCACGATCCAAGCCTGACGATCGCCTGCCACAACCTGAGTGATGCTTCGATCTGCGCAGGGTGGCCCAAGACGGTCACGGACCCGCAAGGCCGCCACTACACCACCTCGCAACACCCGGGGACGTACCTCGACCGGAATACGGGGATGCTCTACGTGTTCGTGACGCGGCTCGAGGACCGCACCGCGGGGGTCGCTTGCGTCGACACGACGCAGCCTGCGACAAACCCGAATCCGTTCTGCGGGTTCACGCCTCTGACCCAGGCCAACCAGGCCAATCTCGTTTCAACAGCCGCTAGCGGAACCGTAAGTGCCCTGGGCGCGCCGATGCTGGTGGGTCACCGGTGGTACTCGTTCAACTACTACGGAGGTCAACCCGCCAGCGGGGCCGGAGCCGACAACGAGCTCCTGTGCTTTGACCTCAGCACCGATGCCGCGTGCGCCGGCCAGCCGTTCGCCGTCAA
The DNA here is from genome assembly GCA_963695965.1 of uncultured Solirubrobacterales bacterium. Classification (GTDB taxonomy): domain Bacteria; phylum Actinomycetota; class Thermoleophilia; order Solirubrobacterales; family Solirubrobacteraceae; genus Palsa-465. The sequence continues at coordinate 10,347 of CAVOIU010000013.1, forward strand.
CCTCGGCACAGGTACTGTCTCTAACCTGAACCCATCGCCCATACCCGCGGCGATCGGCAGCCAGCTCATCATCCCGGTGAGGTTCATCGGTGTCACCGGCAACGACGGGCTCGCGTGCTTTGACACGACCAGCCAAGGCAATTGCAGCGGAGCATGGCCTATAGGTACTGGGTTTAAGTTCATCTCGAGCTCGGGCGCGCCCTTCCCGATGCTGGACGGAGGCGGGAACGTGACCGGCGTCTGCCTCGCGTTCAGCAACGACCCGTGCTACACGCTTTCGGGCGCGAGCACCCCGACCCCTCCCGGGCTCGCGGCGGACACCGGCCAGACCGACTTGGTCAACGGACCGGCGTATGTCCTCGGACCACGCGTCTATCTCACGATGGGCAACGTCTCGACCGGCACCGGCACCGTGAGCTGCTACGACTACTCGACGAGCCCCACCGGGCCATGTCCGAACTTTCCCAAGGTGCTGTCGGGGATTGCCGGTAATGGTGCTTACACCGTCACCGGCGATCCTCAGCTGCCGACGTGTTTGTGGGTCAACTCCGACGCCGGCCCGGCGCAGATCCAGAACTTCGACGCCTACACAGGCGGGGTTTGTAGTCAGGGCAGGGTCCTCGCCTCGGAGTTCGTGGTTCCCAACCCGGCGTGCGTTCCGAGCTCGTATCAGTCGATACAAGTCACGTCGCCTACGCCAGGTGCGTACGCGAGCGCATCGGTCCAGTTCCTCGACGGCGATGGAAATCCCATTGCGGGACTTCCCACCGAGCCACTGGACGGCACCGGAACCGCGAACCTAACCGGGCTCAGCCTCAATACGGGCACCGGGATGCCACAGTTTGAGATCACCTTCAATGGCTGGCCGCCGCCGACTGGGTCGGCCCCGGTCAGCGTGGTGCTCAGCTGGACCGGCAGCAACGATCCGGCGTGCGCCCCCGCGCGACCGGTCACGACGGATAACGCACTGTCGGGATGGCAGAACTATCCTGTGACCGTCCACCTGAATGCCACCGAGCCCGGTGGCTCCGGGATCGCAAGCACCCACTACAGCATCGATGGCGGCCCCGACCAGACCGGGACGAACGTGGCGATCCCGGCGCCTTCGGACCATTCCAACGACGGGTCCCACACGATCACCTATTACTCCGTCGACCGCGACGGGAACCGAGGAGACCCCTCACACCGCAACCGTCCTGATTGACACCACGCCGCCAACGACCACGGACGACGCGCCGACCGGCCCGCAGACCAGCGATGTGACCGTGCATCTGACTGCCACCGACCCTGCCAACCCCGATGGCTCCGCCGCCTCCGGCGTGACCAACACCTTCTACAGCGTCGACGGCGGACCGCTCCAGTCCGGCAACGCCGTGACGATCCCGGCGTCGGCGGTCGGTTTGCACACGATCGAGTACTACTCGGTCGACAACGCGGGCAACCAGGAGGCTTCCCACACCGTCACCGTGCTGATGGCGCCGCCGCAGACGATCAGCTTCGGATCGACGCCGCCTTCGAGCCCGGTGTACGGAGGCAGCTATCCGGCGGTGGCGGCAACGGCGACCTCGGGGCTGCCGGTGAGCCTGTCGATCGATTCTTCGAGCACCGGCGTGTGCACGCTGTCCGGCTCGACGGTGTCCTTCACGGGCGTCGGCAACTGCGTGATCGACGCCAACCAGCCGGGCAACAGCGACTACGCGGCCGCGCCCCAGGTCCAGCAGAGCTTCACGATTCTTCCGGCGCCGCTGACGGTGAGCGCGTCGAGCGCGACGATGGCAGCTGGCTCGGCGGTGCCTGGGATTACGGCTGCCTACGCGGGCTGGGTCAACGGCGATAGCGCTGCCACGGCGATGAGTACGGCACCGAACTGCACCACCTCCGCCACATCGTCGAGCCCGGTCGGCACATATCCGACGAGCTGCAGCGGCGGAACGTTCTCCGCCAACTACACGGTCCAATACGTGCCCGGCACGCTCACGGTCACCCCGGGCCAGCAGGCGATCACGTACACGACGACGCTCCCGTCGAACGCGGTGTACGGCGGCAGCTATTCAGTGGCGGCAACGGCGACCTCTGGCCTCACGCGACCCTGTCGATCGATCCGTCGAGCACCGGCGTGTGCACCCTGTCCGGCTCGACGGTGTCGTTCACCGGTGTCGGCAGCTGTGTGATCGACGCCAACCAGTCCGGCGATGCCAATCATCGGCCGCCGCCCAGGTTCAGCAGACGTTCACGATCGGCCCCGCGCCGCTGACGGTGACCGCGTCGAGCGCGACGATGACGGCCGGCTCGGCGGTGCCTGGGATTACGGCTGCCTACGCGGGCTGGGTCAACGGCGATAGCGCTGCCACGGCGATGAGCACGGCACCGAACTGCACCACCTCCGCCACATCGTCGAGCCCGGTCGGCACGGATGGGACGAGCTGCAGCGGCGGAACGTTCTCCGCAAACTACACGCCCCAATATGTCAACGGGACAC
>CAVOIU010000014.1:0-10610 GCA_963695965.1 uncultured Solirubrobacterales bacterium
TCACGATCACCGCAGCAGAAGCATCACAGACGATCGCGTACACCTGACGAAGAGTACATCAAAGATGCGGGTGCCGATGACGGCTGCTCAGATGACAGCAACAGCAGCCTGGACGCTGCCCATGACCCTGTCAATCAATTCACTGAGCAGCACTTCAGCACCTGCTCGATCCTCGGGCAGGAATCATCTCCTTCACCCCAGCGTCGGGGCTTGTCTGAATCAGACACAACCAGCACTCGATCCGAGTCATCTGGTCGCCGCACAGTTCAGCAGACGTTCGCGATCGGGCCCGGACGCAGACAGTAGCCGCGTCGAGCGCGACGATGACGGCGGCTCGCGGGTACCTCGAGTACGCCTGTTTCCTACACGGGCTGGCTCAACGGCGACAGCGCTGCCACGGCAATGAGTGCCGCACCGGCCTCGCACCAGGTCCACGACATCGTCGAGCACGGTGGCTCGTACGTTACGGCTGCAGTGGCGGGACGTCTCCCCAAGTACACGCTGCGCTACGTGCCCGGCAGGTCACGATGGCGCCGGCGCCGACCTCGGCTACCTGTCGGCCAAGGTCGACGCCGGCGCGACGTTCAGCGGACGTATGGCTGGAGAATCGCCAAGAGCGTCGACGAGCGCTGGTGGTACACGCGAGCGCCCGGCCCGCCACGTTCGACTATGCGGTCAAGGCCGGTCGGACGGGTGTCACCGACAGTCAGTGGCCGTTGACGGCAAGATCCACATGACCAACCCGGACCACTCGCAGGGGATCACGGCAACATCAGCGCATCAGTCGCCGACGGTGGAAGCTGCACGGTCAGCGGAGACAGCGGCGTGAGCGTGCCAGCGCGAGCACGTTCGATCTCCCGTACACCTGTACGTACGCCTCCACGCCGACCCAGTCGGATCAACAGAACGTCACTGCGCAGGTCACGTGGACCAAGACGACGACGACGACGCCCGACGGATGACGACCCCGACCGGCTCATACGCGTCGGGACGCCACCACCGCCTTCGATCGGCGGTCACGATCTCCGACACGTTCAAGGGCGCCACGACGACGCTTGGGACCGTGACGGGGTCAACACGGCACGGTTCGCCTCGACGAAGTTCACGTACGCGCGGACGATAACGCTCAGCGAACGCTTGTGTGACGGCCGCCAACACCGACGCGCTCACGCAGACCAGCAAGAGCTCCAGCAAAACGGTCCAGGGCTCGCCGCTTGCCAGCACAGCGACGGAACGATCGGGTCCTGGCGGAACGAGAGCGGCCAGGGCCTGATCACCGGCTCCGGCCCCTCGAGCGGCTCGTCCGCGCTCGCCACCTGGCTCTGCGGTACGCGCCGTCCAGGATCTGAGCGCCACGGCGACCCCCTCGGCGGTCGCGAGCTATGTGACGACGTGATCCAGGCCGCCAGCGGCTCGAACATGAACGCGATGCTGAAGGCCCAAATGCTTGGCAGCACGCTGAACGTCTACTTCAGCGATCCGTCGCTCGACGACGACAAGAACTCGGCGCCCTGGGCCGCTCGGCGGCCTCGGCGTGGACCTGACGACCTCGAAGGGACCTCGGAGAACAGCAGCGCCACGTTCAGCGAGCGCCAGATGATGACTCCTCGGACATGCTGGCCTACGCGGCCGGGCAGTCGAACGCCGGCGGCACGACGTGGTACGGAAACGTCAAGGCGACGCAGACGCTCGCCAAGGACGCGTCGAGACGATCAACAAGGGCATCGCGGTCTCGCCATAACCAGGATCAGCCGGCCGTATCGTCTCCGCGGATGCCAGTGCTGCCGCGGCGCCAACCCCCCGCCCGGGCCTTCAGGGCTGCCGCCCTTCGGCTGAGCCTCGACGCCGCGCTCGAGAGCTGGTCGAGTGCATTCGCGGCCGACGGCGTGCAGCCGCTGCTGCTCAAGGGCCCGGCGTTCGCGCGCTGGCTGTACGACGACCCGAGCGAGCGGACCTACATCGATCTCGACCTGCTGGTGGCCCCCGAGCAGCTCGAGCCAGCGCGCCGCACACTGGCGAAGCGCGGCTTCGAGCAGGTCGCGCAGCGCGCCCACCCGCACCAGCGCGAGCACCACGAGAGCTGGGTCCGCGCCGCCCGCCGGCGGTAATCGAGCTGCACCACACGATCTTCCTGCTGGAGGCTCCGCCGGGGCTCGTGTGGCAGCGGTTTGCCGAGCACCCGGAGACGATCGCCGTCGGGGCGGTCGAGGTGCGCGTGCCAGGCCCGACCGCGAGCGCCCTGCTGGTCGCTCTCCACGCGCTGCTGCACGGCGTCGGGCACCCCAAGCCGCTGTCTGACCTCGAGCGGGCGCTGGACCGAGCTCGAGCGCTCGACCTGGCGGCGCGCGGCGGCGCTGGCGCGGGAGCTGGGCGGGGAGGACGCATTCGCGGCGGGGCTCCGGCTCGTGCCACCGGGCCGGCGGGTGGCGGCCGCGCTCGGGCTGCCCGAGGCTCGGCTCCGCGCGAGGGCTGCGCCTGCTCGCCGAGACGCGCGAGACGGCGATCGCGATCGAGCGGCTGCTGGCGACCGCCCGGGTTCCGTGCCCGAGCCAGGATCGTCGCGCTGACGCTCGTCCCCTCGCCGCGGTTCATGCGCGCGCGCTACAGGCTCGCCCGCCGCAGCCGGCGAGGGCTTCTGTGTGCCTACCTCTTGCGGCCGCTCGAGCTCACCGTCAAGCTCCCGGGGGCGATGGGTGCCTGGCTAGCGCGGCGCGACCCGCTCGACCAGCATGAACGCCGCGGCCTCGCTCGGAGCTCCGCGGCTATCTGCGCGAGCTGGTCGCCGTGCGTCCGCGACGCCTCGCGTGGGTCGTCGCGGTACAGGTCGGCGCCGGGCCTGGGCCAGGCGATCGGCGTGCTGCTGCTGATCCCGCTGCTCGCGGCCGTGGGAGTTGGCGGCTCCACCAGCGTCTCACGATCGGTTCGCGGGCTGCTGGAGGACGTCGGCGTGAGCCCGACGCTGGGGGCCGTGCTGGCGCTCTACGTCGCTGTGATCGCCGCGAGCGCCGCGTTGAGCGCCTACCAGAGCGTCCTGTCCACCCGCTACCGCCTCGAGTTCGTCGACGAGATCCGCGAACGGCTCTACGGCGCGGTCGCCCGGGCCGAGTGGCGCCACCTGATCGAGCTGCGCCAATCGGACCTGCTCGCGGTGCTGACCACGAACGTCTCGTGGGTCGGCTTCGGCGCCGCCGCCGCGCTGAGCATCGCTGCGACCGCGATCATCGCCGTCGCCCAGCTCGCGGCCGCGATCCGCATCTCCCGCCGATGACCGCGCTCGCCGCGCTCTCAAGCCTCGCGCTGGTGCTCATCGTGTGGCCGCTCGCCCGCCGTAGCCGCCGGCTCGGCGCCCAGCTGATGGAGCGAAATCGTGGGATCCTCGCGGTGACGACAGGCTTCCTCGACGGGCTCAAGCTGGCGAAGGCGTACGGGCACGAGCGCCGCCACATGGACGAGTTCTCCGAAGCGATCGCCCAGGCGCGCGGGTCGCAGATCGCGTTCGCGAGCGCGAGCGCGCTCGCCACCGCGATCCAGACGGCCCTGACCGCGGCGCTGCTGGCGGTGACGGTGTACGTCGCGGTGCGGGTGGTCAAAGTGCCGATCGGGTCACTGCTGGCGGTCGCATTCGTATTCACGCGGGTCGCCTCGCAGACGAACTCGGCGTCGACGAGCGTCCTGCAGCTCGCCCAGGCCGTCCCCGCATTCAACGAGGTGATGACGCTGACGTCGCGCTCCAAACGCGCCGAGGAGCCCCCGGCCGGTGGCATCGGGGCCGGATCGAGATCGGAGCGGGCATCCAGGTGCGGGACGTCCATTTCGCCTATCCGGGCCGCGGGGAGGGGGGAGCGGAGGCGCTGCGCGGAGTTTCGCTTGAGATCCCCACGGGGTCGATCACGGCACTCGCCGGCGGGTCGGGCGCCGGCAAGACGACGCTCAGCGACCTGGTGGGCGGCCTGCTCGTCCCGTCCGCCGGCGAGGTGCGCGTCGGTGGGGTCCAGCTGACGCCCGACCGGCTGGTGGGGTGGCGGCGGTCGGTGGCGCTCGTACCGCAGGAGCCGTTCCTGTTCCACGACACGATCGAGGCCAACCTCCGGTGGGCACGGCCGGACGTGACGGAGGACGAGCTCTGGGAGGCGCTTCGGGTCGCCGCGGCCGCAGAGTTCACCCGCCGGCTCCCGGCCGGCCTGCGGACCGTTGTCGGCGACCGCGGAATGCGACTGTCGGGCGGGGAGCGCCAGCGGCTCGCACTCGCGCGGGCGCTGCTCCGGGCTCCGGAGCTGCTGATCCTCGACGAGGCGACCAGCTCGCTGGACGCCGCCAATCGGGACGCGATCTGGGCGGCCGTCGGATCGCTTCGGGGTCGCACCACCGTGCTGATGATCAGCCACGAGGACGCGACACTCGAACACGCCGACCGGGTGGTGGTGCTAGACGCCGGGAAGGTCCTTCGCACCTACGTAGCCACTCCGCGCCCCGTGGGGGCGATAATTCCGGGCTGAGTGCGAGACCGCTTCAACCTCACCCCCTCTCAGTACCGCCGTGTCGCCTACTTCGCGCTCGCGGCGCTCAGCGTGATCGTGCTGACCGGCGCGGCGGTTCGCCTCACCGATTCGGGCCTCGGCTGCCCGGATTGGCCCAAGTGCTACGGCAAGGCGCTGCCGCCGCTCTCGACGCACGCCGTGATCGAGTACTCCAACCGGGCGATCTCCGGGCTGGTCGGGGTGATCGCGGTGGTCGCGTTCGTGCTGGCGTTCTTCCGGCGCCCGCTCCGGCGTGAGCTGGTCTGGCTGTCGCTGACGTTGCCCCTCGGGGTCCTCGCACAGGCGGTACTCGGAGGCTTCACGGTCCGTGAGCACCTTGCCCCCGGGTTCGTGATGGGGCACTTCGCGCTTTCGATGATCATCCTGATCGGGGCCGTCGCGCTCGCGTGGCGGGCCGCGTACGAGCCGGGCGCGCGTCCTCGTTCGACGGACCGCCTCGGCGTATGGGCGGTGCGTGCGCTCCTGCCGCTCGGGGCGCTGACGATCTTCGCGGGAACGGCGGCGACGGCGGCCGGGCCCGCACTCCGGAGGCGTGTCGGGCCAGCGGGTCCACCGGTTGACGTTCAAGGGCACCGACACGCTGACGTGGGTCGTGCACCGGCACGCCACGATCGCGGCGCTGTTGGGCGTCGCGGTGATCGGGGTCTGGCTGCTGGCCGTCGCCGCGGCCCGACCGCGTGATCGAGCCGCTGACCGTCCTGGGGGTGCTGATGGCGGCCCAGGGTCTGATCGGGAGCGTCCAGTACGAGCTGCGGCTGCCCTCCGACATGGTGTGGGTGCACGTCGGCCTCGCGACCGCTACGTGGCTCGCGCTGCTGTGGGCGGTCGCGGCGGCGGGCAGGCTGGTGCCGCGTGGGGCGACCGTGCCGAGCGCCGAGCGCCCGATCGAGGCCGCGGAGGTCCGTGAGCTGGAGGCGGTCGGATGATGCGCAAACGAAGCTCACCCGGCCGCCCCGCCCCGGACCGCGCGCAAGAGCGATCCGTCGCTGAGCATTCTCGTCGTGGACGACGAGTCCGATCTGCGGGAGATGCTCACCCGCTCGTTCTCGCGGGAGGGCCATCGCGTCGTGGCCGTCCCCGAGGGCCGCGCGGCGGTCGAACATGCCGGCGGCGAGCACTTCGACATCGTGCTGCTCGACGTCGCGCTCGGCCCGGGGCCGGACGGCTACGAGGTCTGCCGAACGCTCCGCGCGCCGGCGCAACGTCGTCCCGATCATCATGCTGACGGCGCTCGACTCGGAGGCCGACGCCGTCCTCGGCCTCGAGGCCGGCGCCGACGACTACGTCACCAAGCCGTTCGGCCTGGCCGAGCTCCGCAGCCGCATCCGCGCCGTCCTGCGCCGGACGGGGACGCGTGCGCTGGGCGACGACCTCCTGATGGTGGGCCCGATGACGCTCGACCGCGCTCAGCGCGAGGTCACGATGGACGGCAGGCCGGTGCGACTGACGTTCTCCGAGTTCGAGCTCCTCGACGCGCTGATGACCGATCCGGGTCGTCTGCTGAACCGCCAGGAGCTGCTCCGCGCGATCTGGGGCGACAGCGCGTACCGGGACCCGCGCGCGATCGACGTCCACATCCGGCACCTGCGCGAGAAGCTCGAGCCGGAGCCCGACAAGCCCCGCCACATCCTCACGGTCCGGGGCGCCGGCTACCGCCTGCGAGGGCTTAGCGTGCTGCGCGCGACCGGGCTCGGAGCCCTCGGTCTGCGCGGCCGGATCGTCGGCGCCGTGCTGGGGACCGCCGTGGTGACGCTCGCCGTCGCGGCGGTCGCGCTGCTCGGGCCGCTCGAGAACTCGCTGCGAAACGCCGACATCAAGACCCTCGAGCGGAGGTTCCACGGAGTCGACGGGGAAACTTCAAGTCCAGGATCCCGCTGCCGGGCGATCCGACGACGCGTCCACCGGCGTTGTTCGGGCTCCGAGCGTACCTCGGGAGCCCGGATCGGAGCCTCACGTTGCCCTGCTCGGCTACCCCGAGCCGTCGGCCGCGACCAACAATTGTCGTCGGCCCGAGAGGATCGGGGCCAGACCGACCCGACGACGACGCGCCGGCGGCGTTCCACAACCATCACGCCAAGTACACGTTCGGGTCGATCGAGGGGACTCAGTACGCGCGGGCCGCGATCCCGTTCAAGCCGGTAGAGGCGGCCTCCGCTGGGTGCTGGTCGGTCCGAAAACCGCTCGATGAGGTCCGCGCGCGGCAGCGGCGGTGCGCACCGCCTTCTTGTCGCCGCGCTGGTCGCGCTCGCGCTGACGTTGATCGTCGGGATCCCGCTGTCTGCTCGGATCGTCCGCCGGCTGCGACGCTTCGGCAGGCGGCGCTGCGGCTCGCGCAGGAGGGCCGACGGCGGAGGTGGAGGTGCCGGTCGACCGGGCGCGCGACGAGGTGGGGGACCTGGCGCGGACGTTCGCGGTGATGCAGCAGCGGCTGCTCCAGCAGGAGGAGGCGCGCAGGGCGTTCGTGGCGACCGCCTCGCACGAGCTCCGAACACCGCTGGCGACCCTCGATGGGATGCTCGAGCTGCTCCACGAGGACCTGAGGAGTGGACTCTGGACCTCGATGACGCGGAGTCGCTGCTCGAGCGCGCCCGGGCGCAGTCGCGCCGGCTCGGCCGTCTCGCGGCGGACCTCCTCGATCTCAGTCGTATCGACGCCCAGGTCGAGCTTCGTTCCGAGCCCGTCGAGCTGGGCGAGCTGAGCCGGGCGGTGCTGGCGGAGTTCGAGCTCGGGATCAGCGAGCGCGAATCGCGACCTCGCTCGACGACAGGGCCGGATCGGTCTGGGCGCTCGGCGACCCCGGCAGCGTCGCTCGCATTCTCCGGATCCTCCTCGACAACGCCGTCCGCCATAGCCCGTCCGGGGGCGAGGTCACGGTCGAGCTCCTGGGCGGCTCGCGGGCATCACTGCGCGTCTCCGACCGCGGCCCGGGCGTTCCTCCGGAGGAGCGCGAGCTGATCTTCGAGCGGTTCATGCGCGGGCGCGAGACCGCCGGTCAGGCCGGTTTCGGGCTCGGCCTCGCGATCGGCCGCGAGCTCGCGACCAGGATGGGGGGAGAGCTCACGCTCGAGCCGGGCGAGGGCCCGGGTGCGACCTTCACGCTCAATCTTCCGGCGGCGCGCGCGCCCGAGGAAGAGCCGGTCGCCGTCGCCTGAAGCCGCCAGCTGGCAGCATCCTCGCGATGGACCAGCGCCTGATGAAAGCGATGCTCGACGTCGACGAGCACCACTGGTGGTATAGGGGACGGCGGCGGATCGTGCGCGCCGAGCTCGATCGCCTGTCCCTACCCGTTCCGGCACGGGTGCTGGATGCCGGCTGCGGCTCGGGCCGGACGCTTCAGGAGCTAGTCGGCTACGGCGAGGTGTCCGGGATCGAGCTCGACCCGGACGCCGCCGAGGTCGCGGGATCAAGGGGGTACGGCGACGTGCGCGTCGGGCGGCTCGAGGAGCTGCCCTGGGAGGCTGGCAGCTTCGACCTGATCACCTGTCTGGACGTGATCGAGCACACAGCCGACGATCGCGTGACGCTCGCCGAGCTCAGAAGGGTCTGCAAGCCCGGCGGCTGGCTGCTGGTGACGGTGCCGGCGTATCAGGCGCTGTGGTCGCTGCACGACGTGGCCAACCATCACTACCGGCGCTACGGGCGCCGCGCGCTGCGGCTCGCCGCCGTGGAGACGGGATGGCGGATCCACCGCATGACCTCGTTCAACAGCATCCTGCTTGCGCCCGCCGCCGTCGTCCGGCTCGCCCAGCGACGCCGCCAGCCGGACTCCGGCTACACCCCGCAGATCGGGCTCGGGCCGGCGTGGCTCAACTGGGTGCTCGAGCGACCGTTGCTGGCCGAGGCGAGGTGGCTCGCCCGCGGAGGCACGCTCCCCGCGGGGCTGTCGCTCCTCGCCGTCCTGGAGAACCCAGCGCCGGGCAGATGATCCTCCAGCTCGCGGCGATCTTCGGGCTCTCGAACAGCCTCGGCTATCTGCTGCCTGCGATCATCGGGCTCGAGTCGATGGGAGTCCCGTCTCCCGGGGAGACCGCGCTGGTGCTCGCCGCGGTCCTGGCGAGCCAGGGGCACCTCCAGATCTGGCTCGTGATCCTGATCGGTGTCGCGTCCGCGATCATCGGTGACAACACCGGCTACCTGCTGGGACGTAGGTACGGCCGCGACGTGTTCCTAGCCAAGGGCCCGCTGCATCACCATCGGGAGCGGGCGATCGCGGCGGGCGACCGCTTCTTCGAGCGCCACGGGCCCAAGGCGGTGTTCTTCGCGCGGTGGATCGCGCTGGTGCGATTCGCGGCGGCGTGGCTCGCCGGGATCAACAAGATGCGCTTCAGGGATTTCTTCTTCTGGAACGCCCTCGGCGGCATCACCTGGGGCATCACCTACGGCCTGGTCGGCTACTACGGCGGGAAGGCCGCCGGCCACGTGCTCGCCGAGGTCGGGATCATCGGCGCGGCCGTGCTCGTCCTGGCCGTCGTCGGCGGGCTCGTCTACGTCAAGCTTCGGGATCGTGCTGCAGAGCGCAGGAGTTGATGCAGTAGCGCTGTCCGGTCGGGGCCGGGCCGTCGTCGAACACGTGTCCGAGATGGCCGCCACAGCGCTTGCAGATGACCTCGGTGCGGGTCATGAACAGGCTGCGGTCGCTGCGTAGCTCGACGTTCTCCGCGACTGCCGGCTCGTAGAAGCTCGGCCATCCCGTGCCGGAATCGAACTTCGTGTTCGAGTTGAACAGCTCGGCGCCGCAGCCTGCGCAGCGGTACGTGCCGTCGGATTTCAAATCCACATATTGGCCGGTGAACGGTCGTTCGGTCCCCTGGTGCCTCAGGATCTCGTACTGCTCGGGGGTCAGGCGCTCGCGCCATTCCTCCTCGCTCAACTGAACCTCGCGCTGGGTGTCTGTCTCATGTGTCGCCATATGGATAACGGTAGCGCCGTTGGGGTACGTTTCCGGGAGTGAAACGACGCGTAAGCGGCAGATGAAGTTCGGCGTCGCGATCTTCCCGACCGAGGACGCGCAGGATCCCGCCGAGCTCGGGCGGATGGCCGAGGAGCGCGGGTTCGAGTCGCTGCTGTTCCCCGAGCACTCGCACATCCCAGCAGCCGAGAGACGCCATATCCCGCGGGCGGCGAGCTGCCGCCCGAGTACAGCCACACGTACGACCCGTTCGTTGCCCTTGCCGCCGCGGCGGCGGTCACCGAGCGGATCCGGATCGGGACCGGAATCTGCCTGGTGATCCAGCGCGATCCGATCATCACCGCCAATGAGGTCGCCTCGGTTGACCGGCTCTCGGGCGGACGGTTCCTGTTCGGCGTGGGGGCGGGATGGAACCGCGAGGAGATGGGAAACCACGGAACCGACCCGATCGGCGCTTCGGGATGATGCGCGAGCGGATCGAGGCGATGAAGGAGATCTGGACCCACGAGGAGGCCAGCTACTCCGGCCGCTACGTCAACTTCGAGCGGATCTGGTCCTGGCCCAAGCCGGTGCAGAGCCCTTACCCGCCGGTGCTCGTCGGCGGCAACGGGCCGAAGGTGATCGACCGGGTGATGGCCTTCGGCGACGAGTGGATGCCCAACAGGGTCGGCGGTGACGACGAGATGATCGGGCGGATGGAGGAGCTCAGGCGGCGGCCGCCGAAGCGGGCCGCGATCCGATTCCGGTGACGATCGCGGGGCATCATGCGCGATCCTGCCCGGATCGAGCGCCTCGAGCAGGCCGGCCGTGCCCGCGCCGTGGGCGCGCTGCGCAGTGAAGATCCCGGCCGCCGATGCTCTTCTGCCTGGTCCTCGATCCCGACCAGGCCGGAGCCGAGGCCGAACTCCGCGCCGCCGCGCCCGTCGTCGCGGACGCGCACGTGCAGGGCGCTGCGGCTGGTGGCCACCTGGACCTCGGCGACAGAGGCGTGCGCGTGCTTGGCGGTGTTGGTCAGCGCCTCGGCCACCACGTAGTAGGCGGCGAGCTCGACTGGCTCGGGCAGCCGAGCCGCCCAGATGTTCACGTCCAGCTCGACCGGGACGGCGGAGCGGCGGGCCAGCGCCTTCAGCGCTGGGCGCAGCCCACCATGCGCCAGGATGGCC
>CAVOIU010000015.1:0-16096 GCA_963695965.1 uncultured Solirubrobacterales bacterium
CCATTTGGTCACATGTCAAGCGGGGATTACGGAGCGCGCTAGGGCGAGGAGGTGCCGAACGCGTCGCGTGCGACGCGCGCGCCGGTGGCGGCACGCTCCCAGAACCCGTACTCCCCCTGGTCACGGAGCTCGGTCGCCGCCTCGACGAGCGCCCCGAGGGCCGCGAACGCGAACCCCCCGCCCACCGACACGCGGGCGACGCCCAAGCTCGCGAGCTCCGAGACGGGCGGCGCCCCCGGCCGCGCGAGCACGTTGACGGGCAGCTCCACAGAGGACACGACCCGCCCGATCTCCTCGGAGCTCGTGAGCCCGGGGGCATATAGAACGTCGGCTCCCGCCTCCTGGTACGCCCGAAGCCGGGTGACCGTGTCGTCGAGATCGTCGCGGCCGTGAATGCGGTTGTCGGCGCGCGCCGTCAGGACGAGCCGCGCCGGGCCCTCATGCGCGATCCGCGCTGCGGCCGCGATTCGGTCGGTGGCGAGCTCGAGGCCGTAGATCGGGTCGTCGGGGTTCCCGCTGTAGTCCTCGATCGAGAACCCGGCCAGGCCGGCCTGGCGAGCACCGCGCGCGGTCTCCGCCACCTCATCTTGGATCGCCCCGAACCCGTTCTCGAGATCGGCCGACACCGGGAGATCGCTCGCCGCGACCAGATCCGCCGCGTGCGCAAGCGCCTGCTCGCGCGTGACGGAGCCGTCGAGCCGACCAAACGTGGCGGCGTGACCACTGCTCGTCGTCGCGATCGCCTCGAAGCCCAGCCGCGCCAGCACCTTCGCCGAGCCCGCGTCCCAGGCGTTGGGGAGCAGCAGCGGCGCCCCCGGCCGGTGCAGGTCCAGGAAGCGTGCGGCCTTCTCAGCCTGGTCGCTCACGCTGGATCAGCGCGCTAGCGGCGCCGCCGCACGCCGATCACCAACAGGACCACGGCGACGATCCACGGCCACGGGTTGCTGCGGATGCGATCGAGCAGCACCGTACCGACCACGTCGCCCGCCTGGAGCGGCTCGCTGGGCCCGGGCGGAGGCGCTTTGGGCGCGGGCGGGGGCGGCGCTTTGGGTGGCGGGGGCGGCGCTTCGGCGGCCGGCGGAGGCGGGGGAGGCGCTTCGGCAGCGGGCGGGCGCGGGGGTGGCGCTTCGGCGTCCGGGGGCGCCGCATCCGCTTGCTCCGGAGCCTCGGTTGGTGGGACTACGTCGGCGGTCGGCTCTGGCGTCCCGGCGGCTCGCGTTCCATCGCGTTCGCCCGCATCGCCGTCCTCTTCCTCCGCCGCCGGGACGTCAGAGTCGACCGCCGCGCGAGGCTCCTCTGCCAGCGACGACTGCAGGCGGTCCGCGAACTCCTTCAGCAGCCGCTCGGAGATGTCCTCGATCATCCCTCCGCGGCCGAAGCGCGCCAGGCGCCCGGTGATGTGGTAATCGGTGTCGACCTCGACCCGAGCCGCGCCGTCACCCGCCTCGGCCACCGACGAGACGATCGTCGCGTTGGCACCGCCCTGGCCCCGCTTGTCGGTTCCCTGCGCGTGCAGCGTGGCCGTGCGCGACTGCTCGTCGATGTCCCGCATCTCGAGCTTGCCCGTGTAGGACGCCGTGGTCGGCCCGATCTTGATCGTGAAGGTGCCGTTGTAGGAGCCGTCGTCGTTGCGGCCGGTGACGGCCGCTCCGGGAAGACAGGGGGCGACATGTTCGACATCGATCAGCGCTTGCCACACCCGGTCGACGGGCGCGGCGACCTCAAATGATTGCTCTAGTTTCACTTTGGATCGCCTCCAGGTCTTGGGGTGTGTCGACGTCGCGAGCCGGGGCGTTCCCGGCGGCGGCGCCGCATTCGATTCCTCGCCGCCGCGGAGGAGGCGCGGGCCACGGTCGCCGTCAGCGCCAGCACGGCCCTCACGTGCTCCCGGCCCAGAACGACCGGATGGCCAGGGGCTCCGCCGTAGACCGCCCGCGTACCCGGCTGCTCGCGAGCAAACCGTGCGATCAGCTCAGGTGTCATCAACGGCTGATCGCCGAGCGTCACGACGATCTTGTCGGCGCCGTCGAGCGCCTCGACCCCGCAGCGCAGCGACGCGGCCTGCCCCTCGCGCCACTGCCCACAGACGACCGGCTCGGCGCGCAGGAACTCCACTCGCTCGAGCAGCCGGTCCGCGTACGCTCCGAGCACGATCACGACCCGCTCGAGCTCCGGCACCGCGCACTGGGCGCGGATCGCGTGCTCAAGCAGCGGGCGCCGATCGAGCTCGGCTAGCAGCTTCGGCTCGGCGCCAAACCGGGTGCCCTCGCCGCCGCCAGGACCAGGCCGGCGATCATCCGGCTCCCGCGGCCGGCACCTGGTGGATACGACCGCGCCCCGCGGCCAGCCGCCCACCCTCGCGGCCGTGGCGCGCGGCGACAACCTCCGCGAGGATCGAGAGCGCCGTCTCCTCTCGGGCGATCGCCCCGAGGTCCAGCCCGACTGGCGCCGAGAGCCGCTCGAGCTCCTCCTCGGCCAGACCGGCGGCGAGCAGCCGCTCGCGCCTGGCGGCCTGCGCTCGGCGCGAGCCCATCGCCCCGACGAATCGCGCCGGCGAGCGCAGTGCGATCGTCAGCGCCGCGTCGTCGAGCTTGGGGTCGTGCGTGAGGACGACGATCGAGGTAGCCGGGTCGATGCCGCCGAGCCGGGCGAACGCCTCATCGGGCCACCCGACGATCACCTCGACCGCGTCGGGGAACCGCTCGGCCGTCGCGAACCGTCCACGCGGATCGACCACATAGGACCTCCATCCCGTCACGCGCGCGAGCGAGCACAGCGGGGCCGCGATGTCGACCGCGCCGAACAGGATCAGCCGCGGGGCGGGCGCGCTGACGTCGACGAACAGCGGTCCTCGCCGCTCCGAGGTGTCGGTCCAGAGCAGCTCGCTCGCGGCGCTGGCTGCCTCGTCGTCGAGCTCGGGTGCACCGAGCGACCCGGAGGTTGCGCCGTCCGCCTCGACCAGCAGCTTCGCGCCGGGCCGCGCCCCCTCCATCAATGTGATCTCCGCGGCCCTTCCACCGGCTCGCGTGACCTCCTCGAAGCGCCCGGGCTCGTACCGCTGCACCCACACGTCGATCTCGCCTCCGCACGGGAGGCCCACGTCCCACGCCTCGGAGTCGGCGATCCCGAAGTGAACGAGCTGCGGCGGATCGCCGCGCATCACTCCCTCGGCGATCTCCACGACGGCGCCCTCGACGCAGCCCCCGGACACTCCCCCCGCGATCTCCCCCTTGTCGTTGACCGCCATCTTCGCGCCCGGCGCCCGGGGGGCCGACCGCTTCACGTCTACCACGGTCGCCAGCGCGATCCGGTCGCCGCGCTCCCTCCAGCTGGTGACCTCATCAAGGACGTCGCGCATCGGAAACTAGACCTCCTCCAGGATCGTGGCGAGCTGCTCCAGCGAGGCAAGCGAATTGCCGGCGAGCAGCTCGTCGGTATGGGGTACCGCGGCGCGCATTCCGCGCGTCAGTGGCTCGAAGTCAGGATGGGCCGCAAGCGGGTTCAGCCACACCAGACGGTGTGCGCTGCGGCGCAGGCGCGCCATCTCGGCGTCCAGCAGCACAGGATCGCCGCGGTCCCAGCCGTCCGAGAGGATCACGACGACGGCCCCGCGGCCGATCCGACGGCCGTGGGCGCGGTTGAGCTCCGCCAGCGCCGACCCGATCCTCGTGCCTCCGGAGAAGTCGGTGACCGCCGCCGAGGCGCGCTCGAGCGCGCGGTCGTGGTCCCTGCCGCCGAGCTCGTGGGTGATCCGGGTCAGCCGCGTCCCGAACGCGAACGCCTCGACCCTGCGCCGCGCGGCGACGGACGCGTGCAGGTACTGGAGCAGCATCCGGGCGTACGGCGTCATCGACCCCGACACGTCGCACACCAGCACGACGGGCCGCGGACGCCGGCTCGGTGCTCGCCATTGGCGGTGGAGCGGCTCGCCGCCGGTTCTGAGCGACGAGGCGATCACGCGCCGGACGTCGGGGGCGTGGCTCCGGCGGCTGACCGGGCGAGTGCGGCGCGAGACCCGGGTCGGCCCGCGTCGCGCAAGCCGCGCGATCAGCTCTCTGGCCAGCGCCATCTCCGCCTCGGTGTATTGGGCGAAGTCCTTATTCCGCAGGAGCTCGACGTCGCTCCAGGCCGCGGGAACCGCGGTCCGCTCGCCGGCCGAGCGCGGCTGGGAGGCGGATCCTGGGATGCCGGCGCTCGGGACCACGGCGCGCTCGATCGCCCCGAGCTCCTCCAGCGAGGGCTCATGTCCGAGCGGCCGCGTCTCGCCGAACACCGCGGCAAACGCGTGCTCGAACCGCTCCAGGTCCGCCCGCCCGGAGCACAGGACCGTGCGTAGCGCGAGCTTCGACGTCCTCACGCGAGCTCGAGTCGATCGCGGCGAGCGCCAGGTGTGCGGTCAGCAGCTCTCCAACGCCGACCCTCGATCCCTGGGCGCGCTGCGCGGCGGCGAGGGAGCCGAGCTTCGCGGTCACGTTGCCTGCGGCCTCAGACACCCTCGAGCACCTTCCGCTCGCGAACCCTGACGACGTCCTCGTGCACCTTGAGCGCGGCGCCGAGCGTCTCCTCGAGCTCGGCATCCTCGCCGATCGCGACAAGCGCCTGGGCCCAGACCAGTGTCTCGCCCACGCCCGGCAGCTTGTACAGGTCCCCCTGATCGCGTAGCCGCCCGACCGCCCTCACCACGCGGTCCGCGATCGCCTCGGGTACCTCCGGGATCCGCGCCTGCACGATCGCCCGCTCGCGATCGGCGCTGGGGTAGTCGATCCAGTGGTACAGGCAGCGCCGCTTCAGCGCGTCGTGCAGCTCGCGGGTCCGGTTGGACGTGAGCACCACCACCGGCCGCCGGCTCGCGCTGACCGTCCCGAGCTCTGGGATCGTCACCGCGAAATCCGACAGGAACTCGAGCAGGAAGGCCTCGAACTCGTCATCGGCGCGATCGATCTCGTCGATCAGCAGCACCACCGGCCGCTCGCTCTCGAGCGCCTCGAGCAGCGGTCGTCGCAGCAGGAACCGTCCCGAGAACAGCTCTCCCTCCTCGACGCCTCCCTCGGCGGCCCGCAGCGCGAGCAGCTGCCTGGCGTAGTCCCAGTCGTACACGGCGTGGTGGAGATCGATCCCCTCGTGGCACTGCAACCGGATCAGCCGCGCACCGGTGGCGCTCGCGAGCGACCGTGCGACCTCGGTCTTTCCGACTCCGGCCTCGCCCTCCAGCAGCAGCGGCTGCTCGAGCAGCACGGCGAGGTGAACCGCCAGAGCGAGCGGGCGATCGGTCAGATAGCCAACGCCGGCGAGCGCCTCGCTCGCCGCCTCCACCGACTCAAAGGATTGTTGCGGGCTCACTCACCAATCATGTCAACCCGGCGGCCTGCTCCAGCGCCCGCCGGGTCAGGACCCGCGCAAGATGGCGCTTGTACTCGGCGCTCGCGTTGAGGTCCGCGGGCGGATCGGTGCCCTCGGCCGCTTGTTCGGCGGCCTTCACGATGCTCTCGGCGCTCGCCGGCTGGCCGCGAAGCGCCTCCTCCACCGCGCCGGCGCGCAGCGGGACCGACCCCATGTTCGTAAGGCCGACGCGTACGTCTTCGATCACGTCACCGTTCTTCTTGACGAGCGTCGCAACGGCGACCATCGCCCAATCCTCGCTTCGGCGGTTGAACTTCTCATATCCGAAGCCCCATCCGTCGAACGCCGGCACGCGAACCTCGGTCAACACCTCGTCGGGCCCGATCGAAGTCTCGAGGTAGTCGCGGAACAGCTCGGCCACCGGGATCGAGCGCTCCCCGCCGGAGCCCTGGACCGTCACCGAGCCCTCGGCGATCAACAGCACCGCGGGAAGGTCGGAGGCGGGGTCGCCGTGGGCCAGCGAGCCGCCGATCGTCCCGCGGTTCCGGACCTGGGGATCGGCGATCGTCCCGGCCGCCCGCGCGAGGATCCCGAGCTCGGTGTTCCGCTCGAGCTCGGAGTGGCGGGTCATCGCGCCGATCCGCCAGCTTCCGTTCTCACGCCTCACGCCATCGAGACCGGGCACCTTCCGCAGGTCCACCAGCAGCGACGGCGCCGCCAGCCGGAGCTTCATCAGCGGCAGCAGTGAATGTCCGCCGGCCAGCAGCTTCGCCTCCTCACCGCCACCCTTCACGGCCGCGATCGCATCCGCGAGCGTGTCGGGCGCGACGTAGTCGAACTCGGCGGGAATCATGTGGACGCGCCTCCTTTGGCCGTTTCGATCTCTCTCCAGATCCGCATCGGGGTGAGCGGCATGTTGATGTAGCTGACGCCGAGCGGGCGGAGCGCGTCGATCACGGCATTGGTGACCGCCGGGCTCGCCGCGATCGTCCCCGCCTCCCCCACTCCCTTGGCGCCTAACGAGTTCACCGGCGATGGCGTCACGGTTCGGTCGGTCTCGAAGCTCGGGAGCTCGGCGGCGGTCGGGAGCGCGTAGTCGACGAACGTCCCGGTGACGAGCTGTCCGTCCTCGTCGTACTCGACGTGCTCGTACAGGGCCTGACCGATCGCGTGGACGATGCCGCCGTGCACCTGGCCGTCGATCAGCAGCGGGTTGATCGCGTTGCCGCAGTCGTCGACCGCGACGTAGCGCACGACCCTGGTCTTGCCGGTCTCCGGATCGACATCCACCACGCAGGCGTGCGCGCCGAACGGGAACACGAAGTTCTCGGGGTCATAGAACGTCGTCTCCTCGAGCCCCGGCTCCATTCCTTCGGGGATCATCGCCAGGTAGGCGGCGCCGGCGATATCGGCGAGCGCCATGCCCTTGTCCGGCGAGCCCTTGACCGAGAACACCCCATCACGGAGCTCGATGTCCTCGGGCGCGGCCTCGAGGTTGTGGGCCACGATCGCCTTGGCCTTGTCGGCGATCTTGACCGCGCATCTGGCGAGCGCCTCGCCGCCGACGGCGATCGAACGCGACCCGTAGGTGTTGCGGCCCTCCGGACCCATCGAGGTGTCCCCATGGAGGACTTCGACCACGGAGGGGTCGACACCCAGCCTGTCGGCGACGACCTGGGCGAAGACGGTCTCGTGGCCCTGGCCGTGACCCGAGCTTCCGGTGTAGACGGTCACGGCGCCGGTGTTGTTGACGCGGACCATCGCCGACTCCCAGCCGCCGGCCTGGAGGCCGACGCCCGCGGGCCCGGTGACACGTGAGGGCGCCAGTCCGCAGATCTCCGTGTAGGTGGAGAAGCCGATCCCGCGATAGACCCCGCGCTCCCGGAGCTCCTCCTGCTCTCTGCGGAACGCATCCAGGTCGACGTGCTCGAGCAGCTTGTCGAGCGTCTTCTCGTAATCACCCGAGTCGTAGATCACGCCGGTGGCGACGGCCGCGGGGGATGCATCCTTGGGGATGAAGTTCTTTCGGCGGAGCTCGAGCCGGTCGATCTCGAGCTCGGCGGCGAGCTGGTCGAGCGTGACCTCGACCATATGCGTCGCCTCCGGCCGGCCGGCCCCCCGGATCGCGTCGGTCGGGCACTTGTTCGTGAACACGCCGACGATGTCGGTCTGGACCGCGGGGATCGCGTAGCAGCCCCCCATCACGAACGCCCCGAGCGAGGGGATCAGCGGCGTCAGCAGCATGTTGTAGGCGCCGAAGTCGGCGATGATCTTGACGTGGAAGGCGGTGATCGTGCCGTCGCGCGTGGCCCCCATCCGCACCTGGGCAATCTGATCGCGGCCCTGATGCGTGACGGCCATGTTCTCGGTGCGGGTCTCGATCCACTTGACCGGGCGGCCAAGCTTGCGCGAGCACCACGCGGCGAGGACCTCCTCGCCGTAGACCTGGAGCTTCGAGCCGAAGCCTCCGCCGACCTCCGGCGCGATCACGCGCACACGCTCCTCGCTGATTCCGAGGAGCACCGACAGGAACAGGCGCACGAAGTGAGGCACCTGGGTCGAGCTCCACAGAATCAGCTCGCCGGCGCGGTAGTCGGCGATCACGCCGCGGGGCTCGATCGCGGCCCCCGCGGTGCGGTGGTTGACGACGCGGCGCTCGACGATCACGTCCGCCTCGGCGAACCCGGCCTCGACGTCGCCTCCCGCCAGCGACCATTGGTGCACCTGATTTGTGCCCAGCTGCTCGTGAACGAACGGAGGTCCCTGGAGCGCGGCCTCGGGATCGGTCACCACCGGCAGAGAGTCGTACTCGACGGCGACGTCCTCGGCGGCGTCGACTACGGCATAGCGATCATCGCCGAGCACGACGGCAACCGGGTCGCCGACGTGCTTCACCGACCCGCGCGCGAGTGGCCAGTGCTCGGGGTTCAGGACCTCGACGCCGGGCGGGACCCAGGCCATCGGAAGCGGGCCGCCCAGGTCGGCCATGTCCTCGCCGGTGAAGACCGCCTGGACGCCGGGCCGCTCCCGGGCCGCCGAAGCGTCGATCGAGGCGATCTTGGCGTGGGCCTCGGGCGAGCGGACGAAAGCGGCCCACAGGGTCCCGGGAACCGAAATGTCGTCGATGTAGCGGCCGCGCCCGGTGATCAGCCGTGGGTCCTCCTTCCGGCGGATCGCCTGGCCGACGTGGGGACTTCCGTTGCTGGCGGTGGCGGTCATGCCGCCACCGTCGGGCCCTTCACCTTTGCGGCGTCGAGCACCGCCTTGACGATGTTGTGGTAGCCGGTGCAGCGGCACAGGTTGCCCTCGAGCGCGTGCCTGACCTCGTCCTCGGTGGGATTGGGGTTCTCGGCGAGCAGCCCCGCAGCGGCCATGATCATCCCGGGCGTGCAGTAGCCGCACTGGAGGCCATGGTCGTTCCAGAACGCCTCCTGCAACGGGTGAAGCTCTCCGTCCTCGGAGGCGAGTCCCTCGATCGTCGTGACCTCCGCGCCGTCGGCTTGGACCGCGAGCACAGTGCACGACTTGACCGGGCGCCCGTCCAGGTGGACGGTGCACGCGCCGCAGTTGGACGTGTCACACCCGACGTGCGTGCCCGTCAGGCCGAGATCGTCGCGCAACGCGTGCACGAGCAGCAGACGGGGCTCCGCCTCGAGCTCGCGATCGACGCCGTTCACGCGAAGCCGCACCGGAATCGTGCTCATTCCTCTCCTCCAATGTCGCGGGGCAGGTCGGTCCACGCGGGGCCCACCAGACGCGACCTTACTCCTCGATCAAGTGCGTGTGAAGTGCCCTCTGAGCGCGGCCATCGGCTCGCTCGGCGCGCCGGTTGCTCGTGAGCATCCAGGCGCCGGCCGCCGCTACCACGAGGCACGTCACCGCCCCGATCCCGAGGCCGGCCCGCGCGCCGAGCGCCGCCATCGCGGCGCCGACGATCGGACCGCCGATCGGCGTCGAGCCCTGGAAGGCGACGAACCACAGAGCCATCACGCGACCCCGCATCGAGGGCGCGGCTCTCAGCTGGAGCGTCGAGTTTCCGGTGGCCATGAACGAGATGCTCGCTCCGCCGACGATCGCGAGCGTCACCAGCTCGATCCCGAGGCTCGGCGCGAGCGCCGCGAGCGAGACCGCGATCCCGAACACCCACGCCGCCGCGACCAGCGGGCGCAGGCCGGTCTTGCCGCGGGCCGCGACGAACAGTCCGCCGAGGACGGCGCCGATACCCATCGCCGCGGTCATGAACCCGAAGCCGGTGGGCCCGGCATGCAGACCGCGGCTCGCCATCACCGGCAGCGTCACCTGGAACTCGTAGGTCAGGCAGCCCACCACTCCCATCATCAGCAGCGGGATCAGCAGCTCACGCTTGGACCGAACGTATCTCAGTCCCTCGCGCAGCTGACCTCGCGCGCGCGCTGTGGGCTCGCTCGGGTTGAGCGAGGGCAGGTGCATGGTGGCCAGCGACCCGACGACCGGGACGAAGCTCACCGCGTTGATCAGGAAGCACTCGCCGTTGCCGACCGTGGCGATCAGGATCCCGGCGATCGCCGGCCCGATCGTCCGCGCGACGTTGACGAGCACCGAGTTGAGGCTGACCGCGTTGCGGAGGTGCTCCGGCCCGACCATCTCGAGCATGAACGACTGGCGGGAGGGGTTCTCGAACGCGTTGTTCACTCCGAGCACGACCGCGAGCACCCCGATCTCCCAGACGCGCACCGAGCCGGTGACGGTCAGCACGCCGAGCACCAGCGCCTGGACACCCATCAGGCTCTGCAGCGCGATCATCATCCGGCGCTTGTCGACCCGGTCGGCGATCACCCCGCCGTACGGGGCGAGCAGCAGCACAGGCAGCGTCTGGAGGGCGACGATGAGGCCCAGTGCAGTGCTCGAGTGCGTCAGGCTCAGCACCAGCCACGCCTGCGCGGTCATCTGCATCCAGGTGCCGATCATGGAGATCGCCTGGCCGCCGTAGTAGCGGCGGTAGTTGGGTACGGCCAGCGCGGCGAAGGTTTGGCGGCCGACGCGCATCACGCGCGTCACGCCCGCCGCCCCTTCAGCTCTTCGGCGAGCGCCTCGAGCGCTCCGAGCGCTCGGCCGATCAGGTCCTGCTCCTCCTCGCTGAGCGCGCCCATCGCAGCGTTCAGCGCGTGGGTACGCTCGCGCCGCATCCGTTCGGCCAGCAGGTGCCCGGCCCGCGTCGCCTCGACCCACGCGGCTCGGCGATCGCCCTCGTCGCTCGAACGCTTGAGCAGGCCTCCATCGACGAGGTCCGCGACGACCCGCGAGAGCATCGTCGGGTTGATCGCCTCCCTGTCGCCGAGCTCGGACAGCCGCAGCGGCCCGTTCCGGTCGACGTCCAGCAGGACCGAGATTCGGGTCGGGGTGAGCCCTGCTTCCTGACCCGCCGCGGTGGTACGGAGCCGGCGCGAGAGCTTCCCGATCGCGGCCCGGAGCCGGGTCGCGGTCTCGGTGTCGAGTCGCGCCTGTGGCTTGGCCGTCGGCGTACGCGCAGCCTTCGGCGTGGGAGTCCGGGCGGACTTTTGAGCTGGTGTGCGGGTGGGAGTCGGGGTCAGTGCGTTCCTAATACTTGCTTGCTGGCAAGCATTAGTATAGCCCGTCCGGCCGCCGCTCCGGCGCGCCTCGCCCGCGGATCCGCTATCCGAACGCGGGCTCCTCCCACCCCGGGAACACGTCCGGCAGCCCGTCGCTGACCTTGTCGGTGAACCGCGGCGGACGCTTCTGGAGGAACGAGGTGACACCCTCGACCACGTCCGACGACTGACCGCGAGCCAGCATCGCCCGCGAGTCGACGCAATGGGCCTTCATCGGATGCGGCGCGCCGAGCATCCGCCACATCATCCGGCGCGCCAGTGCGACCGACACGGGGGCGGCGTTGTCGGCGATCTCTCTCCCTAGCGCCCGTGCGGCGTCCGAGGAGCTCGCCGGCGGGATGCACGCTCCGGACAAGCCCACCCTCGAGCGCCTCCTGGGCCGAGAACACCCTCCCGGTGGCGACCCACTCCATCGCGCGGCTGATCCCGACAACTCGGGGGAGAAACCAGCTCGAGGCGGCCTCCGGGACGATCCCGCGGCGGACGAACACGAACCCGAAGCGCGCGTCCTCGGACGCGAGCCTGACGTCCATCGGCAGCGTCATCGTCGCGCCGACGCCCACGGCGGCGCCGTTGATCGCCCCGATCACGGGCTTGGTCGAGTTGAAGATCCGCAGCGTGAATTGCCCCCCGTTGTCACGCGGGACCGAGTCCCCGGACTTCCCGCGCGCCCGAGCGTCGAACGTCTCCCCTCCCTTCTCGAGGTCGGCACCCGCGCAGTACCCGCGCCCGGCGCCGGTCATGATCACCACCCGCACGTCGTCGTCGGCATCGGCGCGGTCGAACGCCTCCATCAGCTCCCGGGCCATCGTCTCGGTCCACGCATTCAGGCGATCCGGCCGGTTCAGCGTGATCGTCATGATCCCGTCGGCTACCTCAACAACGATCTGCTCGAAATCCACCGTGACGTCCTTTCTCGAAGCTAAAATTGCTAGAGCAAGCATATGCCAGCTCCCACCAAGCCCACATCTCCCGAGTGCGCCTACGTCCTCGGCAACGATGGCCTCGCGACCTGGTCCGAGACGCACGCCGACGCGTGGATCGGGTTGCTCGAGACCCACAAGCGCCTGACGCGTGCCCTCGACGCCGAGCTCGAAGCCCAGCACGGCCTCACGATCAGCGCGCTCGAGGCCCTCGGCCGGCTCGCCGCGGCCCCCGGCCGGAGCCTCAGGCTCTCGGCGCTCGCCTCGGGGTGCGGACTCAGCCTGAGCCGGATATCGAGGATCGTCGACGCGCTGGAAGCGCGCGGGCTGGTCGAGCGGCAAGCGGTCGCGGCCGACGCGCGGGCAGTCGAAGGCCACCTGACCGACGCGGGCCTCGAGCTCGTCCGCTGCGCGCAGAAGGCGCACTTCGAGGCCGTACAGCGCACCTTCTTCGAGCAACTCTCCGAGGACGAGATCGCCATCCTGGCGGCGGTCTTCTCCCGCTTCGCGCCGCGCGCGGCCGACGCGTGCTCGGCCTCCGATGACTAGTGCGGTGAGCCTGGAGGGGAGCCTTCGCGAGCGTCGCCTGGCGGTCGTGCGCGAGCACATGTCCTCGGAGAACGAGCACCGCTTCGGCGACACGCTCGCGACGTTCGACCATCCTCGCTACGAGATCGTCCCTACCGGTGAGATCTACGACGGGCCCGAAGAGGTGTCCGAGTACTACCGGACCTCGAGGGCGGCGTTCCCGGACCAGCGCAACGAGAACTCGGTGCTGCACAGCGCCGATGATGCGGTGATCGCGGAGTTCGATCTCGTTGGCACCCATCGAGGCGAGCTGCGAGGGATCCCGCCCACGGGCCGGAGGTTCCTGTGCCCGATGTGCGCGGTGTTCATGTTCGAGCGCGGGGGCGATCGCATCGTCTGCGAGCGGGTCTACTTCGATCAGGGCACGATCGCCCGGCAGCTGCTCGACGAGGACGCGGGCTAGCTTCCGCCGTCGTCGAGCGGCGCGGCGTGCAGCAGCACCCGGCTGGCCTGCACCGCCTTCTCGAGATCGGGATCGGTCCCCGTGATCAGGTCGTTGAAGATGAATGACTCCCCGATCCGCACGAGCACGTAGGCGAGGGTCTCAGGGTCAAGCGGGGGCTCGTAAGCCGCTGCGCTCACCTGCTCCTCGATCAGCTCGCGCACGGCATTGATCAGGCGACCCTGAAACGGAGTCTGGTCGCTCGTCAGCACGCGCAGCGCGAATTCGGGGTCGCGCTCGATGAACCGCCGCGTGGGCTCGAAGTGCGCCAGCCCGTCGAGGTACTGCGCGATCACGTCCGAGAGGTAATCCGGGCCCGTGCCGCCGGCGCTTTCACGCCCGTGCGCGATCGTCCGCTCGGCGATCGACCACACAACCTCGGCGGTGAGCCGCTCGCGATCTCCGACCCAGTTGTACAGCGTGGCACGGCTGATCCCAAGCTCGGCGGCGAGCCCACCCATGTCGATCCGCTGCTCCGCCAGCCACATCTGGCGGGCGGCGCGAAGCGCGTCGAGCGGCGTCGCTCGCGCCGGCTCGTCATCGCCCGAGAGAGCACGCTCGAGAGCGGTCGGTGGTGTCGACGGCATGCGTCAAAGGCTATCGACACTCCTATTGCTTGACAAGCATCTAGACATTATCTATAAATGTCTATCTTCGAGCGGGAGGGTTCGATGACTGATGCCAGCAATACACGCAGGCGACTCGCCGGTTCAGCCCGGCTTGCCGCTCTCGTGGCCGCCGGGAGCAGCTTCGGTGTGGCCTGCGCGCTCATCCTCGCGGTGCCGGTGGCCGTCGCGGCAACCGGGTGCACCAAGGCCGACACCGGCGTCGTGCGTGTCTCGAGCGACGTAGGCACTGCCGAGGGGGAGGAGCCGCTGTCCGCCAATCCGATCGATCCGAGTGAGATGACCACCGTCGCCAACGTCTTCCAGCCGATCGCCCCGCTCACGATCCAGGAGGATCCGCTGTACGGCGGTGGTGGCGTTCAGGACACGCGCGTCTACAGCACCCGCG
This sequence comes from uncultured Solirubrobacterales bacterium, assembly GCA_963695965.1. GTDB lineage: Bacteria > Actinomycetota > Thermoleophilia > Solirubrobacterales > Solirubrobacteraceae > Palsa-465. The sequence goes on from CAVOIU010000015.1 coordinate 13,917, forward strand.
ACGGTGGCTGTCGGTGGCTCACGCAGAAGCTCGACCAGGGCGGCCTCGGCCCCGTCGACGTGCCGCTGGCGGGAGGGGCGAACGCGCCGGAGTTCTCCGACGCGCTCAACGTGCTCTCGACCGACGCGGACTCCGAGTGGGATCGTCACGGAAACGCGTACTTCGAGGCGGGTGACGCGCACGGCGTCGGGCACGACGGCCAGGAGGTGGAGCTGATCTGGCGCTCCACCGACGGCGGAGTGACGTGGGGGCCGAAGGGGGGCTACGTCGGCTTCAACGCGACGACCGGCCAGAAGACCGAGATGGACCGGCCGTGGCTGGCCGTCGACCAGAGCGGCGGGCCACGCGACGGTCGGGTCTACACGACCGTCGAGACGACGCCGTTCGTGGACATCCCGCCGGAGGTCTACCTCAAGTACTCAGACGATCACGGGGCGAGCTGGAGCCCGGCGTCGCGCGTAGACGGCGGCACCTACGAGACGCAGTGGAACGCTCGTGCCAGACCGGCGGTCGGCGCGGGCGGGGTCGTGTACGTGGTCTACGACCGCGGCCCGGTCGCCGATACGCCGGTCGCGAGCTATAGCGGTCCGATCGACCTGGCGCTGGCTCGTTCGACCGACGGCGGCCAGTCGTTCCAGCGGTTCGTGGCCGACTCGGGCGTCCAGCGGGTCACCAGCCCCAACGAGGCGCTCCCCGCCTACACCGAGATGATCTCCGCGATCGCAGCCGACCCCCGGCGTGTGGGTCACGTCGCGGTCGCATGGCCGCAGGCCGTCGGGCCGGACAACTCGCGGATCGTCCTGCGCTACTCGTTCGATGGCGGAGCGCACTGGAGCGGGCGGATCGACGTGGCGAACGATCCTCCGAGCAAGGACGACCAGCACGACCACGTCACGCTGTCGTGGCTGGGCGACGGGCAGCTGTTCGTCGGCTGGCGCGACCGCCGCTGCTGCGGCGGCGCGTGGGCCGATGACTACCAGCAGTGGGTGCGGGTGCTCAACCCCGAGCGCGGCGCTCTCGCGCTCGGTAGAACGGTGCAGTTCTCGCAGGGCAAGTTGCTGCCGACCAATCCCGGCAGCAGCGACGGCGAGCCCGACGAGTTCCAGGGCCTGGCCGCCACGCCACTCGGGGTCGCGCTCACTTGGTCACAGCTCGGACTGGACGGGCTCGATCACCTCGAGTTCCGCCGGATCGCGCTCGGCGCGTTCGCGCCGCCCCGCGCCGAGCCCCGCAAGCCAGCACCCGCCCGTCATCACCACAAGCCGCCTCGGCACAGGAGGAAGCCACCCACATGAGCACCGAGACTCCACCCCGATTCGCGCTCCAGACCGAGTACCTCTTCGACTACACGGCGATGCTGAAGCCGCCCGTCCCGATCGGCCGCTCGCAGTACGGGAACCGCCTGTTCTATGAGGTCAGGGAAGGGTGTCTCAGCGGGCCCGCGGTCAGCGGCGAGATGCTGAGCGGCGGCGGGGACTGGGCGCTCGTCGGGGATGACGGCTGGACGCGGATCGACGTGCGCGGCCAGTGCCGGACCGACGACGGCGCGCTGCTGTACTTCTCCTATCGCGGACTGATCGAGCCCAGCGAGGCGGTGGCGGCCGCGATGCAATCGGGCACGAGCACCGCGTTCGCAGACCAGTACTGGCGTGTGGCAATCGAAGTCGAGACTGGAGATCCCCGGTATCGATGGCTCACCCGGAGCGCTCTGATCGGGCGCGGGCGGATCTGCGAGGGACCGGGAGTCGTCTACCAGGTTTTTCGCGTGTGCTGAGAAGATCTGGTCGATGACATCGGCCAGTCTGGGTGAAGGCGAATGACCGGTACCGAGCTGGGCCTCGCGATCTCGGTGTTCCTGGCGTGCGCCGTCGAGGCGGTCGAGGCGCTGACGATCGTGCTCGCGGTCGGCTACACGCGCAGCTGGAGATCGAGCCTGACGGGGGTCGGCGCCGCGGTCATCGTGCTCGCCGGCCTGACGGCCGCGCTCGGACCCGCGCTGACCGCGCTGCCGATCAACGCCCTCCGGGTGGCGGTCGGCGCCCTGCTCCTGATCTTCGGGTTGCAATGGCTGCGCAAGGCGATCCTCAGGGCGTCCGGGCTCAAGGCGCTGCACGACGAGCGCGAGACCTACGAGCAGGAGCTCGCGGCGGCGCGCGAGGCGGGCGCGGTGGACCGCAACC
>CAVOIU010000016.1:0-6425 GCA_963695965.1 uncultured Solirubrobacterales bacterium
TAAATAAAAATAAAACGCTTATATTGACTGACCGTGGATCGCCCGCCCCAGTTTCCCACCGCCCCCGATGGAGGCAAGCCATCTGCCGAGCGGCTCGACCGAGAGTCAACGAAGCCGACCTGCTCCGGCTGAAAGCGCTGTTCGAGCGCTGACCGGCGCGATGCGCTCCGCGATCATCGATCACCCATGAGCGAGCAGACACTCGAACGCATCACATCCGCTGACGGCACCTCGATCGCGATCTGGCGGTCCGGAGAGGGTCCGCCGCTGGTTGCGTTGCACGGCGTCACGATCGATCACACGGCCTGGGATGGTGTGCGCCCGAGGCTCGAGCGTGCGCGCACGCTCCTCGCGGTCGATCGGCGTGGTCATGGCGCCAGCGGGGAGGGCGCCGCCGACCATTCGCTTGAACAGGAGGTCGCGGATCTGCTCGCCGTGGTGAGGCTCTTCGATGAGCCGGTCGATCTCGTGGCGCACTCCTACGGCGGCCTGGTGGCGCTCGAGGCTGCGCTCATCAGCGACCGGATCGGCCGCCTGATCGTCTACGAGCCATCGATCGACGACGAGCCGGGGTTCCCCGGCGTGGTAGCACGAGTGGCCGAGCTCGTCAGCCGAGGCGAGGCTGAGCAGGCGGCGGTCACGTTGCTGGTTGAGCGAAGCGGTGTGCCCCCCGATGCAATCGACACCGTGCGCGAGCTGCCACTTTGGCCGATCCTGCTCCGCGGCGTGCAGGTGCTTCCCCGTGAGGGGGCGGCAATCGTCGGGTATCGGTTTGACCCAGCCCGATTCCAACGGCTCGCGAACCCCACGCTTGTGCTGGTCGGCGAGGACAGCCCGGGCTGGAGGCATGAGGCAATGGCCCGTTTGCAAAAGCCACTGCCGCAAGCCGAGCTGCGGATCCTGGCCGGGCAGGGGCATCTGGCCACGCACACCGCGCCCGAGCTGCTGGGCAAGGAGATCATGAGCTTTCTGGAGTGAGGATCGCCGCCGGGCGCCTGCTCGCGCTCGAGCGACCGGCTGCCCCTAGGCCGCGACCGCGGGCAGCGAGATCCCGATCACCTTCAGCCGGCGCGAGAGCGCCGTGAACGCGAACTCGTTCATCTCCTGGCTCGTGAACCCGAGGTATTCGTACTCGTCTCCGAGCTGGTAGCCCGGCGGCACGAGCACGCCGGCGGCCGAGGGCAGCGTCTCGGCCGGCTTGTCCTGGATCCGCTTGGCGGGCTCGGGATCCCGGGCCTTCTGCTGCAGGAACCAGGTTCCGTATGCGACGTGGCGGTGCTCGTCCTGGGAGATCTTCTTGAACGCCTCGAGGTGCCCGGGCAGGATGTTCTGCCGCTCGAGCCGTGCGGTCTGGAAGCGCTGGCCGGTGAGCGCGAGCGTTCCCTCGATCACCATGTGGTAGACGGTGATGAAGTCGACCTTCGCCTCGATGCTCTGCGGGTTCGCGAGCAGCGCCCGGTGGCACTCGACCAGGTGGCCGTCGAACAGTGTGAAGTAGTCGTCGGTGAGGTCGTGGCGCGCGCGCTCGAGCCGGTCCTCGAACCGCCCGTCGTACTCGAACACCTCCTCGTAGAGGCGGTTGAAGTGCTGGGCGTGTCGCGCCTCGTCGACCTGCTGGGTCAGCAGGAATGCCTCCTCGTGCTTGTCCTCGGCCGCCATAACCAGCCCGGAGAACTGGTTGGTGACGCGCTCCTCACCGACGAAGAACGCCGACAGCCCCCACGACAGCGACGATCGCTCCTCGTCGTCCATTGCCTCCCAGTCCCGGCGATCCTGGTCCAGCGAGATCTCGTGTGACGCCCAGCCCTGCCGCTCCCAGAGCCGGTAGAGCTCGAGCGGTCCCATCAGCTTGATCTGAGGCAGCTGCGACTCGTCGGTGATCGTCGCAACATCGCCCTGGACTGTGAGGTCAAGCAGGCTCGCCATCGTCCTCTCCTCTGTCGCCGGCAGGCTGGGGTGAGTCTATCGGTGCCCCGGCGAGGAGCCGCTCGCGCAGCCCGTCCGCCCGTCCGGCCCGCGCCGCGCGGGTGGCGCGGTCATCGCTCAGCTCGATGCCGCGGCTGGCGGCGAGGTCGAGTAGCTCCTGGCGCTCCTCGTCCTGCTTGGCGAAGCGGAAGAACAGCCACCCGAGCAGCAGCACCGTGAGGATGCTCTCCTCGACCATCATCACTCCGCCTGCGAGGTTCTGGTCGGACAGCGGACTGAGTCCGCGGGCCGCGTCGGTGGAGCGGTACACGGGGTAGAGCACGGTCTGGGACCAGATAAGCACGTTGGCGAGCACCGCGCCGACGAAGCGAACGAGGATCACGTAGCCGAGCGCGCCCCAGCCGGTGAACCACCGCGGCTTGGGGAGCGGCCCGATCAGCGCCAGCCACAGAAGCGTCCCGAACCACAGCATGCACGCGTGCTCGAACGCGTGAACGAGGTCGTGCCGGATCGCCAGCTGGTAGAAGAACGGCACGTGCCAGGCGTACAGGTCGAGCGCCCACAGGACGACCGCGATCGCGGGGGACGCGAGCTGGCGGAGCGGCCGCGTCGCCCGCATGTGCAGGAGCGGCTGGATCACCGGGCCGGTGAGGCCGAGCACGATCAGCAGCGAGGCGATGTCGCCGATCACGATGTGCTGGATCATGTGGGCGACGAGCACGCTGTCGGCGAGGTCGTCGAGGGGGGGAAGCTGGACAACGGTCACAAGCAGCACGCCGGCGACGAACGAGCCGATCCGCCAGCTGGGCACCGGCCTGCCTTCCCGCGACAGCGTCCGCGTCCGCTTGCCGTACAGCAGCAGGTAGACGACGCCCGCCAGCACCGGAGGGGTCGCCTCCGCCAGGTGGAGCGCGGCCGCGGGCATCAGCGGTGGAAGCACCATCGGCCCGCTCGCTAGGCGCTTCCGGCGCCGCCGTAGGACGACGGCGGCGTGGCGGCGTGCTCGGAGGTCGAGATCTGCTGCAGGAGCGCCGCCCCGCTGGTCCCGCCGAGCACGCGCAAGCGGGGGAGGCGGTAGGGGTCGTCCGTGCGGCTGGCCCACCCCGGGACGACGGTCGTCGAGCCGATGAACCCGGCTGCCCGGACCGCATCGATCACGGTTGTGTCGTAATGGCCGGACGGGTAGCAGAACCAGTTGACGGCGGCCCCATAGCGGCTCCGCAGGAGCTGGCGGGCGTGGGCGACCTGGTACTGGAGGCCAGCCGGGTCGAGCGTGATCAGGTCCGCGTGGCTCATGCCCTGGGTGTCAAGCTCCCATCCTGCCGCGAGCAGCCCGCGAACCTGCTGGTCGGTGAGGCCGCCCTGGGACTGCGGGAGCCCCAGCAGCTGGATGTTCTCGACCCCCACCTAACCGAGGCGCTTGAGCACCGGAAGCGCGTTGGTGTACTGGGACTCGTAGCCGTTGTCGAAGGTGACCACGACCGGCTTGCCCGGGCCGAGCGGGACGCCCCGGTGCTTTGCCTCGAGCTGATCCATCGTACGGGGTGCGATCCAGCGGACTTGAGCGCCTGCATCTGGGAGGCGAACTCGTCGGCCGGCACGTACAGCCCTGGGAACGGCGCCCCCGCCGGGGGCGGGTTGATCACGTGGTACATCAGGATCGGAACCGTCGCGTCGCCGGGGGTCCCGGTACCCCGCGCGGTCGACACCGAAGCGGGCGTCCCGCGGCTCGCGTTGTGGGAGCTCGAGTGCTTGCCGCTCGACCTCGCGCCGCCGGCGGTCCTCGACGCCGGCGTGGAGCCGCCGCTCGAGGCGATCGCAACCGCCGCGGCTATCAGCACCACTGCCCCGAGCGCCGTGATCGCGGCCAGCCGGCGGCGACGGGTGCGCTGCCGTCGCGCGCGCTCTCGCTCTACGCGCCGAGCGTGCACGTCCCTGAAGCTCATCGGTCACGAAGTTACCGAGTCCTGCGGCCGGGCGGGTCGCTGCGATAATCCCCGCGATGCCTGTGGAGCTCGGATCGATCCTGACGCCGATGGTGACCCCGTTCGACGCGCGCGGGCGCGTCGACGAGGAGGCGGCGGTGAGGCTGATGCACCACCTCCTGGAGCACGGCTCCGATGGCCTGGTGGTGTGCGGCACCACCGGCGAGGCCTCGACGCTCACCGACGAGGAGCACCTGGGAGTGATCGAGCTGGCGGTGCGCGAGATGAAGCCGGCGCATCCCGGTTGCACGATCGTCGGGGCCGCAGGCTCGAACGACACCCGTCACGCGGTCTTTTTGACCCAGAAGGCCACCGAGCTCGGCGTCGACGCGATCCTGTCGGTCAACCCGTACTACAACCGGCCCAGCCGCCGCGGGATCGTTCGCCATTACGAGGAGGTCGACCGCGCCACCGACCGCCCGATCCTGCTCTACAACATCCCGCACCGAACCGGCTCCGACATGCCCAACGACCTGCTCGCCGAGCTGGCGCAGCTCGAGCACGTCGTCGGGGTCAAGCAGTCCAACAGCGCCAACCTCGCGAAGATCGACGGCATGCAGATCTACGCCGGTGACGACGACAGGTTCGCCGACGTGCTCGACATGGGGGAGCCGGGCGGAATCCTCGTCTCGGCACACCTGGTCGGCGAGGAGCTGCGGCGAATGGTCGACGAGCCCGACCGTCGTCGGGAGATCGATGCGAGCCTCCAGGACGTGTACCGCGATCTCGCGATCGCCCCCCTGGCGTGCTCGACCAAGGCGGCGCTGAACCTGATCGGGCTGGAGGTTGGCACTCCCAGGCTGCCGTATGTCGAACCGGATGAGCGCGAGATCGGCGTGATCCGCGCGATGCTCGAGCGGCACGGATTGCTTCAGGCTGCAAGCGCGTGAGTGGGCGGTTGCGCGTCCTGCCGCTCGGCGGGCTCGGCGAGATCGGCAAGAACATGATGGTCGTCGAGTACGACGGGCGGATCATCGTCGTCGACGCGGGGCTTCGCTTTCCGACCACCGACATGCTCGGGATCGACCTCGTGCTTCCGGACTTCACCTACCTGCGAGAGCGGGCCGAGGACATCGAGGCGATCTTCATCACCCACGGCCACGAGGATAACCTCGGCGCGCTTCCCTGGATGCTCCGCGAGCTCGACGCAGAACCGCCCGTCTACGGCGGCCCGCTGACGATCGCGATGGCGCACTCGAAGCTCGACGAGCACCGGCTCCGCGAGGCCCCGCTCCAGGACATCGATCCCGGGGAGCGGATCACGCACGGCCCGTTCGAGGTCGAGCTCGTCCACATGACCCACTCGATCCCCGACTCGTGCGCCGGGTGATCAGGACCGAGCTGGGGACGGTCGTGGTGACGGGTGATTACAAGTTCGATCAGACCCCGGTGGACGGCGGGCCGGCAGACGTCTCGCGCCTCGCCGAGCTCGGTCGCGACGGGGTGCTGCTGCTGTGCGGCGACTCCACCAACGCCGATCGGGCCGGTTTCTCGCCGTCCGAGAGCGGAGTGGGCCGAGCATCTGGAGGAGGTGTTCTCGCGCGCCGACGGGCGGATCGTGGTGACGAGCTTCGCCTCGAACATCCATCGAGTGCAACAGGTGGTCGACGCCGCGTCCGCGCTCGGTCGCAAGGTCGCGCTGGTCGGGCACTCGATGCGCAAGAACGTCAATATCGGGCGCTCGCTCGGCCACATCGCATTCCCCGAGGGGATTCTGATCAGCCGCAGGAAGTCGAGGACTGGCCGGACGAGAAGGTGGTGGTCGTCTCACCGGCTCCCAGGGCGAGCCGCTCTCGGCGCTACGGCGGATGGCGCACAACGACCACCGGATGATCAAGCTCCACGACGGCGACACGGTCGTGTTCTCGGCCACCCCGATCCCCGGCAACGAGCGAGCGGTGAACGAGACGATCGACCGGCTGTACCACATCGGATGCGACGTGATCACCCCGCAGGACGCCCCGATCCACGCCTCCGGCCATGGCTACGTCGAGGAGCTCAAGCTGATGCTCAACCTGGTCAAGCCGCGCTACGTGATGCCCGTGCACGGGGACCACAAGCGCCTGCACCTGCACGCCCAGCTCGCGGTGGCGGTGGGGATCGACCCAGATCGTGTGTTCGAGGGCGAGAACGGGTTGCCGCTCCAGATCGATGACCGCGGCGCCGCCTTTGGCGAGCCTGAGCAGGCGGGCATGATCTTCGTCGACGGGGTCGACATGGGGGACCCGGCGGACGTCGCGCTGCGCGATCGGCGGATGCTCTCCGATGACGGCATCTTCATCGTCGTGGCGACCATCTCCGAGCAGACCGGCGAGTCGGTCGTGGACCCTGAAGTGATCTTCCGTGGCGTTCCGTTCGTCGAGCAGGCTGATGGCCTGGTCAACGACATCCGAGGCGAGGTCGAGGTCTCACTACGCCGCGCGGTGGCGGACGGGATCAGGGAGATCGACCTGCTTCCAGCAGGAGCTCCACGACGATCTCGCGGCGTTCGTCTACGACCGGCTGCGCCGCCGT
>CAVOIU010000017.1:0-44079 GCA_963695965.1 uncultured Solirubrobacterales bacterium
TTCCTGGGCGGCGAGCGGCTCGACCCGGCGACCGATGGGCGCCCGGATCCACGCCCCGACGTCCGCGAGGACGCCCCGCAGCTCGCCGACATCACCGGCGACTTCAACTTCTCCCAGCCGCCGCGCCCGCCGGTGATCCTGCCGATCCACCCGCAGACCGATCTGATCGAGCCGAAGCCCGCGATCACGTCCAGCACACCATTTTCGGTAAGGCGGGTGGTGATCCGGGCGATCGCCGCCTACCTGGGAATCACCCCGGTCATGCTGCGCGCCGAGCTTGCCTCCGGGCTGACCCTGAACCAGGTCGCGCGCCGTCACGGAAAGAACATCGCCGGGCTCAGGCAGGCCGTGCAGAAGCGGCTGCGCGAGCAGGCGGCGCAGCTGCTTCGGTAGCCCGTGGCCGGCTACGCGGCGGCGCGAAGCTGACCGACCGCGAGCTCGGCGATCGAGGAGGCGGTGACCGCGACCAGGCGCGCGAGGTCGGCCTCCGAGATCGACAGCGGCGGCATCAGCACGAGCACGTCGCCCAGCGGCCGGATGATCGCCCCGCGCCGGCGCGCCGCGAGCGTCACCTGGTGGCCGAGTCGCTCCTCGGGGTCCGGGGAGATCAGCTCGATCCCGACCATGAACCCGCGCTGGCGGACCTCGGAGACGACCGGCAGCACCGCGATGCGGTGGGAGAGGGTGCGCTTGAGCAGCTCGATCTTGGGCTGGAGATGCTCCAACGTGTGCTCGAGCTCGAACACTTCCAGGGTCGCGATCGCCGCGGCACATGCAAGCGGATTGCCCGTATAGGTGTGGCCGTGGAAGAAGGTGCCGCGCTCGGACGCGCCGCCGAGGAAGCCCTCATAGATCCGCTCGCTCGTGAGCGTCGCCGCAAGCGGCAGGTAACCCCCCGTCAGTCCCTTGCCGACGCACATCAGGTCGGGAGAGACGCCCTCGTGCTCACAGGCAAACATCGTTCCCGTGCGGCCGAAGCCCGTCGCGACCTCGTCGCAGATCAGCAGCACGCCGTGTTCGTCGCATAGCTCGCGGACCCGGCGGAGGTAGCCGGGCGGCTGCATCAGCATCCCCGCGGCGCCCTGGACCAGTGGCTCGAGGATGACGGCGGCGATCGAGTCGCCATGCCTGCGGAGGAGCTCGTCGAGCTGATCGGCATCGCCCGCCTGGGCGCGCCAGGTGTCGAACAGCAGCGGCCGGTAGAGCGAGTGGAACGTGTCGATGCCACCGACCGAGACAGCCCCCAGGGTGTCGCCGTGGTAGGCGTTCTCCAAACAGATGAACCCGGCACGCTGGGGCTCGCCGCGCTGCACCCACCACTGGTAGGCCATCTTCAGAGCGATCTCGACCGCGGTCGAGCCGCTCTCGGAGTAGAAGACCCGCGTCAGACCCTCTGGCGCGATCGCAGTCAGCCGCTCGGCGAGCTCGATCGCCGGCTCGTGAGAGAGCCCGAGCATCGTCGAGTGCGCGACCCGTCCGAGCTGCGAGCGGATGGCGTCGTCGAGTGCGGGATGGCGATGCCCGTGGACGTTGCACCACAGCGATGAGACGCCGTCGATGTATGCATGCCCGTCGCTGTCGTAGAGGTTGCTGCCCTCGGCGTGGTCGATGACGATCGGGGCTTCCTCCTCGCACCAGTTGCGCTGCTGGGTGAACGGGTGCCAGAGGTGGCGACGGTCCGCGGAGGCGAGCTGGGTGGTGTTGCGCATGCGCCGCAACGTAGCTCGGGGACCGGTCGGAACGCCTGTCTGGCAGCCTATGGCGCCCTTGCGCCTGATCTCCTCGCCGATGCGCCAACTGATCGCTGGGCTGCTGGTGGTCGCCGTCGCTGTGATCGTGGAGGTAGCCGTGCTGTCCTCATCGTCGTCCGGCCCCGCGCCGCGCTACCTCCAGTCGGTGTTCCAGGACGACGACCACCTCCTGTACACCTCGACCGCGACGGCCACCAACACGCTCGATCAGCTCAAGCGCCTCGGCGTGGACACGATCCGGGTGACGGTGCTGTGGAAGGCGCTGGCTCCGGCCCCGACGTCGGCGACGATGCCGGCGGGCTTCGCCCCTGGCGATCCCGCCGCCTATCCGGCCGTCCTATGGGCGCCGTATGACCGGGTGGTCACGCTCGCCCGCTCCCGCGGGATCACGGTCGACTTCAACCTCACCGCACCGGGACCGCTGTGGGCGATGGCGCAGGGCGCCCCATCGGCGCGCTACGCCGACCATTGGATCCCGTCTGCCGGTGCGTTCGGGCAGTTCGTTGCGGCCGTCGGCAGGCGCTACAGCGGCGCCTACACGCCCCCCGGCTCCACCTCGCCGCTGCCGCGCGTCGACTACTGGTCGATCTGGAACGAGCCCAACCAACCGGGCTGGCTGGCGCCCCAGTGGCAGTCGGCGGGCCGGGGGACCTCGATGCTCGCACCGGCGCTGTACCGCGCCTACGTGAAGGCGGCGTACGCCGCGCTCTCACGCACCGGGCATCGGCCGCCACACGACACTTTCCTGATCGGGGAGCTCGCCCCCGAGGGCTGCGAGCCCGGCGGTTCGTGCATCTACTCGCGCCAGAACGCGCCGATCCCGCCGATCCCGTTCGTGCGCGCGCTGTACTGCCTCGATGCGAGCAATCGGCCCCTGACGGGGGCGGCCGCATCCCAGCTGGCGTGCCCGCCCCGCGGCAGACGGAGCGCGTTCGTGTCCGCCAACCCCGCGCTGTTCACGGCGACGGGCTTCGCCCACCATCCGTACTCGTTCTTCCTCGCGCCCGCGGTCTCGATGTCGGACCCCAACTTCGCGCCGCTGTCGGACCTTCCTCGGCTGGAGCGCGTGTTGGACGCGGCGTTCCGCGCGTACGGCGTCAACCGGACACTGGACCTGTACCTGACCGAGTACGGGTATGAGACCAACCCGCCGAACCCCTTCCGGGGGGTCAGCCCGCGCGCTCAGTCGCTGTACCTCGACGAGGCCGACTACATGGCGTGGCGGGATCCGAGGGTCCGCGCGCTGTCCCAGTTCCTGCTCTATGACTCACCGCCCGACACCCGGTTCCCGCGCGGTTCCCAGCGCTACTGGTCCACCTTCCAGACGGGCCTGCGCTACCAGAACGGGGTGGCGAAGCCGTCGCTCGCCTCCTACCGGCTGCCGCTGTTCCTGCCCGATCCGGTCACGTCGACGGGACGCCCGACACTCGTCTGGGCAATGCTCCGGTCGGCGCCCCACGGCAGCTCCCAGCAAGCCCAGATTCAATGGCAGTCGCGACGCGGCGGTCCATATCGCACGCTCGCGACCGTGAGCACTGACAACGCCAACGGGGTGCTGGCGACGCGGCTCCAGCTTCCGGGCGCAGGCGTCGTCAGGGTCGCCTGGACCTCGCCGTCGGGACAGCTCGTCTACAGCCGGCGCGTCGGCGTGCGCAACGGCTGAGCCGGGCTCGCTGGCGCTGCGGCGCGCTAGCGCCCGCGCCGCAGCCGGTCGCGGAAGTCCGCCCAGCCACCACCGGCCCGGTAGACGGCCTCGCCCCACGCGTGGCGCCAGCGAAGAGCCCATTCGGGCTCCCAGCCGGTGCCCCGGACGAGCGCCCGCACCGCCAGCAGCGCGGCGGCGACGATCGCAACGGCGGCCATCAGCAGGATCGGCGCCGGGAGCGCGGCGCTCGTGGGCGCCGTCAGCGACGAGGGCACGGCGGGGGCAGCGCCGGGGGGCGCCGAGCGCCGAGCGGCGATCGCGGCCCGGAGCGCCGCGGGCGCGCAAGCGCCGCTGGCCCGCGCGGCCAGCGCACTTCCAACCGCGTCGGAGAAGTCCGCGAAGTACTGCTGGCCGTAGGTATCGATCCCCTTGAGCGCCGCCGACAGCTGCGCGCTCGAGAACCGGCACGGCGGAATCGAGCCAGTGGACTGGTAGGTGTGGAGGACCTCGGTATAGGCGCTCGCGCTCGCGGCCGGGGCCGCTGCCCCGAGGAGGGCCAGCGCCATGGCGGCGGCGACGATCGGTCTGCGCACGGGCTCAAGGTAGCGCGCCGCGGGCCCGGCTCAGCCCAGCCATCGGTCGACCGGGAGCCCATCACCCGCGGCAGCCAGCGTCTCAGGCTCGGGCGCCGCGACCTCGGGCATTGCCGACACCGGCACTCCGCCGAGCTGCTCGATCGTCGCCCGGTTGGAGAGCTCGATCTCGCCGGGGGTGTCGGGCCACGGATTGAGCACTACGCCGGCGACGGTGAGCCCCGCGCCCCGCGCGGCCTCGAGCGTCAACAGCGTGTGGTTGATCGTCCCCAACCCGGTCCGGGCCACGACGATCAGCGGCAGCCCGAGGGCCCGCGCCAGCGCGCGGACGTCGTAGCCGGGCGCGATCGGGACGAGGAGGCCGCCGACGCCCTCCACGACCAGCACCTCGCCATTGCGGATGGCGGCGCGGATGCCCTGCTCGAGCACCCCCGGGCGCACCGGCGCGCCGGCGAGCTCGGCCGCGAGGTGCGGCGAGACCGCCGGCCCGTACCCGAGCAGCTTGACCTCGTCGGGGTCGTGCCCGGCCGCGCGCGCGAGCAACTCGTGGTCGGGAGGCCACACCGGATCGGGCGGATCGTCTAGTCCGGTGATCAGAGGCTTCAGCGCCCGCACGGTGTCGCCACGCGCTCGCAGTGCCGCGACGATCGCCGCCGACACGACCGTCTTGCCGACGCCCGTGTCGGTCCCGGTGACGAACAGGCCGCGCATGGATTCGGCCACCCCCTTGTGCGGCACCAGCGCGCGGGCGCTACGCGGCGAGGCGGTCGGACACCTCGGCGTCCGACACCTCGACGTCGAACACGCCGGGCCGTGCGTGTGGCACCGCGGGACGGACCTCGGGCTGATCGCCCGGATCGGCCATCGGAAGGACATTCGTGTCGAGGCCGGCGGCCCTGACCGCGTCGCCCAGCACGCGCGCGGCCGCGCGAAGCTCACCGGCGCGGTGGGAGGCCATCACCGCCAGGCGCAGCCGCGAGGTCATCGGCGGGACCGTGGGCGGCCTGATCGCCTGGGCGAACACGCCGCGCTCGAGCGCGAGCTCGCAGGCCTCCACCGTGGCCTCGGGATCTCCGAGCACCAGCGGCATGATCTGCGTGCGGGACGCGCTGACGTCAAAGCCCTCCTCCACGAGCGCGCCGCGGAGCGCCGCCGAGTTGGCGCGCAACCTGCTCACCAGCTCCGGCCGCCCCTCCAGCAGCTCGAGTGCGGCGAGCGCTCCAGCGGCGGCAGGCGGCGGCAGCGCAGTCGAGAAGATGAACGTGCGGGCGGTGTTCAGCAGGTAGTCGGCGACCTCGCGATCGCAGGCGACGAACGCCCCGTAGGAGCCGAGCGACTTGCCGAGCGTGCCGACGATGACGTCGACCTCCTGCTCGAGCCCGGCCTCGGCCAGCGCCCCGCGCCCGCCCGGCCCGAGCGTGCCCGTCGCGTGGGCCTCGTCGACGAGCACGCGGATCCGGCTGCGCCGAGCGAGCTCGACGATGTCCTGGAGCGGGGCGATGTCGCCGTCCATCGAGAACACGCTGTCGGTCACGATCAGCGCGCCGCGGCCCTCGGCCTGTCGGATTCCCCAGGCGAGGTGCTCGACGTCGAGGTGGTCGTACACGAAGATCTCCGCGCGGGACAACCTGCAGCCGTCGATGATCGAGGCGTGGTTGAGCTCGTCGGAGAACACCACGTCCCCGGGTCGCGCGAGCGCCGCGATCACCCCCGCGTTGGCGAGGAACCCGGATCCGAACAGCAGCGCCGTCTCACGCCGCTTGAACTCGGCCAGGCGCTCCTCGAGCCGGCGATGGATCGTCATCGTCCCGGACACCAGACGCGACGCTCCGGCGCCGACGCCCCACCGCATCGCGGCTTCCGCGGCGGCCTCGCGGACCCGCGGGTGGTCGGCCAGCCCAAGGTAGTTGTTGGAGGACAGCATCAGGACCGGCTTGCCGTCCAGCAGGACGTGTGGTCCCTGCGGGCCTGAGACCAGACGCGTATGGCGATAGAGACCGACGGCCTCGAGCTCGCTCAGCCGCGCCTCGATCTCGATCATGCGGCCTTGCGCTTGGGCTTGGGCTTGAATCGCAGCTGCGTGGACGGATCCCACAGCCTGACCTTGAGCGGTGGCTCGGCGAGTGCCTGGGAGACGATGTCGGGAGTCGACTCGGGGGTCTCGCCCTGAAGCCAGCCCGAGCGATTGTCGGGCCTCGGCCGCGAGCCGTTGTCGAGCTGGGGCGCGACGTTGAGCCCGAGCTCCTCGAACATCGCCCGGTCGTCCTCGGGCGTGTTGCCGAGCGTGGTCAGGAAGTTGCCCATCATCACGCCGTTGAGCCCGGCCTTGACCGCTGTCTGCTGGAGCTCACCGAGGTTCTCGACGCGCCCGCCGCACAGCCGGAACAGGGCGCCGGGCAGGATCAGGCGGAAGATCGCGATCCACTTCACCGCCTCCCACGGGTCCATCGTCTCGCGGTCGCCGAACTTGGTGCCGGGACGAGGGTTCAGGAGGTTGATCGGGACGCTGGTGGGGTCGATCTCCGCGAGCTGGAATGCCATCTCGACGCGCTGCTCGCGCGTCTCACCGAGGTTGAGGATGCCGCCCACGCACGTCTCGAGCCCGGCCTCCTTGACCGCCTCGATCGTCCGGATCCGGCCCTCGTAGCGGACTGTCGAGGACACCTCGGGGTAATAGGACTCGGCGGTCTCGACGTTGTGATGCACGCGCTGGATGCCTGCGGCCTTGAGTGCCGTGGCGCGGTCGGCGGAGATGTGGCCGATCGACGCACAGCGCTTGAGGTTGGTCTGCTCGGCGACCAGCCGGGCGCCGGCGAGGACCTTCTCGAAGTCCCGCTTCGAGAGCCCCTGGCCCTGGGTCACCATGCAGAAGCGGTGGGCGCCGGCGGCCTCGGCGGCGCGTGCGTGCTCGAGGATCTGCTCGGGCTCCATCATCGCGTGCATCGGCGTGTCGGCCTCGGCGTAGCGCGACTGCGCGCAGAAGCCGCAGTCCTCGGCACAGCCGCCGGACTTGGCGTTCACGAGCGAGCACATGTCGGTGGAGTCCGCGAAGCGCTCGCGACGGATCTCCCAGGCGCGGTCGACCAGGGCACCAATCTCGACGTGGTCCTCAAGCTCGCCGAGGCGCAGCGCCTCCTCGCGAGTGATCAGCGACGGCACGGGCGGACAAGATACGAGGCGGGGCGGACGGCTCAGCGGTCGTGCCACTCCGGGCGGCGCTTCTCCGCGAACGCGCGGACCGCCTCCCGGAAGTCCTCCGAGGAGAAGCACGAGCGGCGGAGCTCGAGCAGCTCCTGCTCGAGCTCCGGGTCGAGCTTCCACCGTTCGGCGAGCACGGTGCGGATCACGCGCTTGTTGCCGCGCTGGGCGATCGGGGCGCCCGAGGCGATCTCGGTGGCGAGCGCCACCGCCTCGTCAGTCAGCCGGCCGTTCTCGGCGACGGCGTTCACCAGGCCCCAGGCCCGGGCCGTGCGGGCGTCGATCCGGCTGCCGACCAGGAACAGCTCCCGGGTGCGGGCGGCGCCGATCGTGTCGATGAACTTCTGGATCCCCGTGTGGGAGTAGACGAGCCCGAGCTTGGCCGGGGGCATCCCGAGTGCGATCGTCGCAGCGGCGATCCGCAGATCGCAGGACAGAGCGAGCTCCAGGCCGCCGCCGATGGCGTGGCCGTTGAGCGCGGCGACGGTCGGGTACTCGTACTGCTCGACGGCGTCGATCGCGGCCGCGAACGGATGGGCCACGAGCTTGTCGGCCTCCTCGGCGAGCACCTGGTCGGGGAGGCCCGAGAGGTCGTAGCCGGCGGAGAACGTGTCGCCCTCGCCCGTCACGATCAGGCACCTGGCGTCGAGCGCGGGCACCGTCGAGGCGAACGCGTCGAGGATCGCGTGGTCGAGCGCGCCGCGACGGTCGGGGTTTGAGATCGTCAGGCGCGTGACGCCCGGCGCCGGCTCATCCACCAGCAGGCGCCCGTCGGCCTTCGCCGCGGCGCCGTCACCGCTACTCGAGGACAACGAGGGTGTCGCCCTCTGAGACCGACTGCCCCTCCTCGCACACGATCTCCTTGACGACGCCGGGGTCCTCGGCCTCGACGGGCATCTCCATCTTCATCGACTCGAGGATCACGACCGTGTCGCCCTCCTCCACGCTGTCGCCGACCGCCACCTCGATCTTCCATACGGTGCCGGTGATATGGGCTTCCACGTCGGACATTGGGTGGCGCAGGATAGTCGGGCGGTCCCACGGAAGCCAGGTGAGGTGAACTTGGCCCAGTTTCCGGGTTCCATCCGCGCCGGGCGGTTGACTTCGTTTTACGGTGTGGATTCGATTGGGGTGAGGGCGATGGAAGAGCGGAGTGTGTTCATAAGCTCGTGTTCCCGGCGGCAGCTGGCGCGCCGGCGGCCGGCCAAGACGGCGGGACGACTGCAGCTCGCGATCGCGATGCTGCTGCTCGCGGCGGCAGTCCTGGCATTCGCCGCCGTTCGTCTCAACATGTAGGGCACCGACGAGCGGCGAGGGCGCGGGCGACCGGGGGCTTGGAGGCCGGCTAGCTCAGCGGGCAGCGCCGGCTAGCTCAGCGGGCAGCCGAGCGTGTCGGTCTCGGTCTTCTTGGAGCCCGGAGGGCGCTTGCCGGTATACGTGAGCGTGACCCGGTTGAAGACCTTGTGGCTGCGGTTCTTACAGGCCTTGGGCTTTGAGAGCGTGACGTTCACCGGGTAGGGCTTCGAGCGGCTCGACGCGCAGTTCGGCGTGCACGGATTGACCTGGTTGATGCCGGCCCCGGTCGCGTTGGTCGTCGTCCAGCTTGACCACTTCAGCTTGATCAGCAAGTTGTTGGCGTCGCCGCACGAGAGCGAGATGCTCTTCGGCTTGTACTCAGCCCTGTGGCAGTTCGTGACCAAGACCTGCGACGGGGACGCAGCCAGGGCGAGTGCCGGAACGGCGGCGAGCGCCACGAGCAGCGCGATGCGGGTGAGCCACCTCATCGAGCGAAGCCTCTCACACGCGCCGGTCGCATGGCAAATAGATTCCCTCCCGCGATGATCCTCGCGATCGACCAGGGCACCACCGGCACGACGTGCCTCGTGTTCGACCTCGAGGGCGAGCTGATCGGGCGGGGGTATGAGGAATTCGAGCAGCACTTCCCCCGCCCGGGGTGGGTGGAGCACGACCTCGACGAGATCTGGTCCGTCACGCACACGGTCGCCGGGATGGCGCTGTCAGATGCGGGAATCGTGCCCGGGGAGCTCGAGGCCGTCGGCATCACCAACCAGCGAGAGACCGTCTGCGTATGGGACCCGAGCGACGGCCGGCCGCTTCATCGGGCGATCGTCTGGCAGGACCGTCGTGGCGCGGCGCGCTGCGCCGAGCTGCGCGCGGGCGGTCACGAGGCGCTGGTCCGCAAGCGGACGGGGCTCGTGCTCGACCCGTACTTCTCCGCCACCAAAATCGAGTGGCTGCTCGCAAACGTCGAGGGCCTCGCGGAGCGCGCAAGGGACGGACGCGCGGTGTTCGGGACCGTCGACTCGTGGCTGATCTTCAAGCTCACGCGGGGAGGCTCGCGACCGACCCGTCCAACGCCTCACGCACAATGCTCTACGACATCGTCGGCGGACGCTGGGACGAGGAGCTGCTCGAGCTGTTCGACGTGCCCGAACGGGCGCTGATGGAGATCGTGCCCAGCAGCGGCCCGATCGGGATCACGCGGGGCGACGCCCTGCCGGTCACGAGGTGCCGGTCGCGGGAGTCGCCGGCGACCAGCAGGCGGCGCTGTTCGGGCAGGCGTGCGTGGATCCCGGGCTCGGCAAGAACACCTACGGGACCGGGTCGTTCGTGCTCCAGAACGCCGGCTACACGGCGCCCGATCCCGCCGAGGGCCTGCTCACGACGGTCGCCTGGAAGATCGGCGAGGGGCGGCTTGTGTACGCGCTCGAGGCAGCCATCTTCGCCACCGGCGCGGCGGTGCAGTGGCTGCGCGACGGGCTCGAGATCATCTCCTCGGCGGCCGAGACCGAGCGGCTCGCCTCCTCGCTTGACGGCAACGACGACGTGTACTTCGTCCCGGCGCTCACCGGCCTCGGCTCGCCCCACTGGGACCCCTACGCCCGCGGGACGATCGTCGGGCTGACGAGGGGAACCGGCCGGGCCCACCTGGCGCGGGCCGCGCTCGAGGCGATCGCGTACCAGACCGTCGACGCGGTGCGGGCGATCGAGCGCGCGTGCGGCGTGCCGCTGACGGAGCTGCGGGCCGACGGCGGCGCGACCGCCAACGACTGGCTGATGCAGTTCCAGGCCGACGTCCTCGGGGTTCCGGTGATCGTGCCCGAGATCGCCGAGACGACCGCCCTCGGGGCTGCCTACCTGGCGGGCGTGGGGACCGGGTTGTGGACGATCGACCAGGTCCGCGAGCGATGGCGCGAGAAGCGCCGGTTCGAGCCGGCGATGGGCGACGACCTGCGGGAGGAGCTGCTGGGCGGGTGGGCGCGCGCGCTGGAGCGTGCGCGCGGGTGGGCGAAGGAGTAGCGTCGGCGGCGTCACCGCGGCCCCACGCGCGTGTATTGGATGCAGAGATGTCAGACCTCGAGCTGAAGCCACAGATCTACAAGGACCCGCGGCCCCAGGAGTACTTCGAGCAGTTCCACGCGCGCGCACGGAGCGGGCCTTCCGGGTGGACCTACGAGCCCGTCCGCGCGCTCGTCGTGCCCTACTCGCTGCTCTTGTTCAGGGCACGGGCGATCGGAACCGAGAACGTGCCGAATGGTCCGGTGATCCTCGCGCCCAACCACGGGTCGTTCATGGACCACTTCTTCACCGGCGCGTTCGTCCGCCGCCGCGTCCGGTTCATGGCCAAGTCGCAGCTGTTCCAGCCGGGCCTCGCCAACTACATCTTCAGCCACGGCGGAGTGTTCCCGGTCCGGCGCGGGCATCACGACGAGGACGCGTTCCAGACCGCCTTCAAGGTCCTGGACGAAGGCGATGCGGTCGTCATGTACTGCGAGGGCGGACGATCGCGAACCGGCAAGATCGCCGACGAGGCCAAGCCGGGTATCGGCCGGCTGGCGCTCCAGTCCGGGGCCCCGGTCGTTCCTGTGGCGATCCTCGGCTCGCACAAGGTGCGCAACTGGAAGCGCCTCGAGTTCCCGAAGGTGATCATCCAGTACGGCGAGCCGTTCCGGTTCCCGGTAGTGGAGGAACCCGCCCGCGACCAGCAGCAGGTCGTCGCCGACTACATCCTCGAGCGGATCCGCGAGTTGCACACCGCGCTCGGCGAGCACGGATACCGAGGTGCGGTCCGCGAGCACAAGCGCGCTAGCGGGCTCGCTACGCCGTCGTCACCGCCGCCGCCCGCTCCAGGCCCAGCTCCTCGATCGCCGACTCACGCATCTTGAACTTCTGAACCTTTCCGGTGACGGTCATCGGGAACGAGTCGACGAGCTTGAAGTACCGGGGGACCTTGAAGTGGGCGATCTTCCCCCTGCAGAAATCGCGCAGCGCCTCCTCGTCGAGGGCCGCATCCGGGCAGGGCACGATCCAGGCCATCAGCTCCTCGCCGTAGCGCTCGTCGGGAACCCCGATCACCTGGACGTCGGTGATCTCGGGATGGGTGTGGAGGAACTCCTCGATCTCCCGGGGGTAGACGTTCTCGCCACCGCGGATGACCATGTCCTTGATCCGCCCGACCACCCGGACGTAGCCGTGCTCGTCCAGCGTGGCGAGGTCGCCGGTGTGCATCCAGCGCTGGGAGTCGATCGCCTCGGCCGTGCGCTCGGGGTCGTTCCAGTACCCGCTCATCACCATGTAGCCGCGCGCGCAGAACTCGCCCGGCTCGCCTCGCGGCACGGTCCGGCCGGTCCCCGGGTCGACGATCTTGACCTCGGTGTGCGGCATCACCTGGCCGACGGTCCCGCAGCGATGCTCGAGCGTGTCGTCGCGTCGGACCTGGGTGGTGACGGGCGAGGTCTCGGTCATCCCGAACGCGATCCCGATCTCCTCGATGCCCATGTCCGAGCAGACGCGCCTCATCACCTCGGTCGGGCACGGGGAGCCCGCCATCAGTCCGGTCCGCAGTGCCCCGAGGTCGTGGTCGGCGAAGCTCGGGTGCCCGAGCTCGGCGATGAACATCGTCGGGACCCCGTAGAGGCTGGTGCAGCGTTCCTGGGCGCACGCGGCGAGCGTCGCCTCCGGCTCGAACGCCTCCGCCGGGTAGACCATGCACGCGCCGTGCGTGGTGGCGGCGAGGTTGCCGATCACCATCCCGAAGCAGTGGTAAAGGGGAACCGGGATGCAGATCCGGTCGCGCTCGGAGTACGCGAGCAGCTCCCCGATGAAGTAGGCGTTGTTGAGGATGTTGTGGTGGGTGAGCGTCGCGCCCTTCGGAAAGCCGGTGGTGCCGCTCGTGTACTGGATGTTGATCGGATCGTCGAAGTCGAGCTCGTCCATCGCCGCATTGACCTCGTCGCGCGTCGCTCCGCCCGCCGACAGCTCGTCCCACTCCGAGCTCTCGAAGAAGATCGCCCGCTCCAGGTCGGGCAACTCCGGCCGGACCTCGTCGACCATCGCCCGGAAGTCCGATCCCCTCAGCGCCGGGGTCGCGGTGATCCAGCGGCATCCGGACTGGCCGAGCGCGTACCTGAGCTCGCTCGTCCGGTACGCGGGGTTGATGTTCACGAGGATCACCCCGAGCTTGGCGGTCGCGTACTGGACGAGCGTCCACTCGGCGCGGTTGGGACCCCACACCCCGACGCGGTCGCCCTTCCTGAGCCCGGCCGCGAGCATCCCTCCCGCCAGCCGGTCGACGGCCTCGCCGAGCTCCGCGTACGTGTAGCGCACGCCCTGATGGCGCGAGACGAGCGCATCGGCATCCGGCACCCGCGCGATCGTGCGCTTGAGGTTGTGGCCGATCGTCTCGCCGAGCAGCGGCTGGTCGGAGGCCCCGTGAGCGTAGGACAGCATCTTCGTTCTCTCCTCGTGCATCGCCTGAGAGGATGCTAATGGTGAGCGCGTTGCGAGATGGCCTTCTTCGGGGACGAGCGGTGGCCCTCGCGGGTGGAGTCGCGGACCCCGTCCGCGAACGGCTCGAGGCGCTGGGCGCCCGCGTTGAGATCATGTCCGACGGCGAGCGGCTGGGGGAGGACGAGGAGCGGGTGGGAGAGTGGGCACGGGCGACTGCGCCGCTGCACGCAATCGTCTGCGACGCCGGGCCGGCGTTCGCTGACGGTGGCGAGGCCGGGCTGACGGCTGCCCTCGAACGGGCCTGGGTGGCGATCCGCGAGGTCGCGAACGGCGCCCTGATCCCGGGGGAGGAGCCTGGCAAGATCGTCGTGCTCGGGCCTCGCCTCGCGTCCGGTCCACTCGCCGAGGCTGCGCGGGCAGGGCTCGAGAGCCTCGCCCGCACGCTGTCTGTCGAGTGGGCGCGTCATGGGATCTCCGCGGTGATGGTCGCGCCCGGGGACGCGAGCACACCGATTGAGGTTGCCGAGCTGGTCTGCTTCCTCGTCTCTCCGGCGGGCGAGTATCTGAGCGGGTGCCGGCTCGAGCTCGGCGCGGGCCGAGCTCGCGTAGGTTGAACGGGAGTCGGGTGGGCCGTATGATCGCGGCGGCCGGACACGAGGATCCGGTGGAGGCAAGAGATAACTGGAGGGCAGATGCCAGGTAGCACCGGGGGAAAGCGGCGCGGGCCGCGGATGAGCTGGAAGCTGGGAGGGCTGCTCGCAGCCGCGCTCGTGATCGCGGCGTTCGCGGCTGAGGCGCTCGCGTCGCCATCGCCGCCGAAGGCGTCAGTCGCCGACCGCACGATCCAGGGCGGCGTCGAGTTCGACTTGCCGACCGGAGGGCAAGTGACATACACAGTCCAAATAAAGGGCTCCGGCGGAGGCCCGTCGGGCAGCAACTGCACCAGAGACGAGGTGGGCGTGAACGCAACCCAGCGCTTCCGCCACCGCTACGTGATCCACTTCGTCGCAAAGAACGGCGGCTCGTGCGCCATCGAGACGAGCTACAGCAACTTCGACGTCACGGTCAGCAGCGACCGTGGGGTAGGCACCGGCAAGCTGTTCCTCGGCCAGGACGGGGTCGGTCAGCACTACCAGATCAACTGCAAGCACAAGGTCGGGCCCAGTCAGTCGCTGAGATACACGTGGACCCACCTCAGCTGCGTGAAGACGTCGGAGTTCGAGCTAAAGATCACCTGACCGGCGCTAGGGCGAGTCCGCCCACGGAACGACTACCGCGTCCTCGTGCGGGGAATCGCGCGCGACGACGTACTCGGCCGGCTCCGAATCGGAGACGTTCTCGAGCACGTGCGTCTCACGCGGGGGGACATACACGAGGTCACGCGGCTCGAGCAGCAGCTCGTTCTCGAGGTGATCGCCCCACCTGACGAGCAGCGAGCCGGACAGCATGTACACGGCGCTCTCGCACCCCTCGTGGTAGTGGGGGCGGGACTGCGCCCCCGCCGGGATCCGGAATACGGCCATGTAGATGTTGCGCGCGCCGGCCGTCGCCTGCGAGATCTCCGAGCCTCCGACCACGCCCCGCGGCACCTCGCGGTCGGCTCCGGGCTTGACGACCTTCATCGCTGCCGCTCCACCCTCACCGCCGCCAGTCTAGCTTCGGTCCATGCGCCGAACCTCGATCTCGATCGGCGGCTGCGGCGCCGCCTCGTGGTCGACCTGGAGCGTGGTGTGATGAACGTCGAACCGCTCGGCGAGCACGCGCTGGAGCACGCGCCGGAGCTCGTGACAGTCGGCCCCGGCGCGGACGATGACGTGCGCGGACAGCGCCGGAAACCCCGACGTGACCTCCCACACGTGGAGGTCGTGGACCTCGACGACGCCCGGCTCGGCCGCCAGCTCGCGTCCGATCCGGTCGGGATCGAGGCCCGTGGGAGCTGCCTCCATGAACACCCGCCCCGAGGCGATCAGGAGTCTGTAGGCCGCGTGCAGCATCAGCCCCGCGATCAGCAGCGACGCGATCGGGTCGGCTCGCTCAAAGCCGGTGGTGATGATCACGATCGCGGCGATGCCGGTGGCGATGAACCCGTACAGGTCGGTGAGGATGTGGCGGTAGGAGCCCTCGACGTTCAGGCTGCGCTCGTGGCTCGAGCCTGCTCCGAGGACCCGCGCAGCCGCCAGGTTGACGACAACGCCGGCCGCCGCCACGGCCAGCACGACCGAGCCGGTGACCACCGGGGGCGTCACCAGCCGGACGATCGCCTCATACGTGATCACGAGCGCCAGCACCAGCAGCGTGACGCCGTTGGCCTGCGCGCTCAGGATCTCGGCCCGGCCCAGCCCGTAGGTCATCGAGCCCCGGGCGGGCCGCCCGGCCAGCCGAGCGGCGAGCAGCGACAGCGCGAGCGCGAACGCGTCGGTGAGCATGTGGGCGGCGTCCGAGAGCAGCGCCAGCGAGGACGCGAGTGCCCCCGCCGTCACCTCGGCGACCATGAAGCCGGCGATCAGCGCCAGCGCGATCTTGAGTGAGCGCCGGTCGGCCTCCCGTGTGCCGTGGGCGTGATCGTGGCCCATCGTTTGATCAGTTCAGCGACGGATCGGCGGGCATCCGCGCTACCAGCGCGTAGCTTCCGCCCTTGCGGGTCAGGACCCTTGACCACAGCTCACGGGGGGTGGGCGAGAACGCGTCCTCCGCGCGCGCACGCTCGAGGATCCAATCGTCCCGCTCGAGCTCCTCGTCGAGCTGCCCGGCGCCCCATCCCGCGTGGCCGACGAACGCGCGTCCCTGGCGGAGCCCGGCGGCGGACTCGTCGGGCGAGGGCCCGGTGCCGAGGACGCCGATGTCGTCGAACGCGAGCAGCACCCCGTCGCCCGGGTCCTCGAAGCGGCCGAGCACGACGACGCCGGACGGCTGCACCGGTCCTCCGATGTAGAGCGGCTCGTCGGAGTCGACCAGCTCTTCGATCTCCGGGACCGCCTCGCCGACCACGGTCTCGGAGGGCCGGTTCAGCACCAGGCCGAAGGCCCCCTCGTCCGAGTGCTCGACGATCAGGACGACGGTGCGCCAGAAGTTCGGGTCGATCAGCGCCGGCCCTGCGATCAGCAGCTGTCCGCGAGCGGAGTCCATCTCCTCACAGCCCCAGCGCGCGGCCGAGGACCTCCTTCATGATCTCGTCGGTCCCGCCGCCGATCGGCCCGAGCCGGGCGTCGCGAGCGGCGCGCTCGACCCAGTACTCGGCCATGTACCCGTTCCCGCCGTGGATCTGCAGGCAGGTGTCCATCACGTCGAACGACGCGCGCTGGGTGGCGAGCTTGGCGATCGTCACCTCCTTGACGGCGTCCTCGCCCGCGACGTACCGGCGCAGCGCCGAGTAGGTGACGTCCCGCCCTGCCTCGATCGTCAGCGCGATCTCGGCGAGCTTGTGCCGGATCGCCTGGAAGTGGCCGATCTCCCTGCCGAACGCCTTTCGCTCGAGCGCGTACTGGAGGGTCCGCTCGAACGCGGCCTGCATCGCCCCGACCGCGCCCAGCGCCATCAGCAGCCGCTCCCACTGAAAGTTGGCCATGATCAGATAGAAGCCCTTGTGCTCCTCGCCGAGCAGGTTCTCCTCGGGCACGACCACGTCGTCGAAGGTGATCGTCGCCGTGTCGGAGGCGTGCCAGCCGAGCTTCTCAAGCGCGCTCGACTCGACGCCCGGTCCCCGCTCGACGATCAGGAACGAGAGGCCGCGATGGCCGCCCTCCTGCGACGTCTTGACGGCGGTGACGAGGATGTCGGCCCGCACGCCGCCGGTGATGAACGTCTTCGAGCCGTTGACGAGGTAGCCGCCGTCGACCTTCCTGGCGGACGTGCGGATCGAGGCGACATCAGAGCCCGCGTCCGGCTCGGTGATCGCAAGCGCCGCGATCAGCTGGCCCTGGATCCCCGGGACCAGGTATCGCTGCTTCTGCTCCTCGGTGCCGAACCGCGCGATCGGCGGCAGCGCGATCCCCTGATGCGCGCCGATCCCCGCGGCCAGCCCTCCGGACCCGCACCGCGAGAGCTCCTCGACGAACACCGCGTCGGCGACCGGGTCGGCGTCGCCGCCGTACTCCGCGGGGAACTTCAGGCCGATGTACCCGAGCTCCGCGAGCCGCCCGAACACCTCGTTTGGGAACCACCTCGCCGCCTCCCACTCCTGCGAGCGGGGGTACAGCTCGGTCTCGACGAATCTGCGGACCGCTGCGCGGAACTCCTCGTGCTCGGCGGTGAACGGGGGAATCGGTCGGCGGACGGCCGCAGCACCCGCGCCGGCTTTCTCCGCGAGGCTCGACGATTAACACAACCGTACCGTCGCTGGGGGGCGATAGGGTGCGCACCGGCATGTCCAAGGAGGGAGAACAGGGCTCCGGTCGGCTGCTGGCGGCGATGGCGCTCGCGAGCGGGATCACATCGGTTCCGAACGCGGCGATCGTGCTGGCGCTGCCAACCATCCACCGGCAGTTCAACGCGTCCCTGACGGAGCTCGAGTGGACTGTGACCGGGTACCTGCTCGCGTATTCGGCATTGATGATCGCCGCCGGGCGGCTGGCCGACGTGTTCGGCCGGGTGCGGCTGCTGAAGATCGGGACGCTGATCTACATGGCGGGCTCGATCCCCGCCGCGCTGGCCGGCAATCCCACGATCCTGATCCTCGGGCTGGTGGTGACCGGGGCCGGCGGTGCGGTGCTGACACCGGCCTCGCTGGCGATCGTGACCAACCATTTCCGCGGCCCCAGCCGCGGCATGGCGGTCGGGGTGTGGGGAGGTGCGAGCGCGTTGTTCTCGGGCCTGGCGCCCGCGATCGGCGGTCTGCTGACGCAGGAGGCGTCGTGGCGGTGGATCCTCTGGTTCAACGTGGTCATCGGGGCGCTGATCCTGCTCGGGATCCACCGGGCGGGCGAGAGCTACGACGAGGAGGCCGAGCGGCACGTCGACGTGACCGGGGTCGCCCTGTCGTTCGCCGGCCTTGCCGCGCTCATACTCGCCCTCAACGAGGCGCCCACTCCATGGGCGTTCGGCTCGGCGAAGTTCATCCTCGTGGTCGTCGCGAGCCTTGTCCTGCTCACCGGGTTCGTGCTCCTCGAGCGCCGGCTGCGCGACCCGCTGATCGACCTCACGCTGTTCCTGCGCCGCAATGTCACCGGTGCCAACGTGGTGCTGTTCGTGCTCAACTTCGCGCTCGGCGCGGTCCTGTTCTTCCTGCCGCTGTTCCTCGAGGAGCAGCTCACTTACGGCGCGCTGAAGGCCGGGCTGCTGCTTCTACCCCTCAGCGCCACGCTGATGGTGGCGATGCCGCTCGGTGGGCGGTTCTTCGAGCGCTTCGGCCCCGTCCCGCCGATCGTGGCCGGCGGCGCGCTGTCCGGGATCTCGATGCTGCTGCTGGCGAGAACCTCGACCACGAGCGGGTACGGGGAGGTGTGGCCGGCGCTGGCGCTGCTCGGGCTAGGGATCGGCACCGCGCTGACACCGCTGAACCTCGCCGCGCTGAACGCGACCGCGATTCGCAATCACGGAACCATCGCTGGGGTGCTCGCGATGGTCGCAGGACTGGGCGGGATGTTCGGAGTGGCGCTGACGGGCGCCCTGTTCGAGCAGCTGCAGACCCGCGACACGGTCAACGCGGCCGCCGCCCATGGGCTGCAGATCACCAACGCCTCGGCCCGGACGCTCGACGGCCTGATGTCCGGCACCCCGGACGCGACGACTGCGCTGGCGCGCTATCCGGTCGAGCACCAGGCCCAGCTGAAGGCGGCCGTCCACCAGGGTTTCGTGACCGCGTTCGGCGGGGCGATGGAGCTGTCGTTCGGACTCGTGGTGCTCGGGATCGTGCTCACGTTCCTGCTGATTCGCCGCCAGCCCGAGGTCGAGGCGCTACCGGTGCCGAACATGACCCAGCCGTTCTCCGGCCTGTCTCCGAGGCCGTAGGTCTCGGGTTCCGGGCGACGGCGGCTCGCCCGAGCGCCGCTCAGGCGCTGGGCGACGGCGGCGGATCGCTGGACGGGGGCTGGCTCGCCGGCGGCTCCGTCGCGGGCGTCACGCCGGACAGGGGCTCGACGCCGGCGGGCGGCCCGGCCGGCGCCCCACCGGAGAGCAGCGCGTCGTGGTCGATGCCTTCCTTGCGAACCCTGAGGTCGATGTAGGTGACGTTGATGAGCGCGGCGTAGAACGGCGCGAGGAACACCGCGAGCACGATGCTCACGATGCCATTGATGATCAGGTACAACGACACGCTCGAGACCCCGTGCGTGATCGCGGAGCCGATCGCCCCGACCAAGAATGCTGCGACGACGTACAGGATCAGCCCGACCAGCAGGCGTCCGAACGTTGGCCACCATCGCCCGGACACGAGGCTTATCGAGCGGCTGATCGCGCCCATTCCGCGCAGACCCTCGAGCATCAGCACCGGGACCGCGAACGCGAGCGCGACGAACAGGTAGATCCCGGGAATGATGATCAGGACGAATCCGACCGCGACCATCAGCGTCTCGATGATCCCCACCCACAGCAGCGACAGCATCCGGTGCCTGCCGACGACATAGTCGATCGACTCGCGGACGCTCGCCGGCCTGCCGAGGTATGCGTCGAGCTGGAGCTTGAACACCGCTCCGGTGGCCAGTAGGTATCCGAGCAGCCCGAGCACCCCTCCGACGATCAGTCCAACGTTGGACGCGGAGGTGCTGGTGTTGCCGAACGTGTACAGCGACCCGTTGTGTACGAACACGCCACTGGGGAGCGTCAGCCTCCGAATGATCACGTCGATCGCGTAGATCGGGACCATCACCACCGCGACCAGCGTCCAGAGCTTGGCCGCGTTCTTCGTGTAGAGGTTGACCGCCGAGTCGAGCGTCTGCCCGATGTCCAGCGGTTTAAGCGCACTCATACCCGCACCCCCTGTTGTCACCGTCCTGGCTTCCATCTCGCGCGCACGATAACCGCGGAGCGTGCGCCGCGGGGTTTTTTTCCGTTATCCGCCGGGGACAGGCCTCGGCCGCAGCGGGTGATGTCTTTCGGTGACCGGGGCTACAGCCCGTACGAGCGGCCGATCACCTCGAGCATGATCTCGTCGGTGCCGGCGCCGATCCGGTTCAGGCGCATGTCCCGCCAGGAGCGCTCGATCCCGTACTCCTTCATGTAGCCGTTGCCGCCGTGGATCTGGATGCACTCGTCGGCGACCTCGACAGCGATCCGAGCGGCGTACAGCTTCGCCATCGTGATCTCGCGCACCGGGTACTCGCCGTTCTGGAAGCGCCACGCGGTCGTGTAGACCATCTGCCGGGCGGTCTCGATCTTGGTTGCCATCTCGGCGAACTTGTGCCGGATCACCTGGAAATGGCCGATCGAGCGCCCGAACGCGGTGCGCTCCTTCGCGTATTGGAGCGTTCGGTCGAACACGTGCTGGGCCCCGGCGACCGAGCCGGCGGCCCCGATCAACCGCTCGCCCTGGAGCTCCCAGGAGATGTGGTAGAAGCCCTTGCCGAGCTCGCCGAGCATCGCGGACTCGGGCACGCGCACGTCTTGGAAGGCGAGCAGGGCCGTGTCGGAGGCGTGCATTCCGAGCTTCTGGAGGCGTTTCTCCCGGATCACGCCGGGCAGATTCATCGGGACCAGGAACAGCGTGATCCCTCCGTGCCCGGCGTCGGGATCGGTCTTGGTCACGAGCACGATCGCGTGTGCGCGGTGGCCGTTGGTGATGAATGTCTTCGAGCCGTTGATCACGTATTCGTCGCCGTCCTTGACGGCGCGTGTCTTGATCCCGGCCACGTCGGAACCGGCGTCGGGCTCGGTGATCCCGATCGCCAGGATCGCCTTGCCCGCGATCGCGGGCGCGGCCCACTCCTGTTTCTGCTCCTCGGTCCCGAACGCCAGAATCGGCGGCATCGCCATGTCTGTCTGGACCGCGAGCCCCATCGCCAGGCCGCCGCAGTGGGCGTGGGAGATCTCCTCGGCGAGCACGAGGCTCGTGTAGTAGTCCCCGCCCTGGCCGCCGTACTTCTCGGGCTTGTCGAGGCCGAGGAAGCCGAGCTCGCCCATCCGCTCGAACACCCAGTCCGGGAAGGTGGTCTCCTCCCATTCCTCCGCGTGCGGCTGGAGCTCCTTGATCACGAAGCGGCGGATCGACTCCCGCAGCTGCTCGTGCTCGTCGGTGAAGATGAAGTGCTTGCGCTGGGTGGCGAAGTCGGGCTTGAGGACGTCGGCTGTAGCCATGTGTCGGTTCTCCTGGGTCGGCGGCCGGGCGGCCGGGCGGACGCTACCGAAGGGCCGTGGAAAAGTAAACAGTAGAACTTCCTACTTTCTACTTGTGGGTGGTCCTGCCCGAACTTTGCTGCTGGGCGTGACGTATGCGCACATTCAGCAGCAAAGTTCCGGCCGACCGGCGTAGGCTGTCGCCGCGATGGCCTACTCGACCCTCCTCTACGACGTCGACGGTGCCGGCGTCGCGACGATTTCGCTCAACCAGCCGGACACGCGCAACGCGCTCTCGGACGAGCTGCTGGGCGAGCTGACCGCCGCGCTCGAGTCCGCCCGCGACGACGACGCCGTGCGCTGCGTGGTCCTGACGAGCACGCACGACAAGGTGTTCTCCGCGGGCGCCAACCTCGGCGGTTTCGCCGCCGAGGTCCCCCTCGTCCACAAGCACTTCGCGACCGAGCGCTTCCCGCGGCTGTTCAGGCTGATCGGCGAGCTTGGCAAGCCGACCATCTGCGCCGCCAACGGCCATGTGCTGGCGGGCGCGCTGGGGATCGCGCTCGCGTGCGACCTGATCATCGCGCGCGAGGGCGTGCGGTTAGGGACGCCCGAGATCAACGTCGGCCTGTTCCCATTCATGATCATGGCGCTGATCTACCGGAACGTCCCTCGCAAGAAGACCAATGAGCTGCTGCTGCTGGGCGAGCAAATACCTGCAGAGGAGGCGCAGCGGATCGGGATCGTCAACAAGGTCGTCGCCCCGGACGAGTTCGGCGACGCCGTCGCGGACTGGGCGCACAAGCTCGCCGCCAAGTCGCCGGTGATGATGCGGCTGGGCAAGGACGCGATGTTCCGCCAGCTGGACATGCCGTTCGAGGAGGCGCTCGACTTCCTCCGCTCGCAGCTGACGATCGCGTTCTCCACCGAAGACATCCAGGAGGGCGTCCGAGCGTTCTTCGAGAAGCGCGAGCCGAACTGGACCGGAAGGTAGTGCCTGTAGTCGCGGCCGCGCGTTGGCCGGAGCGGACCTGTCCGGGTACGCAATCGCGGCCAAGCACCCGCGCCCGCCGCGATCACGAACCCGCTCCCCAGCCCTGCGAGCGATGAACACGCCCGCTTGCCAAGGTTGAGTTCAACTACCCGGACTGCAGGAGGGGCGAAACATCGTGTTTCGCGGACGGATTCGGACATCCGCCGGATGCGGACTCCGTGACCGGACTCCTTGACTGATCCTCGCGCAACCTGGCAAAGTAGAAAGTAGGACGTTTCACTTCCCGAATGGCCACCGACGCACCCTCCACCAGTCTGCTTCGCCCCCTCGCCGAGGACCTCCAGGCCCGGCGCGAGAAGATCAGGCAGGGGGGCGGTAGCGAGAAGGTAGAGGCCCAGCACGCCCAGGAGAAGCTGACCGCGCGCGAGCGGCTCGACCTGCTGATCGACGACGGGACGTTCGTCGAGCTCGGTATCCACGGCCGCCCGCATTCCTCGCAGCGTGCGATGGACGGCAAGGAGGCGCCCGCCGACGGCGTCGTCACCGGGTACGGGAAGGTGAACGGCAGGCTCGTGGCGGTCGCGGCATACGACTTCACCGTGATGGCCGGCTCGATGGGGATGACCGGAGAGCTCAAGGTCACGCGACTGCGCGAGCTCGCGCTGACCAAGCGGATCCCGATGATCTGGCTGCTCGACTCCGCCGGCGCGCGGATCCAGGAGGCGGTCGGGTCGCTGTTCGCCGGCAGCGGTCACCTGTTCCGCGAGGAGGTCGTGATGAGCGGCGTGATCCCTCAGGTCGCGGCGCTGATGGGACCGTGCGCGGCGGGCACCGCCTACATCCCCGGTCTCGCCGACTTCGTCCCGATGGTCAAGGGCCGCGGCTCGATGGCCCTTGCGGGCCCGCACCTCGTCCGCGCCGCCATCGGCGAGAACGTCACCCAGGAGGAGCTCGGCGGCTCGCGCGTCCACTGCCGGAAATCGGGAGTCGGGGATCTCGAGGTGGCCGATGACCCCGAGTGCATCGAGCGGGTCAAGGAGTACCTCGGCTTCTTCGGATCCAATTGCGAGGAGTCCCCACCGATCGTCCCGACCGACGATCCGATCGACCGCGCCGACGAGGAGCTGCTCGACGTCCTGCCCGAGTCCAACCGCAAGCCGTACGACATGTACGAGGTGATCCGCAGGATCGTCGACGACGGCGTCTACTTCGACATCAAGCCGCAGTTCGCCAAGACGCTGATCACGTGCCTGGCGCGGTTCGGCGGGAGACCGGCGGGGATCGTCGCCAACCAGCCCAAGCAGCTCGGCGGGATCCTTGACAACGACTCCTCGGACAAGGCTGCGCGGTTCATCAATCTGTGCAACGCGTTCAACATTCCGCTCGTCTACCTGATGGACGTGCCGGGGTTCATGGTCGGCACGAAGGTCGAGGAGGCGGGGATCATCCGCCACGGGGCGAAGATGCTCTATGCCACGGCAAACGCGACCGTCCCGAAGATCACGGTCGTGTTGCGCAAGGCCTACGGGGCGGGCTACTACGTGATGAACGGCCGCGCGTTCGAGCCCGACCTGATCGTCGCGTGGCCCTCGGCGGAGATCAGCGTGATGGGCGCCGAGGGCGCGGTCGAGATCATCTTCCGCAAGCAGGTCGAGAGCGCTGAGGACCCGGCGGCCAAGAAGCAGGAGCTGATCGAGAGCTTCCGCAAGATCATCGACGTCTACATCGCCGCGGGCAACGACATGATCGACGACGTGATCGACCCCCGCGAGACGCGGGCGACGATCTGCCGCGCGCTCGAGATGGCCGGTCGCAAGCACGTCGAGCGCCCCTGGAAGCGCTCCGGAGTGGTCCCGGTTTGAGGCGGGCCGTACGCACGGTCGCGCTACCCGCCGCCGCGGCTGTGCTCGCTGCTTGCGGCTCGAGCCCTCACTCGATCGGCAACGTCACCGCCAAAGGGACCCCCGCGGGCACCGGCCAGCAGACGTTCAGTGCGCCCGGGATGGCGATCCACTTCCGGTTTCCGGCGAGCTTCCACAGCGTGCAGCTCGCCCAATCCAAGCGGATCGCCGGCAACACCGGCCAGGCCTCTCACGCGGCGATCGGGACGGGCCCGTTCGACCTGCTGATCGTGACCCGCTTCCCGAAGCGCCCGATCCCCGTCACCGCGCACAACATCAACGCGCTCAAGCCCCAGTTCGACGCCGCGGTCGGCTCCGCGCTGGGCCGCAAGATGTCATCGACGATCGGCACGGTCGGCGGCCTCCCGGCGCTGTCCTACCCGCCGGCGCCGGTCCTCGGGCTGCCCACGAAGGCCACCAGCAGGATCACCGACGTGTTCGTCGCCGACGACGCCTACGAGCTCAACTGCCAGTACACCCCCAAGGCCGCGGCCACGATCACCGCCGCCTGCGACCAGATGCTCAGCACGCTGAGCACCGCGAGGTAGACCGATGGCGTTAGACGACCCAGTTGTCATCACCTGCGCGATCTCGGGCACGATCGCCAACCGCGAGCAGTGCCCGGCGATCCCTTACACGCCCGAGGAGTACGCCGCCGAAGCGCGCCGGATCGTGGACGAGGGGGGCGTGCACATCCACATCCACGCGCGCACTCGCGATGGCCAGCCGAGCTACGAGATCGAGGACTTCCAGGCGATCAAGGACGCGATCCGCGAGGAGGTCGGGGACCGCGCGATCATCAACTTCTCGACGGGGACGATCGGTGTGCCGGTGGCCAAGCGGGTCGCATACCTCGAGGCGTGCCGCCCCGAGGTCGCGGCGCTCAACATGGGCTCGATGAACTACGCCAAGTACTCGGCCAAGCGCAAGGACTTCGTGTTCAAGTTCGTGTTCGCGAACCCGTTCGACGAGATCATCGAGCTGCTGGACGCGATGCGGCGCCTCGGGATCAAGCCCGAGCACGAATGCTTCGACGTCGGCCATGTCGGCTCGCTCGCGCCGCTGGTCGACATGGGCCTGCTGGACGCGCCGCTGCACGCCGACTTCGTGATGGGGGTGGTGGGCGGAGTGCCCCCCACGGCGCGGAACCTCGCGACGATGGCCGACAACATGCAGGCCATCCCGTACGTCGAGGGCAGCTCGGGCTCCCCGGGGCCTGGTCCCGGCATCACCACTGGGGCGTGATCGGGATCGGGCGCGGTCAGTGGATGCTCGTCGCCGCGGCGCTCACGCTCGGGGGCTCGATCCGGGTCGGGCTCGAGGACAACTTCTACCTCCCGGATAACCAAATGGCGCGCTCCAACGGCGAGTTGATCGCAAAGGCCCGGCAGATGACCAAGGAGATCGGGCGGCGGCCCGCAACCGTGGACGAGGCGCGCGAGCTGCTCGGGATCAAGGCCCCGGCGGAGGCCTCGACGGCATGAGCGAGCTCCCGCTCGAAGGTCTGCGCGTACTCGATTTGACCCGCCTGCTCCCCGGCGGCTATTGCTCGATGCTGCTGGCCGACTTCGGGGCCGACGTCGTCAAGGTCGAGGACACGGGCATGGGCGACTACATCCGTTGGTCGCCGCCCTACTACGAGGGCGCGGATGAGACCGCCCGCAGCGCGATGTTCCTCGCGCTCAACCGCGGCAAGCGCTCGATCCGGCTCGACCTGAAGAACGATCAAGGCAAGGAGATCCTTCTGCGGCTCGTTCGCGACGCCGACGTCCTGCTGGAGTCGTTCCGCCCGGGCGTGCTCGACCGCCTCGGCGTCGGCTACGAGCGGCTGCGCGAGGAGAACCCGAGACTCGTCTACTGCGCGATCACCGGCTACGGACAGGACGGCCCAAACCGGGATCGCTCGGGCCACGACATGAACTACCTGGGCCTCGGCGGGCTGCTCGGCCTGACCGGCGAGCCCGATGGCCAGCCGGTGCAGTCGGCCGGCCAGATCGCGGACCTCGGCGGGGGTGCGCTGATGGCCATGATGGGGGTGCTGGTCGCGCTGCGGGAGCGGGAGCGCTCCGGGGAGGGGCAGCTGGTCGACTGCTCGATGTTCGACGGCGCGCTGTCATGGCTCTCGCTCGTCGCGGCCGACATGCTCGCGACCGGGAATGTGCCGGCTCGCGGGCGGTTGCACCTAGCCGGGGGGATCGTCTGCTACCGCCCGTACAAGTGCGCCGACGGGTACGTGACGCTCGGCGCGCTCGAGCCGAAGTTCTGGGCGGAGTTCTGCCGGGGAGCTGGCCGCGAGGATCTGCTCGACCACGCGTTCGACCCGCCGGGCTCTGACGCCCACCGGGCCGTCTCGGAGGTCTTCGCGTCCCGCACGCGCGAGCAATGGCGTGAGTTCGCCTCCGAGCACGACTGCTGCCTCGAGCCGGTGCTCGACCTCGACGAGGCGCTGTCCTCGAAGCTGGTGGCAGCACGGGAGATGGTCGTGGAGCTCCCCCAGCCCGGGGCGGATCGGCCCGTGAAGCTGCTCGGCGCGCCGGTCAAGCTCAGCCGGACTCCGGCCGCGCCCACCCGCGCACCCGGGCCGGGGCTCGGAGACCACACCGACGACGTGCTCGCCGCCGCCGGGTACAGCGCCGAGGAGATCGCGGCGCTCCACGAGGCGGGCGCGGTCGCCGGCCCCGCGGGCTCGGCACAGGGCGCGTTCCTCAGCGCGTGAGGAGCTCACCGGTCGTGAGTGTGAGCAACGGGATGCTGAAGATGTCCGAGCTGGCAGAGCGCTCGGGCGTCAGCGCGGCGACGATCAAGCACTACCTGCGCGAGGGGCTGCTCGGCTCGGACGCGGAGGTGGTCCGCACCTCGCGCAACATGGCCTACTACCCGGCGGAGTTCGTCGAGCGGGTGCGGCTGATCAAGCGGCTCCAGGAGGAGCGGTTCATGCCGCTGCGAGTCATCCGGGAGGTGCTTGCCACGGACCCCGATCGCGCCGCCAGGCTGATCGAGCTCGAGGACCGGATCCTCGAGCGGGCGATCGAGGCCCGCGAGACCGGCCGCGTCTCCCGGACGAAGGTGCGGGAGACCTATGAGATGCCACAGAACGTGCTCGATCGGCTCGACGAGCTCGGCGTGCTGACGCCCAACGCGCGCGGGTACGACGGGGACGATGTCGCAATCATCGAGGCGATCAGTCGGTTCCGCGCCGGCGGCTACGAGCAGGCGATCGGCTTCACGGTGTACGACACGCTCCGCTACCGGGAGGCGCTCGAGCCGCTGGTGGACGAGGAGGTGCGCGTGCTGCTCGACCGGCTCGCCGGCAAGGTCGATGTCGACCGCGCAGAGGAGATCATCACCTCGGGTGCCGAGCCGTTGCGCGAGCTGATCGGCGCGATGCACTCGAAGCTGCTGCTGGCCGCGCTGCGACGCCAGCGGGGAGTGCACGGCGAGCAGGACGAGTGGCCGAGCTGACCGTCCGGCCGGTCGCCCTCGAGGAGACGCGATCGCTGCGCCGCTCGGTGCTGCGCCCGCACCAGACGCTTCAGGAGCTCGCGTCGCACGAGCCCCCTGAGGCGTTCGCCGCCGGGGCCTTCCAGGGTCAGGAGCTGATCGGGGTCGGGCTGATCGGGCGGGACGGAGCGCCCGGCGCATGGCGGGTACGGGGGATGGCGACGGTGCCGCAGGCGCGCGGCCGGGGGGCGGGCACCGCCATCCTGGACGAGCTGGTGCGCCACGCCCGCGAGCAGGGCGCGGCCAACGTTTGGGCCAGCGTACGGCCACCTGCCCGGTCGCTTTACGAGCGGGCCGGGTTTCGCCAGACCTCCGAGGTGTTCGACGTCCCACGGATCGGGCCGCACGTGATGATGAGCCTCGACCTCTAGGTCGGAGGCGACGCGCCGGCGAGTCCGAGGACGGCGGTGTCAGGCGGAGCTGATCTGGACGCTACGGGTGAGCGAGCCGGTCGTCCCGCCCGGCGAGCGGACGAGAACCCTGACGACGATCTTCAGGCGGCCACGACTGCGCTCAGCGCGCCTGGCCGCCGCGTCGAGCGACACGCCGAATCGCACCGTCCCGGCTTTGAGTCCGCGCTTCGTCAGCCGGCCGACGCGGACCAGTCCGCTTTCCCCGCGGCCGAGTGACCGAGCGCTCGCTTTCAGGACGATTTCCAGCCGGCCGCCGCCACCGGCGTTCGAGATCTTCGCCGAGCCGCGGACGATCGTGCCGCGCTGCCTGGATGGGATCGAGATCGCGTGCGCGGGCTTACCGGCCAGCGGGGACCCGCCCGCGGGCGTGGTCGTGGTGGTCGTCCCCGTGGTCGAGCCCGAGCCCGTGACCACGATCGTCGCGGTCATGAACGTGTGCAGGTCACAGTGGAAGGTGTACGTGCCCGGCGTGTTGAAGGTGCAGGTGCCGCTCCAGCCCGCGCCGGTCGGCTGACGCGGCAGTGGCGGAACGGAGCCGCTGCCGGGGCCGGCGGTCTGCGTACAGCCGCTCGGCTTCGGGCCCTTGCCGAAGTCGGCGTTGTGCTCGCTGATGCCGCTCGGATACGAGAACGTGACGGTCCCGCCCTGGGCGATCGTCGCCTTGGTGGCGGTCCCGCCGTTGGCCGACCAGCCGAAGTCGAACGCCTTGAGCGACGCGGTGGTGGGTGGTGAGCTGCCGGCGGCCAGCGTCGGCAGGACGGCGATGGCCGCGCCGAGCACGCCGGCAATCGGAAGGGAAAGCCTCCTCAGTCTCACCATCGCTAAAGACGTCGGCGGCCGAGCGTTCCTTCCCCGGCACGAAACTCATTGGCGACCTACCACCAGGCGTCGTGCTCCTCCATCACCCCATAGCCCTCGGCCAGCTCGATGCCGCCGGGAAGCTCACCGCCGAACGACCCGAACGGCTGGCGGTACGTGCTCCTGATAACCACGAGGTTCTCGCGGCGCTCGCGGGTGGCCTCGGGCGCGAACGACAGCCCGTCGACGCTCCGCAGGTCTTCGGCGAACGAGCACGGAGGGACCTCGCGGGGCTCCCCGCCCATCCACACCGTGCGCTCGCTGCGGGACGGCGGGTCGTTGACGCCGCTGACGAGGTTCCACGCGAGCTCGCGGCCGTCGACCGCGCGGCCGACCCCGGCCGACCAACGCCAGCTGGTGTGTCGCTCGTAGTAGCCCGCAGTGTCGTCGATCACCGCGCGTGCCTCGAGCGGATGCCTCACCCCGTGAATCTCGACCACCCCGCGCGCGGCGATGCCGCCCTGCTTGCGGGTCCACGCATAGCTGCTCCCGGACCGGCACACGGTCTCCACGCCCGGTCCCTCGTCGAGCACGAGCTCGATCGAGATCCCGCGGTCGAGGACCTGGGCGCGCCCGCGTGCCAGGCGAACCGGCCCGCGTCCGGTCACGGTCCGTTCGTGCAACCGGCCGGCCCGGCGGTCCCACACCGCCCAGAAGGCCTGGCGGGCCCGGCCGATCCTGACGCTGGCGACGCACACCATCAGCTCGCGCCCGTACGCCCCGACGTAGCGCCACGCCTTCAGCGGACGGACGCCGTCGTGGGAGGGCATGGGCGCGGGGGGGAGGGGCAGCGAGGCGACCGCCGCCGGCCGCGGTCCGCCGAACGCCCCGCGATACGGAAGCCCTCCGGACTCGGCGCTCGATCGCGGCACACGCCCACCCTAATCGGGCCGCGCTGCCGGGGGACCGGCACGGGTGCTGCGGCGGTCGCCGCGGTGCCCGCGGACTGGCGGGGGCGTGGTGCCCGGCGGTGCCCGGACCGGCGGGGGCGTGGTGTCCCGGCGGCTATCCTCACTGACTGACGGGTCAATCAACGCACGGGAGAGAGAGAAAGTGCGCGCCGGTGCCGTCCAGCTGAATTCGACCGACGACCTCGATCGCAACCTCGCGACCGCGGACCGGCTGGTCCGACTGGCG
Organism: uncultured Solirubrobacterales bacterium; assembly: GCA_963695965.1. GTDB lineage: Bacteria > Actinomycetota > Thermoleophilia > Solirubrobacterales > Solirubrobacteraceae > Palsa-465. Next base: position 29,948 of record CAVOIU010000017.1, read on the forward strand.
GCCGCGAACGGTGCCGAGCTCGTCGTGCTCCCCGAGAAGTGGAGCGTGCTCGGCACCGCCGAGCAGATGGCGGCCGGGGCCCAGCCGCTCGACGGGTCGTGCATCGGGTGGGCACGCTCGCTCGCGCGGGAACTGGGCATAGATCTGCTCGCGGGCTCGATCGTCGAGCGCGTCGCGGGACAGGAGAAGTCGGCCAACACGAGCGTCCACGTCGGTCCCGATGGGGAGATTCGCTCCGTCTACCGCAAGATCCACATGTTCGACGTCGAGGTCGACGGGGTGCTGTACGCGGAGTCGCGCGAGGAGGAACCGGGCGCGGAGGTGGTGGTCTCCGAGCTCGCGAACGGGGTGTCCCTCGGGATGAGCGTCTGCTACGACGTCCGCTTCCCCGAGCTCTACCGAATCCTCGCGGTCCGGGGCGCCGAGGTGCTCGCCGTGCCGAGCGCGTTCACGCTGGCCACCACCCGGGACCACTGGGAGGTGCTCGTGCGGGCGCGCGCGATCGAGAACCAGTGCTTCGTGATCGCGGCCAACCAGATCGGGGCGCACCCGCCGGGCAGCCGGTCGGGTGGACGCTCGCTGATCGTCGATCCGTGGGGGCTCGTGCTCGCGACCGCGCCCGACGAGGAGACCGCGATCGTCGCCGAGCTCGACTTCGACAACCTCAACGACATCAGGGCGAGGCTGCCGGTGCTCACCCACCGCCGCGCCGACGCATACGCCTGGAGCATGTGATGGCGACGCCGGCCACCGCAGATAAGCGACGCGTGATCCTCGACGCCGCGGTGCGGGTGTTCGCCAATCAGGGGTTCCACACCTGCCGCGTGGCCGACATCGCCGACGAGGCCGGCGTCGCGTACGGCCTCGTCTACCACTATTTCTCCTCCAAGGAGGAGATCCTCGACACGCTGTTCCTGGAGCGCTGGGACCTGATGCTCGCGGCGATCGCCGAAGCCGACGCCAAGCAGCCCTCACCGCGCGAGAAGCTCGGCGCGATCGCCGGGTTCATCATCGACTCCTACCGCCACGACCCCGACCTGATGAAGGTGATCATCGTCGAGGTGACCCGCGCGGCCAACACCTTCGGCCGCACTCACCTGGCCAAGATCCGCGAGGCATACGACCAGATCGCGGGGATCGTGGAGCGCGCGCGGGCCGATGGCTCGTTCCGCCCCGAGGTCGATCCGCCGTTTGGCGCGCTCGCGTTCTACGGCCTCATCGAGCAGGTGCTGACCGGTTGGATCTTCGATTCCGAGCCGGTCGCGGAGCAGGAGCTCGAACACGCGAAGCTCCTGATCGTCGACACGATCTGCCAGGGGCTCGAACGCTGAGCCGGAGTTTTGCGCCACTCGCCTCCGGGCACACGGAGTCCATCCCCGCGCCGTCGATGTCTGATTGAATCGTCAACCGATGACCGAGAGCCCGCTGATCAAGCGCCTTCTGTGGTCGGGGCTGCTCGCCGGCACGGGTGCGCTCGCCGCGCTCGCCTCGACGCGCCTGGCGACGCTGATCTGGAAGCGCGTGTTCGACGAAGAGCCGCCCAATGAATGACGCCGCCGACACCTCGGCCTCGGCCTCGGCTGATGGCGCGGGCGCTGAGCCCGCGACCGCGACCGACAGCGCCGGCACCAAGCCGGAGCCCTCGGAGCGGCCCGCGCCCCCCGAGCCGCAGGCTGCCGCCTGGGTTCCCGACCCTCCGCCCACGGCGCCGGCTCCGGTCCAGGCGCCCATGACGGGTGCCGCTGCGGGCGCCGCCGACCGGCCCGAGCTGCTGGTGGCCGGGGCGTTTGCAGGCGGCGTGCTCGCCGCGAGGATCCTCAAGCGCCTGGCCCGCTGAGAGACCGCGTGCCCCCCGAGAACGGAAAGCCCGACAGCATCGCCGCCACGGTGACCGAGGTCTCCGAGCGGATGAGCCAGCTCGTCCGCGAGGAGATCGAGCTCGCGAAGGCGGAGATGACGGCGAAGGTCTCGAGCATCGCCAGGGGCGCAGCGGCGGTGGCCGCCGGAGCCGTGTTCGGGGTGTTCGCGATCGTGTTCCTGCTGAGCACGCTTGCGTGGTTGTTGAACGACCTCCTCGTCTCCGGTGCCGGCAACATCTGGGTCGGCTTCGCGATCGTGTTCGGGGTGCTGGCCCTGGCGGCGTTGGGCGCGTTCCTGTTCGCGTGGCGCAAGCTGAACGTCGGTCCTCCCACGCCGAAGCTGGCGATCGAGGAGGCAAAGCGGATCCGCGAGACGGTCGCAGCGAGCTCGGAGGGCTCGGGCTGATGCCGACGCGCACGCCCGAGGAGATCCGGGCGTCGATCGAGCAGAACCGCGAGGAGCTCGGGGCCTCACTCGAGCGTCTGCGTGGCGAGGTCGTGAGGCTGACCGACTGGCGCTCGCAGCTCCGCCGCCATCAGCAGCAGGCGGTCATCGCGGCGGCAGGAGCGGGGTTCCTGATCGGTGGGGGATTGGCCGCGTTGAACGCGCTGACGTTCGGCCGCGCAGGCAAGGGCAAGCACACCCGCCACTAGCAGCGGCGTCTACTGCAGGTACGAGCTCGGGATCCCGCCGACGCCGAGCAGCCCGGGGCCGACGTGCGCGCCGATCACCGGCCCGATCTCGGAGAAGGTGACCGGGTCCGAGCCGAAGATCTCCTTCCCGCGGGCGACGAGCTCCTGGGCCTCGTTCGGGGCTTGGATGTGCTGGACCATCCACCCATCGGCGCCGTCGGCGGCGCGGGCGCGCAGCAGATCGACGAGCCGCTCGAACGCGCGCTTGGAGGTGCGCACACGCTCGATCGGGGTGATCTGCGCCTCCACCGTGAGGATCGGCTTGATCCTGAGCGTCGATCCGAGCCAGGCCTGTGCCCCCCCGATGCGGCCCCCTCGGCGCAGGAACTCCAGCGTGTCGATCGCAAACCACATGTTGAGCTCGGACCGGGCCCGCCGTGCCCGGTCGGCGACCGCCTTTCCGTCGGCGCCACCGCGCGCGGCCGCGGCGGCCGCCAGCACCACCAGGCCCTGTCCGCCGCACGCCGTCTCGGAGTCGACGACGTGGACCATCTCCGCTCGGGACCCGAGCTGGTCGCGCGCCTGCTCGGCGGCGCGAACGGTCCCTGACATCCCTCCGGCGAGATGGATCGAGACGATCTCGCTGCCCTGATCGAGAAGCGGCTCGTATACGGCGAGGAAATCGCCGATCGACGGCTGCGAGGTCGTCGGCAGCTCGCTGGCCTTCCGCAGGCGCTCGTAGTACGCGCCGTAGTCAGTGATCTCGCTCTCCCGCTCGGTCTCGTCCGCCCAGTGCACGTAGAGGCTGACCTCGTGGATCCGATTCGCGTCCCGGACCGCGTGCGGGAGGTAGTGGCAGGTATCCGAGACGATCTCCACGGGCATGGCGGTGACCCTATCCGGTTAGGCAGGCACCCGCCCCAGGGTACGATCGCTTGGGAGTGCCCCGAACGCTCGTAACCGGTGCGTCCGGCTTCATCGGCTCCCATGTCACGCGCCTGTTGATCGAGCGGGGCGATGACGTGATCGTGCTGGCCCGCAAGACGTCGAAGGTGGAGCCGCTCGAGGAGCTCGGGGCGAAGGTGGTGCGCGGGGATATCGGCGACCGCCGCTTGGTGCGGCGGGCCATGCGCGATGTCGAGCGCCTGTTCCACATCGCGGGGACCGCAAACCTGGCGCTGTCCCGCGAGCGGACGTTCAGGCTCAACGTGGAGGCGACGAGGATCGTGCTCGAGGAGGCGCTGCGGACGGAAGTGCAGCGGGCGGTGCTGACCTCCTCGGCGGCGGCGATCGGTCCGTCTGCACCGGGTGCGATGGCGGATGAGCGTGCCGTCTGGGACGCCGGCCGCTACGCGATCCCGTATGTCGATTCCCGGCACGCCGCCGAGGTCGAGGCGATGCGCCTGGTCGCGCGGGGGCTCCCCCTGGTGATCGTGAATCCGACCCACGTGCTGGGCGCGGGCGACCGCGGCCGGTCCTCGACCGCGATCGTGCTGCGATTCCTCCGCCGGCAGATCCCCGCGTACGTCGACGGCACGCTCAACATCGTCGGGGTGGAGGACGTCGCTCGCGGCCATCTGCTGGCGGACGAGCGCGGGAACGTGGGCGAGCGTTACATCCTCGGCAACCGGAACTTCACTCTCGACCGGCTGTTCGCGGACCTTGGTCGGATCTCCGGGGTGGAGCCGCCCTCGCTGAAGCTGCCGCTTCCGATCGCGCTCGCGCTGGCCTCGGGGGCCGGCCGCGTCGGACGGATACGGATGCCGACCCCCGTGGAGGTACGTGCCTCCTCGCTGAACTGGGCATTCACGAGCGCCAAGGCCAAGCGTCAGCTGGGATGGCGGACCTCGCCGCACGAGGACTCCCTCGAGGACACGATCGCCTGGTACCGCAAGACCCAGGGCGCGAGCTTGGCCGGCCCGGGGTCGCGCCAGCCGCTCCCGCTGCGGGTGGCCGGAGGCGTGCTGCGGCGTATTTTCTAAGGGCGATGGCGACGCTCTACCGCTGCTCGACTCCAACCAACTGGCTGTGTCCCTGCGGGCGGGTGGCGCGCGCGCTCGAGCGGGAGGGCGTGCCGTTTCAGGAGGTCCGTGTCCCGCAGCGTCGCCTGGCGCGTCCAGAGGTCGAGGCGCTGACGGGCCAGCAGCGCGTCCCGGTGCTGGTGATCGAGGGCGAGGCGATCTGCGACTCGCGGAGGATCGTGGAGCATCTGGAGTTCAGGCGGGACCACGCTCGGGACCAGGGCTAGGCGCCGGGAAGCACCACCGCCTTCAGCGCCTCGCCGGCGCGCTGGAGCTCAAGCGCGCGGCCGGTTTGCTCGAGCGGGAGCCGATGGGTGACGAGTGGTGTCGGGTCGATCCGCCCGGCGGCAAGCAGCTCCAGTGACGCCCGCATGTCGCGCGCATCCGCCGCGTAGCTGGCGGTGACCGTCAGCTCGCGTAGGTAGATCCCGGTGGCGTCGAGGAGCGACGGCTCGACGGGGGAAGGTGGGGCATACAGGCACAGCGTCCCGCCCGGCGCGAGCGCCTCCACCGCAGCCGCGATGGCCTCGGGGCTGGGGGTGCATACGATCGCGACGTCGACCTGCTCGTTGCCGTGGCGCTCGCCGCCCCACTGCTCGGCGAGCGTCAGGCGCTCGGGCCTCGGCTCGCGAACCCACACCGCCTCGATCGCGTGCGCATGGGCGACCGCGATCTGGAGCAGCCCGTTTACGCCCGCGCCCACGACCAGCAGGCTGTCGCCGGGGCGAAGGCCGGACCGCCGCTGGGCGCGCAGCACGCACGCCAGGGGCTCGGTGAACGTCGCCGCAACGGCGTCCATCTGCTCTGGCAGGACGAGCAGCTCCGAGGCGAGCGCCGCGGGCAGGCGGACCTTCTCGGCGAAGCCGCCGGGATCGAGCGCAGTCGCCCGGAACTGCTCGCACATCGTCTCGTGGCCGCGACGGCACCGCCGGCACTCACCGCACGGCGCGTGGTGGTGGATCGCGACGCGATCGCCGGCCACGACGTTCACGACGCCGTCGCCGACTGCGCGAACGATCCCGGCGGGCTCGTGTCCGAGGACGGCGGGCAGCCTGGCCGCGACGTACCAATCGGTGACGTCCGAGGCGCACACGCCGCAGGCGAGCACGTCGCAGACCACCTCGCCGGGTCCGGGTTCGGGGTCCTCGACCTCCTCGACCCGCACGTCGGCAGGGCCGAACGATCGCGCGGCCCTCATCGGTTCGTGAGCGCCCGGATCGCCGCTCGGGTGACCGGGTGGGCGATGCCGCGCTCGGTCACCAGCGCGTGGACCAGCCCAGCCGGGGTGACGTCGAAGGCGGGGTTGCGGCAGGCGACGCCGGATCCCGTCAGTCGCGTCTCGCCGAAGAGCCTCACCTCGTCGGGATCCCGCTCCTCGATCACGATCTGCTCGCCGCTCTCGCATTCGAGGTCGATCGTCGAGGTGGGGCCCGCGACCACGAACGGGACTCCGGCGGCACTCGCCGCGAGCGCGAGCGCGTAGGTGCCGATCTTGTTGGCGACGTCTCCGTTGGCGGCGACGCGGTCACACCCGACGATCACCGCGTCTGCGGCGCCGGAGGCGATCAGCGACGGGCCGGCCGCGTCGATGACCAGCTCGTAGGGGATCCCGAGCCTCGCGAGCTCGTACGCGGTCAGCCGCGCGCCCTGGAGCAGCGGACGGGTCTCCGTGGCGATCGCCAGCTTCAGGCGGCCGCGCACGGCCAGCTCTGCGATGACCGCAAGCGCGGTGCCGCGACCCGGCGCCGCGAGCGCGCCCGTGTTGCAGTGGGTGAGGACCACGCGCGCGTCCGCGAGGAGGTCTGCGCCCCGGGCGGCGATCTGCTCGCTGGCCGCCGCCTCCTCGAGCTCGATCCGCCGCGCTTCCGACAGCGCGGTCTCGGCGGCCCGTTCCACCGGCGCCGCCTCGGCGGCGGCGCGAACCCGGTCGATCGCGCGCTCGAGGTTGAACGCGGTCGGCCTCGTGCCGCGGAGCAGCTCGCACGCGCCCGCGAGTGCTTCCGCGCAGGGGTCCCGCGCGAGCTCGAGGGCGATCCCGTACGCGGCCGCGACGCCGATCAGCGGCGCGCCGCGGATCGCCAGGCGGCGGATCGCGTCGGCGACATCCGCCGCCGTGCGCAGCTCAAGCTCGTGCTCGCGCCACGGAAGCTCCGTTTGGTCGAGCGCACGCAGGATCCCGTCATCGAACCGCAGCGCGACCAGCGCGGCGGTCATCGGCACGTCCGGTGCAGCCACCGGACCTTCGGCTACAGCCGGTTCTCGATCGAGAGCGGCGGCGCCTCGGCGACGCCGGCCTCGGTCGTCGGCTGCTCGGAGGAGCCGCCGTCGGCCCCAAGGACCTCCTGGAGCTCGCCCGACTCGTACATCTCGGTGACGATGTCGCAGCCGCCGACGAGCTCGCCTTCGACGAACAGCTGGGGGATCGTCGGCCAGTTGGACAGCGCCGAGAGCTCCTGGCGGATGCGCGGGTCCGGCAGCACGTCGACGGCGGCGAACGGCTGGCCCACGGATTGCAGGATCGCGACGGTGCGAGCCGAGAACCCGCACGCGGGCTGCTCGGGTGTTCCCTTCATGAACAGGAGCACGGAGTTCTCGGAGATCGCCTTGCCGATCTCGTCGCGGAGGGGGTTGCTGGTCTCGTCAGTCATGCGAGGGTCACTCCAATTTGGTCTGGATCGACAGTGCGTGGATGCGGTCACCGACCTCGTCGCCGAAAACGCTGTAGACGAGCCGGTGCTGGGCGATGCGGCTGAGGCCCTCGAACGCAGGCGCGGACACGACCGCGTTGAAGTGGTGCCCGTCGCCGCTGACTTCGGCGCTGGCGCCTGGAATTCCGGCCTCGATTCGCTGTTTCAGCTCCGCAGGAGTCGCCGACACGGTCCAAGCGTAGCGGCCCGGAGCCGTCGCTATACTTGCTGAAGCATGATCACCTTGAGCGACAAGGGCGCCGAGAAGGTTCGCGAGTTCCTGGGCGCGCAGGCGGCAGTCGCCGAGACGGCGGGGCTCCGTGTGGGCGTCCGCGGCGGTGGCTGCTCGGGTTTCCAGTATGCGCTGGCGTTCGACGAGCAGCGCGACGGCGACACCGTGTTCGAGGACAAGGGTATTCGCCTGCTGGTCGACAACCAGAGCCTGCCGTACGTGCAGGGTCGACGATCGACTTCGTCGACGGCCTCCAGGGCGCGGGCTTCAAGGTCGAGAACCCGAACGTGATCGCGGCCTGCGGCTGCGGCTCCTCGTTCCGGGTCGCCGAAGAGGAAGAGGTCTCGGCGGTCTAAGCGTTGGGCGGGGCCGTGCGGCCGGGGTACGGCTGGGCGGGCGGCGTCTTCGCGCGAGCAACGACGTGGCGTGGGCGCCGGTTGGCGTGGGCCACGGTTGGCGCGGGCCGCGGTTGGCGCGGGCCGCGGTTGGCGCGGACCACGGTTGGCGCGGACCACAACGTGACGCGGATGAGTTTCGGCGCCGCGCGTGTCACGTTGTGGCTCGTATAGCGACACAACGTGACAATCGCTTGGTCGTCTGCGGCGAATGTCACGTTGTTGCACGCCTGGGTCACGCCCTCGGTCCTCGCCGCGGGTGCCGGACGATGCGGGTCCTACACCGGCGTCGCGGCGAGCGAGCGCCACAGATACAGGCACGCCAGCGTCCGGTGCGGGCGCCAGGCCTCGGCGATCGCCTCCATCTCGGCGGGCGCGGGCAGCTCGTCGAGCCCGTAGCGGAGCATCATCGCGCGGCGGATCCCGAGGTCGCCGACCGGAAGCACGTCCGGCCGCTCCAGATGGAACATCAGGAACATGTGCGATGTCCACTGGCCCAGGCCCTTGACCGCGATGAGCTCGGCCGTGACCTCGGTGTCAGGCAGCTCGTCGAGGTGCTCGAGCTCGAGCGAGCCGTCGATCACGTGCTCGGCCAGCGAGCGCAGGAAGCCGACCTTGGCGCGGGATAGCCCGGCGGCGGCTCGCAGCTCCTCGGGGTCGTCCTCGAGCACCTCGACCGGCGTCGGGGTGCGCCCGCCGTAGCGGTCGGTCAGGCGCCCGTAGATCGCCCGCGCGGCGCTGGTGGAGAGCTGCTGCCCGACGATCGATCGGACCAGTGCGCCGTAGTGGTCGCCCGGCGCGCCCGCGCCGCGGCGCGAGTCGCCGAGCTCCGATCATGTCGCGCCACGGGCTCGTCGATCACGCGCGCACCGTCACCGGGTCGGCGGCGGCGAGGCGCCCGCCGCGCGCTCGGCGCCGCGGTCGGGCGGCGGCGACCTCCGCGCCCCGCGCGTCCGCACCGCCGCGCGCTGGTGCCCGCGGCCGCTACGGCTGGCCGGCAACGGCCCCGGGACGCCGGTGTTGGTCGAGTACTTCGGCTGGAGGTTGGTATCGGGCCGGATCTCGTGCACGGCCTGGGCGACCGCGATCGCCGACTCGGCGAACCCGGTGGCGATCAGCTTGAGCTTGCCCTCGAAGGTCGTGATGTCTCCGCACGCCCACACCCGCTCGAGCGCGGTCTGCATCACCTGGTCGACCACGATCGCGCCCTTCACGATCTCGAAGCCCCAGTCCTTCAGCGGGCCGAGAGCGGTCTTGAAGCCCAGCTGCAGGAGGATCGCGTCGACCTCGATCTCGAGCTCGTGCTCGTCGTCCTCGGAGTTGAACAGCACCACACGCTCGATGCTGCCGTCGCCGGCGACCTCCTTGATCTGGAATGGGACGTGGAGCATCACCTCGCCTCGATCGGCGGCCTCAAGCACCTGGCCGACGGTCAGCTCGTGGGCGCGAAAGCCCTCGCGCCGATGCACGAGCCGGATCTCGCTGGCGGTGTCCATCAGGTTGATCGCCCAGTCGACGGCTGAGTCGCCGCCGCCGACGATCAGCACACGCTTGCCCTCGAACACGGACTTCTCGCCGACGATGTAGTGGGCCCCCCGCCCCTCCCAAGGGTCATGTCGAAGCCCGGCAGCTTCTTCGGCTCAAACGCCCCGTGGCCGCCCGAGACGATTACCGTCCGCGAGCGCAGATCGCCGCCGTCGGTGTGGAGCACGACCACCCGATCCTCGCCCTCGCCCTCCCACGAGATCGTCTCAGCGGTGGTGTTGAGGTGGACGGGCACGTCGAACTGCTCGATCGCCTGCTCGCGGAGCAGCTCGACCAGGTCCCTGGCGAGCACCTTGGGGTGGCCCGGGACGTCGAAGATCCACTTCTCCGGATACAGCGTCGTGAGCTGGCCGCCGAGCTCGGGGAGCGAGTCGATGACCCGCGAGGTGGCCTCTCGCATGCCGGCCCAGAAGGCGGTGGTCATCCCGACCGGACCCGCGCCGATGATCGTTATGTCGCGGACCTCGTCGAAGTCGGCCGCGAGCGTCGCGGGATCGGTCGCTCATGGCGCCGTCACCGTCAGCGCCGCGCCGTCGAGGGCGCCGAGCGCCCGCTCGACCGAGCACGAGATGCAGGTAAAGGTGGGGGTGTCACGCAGCGTGTAGGCGCTCGACTCGGTGGTCCGCAGCCGCTGGACGAGGTCGAGGAAGTCGGCCGGGTTGTCGGTCTCGAACGCGACCACGAACTCCTGGTCGTCGAGCCCGAACGAGTAGCTGGTGTTGAGGTCGACCGACGGGTACTCGCGCCCGATCTTGATGTGCTCCTGCATGATCCGCCAGCGCTCGTCCGCCGGCAGCGCGTACCAGGCTCGCGTCTTCACGAACGGGTACACGAACAGGTACTTGCCGTGCGCGGGGCGGACCTCGAGTCGCGACTCCTCGGAGTACTCAGAGGGCTTGGTCATCGCCAGTAGCGAGTACGGCACCGAGCACCACTTCATCAGCCCGCTCTGGGCGAGCACGACGTGGAACTCGTGGATCCGCTCGAGGTTCTCCGCCTGGCTGAGGATCATCAGATCGGCGTCGCCGCGCGTGCCCACGAGCGAGAACGCACGCAGGAGGTGGCCGTCGGCGAAGTCGGCGCAGGCGGCAATAAATTCCCTCTTGTCGGCGGCCCTCCGCTCGTCGTCGAGGCGCCGCCAGGCGGGATCGACCTTCAGAAAGGTGTATTTCACGTAGTGTCGGGAAGGCACTGAACGTGATGATACGCAGGAGATCCGGTGCCTCCTGGGAACAAAAACTAAAGCCACGCCGGGTCACCACCGTCTACCATTGAAGCCCATGCGCATCGCGCTCCTGTCGCCGTACTCGTGGACGTATCCCGGGGGGTGACGAGGCACATCGAGGCGCTCGCGGAGAGCTTCATCGAGGAGGGGCACCACGTGCGAGTGCTCGCTCCGTACGACCCGCCGGACCGCCTGTCGGCCGCGCTCCATCGCGGTGCGCGCCCGCAGCCGGTGGAGGCGCCCGACTACCTCGTCCCGATGGGGCGGACGATCGGGTTCAAGGCCAACGGTGCGGTCTCCAACCTGTCGATCACCGCGTACGGGCTCAGCACGGCCCAGACGGAGCTGCGAACCGGCCGCTACGACGTCGTCCACGTACACGAGCCGCTCGCTCCGGTGCCGCCGTGGGTGATCACCGATTGGATGCGTCTCCCGCTGGTCGGGACCTTCCACACCTACAACGAGAACCTGTTCTCGAACGGGATCGCGAACCTGTTCGGCGCGCGCCGGATGCTCAACCGGCTGCACGTCCGGCTCGCGGTCTCGGAGGCGGCGGCGTGGACCGCCCGTCGCTTCTTCGGCGGCCACTACAAAATCGTGCCCAACGGCGTCCACCTCGATTCCGAGCGCGCCGCGCGCGCGGCGAGCCGTCCCGCCGGCGAGGCACTGCGGATCGTGTTCGTCGGGCAGGCAGTCGAGCGCAAGGGGCTACCGCTCCTGCTGAGCGCGTTCGAGGCGCTACGCGAGCACATTCCCACCGAGCTGACCGTGATCGGCCCGACGGCCGAGGAGCTCACCCCATACATGCTCGACACCCGCGGGGTGCGGGTGCTGGGGAAGGTCGATGACGAGACCAAGGAGCGTGAGCTCGAGCAGGCCGATTTCCTGTGTGCGCCGTCGCTGCGCGGCGAGAGCTTCGGGATGGTCCTGACCGAGGCGTTCGCCGCCGGCACGCCGGTCGTGGCCTCGAACATCCCCGGTTACCGCGACGTGGTCCGGGACGGGGTCGACGGGGTGCTCGTGCCCCCCGGCGATGCCCAGGCCCTGGCCGAGGTCCTGCGTGACCTCCACGAGGAGCCCGCGCGGCGGGCCGAGATGGCGCGCGCCGCGGTGCGCAACGTCGAGCGGTTCGCGTGGCCGCGGGTCGCCGGCGAGGTGATGGAGGCCTACGAGGAGGCAATCGCGACGCCGGCGCCGGAGGGCGTCCGGGCGCGACTAGCGGTCCGCGTCGGAGCCCGGTCGGCCGACATGAAGCCACACGTCCGTGCGCGCCGCCTGAAGACGCTCGAGCCGAAGACCCCGGCCGCCCGCCGGAGCAGGGCCACTGCGCTGCTGCGTCGCGGGGCGCTCCTGGGAGGTCCCTCGGTGGCATCGCGCTGGCGTACTACGCGCTCCAGAAGATCGGACTCAGCAACATCACGTCGGCGCTCCTGAACTCGAGCCCGACGTTCGTGCTGCTCGGGCTGGCGATCATGTGCGCCGCGATGGTGGCCCGGGCATTCGCCTGGGACGCGATCCTGAAAGCGGCGCTGCCACGCGCCCGCATCCGGCTGGCCGATGCGATACGGGGCACGATGATCGGGGTCCTGATGTCCTCGACGCTGCCGGCGCGGCTCGGCGAGCCGGCGCGCGCGCTGGTCGTGGCGCGGCGGACCGGACGGCCCCGTGAGAACTTCCCCGTCGTCCTCGGGACGCTCGTTTCGCAGACGCTCTTGAACCTGCTCGCCCTGGCGATCCTCGGCGCGATCATGTTCTCGTCGGTCGACTTCTTCAACGGGCACCAGGACGCGCTGCTGGTGGTCGCGATCGTGCCCGCCGTGCTGCTCTGGTCGTGCTGCTCGTGCCCGCACTGCTGCGTCACCCCGCGGCGCGACGGTTCTCCCGCCTGCAGGGGGTCATGACCCAGATTCGGGGAGCCCTGACGCGTGTCCGGGCCGGCCTCACCGTGTTCCGCCGCCCGCGCCTGGGCGCGATCGCCGCTGTCATGCAGCTCACGGCGTGGGGGCTCCAGGCGCTCTCCTGCTACATGCTGCTGATCGCGCTCGGTTTGAGCCACCAGGCCGGATTCGCCGCCGCCGCGGCGGTGCTGTTCGCGGTCAACGTGACCGCGGTGATTCCCGCCACACCGGCGAACCTCGGGGTGTTCCAGGCCGCCTGCGCGACCGTCCTGCACACCGGATGGCATGTCGGCTTCGGAGCCGGCGTCGCCTATGGCGTGATCCTCCAAGCGGTCGAAGTCTCGACGGCGATCCTGATGGGCATGCCCGCGCTGCTGAAGGAAGGGATGTCCTGGAAGGAGATCAGGATGCGCGCGATGCACGCCACCCCGGTGAAGCTCCCGCCGCGGCCGGCGGACGGTGGCGCTCGCAGCCGCGGCGCGGCTCGCGCCGAGAGCTGACCAACCCCCGGGCGACTACCGAAATTAGTGACGGGGCGCCGCCGCTCGGTTATATTGCTGGGGCGGGTTTAAGGCGCCGCACGACCGCGTCGCCGGGGGCAACGGAATTGCGTCGCATCACGACAAGAGCGAGAAGGAAAATCGTACGGCTTGCCGTGCTCGTGTCGCGTCGCCTGGCGCTGCTTGCTCTCGCGACGATGGTGTTCTCGACGTCGGTCGCCGCTGCGGGGCCCCTGGCGGCACAAGGTCCCGGCCATTTCCGGGGGATCGTCCCGGCTAACACTGCCGCGGGCCAGGCTCTGGCGGGCCATGCTCTGCGCGGCCGGGTCACACCGTTCGCAGGATCCAGCCTCACATGGCACGGAGGCCCGGTGATGCACTCCGACGCCAACTACGCGATCTACTGGGAGCCATCCGGTCACACGACGTCCTCGACCTACAAGAGCGTCATCAACGGCTTCTTCTCGAACGTCGCAGCGGCCAGCGGAGCCGCGAGCAACGACTACTCGGTGGCGACGCAGTACTCCGACGGCAGCGGGAAGATCGCGTACTCCTCGACTGTGGGCACTTCGATCATCGACACCAATCCGTATCCCGCCAGCGGCTGCTCGTCGTCTTCGGGACCGTGCCTCACCGACGCCCAGTTGCAGGCCCAGGTGGCGGCAGTGGTCAGTAGCCATGGCCTTCCGACCGGGCTGTCGACGATCTACTTCATCTTCACGCCCGCGAACGTCGCGACCTGCTTTGACAGCACCGGGGCCGACTTCTCATGGGGAGGCCCCAAGTTCGACTACTGCGCATACCACAGCAACGTGGGGAACACGCTATACGCGGTCATGCCGTATGCGGGAGTCTCGGGGTGCCTCAGCGGCGAGTACCCGAACGGCGATCAGGGGGCGGACTCGACGCTGAACGTAACCAGCCATGAGAACATCGAGGCGATCACTGATCCACTCGGCAGCGCTTGGTACGACTCGAGCGGCGACGAGATCGGCGACAAGTGTGCCTGGACATTCGGCAGCGCACTGGGCGGCTCGGCTGGAGCACTGTTCAACGAAAGCATCTCCGCCGGCAGCTACTGGCTGCAGGAGGAGTGGAGCAATGCGTCATCCGGCTGCGTGCAGCGGATGAGCAACA
>CAVOIU010000018.1:0-16798 GCA_963695965.1 uncultured Solirubrobacterales bacterium
CCCGCGACACCGGCGACCTGCGCGGCGATCTGCTCTCGATGCTGCGCCCCTGGGCAAGGCTGCTGACGGGCTCGCGGCCGTACGGCAGAGTGCTCGCGGCGCTGCTCACCGAGGCGCAGACGGACCCGGCGTTCGCAGCCGAATACCTGCGCCGCTTCATCGAGCCACGCCGCGCCTACGCGCGGACCGTCTTCCATCGCGCGATTGAACGTGGCGAGATCCCCGCTGACACCAAGATCGAGGTCGCACTCGACCTGCTGTACGGCCCGATTTACCACCGACTGCTGCACGGTCACGCGCCACTGAACGACCGGTTCGTCCGCGAGGTCGTCGACATGCTGCTCAGCGGCCTCCAGCCGAGTGGGCCGGAGGCCGAGGCCACGGTGTCGGATACCACAGGGGCCGATACCCCAGGGTCAGCGGTCAGTCCTTCTTCGCGCCGAGCACGTAAAGGTTGATCGCGTAGCAGGCGAGCGCGGCGCCGGTGAGCACGGCCATCGTCATCGACGCGCTGTTCTGTCCCTTGTCGACGAACGTCCGCCGGCCATCGCCGCGCCGAGGACGGCGAGGAAGCCGATCACGCCGGTGGCGATCATCAGCGGCAGCCGCGTGCGGATCGAGACGACGAGAATGACGATCACATTGATGACGATCAGCAGGCCGATTCCGGCGTGCGCGGCCAGCGCGGCGGGGCCGTTCGAGAACGCGTTGCGAACGACGCGCCCATCCCCTTGCCCTGATCCTGCCGCCTCGAGCTGCGCTCCGAGCTCGGTGCTGACCGTCCCCTCGAGGATGTCGAAGGTGCCGTGCAGGTATCGCTCGGGGGTCCCGATGTCCAGCCAGTAGCCCTCGGCCTCGAAGCCGTAGAGCCCGCGCCCGACGAGCGCCGGGAACACGTCGCGCTCGATCGAGCTGGCGGTCCCGGGCGGCGGCATCTCGTCGAGAACGGAGCGCTCCAGGATGTAGGCGCCGGCGTTGATCAGGTTGGTGTCGATCTCGTCCGAGCTCGGCTTCTCCAGGAACTCGCTGACGGAGTGGTCGGGGTTGCGCCTGACCAGGCCGTACGCCGAGGGGTCCTCGACCGCGACCAGCGCGATCGTGGCGCACGCGCCGGTCCGTTCGTGCTGCTCGAGCTGGGCGCCAAGGTCGATGTCGGTGAGCACGTCTCCGTTGAGCATGAAGAACCGCCCGTCCAGCAGGTCGCCCGCGTAGCGGAGCGCGCCGCCGGTACCGAGCGGCTCGGGCTCCTCGACGTAGCGCAGCCGGACCCCGAGCCCCTCCCCGTCGCCCAGGACCGCGCGCACCCCTTCGGCCATGAAGCCGCAGGAGAGGATCACCTCCTCGACGGCAAAACGGCGCAGCCACTCGATCATGTAGCTCATGTGCGGCCGGTTGGCGAGCGGGACGACCGGCTTTGGCACCGTCGAGGTCAGCGGCCGCAGCCGCGTCCCCTCCCCGCCGGCGAGGATCAGCGCTTGCATTCGGCGCGCAAACTACACGAGCCGCTCGCCCAGGCGGGTGTGACGCCGGCCGGTGTCGGGCGTCCTCGCGGCCCGGGCGATCACATCCTCGGTACCGACGATCACTGTCGCGAGCTTGGCCCGCGTCACCGCCGTGTACAGCATCTCCCTGCGGAGGAAGAACGCCCCACCCGCGGGATGCGCGACGATCACCGCGACCGGAAGCTCGACTCCCTGGCCGCGGTGGACCGAGCACGCATACGCCGGTCTCAGCCGGTCTGCCTGCTCGAGCGGAAGCCTGAAAATCGCCTCCTCGGCGGAGAGGATCAGCGCCGCGTCGTCCTGGCCGTCCTCGCCCGAGACCTCGTCCAGCAGCCGCAGCAGGGTTCCGTTCATCAGCCCCAGCTCGTGGAGGTTGCGGCCCGTCATCATCAGCTTGTCGCCGATCCGCAGCCGGCCGCCCCGAACCGGCTCTCCGTCCGGGTTGAGCTTCTCCCGCAACGCGTTGTTGAGCGCGTCGATGCCGAGCTCTCCGCGGTACACGGGCGCGAACACCTGGATGTCGCGGACAGGGTCGATGTCGTAGTGCTCCGGAAGCCGCTGTGCGACCAGCGAGACGATCTCCTCTCGCGCCGCCTGCGGATCGCCTCGCTGAACCAGGAACAGATCCCTGCGCATCCGCTCGCCGGCCTTGAAGCTCGGGGCCCGGCCCTGGCGGATCGCGTGGGCGCCCTGGACGATCATGCTTCCGGCCGCCTGCCGGAAGATGTGGTTGAGCCGTGCGGTCGGGACGGCGCCGGATGCGATCAGCTCTGCGAACGGCTTGCCCGCTCCCACGGGCGCGAGCTGGTCGGCGTCCCCGACCAGCACCACATGGGTGCCCGAGCCGACCGCCCGCAGCAGCGTGACGAGCAACTCGAGATTCGCCATCGAGGTCTCGTCGACGATCACCAGGTCGCACGGCAGCGGGTCCTGCTCGTCGTGGGTCGGTCCCTCGCCGGGAATCCAGCCGAGCGCGGAGTGGACCGTCTTGGCGCGGACCCCGCTCGCCTCGCTCATCCGGATCGCCGCCCGCCCGGTCGGCGCGACCAGCAGCACGCGCGCCCCGCGGGCGGTGGCGAGCGCCGCGATCGTCCGGATCGAGGCTGTCTTGCCGGTGCCCGGGCCGCCGGTGATCAGCGACAGCCGATTGGCCAATGCGTTCTGGACTCCGGCGAGCTGCTCGTCCGTGAGCGGCGGCCCGCCGGCGCTCGCGGCCCGCTGATCGCTCGCGGCTTGCTCGTCGCTCGCGGCTTGCTCGTCGCTCGCGGCTTGCTCGTCGTCGCCGCGACCGCCGGCGTCGCCGCGGGCGGTGGGCTCGCGCAACCGCTCGCTGGGTGGCTGCTCCAGCATCTCCATGACCCGCTCGGCGAGCTCGGCCTCGAGCTCGGCAGTCTCGGTGCGGTAGATCCACCGCTCGGCGCGGACCAGGTCGCCCTTCTCGACCAGGCCGTCGATGAACTGCTCGGAGACCGAGGCTTCCAGCAGCTCGGCGAGCGCGCCGAGCAGGCCGTCGAGCGGCATGCATGTGCTGCCGCCGCGCTCGGCCTCGGCGAGCAGGTGAAGCGTGGCGGCGCGTGCCCGCTCCGGGTCATCGGCTGTGCAGCCCAGCGACCGCGCGATGCGGTCGGCGATCACGAACCCCACCCCGAACACGCTGGTCAGCTCGTAGGGCCTCCCGCTTACGACCTGGTGGGCCGTGTCGCCGTACGAATCGTGGATGCGCGCGACGAGATACGCGAGGCCGTGCGGCGCGAGCAGCAGATGCAGCCGGCGCGTGAGCCGAAGCCGATCCCACGAGCTCGCCGCCTCCTGGATTGCCCGCCCGCTCAGCCCGGCTGCGGCGAGCGTCCCCCGCGGGTCCTCGTCGATCGCGTCGATCACGGCCCCGACGCCGTACCGATCGATCAGCTTGGCCGCTCGCTTGGCGCCGAGGTGCTTGACGCGCATCAGGTAGACCGCGACAGACTCGGCGTCGGCGGGAGCAAGCGGAGCGGCCTGGCTCACCTTCACCTGCGGCCCGAAGCGGACGTCGTCTACCCATTCGCCCTGAACACGCGCCCGCTCTCGGCGCTCCAGATGGCTCAGCGGACCGACCAAGACGACCTCGTCGCCGTCGCCGGCCTCCGCGTCGAGCACCGCCCAGCCGGTGTCCTCGTTGACATACCGGATGCGCTGCACCGTCACCTCAGAGTCAAACGCGCCCATCACGGTGCCGGCGGCGGTCATGAGCTCACATTAGACCGGCGCGCGGCGCACATCCGGGGAACGTTGCATACACGTCACAAAAACTGGTGGGCCCGGAACGCCCAGCGGTTAGGGCCTGACTTTCACTTTGCGCCCGCGTGACTGATACTGATGGGTTATGGGAACGGGCACGACCGCCGCAGTGCCGGCGATCGAACTCCGAAGGTCGGTGCGGCTCTCGCGCCTGAGCGACGAGTTGCTGGCGCGCTACGCGGCCCGCGGGAGCGAGCGGGCATTCGCTGCTCTGTACGAGCGCTACCACCAGCGGCTCTACCGGTACTGCCGCTCGATCGTTTACGACGACGCGGATGCCCAGGACGCGCTTCAGTCGACGTTGGTGGGCGCGCTGGCAGGCCTGCGGCGGGGAGGGCGCAACGCGCCCCTGCGACCGTGGCTGTTTCGAATCGCGCACAACGAAGCGATCTCGGTTCTACGCCAGCGGCGCCGGCAGGAGAAGCATCCGGTTTCCGAGGCTCCGCCGGTTCCCTCGGCGGAGGAACGCTTCGCCGAGCAGACGCGCTGGGCCGAGCTCATGGGCGACATCGAGGCGCTTCCGGAGCGGCAGCGAAGCGCGCTCGTCCTCCGCGAGCTGAGCGGTCTCTCGCATGCGGAGATCGCGATCGCGCTGGACACGTCGGTGGCGGGCGCCAAGCAGGCGATCTTCGAGGCGCGCCAAGCACTGATCGAGTTCGGCGAGGGGCGCGCCATGAGTTGTGAGGACGTGTGTCGTCGCCTCTCGGAGGGAGATCGGCGGGTTCTTCGCGGACGCCGCATTCGGGGTCACCTGCGCGCCTGTCCGGGCTGCGCGGCGTTCGCGGCCGCGATACCTGAGCGCCGCGCCCAGCTCCGAGCGCTGACGCCTGCGCTTCCGCCGGTGGCAGCCGCCGCGCTGCTCTCGCGAGCGGTGCATGCCGCGTCGCTTCATTCCGGCATCCCGGCGGCCGGCGTTAGTGGCGCCGGCAGCACGATGGCCGGCACGGCTATGACCGGCACCACCGTGACCGGCACCACCGTGACCGGGACCGCCGCCACCGGGACTGCCGCGGTCGGTACCACCGTCGTCAGTACGACTGTCGCAGCGAAGGTGCTGGTGGGCGCGGCGCTCGTCCTGACCGCAGCCGGCGGTGCCGCCGGCGTCTCGGAGGTGTTGCGTGGCCATCACGGCAAGCCGGTGTCCCCGTCGGCGCGCGTTCGACACCACGGCTCGACACAGCGCGGCGCTGCCGCGGCGCCGGCCGTCGCCGCGGGCCTGACCGCTCACCACGCGCAGCTGCACGGTGGCCCTCGCGGCAGCCGCGCGAAACCTGGATCGCCGGGTCTCCGCGGCACCGCGGGCACCAGCGCCGCCGCCGGGCGGGGCGGGACGCACGGGCGGTCACACGCGGGCGTCACCGGCGCCGGCGCGGGCAGCTCCGGATCTGCGACCGCCGGCTCGAAGCACCAGGCGCAGGGTGGTCGGGGCGTTGCTGGCGGTTCTTCCGGGAGCGGCTCCTCCGGGGGCGGCTCCTCCACCGACGGCTCCTCCAAGGGCGTGGGTCGCGGCGGCGGTCACGGGGCTTCTCACGGGACCGGCGCCGCCCACGGCCGGAATACGGGCGCAGGCAACCCCTGGGCGGCGAAGCTCCCCTCGCACGGCGGTGCGGGTGGCTCGATCCATGCGAACCACTAGCTTCGCGGTGGCTGCACGTGTCTTTCTGCGGCGCACGATATGTCCTGACTCTGGCGCGGCCGGTGCGTAACTGCTCCTAGAGGGATTAGTGGATCTCGACCCGAAGCCGCGCTAGGCGTGGCAGATCTCGAATGAGGAGATGAATATGAAATTCACCAAACTCAGCACGGTCGCCGCGGTACTGGCGATCGGAGCGGTGCCCGCGGTGGCCATTGCCGGGTCCAACCACGGCGGACCCGGCCACGGTAAGGGCCCGACCGGCCCGACCGGGCCCACCGGACCGACCGGACCGGGCGGTCCTCGCCATGGCTCCCACCGCTGCAAGCCGCACTCGGAGGGTTACGTCGCGGGCGGCAAGGTCATCAGCTCGGCGCTGACCTCGAACGGCCACAAGCGGTACAGCGGAACGCTCGTCGTCGACGTCACCAAGAGCAATCACCACGGTGCGGGCGACAAGGGCAAGACCGTCACCTACACGCTCAACGACGCAAAGGTCGTGTTCTCCCACGGCACGAGCAACCCGCCTGCCGCGGGCGATCGCGTGCAGGTGATCGGCAGGATCACGACGCTGAAGGCCAAGTGCGACCAGACCGGCTTCACGCCGACCGTAACGGTCCGCCAGGTCGTCATTCACAGCGCCGCGAAGACCCATCCCACCGGTCCCACAGGCCCGACGGGCCCGACGGGCCCGACGGGTCCCAGCGGCAGCTGATTCCGGGCATCGGGCGGGGCCGTCTCGGCCCCGCCTGACCCTGGTTCTGCCCGGCTGACCGAGTGACGTTGGCAGGCCGGGTGCGAGCGCCGAGCCCCACCTCCGCGCGCCTGCCATCCTCGCTGCCCTGATCGCCGGGTGGCCATAATCGCGTCGGATGGCTGAAGGCTCCTCGTCTGCATCGCCCGGCCTGGGAGAGTCGCTGTGGCGGTCTATGCGCTGGCTCGGCAGGCTCCTGCGCGGCGAGGTCGTCAAGCGTGCAGGCGGTCCCGCGCGGGCGAGGGTGATCGTCCTGTTCGGCGCGGTGCTAGCGCTGAACGGCGCGGACACGGCAACCGTCGGGGCGGTCGCGCCGCAGCTGGAGCACGCGCTTCGCATCGGAGACACCAAGATCGGCCTGCTCAGCTCGGTGGCGCTGCTGGTGGGCGCGGTGTTCACGATTCCCGTCGGGCTGATGGTCGATCGCGTCAGGCGGATGCCGCTGCTGGCGCTCAGCGTGGTGTTGTGGAGCCTCGCGTCGCTGCTCAGCGCGTTCGCCAGCAGCTACTCCAGCCTGCTGCTGACGCGCCTGGCGCTCGGTGCCGTGGCTGCGACCGCCGGCCCCGCGATCGCGTCGCTGACCGGCGACTACTTTCCGGCCGCCGAGCGAGGCAAGATCTGGGCCTACATCCTCGGCGGCGAGATCGCCGGTTCGGCGGTCGGGTTCATCGTCTCCGGCTCCGTGGCCAGCCTGATCGATTGGCGAGCGGCGTTCGTGGTGCTGGCGATCCCCGGCTTCTTCCTGGCGCGCGAGCTGTGGCGGACCGTGCCGGAGCCGCTCCGGGGAGGCCAGAGCCATCTCGAGCCGGGAGTGGTGGACCTGGGTCTCGCGGTCGAGGCGGCTTCGGCCCGGGCGAAGCGCGATCAGGACTGGCTCCAGGACGACGAGCCGCAGCCCGGCGGCGCGGACGAGGTGGCCCGCGAGGCGGCACGACGGGCGCGGGGCGGTCCCGAACCCGCGGCTCGTGCTGACGGGGGATCCGCGGCGGATGGGGCTCGCGCAGGCGATCCGCTACATCCTCTCGATCCCGACCAACGTGTTCCTGATCATCGGCTCCTCGCTCGGCTACTTCTACTTCGCCGGGCTGCAGACGTTCGCGCTGCTGTTCGTCAAGGGCCACTACCACGCCAGCCAGGCGACGGCGGAGCTGGTGCTGGCGCTGCTGGTCGGCGGCGCGCTGGTGGGAACGCTGGTCGGGGGGCGGCTGACCGACGTGCTGCTGCATCGCGGCCAGCTGGAGGCACGGATCTGGGTACCCGCCGTCTGTTACATCGGAGCCGCCGTGCTGCTGATCCCCGGGTTCATCGGCACCCACCTGACCCCGGCGCTGTGGTTCGACGTCGCGGGCGCGTCGCTGATCGCGGCCGCCAACCCCCCGTCGCAGGCCGCCCGGCTCGACATCATGCCCGCGTTCCTGTGGGGCCGGGCCGAGAGCACGCGCACGTTCGTCCGCTCGATCGCCCAGGCGCTCGCCCCGCTCGTGTTCGGCGGGTTCGCCGACCTGATCGCCGGCATCGTCCCCAGCCAGGCCCCGATCGGCACGCATCCCCATGCGCCGTCCGCGCATGCCTCGACCGGCCTCGAGGTGAGCTTCCTGATCATGCTGACGACGCTGGTCGCGGCGGGCGTGTTCACCGCTCGAGCGCGTCGCACCTACGCGACCGACGTGGCGACCGCGGCGGCCTCCGAGCAGCAGACCGAGCGACGGGTCAGTCCCGCTCGGCGCGCCTTACGGCCGCAGCCATAGCATCGCTCCAGACGAGGTTCTGAAACCCGCGGATCAGCGGGCGGACGCTCGCGAGCCCGATCCTGCCCTGCACGCCGAACGCCTCGAGGCGGGTCTCGGAGCGGAGCATCGCGCCGCTCGGCGACGCCGGTTCGGCCCAGTTGGCAAACAGCACACGCGCCGTTCCCGGCTCCGACCAGCTCCGGAACTCCTCCGCTCCGCTCAGCTGCGGGTAGTCGCGCCGCAGTGTCCAGATCCGGCCGACCAGGCCCGAGACGAGCGCGAGCTCGCCCTGATCTAAGACCGTGAACGGCGGGTTGCGAAACAGCTCATCGAACCCGGTCTCCGGTGTCACGCCGGGAATCCGCCAGCGCACCAGCCGGCCGAGCAGCGATGTGTCGCTCATGCGGAGCGACTGGGCGGCCCGCCACAGGCACTCCGGCGGCGCAGCGCCCTCACGCCCGTGGATGACGCGGACCGCTGGATCTGGCAGCCAGGTATCGAGTTGTAGTTGTTCGGGGGCCACGAGCGTTCGCCCCGATTGTCGCGGGCGGCGCGCCTAGCTCGTCAGCGGCAGGCCGGCGGCGGTGCAGGGCGGCTGAGCCGCGGGCCGCAGCTCGCCCATCTGCACGAGCGACGTGCGCATCTGGTTCGGCTCGATACTGCCGGTGTGCTGCCGGTAGGGGTGGTCGAGGAAGTTGACGAGCAGCAGGCCGGCCGTGACGATCGCCGCGAGACCCGCGAGCATCGTCCCGTGAACCGCGAGGCGCTCGCGCGGGTCGGCCATCGCCAGCTGGATCCCAATCGCCATCACCCCTCCCAGGATTAGCGCCAGCCACAGCGGGGTCGGTACGGCCGGGGTGACCTCGGCGAGACGGTTCTGGCGTCCCTCGGTCCGGTTGCGGGCCTCGGCCAGCATCTCGTTGAACCCGATCTGCGCGCGCGGCTTGCCGAGATCGAGCCGGTTCCAGACGTCGCGGTACCTGTCGATCCAGGTGTCGAGGACGGGCGCGCGGGTGCCGCGGCGCATCGCCGGCCACTCCTCGTAGACGACCGCTCGGGCGTAGCAGACGAAGTCGCCACGCAGCTCGTCGCGCTGGCTGGCCGGGAAGAACTGCGCGCTGCGCGCCATCTCGAGCGTCGCCACCGCCTCCTCCTGGGCGCCCGTTTTGGCTCCGTTGTAGGTCTGGAAGGCCGCGAACGTGATAAACGCCAGCAGCACCGCGAACGCGGTCCCCACGACGGTCGTCATCGGCGTTCCGCGGGTCGGCTCGATCAGCAGCGGGCCGGGCGCGATCCGGCGCACGATCGCCATCACCAGGACCGCGAGCACCGCGGCGCCGACGATGATTACGATCGCGACCGGGATGTCCATCGGGGCCCATTCTCGTGGTGGCGCCCGACGAGTCGACTCAGCGATCATCTCGGTGTGCCCCAAGACGCCTCGTCTCGCCTCACGTCTGTCTTGCTGCCGCTCGCGCCGGTGGTCGCGTCGGCCGCGCGGGCGGTGGGGCTGCCTCGCACGCTCGAAGAACACGGCGGGGTCGGGGAACGGAGCGGGGTCGCGATCACGTTCGACGACGGACCGCATCCCGAGGGGACGCCGTCGATGCTCGAGATCCTCGCGGCGGCGGGTGCCCGCGCCGCGTTCTTCCTCGTCGGAGAGCAGGTGGAGCGTCGTCCGGAGCTCGCCGCCCGGATCGCCGCCGCCGGCCATCTCGTGGCCCTGCACGGCTATCGCCACCGGCTCCAGCTGCGGCTACGGGCCTCCGAGGTGGCGGGGGATCTCCTCCGCGGCCGAGCGGCGGTCGAGGACGCGACCGGGACCGCGGTCCGCTGGCACCGCCCGCCGTACGGGATCTACAGCCCGCGCGGACTCGATGCAGCCCGCGAACAACGACTCGATCCGCTGCTCTGGTCGCGCTGGGGCAAGGACTGGCGGAAGTTCACCACCCCGGACCGGATCGCGGCTCGGGCAACCAGATGCATCTCCGCGGGCGACGTGATTCTCCTGCATGACGCGGACTTCTACAGCGCCCGCAATTCGCATGTGCACACAGCGGCTGCGCTTCCTGCGATCATCAATGAGCTAAAGCGATTGGGACTCGATACCGTCCTGCCTGTCTGACACGCTTGCGATGGCGCACCACCGCTGAGCATCCGCGAGCGACCCGGGGTCGAGATCGCCGCGTGGCGATGGTTTTCACCACTTCCGGGAAATCGCGGATCGTACGTCAACGATGACAACCGCTTCCACCACAGAGAGCATCCCCGACTTCTCCCGTTTCGCGATCGGCTTCGACCATCGCGACCGGGCTCGGCTGCACGCGCTGATCGACGAGGTGCTCGACTCCGAGCGCTGGTCCGAGGCCGACATGGTCTCGCGGTTCGAGGCCGCCTGGGAGCAGTGGAACGGGGCTCCCGCGGTGGCGGTCTCGTCCTGGGCGGGAGGGGCGCTGGCGGCGCTCGACTTCGCGCAGGTGCAGGGCGAGACGGTGCTGTGCCCGTCGAACACGTTCATGGCCACGCCGCTGGCCGCGATCCGGGCGGGCGCCAGGGTCGAGTTCGTCGATTGCAATCGCGAGGACCTCTGTATGTCGTTCTCCGACTTCGAATCAAAGGCCGAGCGCCATCGCCCGCGCGCTGTGTTCCTGGTGCACATCGGCGGCCACATCGCGTTCGACTCGGAGCGGATCGCGGGGTACTGCCGTGATCACGGGATCTTCCTGATCGAGGACTGCGCCCACGCCCACGGAGCGAGCTGGAACGGCCGCAAGGCCGGGACCTACGGCGACGCCGGCGTCTACTCGCTGTACGCGACCAAGACGATCTCCACCGGCGAGGGCGGGGTGCTCGTCTCCACGCGGCCCGAGGTGGTCGAGCACGCACGACGCTTCCGCAACTATGGAAAACCCGATTTCAACGTGCACGGTCTCAACTTCCGCATGAGCGAGCTGACCGCTGCCCTGGGGCTCGTGCAGACCGAGCGGATGCCCGAGATCGTCGAGTGGAAGAACGACATTGCCCGCGAGCACCTCGATCCGGTCTACTCCAGCAGGCTCGAGCTACCCGATGGGATGGTCTCGGGGCTCTACAAGTACGTCGTGTTCGATTGGCTCGAGCGCTCGACCGGGCGCGTGTACGACGAGCCCTGCCACCGGATTCTCGGCCACGACGTCGAATTACCCAACACCGACTGGGTCGCGCGCAACCATTCCTGCATTCCGTTGTATTACCGGCCGGAAGCGACGCAACGATGAGGGTCCTGGTCACAGGCGGTTCTGGGTTCATCGGCTCACACGTGGTCGACAAGCTCAGGCTGCGCGGGCACGAGCCGGTGATCTACGACCTGCGGCCCTCGCCGTGGCACGAGCGGGGGACGGTCGACACGGTGCTCGGGTCGATCACCGATCGCGAGGCGCTCGAACGCGCGCTGCACAGCTGCGACGCGGTCGCCCACCTGGCGGCGGTCGCCGACGTCAACGACGTGCACGCCGAGCCCGAGGACGCCGAGCGTGTCAACGCCCGCGGGACCGTGGCCGTGCTCGAGGCCGCGCGCCGAGCCGGCGTCAAGCGGATCGTGTACGCGAGCACGATCTGGGTCTACTCGGACTGCAAGGACGAGGCCGTAGACGAGGAAACGCTGCTGCCGGCGCCGAGCCACCTGTACACGAGCACGAAGCTCGCGGGCGAGCTCTACTGCAAGGCCTACCAGGAGCTGTACGGGATCGACTACACGATCCTGCGGTTCGGGATCCCCTACGGTCCCCGCGCGCGCGAGGCCGCCGTGGTGCCCGCGTTCGTCGGCAAGGCGCTCCGCGGCGAGCCGCTGACGCTCGCCGGAGACGGCAGCCAGTCGCGGCGGTTCGTGTACGTCGAGGACCTCGCCGACGGGGTCGCGCTCGGGCTGGCAGACGTGGCGGGCAACCGCGTCTACAACCTCGCCTCGGAGGAGAACGTCACGATCAAGCAGATCGCCGAGAACGTCAAGGAGCGGATCGGTGACGTCGAGATCGTCCACACCGAAGCGCGCCCCGGGGACTTCGGCGGGAAGGTCGTGTGCAGCAAGCGAGCCGAACGCGAGCTCGGGTGGACCGCCGCGACGCCGTTCTCCGAGGGGGTCAAGCGCTACGTCGAGTGGCGGCTCGAGCAGGAGGCGCTCTCGGAGCAGCGCCAGGCTGACGCGGTGATCCCCGCCGGCGAGCCCGACGCCGAGGCCAAGCCGCGGAAGATCCTGATCATCTCCGCCGACATCGGCGAGGGCCACGACCTGCCTGCCCGCGCGGTGGCTCGGGAGTTCCACGACGACGACCCGGACGCCCAGGTCTCGATCGTCAACGGGCTGCCCGCGATGGGCACGATGGTGACCCGCACACTGCGTGAGAACTCCGCGTTCATGTTCCGCTGGGTTCCGTGGTGGTTCGACTTCCAGTACAGGCTGCTGATGTACTTCGCGCCCACGCGCTGGCTCGGGACGCGGCTCCTGACCGCGTTCGGGCGCCGGGGCTTGATGCGCCTGATCCGTGCGCACGATCCCGACCTGATCGTCTCCACGTACCCAGGCGTCACCGTCGTTCTCGGCGAGCTTCGCCGCAGCGGGCGGCTGCAGGTCCCGTGCTACTCGTCGATCACCGACCTGGCCGGGATGCACTTCTGGGCCCACCGCGGGATCGACCTGCACTTCATCACCCATCCCGAGTCGGCCGAGGAGGTCGAATGGGTGGCCGGGCCGGGCAGCGTCCGCTGGGCCAAGCCGCCGACGTCGCCGTCGTTCCTCGCCGCCCGCTCGCGGGCAGATGCACGCCGCGCACTCGGGCTGCCGGCCGAGGGCAAGGTGATCACCGTGTCCGGCGGAGGCTGGGGTGTAGGTGACCTGCTCGGCGCCACGCGCGCGGCGTTGAAGGTCCCGGACGCGACCGTGCTGTGCCTGTGCGGCCGCAACGACAAGACGCGCGCGCGAGTCGCGCAGCAGTTCGGTGGTGAGCCGCGGCTGCGGCTGATGGGCTTCACCGACCGGATGGGCGACGTGCTTGCCGCGAGCGACGCGCTGATCCACTCGAGCGCGGGGCTGACCGTGCTCGAGGCGATCATCCGCGGCTGTCCCGTGATCTCCTACGGCTTCGGCTACGGCCACGTCCGCGCGAGCAACCGGGCGATGGAGCGGTTCGGGCTCGCGCAGGTCGCGCGCAACGAGGCCGCGATCGCGCCGGCGCTCGAGCGGGCCCTGTCGCACCGGCCCGAGCCGGACCCGTCATTCGCGCGGCGGCCGTCGACCGCGTCCCTGATTCTCAACAACGAGCGCCGCGCGCGTCAGGCCCCCCGCTGGCGGCGCCGTACCGCCCGCGGCGCCGTGGCGGCCACCGCGATCGTCGCGATCGGCGCCTGGATACTGACCGCCGGCGCCTCCTACAGCCTGGTGTCGCGCTTCGTCCACATGAAGCCGGTGACCGCGGTCCAGACCTCGCGACCCGAGGTCGGCGTGCTGATCGACGCGCCGGCGGCCTCCGTACCGGCCGTGGCGGGCCTGCTGTCCGGGCGCGGGATCGAGGCCTCGTTCGCACTGGCACAGGCGCCCTCGCCCGCCGAGCGGCCGCTGCTGTTCGGCTACGGGGACCAGGTGATCCCGCAGCTGAGAGGTGGCGGTTTGGTGCGCTGGCTCGAGACCGGCGACCAGCTCCACCGGCTGGCGACGCCGTTGGGCCTTCACCCGCACCACTTCATGTACGCCTCGAGCGGCCCCAGCATCGGTCAGTGGTGGCTTGCCCACCATGCCGGGGGTCGCCTGGTCGCCGGCGCGGTCAAGCTCCGCGACGGGCACAACACCCTGGGGAGGCTGCATCCCGGGGAGGTAGTCGAGATCACGGTCACCAACGGGACCGACGTCGTGGGTCTGATCGACAAGCTCCGTGGTCAACTGGCCGCCCAGCACCTGGTCCCGGTCCCGGTGGGTCGCCTGATGCGCGACGCCGGGGTCTCGGTCTAGCGCTTCGCCCAGGCGTCCCGACTGCGGGGCGCGGGGGCGTCCCGACTGCCGCGCGCGGGGGCGTCCCGATTGCGGCGCGGGGGCGTCCCGACCGTGCCCAGGTGGTCCTTCACGGTGAGAGCTGGAGAGGCCCTCCCAAACGGCGCTCGACGATGGACGAAACGTGACACGCGTGGCGCCTGGCGCCGAAACGAGTCACGTTGACGTTGGGAGTGGACCTCAACGTGACTCGCTCGGCAGGTGACTGAGAACTGAGTCACGTTTTGTTCGCTCGCAGGCGCTACCGGGGAGCGTCCGGTGAACTGGAAGCGTCGGGTGGACGCTCCCTAGCGCTTCGCCCAGGCGTCCCGCGGATTGACCAGCGGCGTCAGCCCCGGCTCGATCCGATCGCGGAGGTGCTCGTACTGGGGGGTCAGCGAGAGCTTTTCGCCGAGCTGATCGAGCGGCTCGTCGACCGTGAATCCCGGGCCGATCGTCGCGAGCTCGAACAGCACGCCCGAGGGCTCGCGAAAGTAGATCGAGCGGAAGTAGAAGCGGTCGATGATCGGCGTCGCGCGGGCGCCGGCGGCAAGCACGCGCTCGTGCCAAGCCTCCTGGTCCTCTGGATGCGTGGCCCACGCGACGTGGTGCACGGAGCCGGCGCCCTGGAGTGGACGCTCTTCCGGCGGGGAGTCGTAGCTGTAGAAGCCCCCGCGCTGCTCGCCCCTTAGCTCACGGGTGACGCGGCTCCGCCGGAGCCGGCCTGGACTGGTGCTGAGAAGCCGAGCGTGTCCTCGAGCAGCTCACGGCTTCGCTCGGGATCGGCCGCGTACGCGCGCACCGCGTGGAAACCCTGAAGCGCGAGCTCGGAGGGGATCTCGGGGTGCTCGGCGATCAGAGGCTTGTCGGTCGTCTCGATCACTCGGAGCTCGTGAGTCAGGCCCTCGGGATCGTCGAATACGAGGCTGTCGTCCTGACGACGCGACTCGTAGCCGCGGCTTGAGAGGCGCTCAGACCAGAAGTCGAGCGCGTCGGTGCCCGCGACCCGCCACACGATCCTGTGCACCATCCCGGCGCCCGGGCGCCCGCGCGGCACCCCGGGGTACTCGAAGAAGGTGAGGTCCGAGCCGGGGTCGCCGGTCTCGTCGGCGTAGAACAGGTGGTAGACGGAGGTGTCGTCCTGGTTGATCGACTTCTTGACCAGGCGCAGCCCGAGCACCCCTGCGTAGAAGTCGACGTTCCCCTGGGCATCGGCGGTGATCGCGGTGATGTGGTGGATGCCTTCGAGCTGCTTCATCGCTGCTCCTCAGGGGACGTGAGGGCTACCAGTGGACGCCTCGGGTTGCTCGCACGAACGCTCGCTCCTCCGGCGTGGGCTCCTTGTCGGCGGCCTTCTTGCCGTCCCCCTCGGGGAACAGGTGGTAGGCGCGGTTGGCGACGAGGTCCTGCGCGCCCGGCGCGATCGCGTAGCCGAGCTGGCCGATGTTGCCCATCGTCGTCCCGATCCGCTTCGGGCGCTTGCGGATCGCGTCGGTGATCAGGCCCGCGGCCTCTTCTGGGCTGAGCGTGGGGAACCGGTCGTACATCTTCGTCGGCGCGATCATCGGCGTGCGCACGAGCGGCATGTAGATGGTCGTGACGTGCACGCCGTCGCCGATGATCTCGGGCGCCATCGACCGCGAGAAGGCGTCCAGCGCCGCCTTGGAGGCCACGTAGGCCGCGAACCGCGGCGTGTTGACCTGCAGCCCGATCGTCGAGACGTTGATGATGTGACCCGATTCCTGCTCGCGCATCGCCGGGAGCAGGTCGAGGATCAGCTTGACCGGCCCGAAGTAGTTGAGCTGCATCGTCCGCTGGAAGTCGTGGAAGCGCTCGTAGGAGCGGTCGATCGAGCGCCTGATCGACTTCCCGGCGTTGTTGATCAGGATGTCCACGGCCCCGTGCTGGTCGCGCACCTCGGCGGCCATCCGGTCGATGTCGTCCATGTCGGACAGGTTGCAGGGATGGGCGTAGGCGATGCCGCCGAGGTCCTCCACCTGGCGTGCCACCTCGTTGAGCTTCTCCTCGGTGCGCGCGACCAGCAGCATCGTGCCGCCGGCTTCACCGATCTTCAGCGCGGCCGACTTGCCGATGCCCGAGGAGGCGCCCGTGATCAGCACGATCCGGCCGCCGACCGCGTCCTCGAGCGAGGGGGCGAGCACGCCTCCGGCATTGGGGATCCGCTGGCCGAAGGCCCGCAGCGTGCGGACGCCCGAAGCGGCGATGTCAAGCGGATTGGGCGGTGCCATGGAGGGACCGTACCACCGCCGGGAATGTGGTTGATCGCCTGCAGCGCGGGTGGTTGGGATTGATTGGGCCTGGGTAATCTCGCCCCAATGCCCGCTTCTGGGGTGGGCGCGACACAAGGGGATCGTGATGTTCAAGAAGCGGCGCCCACGTGTGACGTATGCAAACGTTGCCTCCACTGTTGCCCTGGTCCTTGCCATGAGCGGGTTCGCGGTCGCTGCGGTTCCCGGCGGGTCCGGTGGCGTGATTCACGGTTGCTACATGAAGCAGGGCGGCAGCCTGCGCATCGTGTCCGCCCGTGCGAGGTGCGGCAAGTCCGAGAACGCCATTTCCTGGAACAAGCAAGGTCCCCGAGGATTCAAGGGTGCCAATGGCGCGGCCGGCTCGGCCGGCCGGCCGGGCGCGAACGGGACCAATGGCGCCAACGGAGCTCCTGGGCCGGCTGGGCCGGCTGGAGCGACGGGGCCGAAGGGCGCGACCGGGCCGGCTGGGCCGACCGGGCCGACCGGGCCGACCGGCGGCCCGACCATCCCCTAACAGCACACTTCCCCGAAGCATCGGCGGGATTGGCTCGCCCGCTCGTGGCGACACGGGCGGGCGCCCGTAGTGCTCTAGGCGCTGATCGACCAAGCCTCGGAGGCGCTCCGTCCCGGCGCT
>CAVOIU010000019.1:0-25357 GCA_963695965.1 uncultured Solirubrobacterales bacterium
AGATCGCGCCGCGCTCGCGCAGCTCCTCCACGACGTGCTTGTTGTGGACGATCTCCTTGCGCACATACACAGGCGCGCCGTACAACTCGAGCGCGCGCTCGACGGTCTGCACGGCCCGGTCGACGCCCGCGCAGTAGCCACGCGGCGCCGCGAGCAGCAGTTTGTCCGGACAGCCAGTCATCGACGTCCAAGTGTAGGCGCCGCCCGGCTCGCCGGAGGCGATGGAGCGTTCCGAGATGGGCACTTTCAGCCATGGATGATTCCGCGTAGTCTTCCCGCCTGTGCCCCAGCACCACCTCGACCGGCTGAGCTCGACCGACGCTTCCTTCCTCGCCCAGGAGGGCCCGACCTCCCACATGCACATCGGCGGGGTCCTGATCTTCGACGGACCACCGCCCGCCTTCGACGACTTTCTCGACCACGTCCGCGGCAGGCTGCACCTGGTGCCGCGCTACCGCCAGAAGCTGGCGACGCCCCCACTGGAGACCGGCAGGCCGCTGTGGGTCGACGATCCGTCCTTCAACCTCGAGTACCACGTCCGGAACACCGCCCTGCCCGCGCCGGGATCGGAGGAGCAACTCCTGCGGCTGGCGGCGCGGGTCGCCTCGCAGCAGCTCGATCGCTCCAAGCCTCTGTGGGAGTTCTGGCTCGTCGAGGGTCTCGAGGGTGACCGCTTCGGGCTGATCTCGAAGACGCACCACTCGCTCGTGGACGGTGTCGCGGGCGTCGACCTGGCCACCGTGCTGTTCGACGCCGAGGAGTCGCCGCAGGCCCCTCCGGCCGATCTCGAGCCCTGGCAGCCGTCTGCCGAGCCCTCCGCCGCCGAGCTGGTGCTGGCGGGAGCGCGTGGGGTCGTGAAGACGACGGTCGCGCTCGCCGAGCGGGCGCTGTCGGCGACGACGAGGCCCGCGAGCTCGCTCAACCAAATCCGCGACGCGGTTGAGGGCGTCGGCGAGATCGTGTGGGCGGGGCTCAACCCTGCCCCTGAGACTCCGCTCAACGTCGAGATCGGGCCCCACCGGCGCTACGCGATCGTCCGCCAGCAGCTGGCCGACTACAAACAGGTCAAGGACGCCCTCGGCGGAACCGTCAACGACGTCGTGTTGACCGTCGTCTCGGGAGCGATCGCGGACTGGCTGAACGGCCGCGGGATCCGGACCGAAGGGCTCGAGCTCCGGGCGCTGGTCCCGGTTTCCGTCCGCACGCAGGACCAGCGGGGGACGCTCGGGAACAAGCTGGCCGTGATGCGCGGACCCCTGCCCGTCTACATCCGGGATCCCCTGGCCCGGCTGCGTTTCGTCAAGACCGCGATGGACGGGCTCAAGGAGTCAAAGCAGGCGGTGGGGGCCGAGACGCTCGCAGCGGTCAACAACCTCGCGCCGCCGACGATCCTCGCCCAGGCGTCGCGGCTCAACTTCTCGACCCGGCTGTTCAACCTGATCGTGACCAACATCCCGGGCCCGCAGCTCCCGCTGTACGTGCTCGGTCGACGCCTCGCCGATCTGTTCCCGCTGGCATTCCTCCCCACCGGCCACGCGCTCGCGATCGCGATCATGTCCTACAACGGGAAGCTCGAGTACGGATTGCTCGGGGACTACGACGCCCTCCCCGACATCGACGTGGTCGCGGAGGGCATCGAGCACGCGCTGGCCGAGCTGCTCGAGGTGGCGCGGGACAAGCAGGCGGGATCGGGCCGCGGGGGCAAGCGCCACGCCGAGGCCGAGTCCTCGCAGGGCAACGGCGGACCGGTGTCGATCCTCCCTCCGGCGGGCGCCAGGCGAAAGCGCGGCCCGGCCGCGGACATGCGCGCCAAGCGTTCACGGCGTCCGGGGACGCAGCGCAAGCGCCCGCAATCCTGAATCCAGGCCGATGGCAGACGATCTGATCCAGCCCGACGAGACGGCCTACCGCCTCGAGCTCACCGCCGCGCAGCTGAAGATCGTCCACACGGCGCTGAAGGCATTGTTCGACGACCTCGGCCACGAGGAGAACGACGTCAAGCGGGTGGTGGGCTCGGTGCTCGACAAGCTCCCCGGCGAGCACGAGATCCGCGCGATCGATCTGGAGCGGGAGCTCGGCAGCGGAGGCTGAGGGCGGGCCGCGCGCTCAGAAGCGGGGCGCTCAGAAGCCGAGCGCGAACTTGGCGTCCTCGCTCATCCGTTCCGGGGTCCACGGCGGCGAGAACGTCATCGTCGGGTGCACGTCCTCGACTCCCTCGAGCTCGGAGACGAACTCCTCGATCTGCTCGGACACCTGCGGGCCGATCGGGCAACCCGGACTGGTCAGCGTGTACGTGACCCGGACCGTCCCGCCGTCGACCTCGACGTCGTAGATGAGGCCGAGCTCGACGAAGTCCAGACCGAGCTCGGGATCGATCACATCGCGAAGGGCGTCGGTGACTTGTTCCACGTTGGTCATCAACACCAGTGTAGGAAACTCGTCTACTAAGCCTTGCGCGGGCGTAACCCCTCCGATACGTTGCCGGGATCGTCGACTTCGATGAAATCTCCGCCGTGTTGCACTGCCGAGGCGACGAGGACCACTTCACGCAGGGGTCTCGCCGGCGTGCGATGACCCGAGCAATCAAGGCGCAGAGCGACGTGGTGGTCGACATGCGCGCGCTCGTGTTCGCCGACTCGTCGTTGATGCTGGACCTCGCGGCGCTCGCCCGGCGTCTGCGGGCCCGTGGACGTGCGCTGCGCCTGCACGGCCCCCAGCCACAGGTCCTGAAGCTGATTGAGCTCGTCGGACTCCACCGGCTCCCCGGTGTGAATCTCGACGACGCTTCACCCGCGCTGGCGTAGCGCGCCCCCCTCAGTAGCCTTGAAGCCATAGTGCTGGCTGTCCTGCTCTTCGTGTGCTGGTCCGTGGCCGAGATCTTCGTGGCGATCAAGATCGCCGAGGCGATCGGCGTGCTCGCGATGCTGCTGTTGCTGATCGCCGGGTGGCCGATCGGGATGTGGGCCCTGCGCTCGCAGGGGAGGTCCGCGTGGCGACGCCTGAATGACGCCCTCGCGGCACGCAGGCCGCCCGGCCGCGAGGTGCTGAACGGCGCGCTCGTCCTGCTGGGAGGCCTGCTGATGATGGTGCCCGGCTTCATCACCGACGCATTCGGCGCGCTCCTGCTGCTGCCGCCCACCCGCGCGCTCGCGCGGATGGCGCTGGCGCGCAATTTTCAGAGCCGTCTGGTCGTCCAGGCGGCGCGATTCGGGGGCAGGCGATTCGGAGGCAGCCGATTCGGAGGCGGCAGCTCCCCCTACGACGTCGATTCGACCGCCACGGACATCGACCAGCCCCAGCTTCGCCCGTGACCGGGTTGCGCTGGCTGGCATTCGGCGATCTCGATGCCGGCGTCTGGGGCCTTGCCTGGATGCCGGGAGAGAATGGCGCCGGTTCGGTCGCCCTCGGCGCCGGCGCCGACGCGGCGGTCGTGAGGGCCGAGCTGCAGGCTGGAGGGCCCGCCGAAGACTGGCTCCTGCGCGGGGAGGGGCTCGAGCTCATGGTCTCGGCTGAGGGCGAGGACGTGAGCGTCGACGGCTCGAGTCCCTCATTGAAGGGCGTCGAGGTGGATGGCGTTGACCAGCTGGCGCGGGTCAAGGGGAATCTGACGCTCCAGGGCACCGAGCACCCGGTCGACTCGCTCGCGTGGCGGGCCGTGCTCCACGGGCTCCCGGAGCCGGACAAGCTCACCTCGCAGCGACTCGTCGCGGCGTGGTTCGAGCCCGCTGGGGGACTTGCCGCCCTGGCACTTCGACCTCGCAAGGCGCGCGGTCAGGAGGACGACCTGGTGTCAGCCGCGCTGTTCGAGTCCGGCCAACCGGTTCCCGTCTCCGACCCCAGGCTGTCGACGACCTACACCGGCGATGGGGTCCCGGTTCGCGCGGGCGTCGAGCTTTGGGTGAGCGAGACCGTCGAGCCCGACCAGGAGCCCCGGGAGCATCCCCACCGCGCCGCCGGCGAGGCCATCGGGGCACGCGCCACGTGGACCGAAGGCGCGCTCGGGCTCTCCGCCCAGCCGTTTCGCTGGCACGCCCATGGGCAGGACGGCGCCGGCGTGTACGTGCTCGGCCAGTCCGTATGAGCACCATCGAGGCGATCGTCAGCGACTTCGGCGGCGTGCTGACCTCGCCGCTGCTCGATTCCTTCGCCGCGTTTCAGAACTCGTCTGGCATCTCCCTCGAGGCGCTCGGCGGGGCGATGGCGGCGGTCGCGGTGCGGTCCGGCGCCAACCCCCTGTTCGAGCTCGAGACGGGCCGTATGACAGAGGCCGACTTCCTCAGGACGCTCGGTGACGAGCTGACCGCGCAGCTCGATCGGCCGGTCGAGCTGCACGGGTTCGGTGAGCGCTACTTCGACAACCTCCACCCCAACGAGCCGATCATCGAGTACATGCGCGAGCTCCGCGGACGCGGCTACCGGATGGCGATCTGCACCAACAACGTGCGCGAATGGGAGCAGCTGTGGCGCGCGAAGCTGCCGGTCGATGAGATCTTCGACGTGGTGGTCGACTCCGCGTTCGTCGGGTGCCGCAAGCCCGAGCCGCGGATCTACGAGATCACGCTGGAGCGGCTGGGCGTACCGGCGCCGGCCGCGCTATTGCTCGACGACATCGAGGTCAACTGCACGGCCGCCCGCGAGCTCGGCCTCGAGGCCGTGTGGTTTCGCTCCAACGAGCAGGCGGTCGCAGAGATCGAGGCGGCGCTTGAAGAATTTAATTCGTCGACGCCGAGCCGGTCCCAGCAGTACAACTCGAGACATTCGCGCGCGAGCTCCCGGCAGCGTGCGTCCGAAAGCCACGGCAGCACGGTGTCGAGCGCCTCGTCCTCACCGACGCCGTGCTCGAACGCCTCCTCACCGCGGAAGCTGGCCGCGATCTTCAGGGCCTCGCGACGGTTCTCGCCCAGCGACTGGAACACGCCCGTGAGGAACTCCTTGTTGGGAACTGGGTGGCCGACCTCCAGCGAGGCGTGCCATGCGGCGAGCATCGAGAGATCGTGCTCGTCGAGATCGGCGACGGCCTTCGCGTAGTGGGCCTCGAGCTCAGGCTCGGGAATCTCGTCGACCCACGCCTTGACGACTTCGGTCAGGATCTGACGACGCGCCTCTCGGCCGACCGATTCGGCGATCACCCGGATGGCGTTCTGCGGCTCGATGAAGCAGAGTGGCATTGCGCTCTCCACTCGGGAACAGGACGCCGCAGACGGTAGGTGCTGCGCCGGACGTAACCGCCTCGGCGGACCTAGTCCTCATCCGGGCGGCTGGGATGCCGGGCCCGGCGCCGGGTGAACCGGGAGGATCAGCGGGGCCCTCGGCTGCTGGTTGAAGTTGAAGTCGGCCACCGCGTCTCCGAGCAGCGGGCTCGCCTCGCGCACGTCGGGCCGCGGGTCCGGACGCCCGTCGGTCCGCGGATCGAGCCGAGCGCCGCCGAGGAAATCGTCTTCGATGAACTTGTTGTAAACGTCGTGGCTGAGGATCTGGTGGTCGATGAATCCATGGCGGGAATAGGGGCTGATCACGATCCCGGGAACTCTCAGCCCCAGCCCGTTGCGGTCGACGACGGGAGGCACCACGTGGTCATAGAAGCCGCCCCAGTCGTCCCAGGAGAGGAAGATCGCGGTGCTGTTCCAGTCGGGGCTTCGCATGATCGCGTTGATCACGCCGGTGACGTAGGTCTGCCCGGTGCTCACAAGCGCTGGCGGGTGCTCTGAGACGGTGCCGTTGGGCTCGACCCAGGAGACAGCCGGGAGCGTCCCGTTGCCCGCGGCGGCGAAGAAGTCAGTCAGCGACTTGATGTTGCCGAGCTGCCCGTCTTGGGTGACGTCCGTGAAGGACGGCAGCGGGTTCCAGATCCCCGGCGTCTGCGGTCCCTGCTGGACCGGCGAACAGGTCTCCGCCGCGTCGTTCTCGCAGTCGGGCTCAGTGCCCTTGAACACGTAGTAGCCCCAGCTGACGCCGGCGTTGTGGAGCAGATACGTGATGTCGGTCCACGCGTAGTGGAGCTGACCGTCGTTCGGCCCGCTGAAGCCACCGTCGAAGTTCGGATTGTTGAGCGAGCCCTTGCACGAGAACGGATCCATCGGATCGGTGCAGAAGGCAGACCATTCGGACACCTTGTACAGCGCCGCCGGGAGACTCCAGGACGCGTTCGGCTCGAACATGTGGTCCTGGAGCACGTAGTTGCGTGCGTAGGTCCAGTAGTTCGGAATCTCCCGCGCATCGTGGTAGCCCATCACGTCGACGCACTTGCCCTGGGGGATCGCCTGCGCCTGGGTCGTCTGGCAAGGGCTGCAGACCGGGTCGTTGGGCTGGCAGTTCGCGCCTGACTCCGCCCGCCCCACGAACCCATCCATCAGCCCCCCGTCGATGTCGGCAGTGGCGGCGCCGGCGTCATGGGGCCCCCCATAGTTCTGGTCGGCCGGGTCGTGGTACGGAGCCACGCAGGAACCGCTCATCGGGTCGGGTACGCACACTCCCGGCGGAATCCCATCGGCACCCGGGTAAGTGCCGAAGTAGCTGTCGAATGAACGGTTCTCCTGCATCAGGATCACGACGTGCTTGATCTTGTGGATCCCGGCCACGTCGAGCGTCACGGCGGTGGAGAACGACTGCGCGTTGCGCACGTCCGGCGGCAGCACCACGCGGAGCTTGACCTCTCCGGCCGCGAAGCGGTCCGAGGCGGAGAAGTTGGACGCCCGGTTCACATGCGGCGACGCGATCGCGTGCCACGCCCCGTCAGCGGCCTGCCGCTCGATCATGACCCGGTCGCCCCCGTGCCAAGGGGTGATGTGACCCTTCAGGCCGATCCGCTCGTTCGGCGCAGCGGCAGTCGTTGAAGGCTTCAAAGTCACGATCGCATGCACGGCATGGGATGCCGCCGGGCTGTTCACTCCGTTGGTCGCCGCATACCACTGCGTGTTGGTGTTCACGCCCGCGCCTGAGACGAGCACCGCGTAGTGGCCGGTCGAATCCGTCGGGGTCTGGACGGCGACGTGGAAGCCGGCCTGTCCGGGGAGCTTGCGCCACAGCGTCACCGGCTGGGCCGCATTCTGGCTCCCCAGGACGCGCCCGGAGAGGAGAATCGGCTGGCCGGCGTGGGAGGGGTTGGGCGACGAGGCAATCGAGACGGCGCTCACCGCGGGCCGCTTCGGCGCCGGATGCTTGCCCCCAGACCCGGTCGGACTCGCGCTCGCGGAGCTGGCCACGGCGACGGCCGCAGCCGCGGCAATCAGGGTGACGATCGAGATCGGGAGGACGTGCAAGCGGCGCATGGAGCTCCCTCCTTCAGCGGGCCGTGGGGTTAAACGGCGCAAACCCTCTGAGCTGGTCGAAGTTGCGTCTAGGAGGGTTCCCTACCGGGCCAGCGCCGCCTGCACCGATCGTTGCAGATCCGGGTCCGGCTCGGCGCCCTGCCCCAGTCCCGCTGTGCTCCGCTCGCCGCGCTCCCAGTTGGAGAACCCGAGGTCGAGCGCGTCGAGGGGGATGCCGCAGCCCTCGGCGAGCTGTGCGGCCCGCCGCTCGAGCAGCATCGTGTCCCCGATCCCGAGGGCACGCTTGGCGGCGACCGTCACGTCGTCGCTGCCACCCAGGACCAGCGCCCCCGGGCGCAGGTCATACAGCCCCAGCCGGCCCAGACTGACGAGCAGTTCGAAGCGAGCCGCGCGGTGAAGGCCCGGGAGCGCGAGCCGCTCATACGCGCGGGAGAAGCGCCGCTGAGGCGTCCACTCCGGCTCGCCGGCGAACGCCGCGGCCTGCGAGCCGGCGCGGTCCGCCCATGCCCGATACGCGTCCAGCGTCCGATCCGGATGAGCCGGGTCGTGAGCGGTGCGGGGTCCCGTCTCGACGCCGTCGAGCGCGGGGCGCACCCCCGAGGCCCACGACGTCCTCGCCGAGCGGACCGAGGAGAACGGATCATCGCTCTCAAGCGGGGACAGGTACGCGATCAGGAACGCCAGCCAGGTGCGCTCCTCCAGGTCACCCGAGGTATCCGCGACCTCCGCGTAGAGCCCGGGCGGCGCGGACTCGAGCGCGTGCAGGCGGCCCGCCGCGAACGCGAGCTCGCCGGCCAGCCGGTCGGCCTCGGCGCTCGACTTGAGCCCGGGGGCCAGCGGGGAGCGGTAGCCGTCGTCGACCGCGTTGCGCAGGCGATGCACAGTGACGCCGGGCGCGCTGCGCGCCGAGCGTGACCGCTGGGCGGGCGTACGGGGAGCCCTGGGGGATTGCGTGCCCGGAGTGCCCGAGGAGACGACCGGCCGGAGCTCCACGGCCTGCTCTCGCGAGCAGATCGGGCAATTCTGGACCAGGCGATTGTGGCGGCAGAACTGAGGCATGTGACCAGTGTGGCGGGCGCCGCTACCCCGTGTTTCCCACGTGTCGCTCGCGGTACGCTCGCGCCTTGGCGCGGTTACCGCAGGTTGACATGTCGCACCAGGCCCCGGAGCGGTTCTTGGTGTGGTCGTAGAACGCCCACTCGCAGCTGTCGAGGCGGCATGCCTTCAGACGCCTCCAGGTGTCCTGTGCGATCGCCCCATGGACGATCGCCAGGAGACGGCCGAGCGCGGCGTCCACTCCATCCGCCCCCGGCTCGATCAGCGCGGCGCCGCCCGCGTCGAAGCTCACACGCAGGTCGGCCCTGCGGGCCTCGCCCTCGAGCGTCCGCCAGGCCTCGGCGGGCTCGGACGAGCCGTCGCCGTGTGAGAGGAGGATCGCGCGGAGCGCCTCGCGCAGCTCGGTCGCGTGTCGCAGCTGCGCCGCCGTCACGTGAACCCCCGTGTCCGCGAGGCCGCGTCCTGACAGCCACTCTGAGAGGTTGGCCGGACTCGAGAGCTCCTCGGTTCCCCGCTCGAGGTCGAGCGTGTTCACGAACGCGCGGACGAGCTCCAGATCGCCGGGGGCTTGCTGTCGCTTCTTCATCACCAGCAATCGTAGTTGACTGGTTGGATAACTGCTTATATACTTTAGATGGTTATCCAGACACCTATCGAAAGGGGAGATGTGCTCTCCGGATATCTCAGCCTTGTGCACGCGCGTGAGCGCCAGTCCGACCTCCGCAGAGCGGCAGACATGGATCGGCACGCGGACCCGGCAGGGACGCCGGTCACCCGCGTAACGCTCCGGTACTCGGTCGCCGCAGACCGCGAGGGCCTCCACCGCCTCGCCGAGCTCGATTCTCGACGGACCCCTCCGGCCCTGCGCTCGTCGCCGAGGTCGACGGCCGCCTGCGGGCCGCGCTCCCACTCGACGGCTCGGCCGCGATCGCCGATCCGTTCCATCGCGGCCTCGAGCTCGTCGAGCTGCTCCACGTCCGCGCATTGCAGCTGAAGCGCGCCTGACCTCGCGCGCGGCGGACCAATGCGCGCCTAGCCTCGCGGGCGGGGGGAGCCCTCACGGACGAACTGTCGCCGAATGCGGTCGCTATGCGTCCTTAGTTGGCGCGACAGTTCGCGCGCGGCGGCGGTCTCTTGGTGGTCCGGACTCGCTGACGCGGCAGTAGGCTGCGGGCGTGGCCAGCGTTGCGGAGGCTCCGCGGGCGATCGTTGTTCGGCGTGGGTTGCGTCGAAGAACCATGGCGGTCTTGCTCGGCTTAGCAGTGTTTGGCCTGTTCGGTGTCACGGCTGGCCGGCTGACCGGTTATGAGAATGAGACGGCGGCTGTCAGTGAAGGGTTGGTGAAGACCGGCCAGCTTCGGGTGCTGAATGGGACTCCGTTGGGAGCCCAAGGGATCCTCGGGCGCGGAGACCATTTCTACAGCCGGACCGGTGTGACGCAGCCGCTCCTGGAGGTGCCGGCCTATTGGCTGGGCGAGCAGCTCGATCAGGCTTCCTCGCATGGGAGGGACGATCGGTGGCGCTTGACCCTGCTGCAGCTGTTCGACCCGGCGATGGCGGCGTTGACCGTGGTGGCGATCTTCGCGTTGCTCTTACTTCGCGGCGCGAGCGAGCGCAGGGCCTTGCTGATCGCGGCGCTATGCGCGGTCGGGACCCTGATTTGGCCCTACTCCAAGATCGGAATGGACACGACGCTGATGGCGATGCTCGCGCTGAGTGCCTTGGCTGCGGCTTGGGCGGCGGGTAGACCCACGCCCGGGCGGCTCGCAATGCTCGGGTGCGCAATCGCGATGACGATCAACTCCAAGCCCTACGGCGCGTTACTGACACTCGGTCTGCTCCCGCTGTTCGCGTCATCGCTCTTGCAGCTTTTTCGCGAGCGCCGCATCACAGCGCTCGCAGCATTTGCGGTTCCGATCATCGCCGGAGTGGCGGCGGTCGCTTGGTACAACTGGTACCGGACCGGGTCGGTAACGAACTTCGACAACACCTACATCGCCGGACGGCTGCTCGCCCTCCCGTTCAGCATCGCCGGCTTGGTGATCAGTCCGGGCAAGGGCTTGATCTTCTACAGCCCGCTCGTGGTGCTCGGACTCCTCGGACTCCGGGAGCTGCGGCGAGCTGATCGCCCGCTGGCGCGCAGCATCATCCTCACCGCCTCGATCAACATTCTGGTGGTCGCGATGTCGATCTCGTGGGCCGATGAAACGTGGGGGCCGCGGTACCTGGTCCCGTCGGCGTGGATGCTCGTCCTTCCGATCGCGTGGTGGCTGACAACCCGCCGCCGCCGGCGATGGCTGATCGCGGTCGCCCTAGCGGGCGTCTGCGTCCAATTCGCCGGTGTGTTCGCCTCCTACTCGGTCACAGTCCCGGCAGCCCGCACCCTCGCCGGCGAGCAGGTCTACCTGATTGGTGACTGGAACGCACGCGTGGCCTACGGCGACGACGGCCCCAGATGGATCCCGCAAGCCTCACCGCTGCTCTTCCAGCTCGAACTCACCGCTGCCTACATCAAAGAGAAGCTCACAGGCACCGGATTCGTTGTGACCTACTACCCATACCGCGGAAACAAAGAGCGCGTCGACCTCCGCCACCCCACCGCGACCTATGGGCTACCCGACTTCTGGTGGACGGTGGCCGGCGAAACAACCAAGCAAAAGCTCGTCGCAGCCCTACTCGCGATCGTCTGGCTTGGCTGCTCGCTGCCTCTCATGCGCGAATTCCGCGTACGGCCGAGCAGGTCAGCTCGAGCGTTGGCATAAACGGCTGAGGCGAAGCCGGCCGCCCGATGGCGGCCACCATCACCTTTCCGTGACGGCGACGCGCACGCAGACGACGCGCGCTACAAGTCGAGTGATGGAGCCCCGCGACCTCTACGGCCTGCCGCTCGAGCGCTTCACCGAGGAGCGCAATGCGCTGGCCAAGGCGCTGCGCAAGGAGGGACGTCGCGATCAGGCTGCGGCGGTTTCAAAGCTGCGCAAGCCGTCGGTGGCGGCGTGGGCGGTCAACCAGCTCGTCCGGACCCAGGGACGTGAGATCGCTGCGCTGTTCGATGCCGGCGATGCGCTCCAGCAGGCCCAGGCAGACCTGCTCGCAAAGAGTGGGGACGCCGACTCGCTCCGGCGGGCGCGTGACGACGAACGCGTGGCGCTCGAGAGGCTGATGGAGAAGGCGCGAGGGCTGCTGAGCTCCGAAG
Organism: uncultured Solirubrobacterales bacterium; assembly: GCA_963695965.1. Classification (GTDB taxonomy): domain Bacteria; phylum Actinomycetota; class Thermoleophilia; order Solirubrobacterales; family Solirubrobacteraceae; genus Palsa-465. The sequence goes on from CAVOIU010000019.1 coordinate 11,521, forward strand.
GCCACGAGCTGACACCGGCAAGAATCGAGCAGGTCTCGGAGACACTTCATGCGGCCGCACTCGACGAGGACGCCCGCGCCCAGGCGCGGGATGGTCGCCTTGACCGTGAGCTCCGCCACATCGGGTTGGGCGCAGCCGCAGGCGCACCGACACCTCCGTCCGGCCGCGGCACCAAGCCTCGGCGGGAACCGGCCCGTGGCAGAGCGAGCCGTGAGAACCAAGATCGGGACCGCGCGAAAGAGGCCGAGCGCGCGACCCGGCTGAAGGCTGCTCGCACCGCCGAGGCCGGTGCGCGCCGGCGGGCGGACCGGGCAGGGCGCGGGCTCGAGGCCGCAGAGGCGCGGCGCGATCGCGCCTCCGAGGCGCTGAGGGATGCCGAGGAGGCGCTCGGCGCCGCTCGTGAACTGGCCGACGAAGCGGCTCGAGCGCTCCAAGAGGCCCAGCAAGTCCTCAGGCAGGCGACGCGATGATCGACCTTGAGGCACCCACACAGCTGGACAGAGCGGTGAATGACCGAACTACCGGTTTATCCCCTCCGGATCTGGAAACGCTAGGAGTAAGGGATGGCGGCCCCGTCTTGCGGCGTGCGTGAACTCGGTCGGTTCAATCGTGTCGTCTGGGGAGGGCGCTGCGTTGACGCCAGGAGGAGAGCGATGGCTAGCCGACTTTCGATGCTGGATACCCGCTTCTCGGAGGTTGAGAGCTGGTCTGCGCCATGAGGGTCTGCGTGACGGGAGCGACCGGCTTTCTGGGCGCGCACCTCGTGCGTCTGCTCGGCGAGCGTGGCGACCAGGTCCAGGTGACTTGCCGGAACCCGGCGCGGCTGAGCGCGCTGACGGATGTCGAGACGCGGCAGGCTAAGGCGGACGTCGGCGACTATCGCGCGCTGCGTAAAGCGTTCAGGGGAGCTGAGGTCGTCTTCCATTCCGCGGGCTACGTCGGCTCCCGGCCGACCGACTGGGCGTGGCGGGTCAACGCCGAGGGGCCGTGGTGGCGGTGGAGGCGGCAGCGGCCGAGGGGTGCCGAAGGGTCGTGCTGACCTCATCGATCTCGGCGATCGGCCTGCCCTCCGACGGGCGACCGGCCGACGAGGGACGCCCTACCCAGCGCAGTGGATGGGGCTGACCTACCCCGACTCCAAGCACGAGGGTGAGCGCGTGGCAATGGACGCGGCCGCCCGCCACGGCGTTGAGCTCGTCGTGGTCAACCCCGGCTACGTGCTCGGCAGTCCACTTGACCGTTCTCGAGCCGGCCAAACCTCGGCGCGGATCGTCGGAAACTACCTGCGCGGCCGCTTGCCGGCCGTGATCGCCGCGCCGATGAACTTCGTCGACGTTGAGGACGTGGCCGCCGGTCACGCGCTCGCCGCCGAGCGGGGGACCGCGGGACAGCGTTACATCCTCGGCGGGCGCAATACGACCTGGCCGGCACTGATCGACCGCGTCGCAAAGGTCTCGGGCGTTCACCATCCGGTGGTCGTGCTCCCCCGCGAGATCGCGCGCCTCGCGCGGATCGGGGACACCCTCGGCCTGCCCGGGCCGCTAGCGCCCGAGGGGTACGAGCTGATGGCTCAGGACTGGCGGTTCTCCTCGGCCAAGGCCGAGCGCGAGCTGGGCTACCGCAGCCGGCCGCTGGATCAGACGCTGCGCACGACGATCGACTGGTACATGCACCTGATCGGCCACCGCACGTTTGAGAACGCGCATCGCTCGGCGCTATCGACGCTCGCCGCCGGCACCCGCACGTTGAGCAAGCTCGGACTCCTGGAGCCGTTCAAGCTTGGCCAGCGCATTACGGGCCGGCGCCTCATCGCCGGCGTCTGACAGCGTCCCTGAGGGTGCGGGGCGTAAGACCGGTCTCTTCGGCCCTCACCGCAGATGACAAGCGCATCAAGCTCCCCGCCACCTGACGAACCCCAGTCGGCGGTCGCCGTCGTCCGTAAGGGCACCGGCCCCGAGGTGTTGCTCGTGGACGGCGGCGCGAGCCCGGAAACGACTTGGTCAGGCCTTGAGCACCTGCGAGAGCGCTGGACCCTGAGGTACGTCTACCGCCGCGGCTTTGCCCCGAGTCCGGAGCCGCCAAATGGTCGCCAGGACTTCGAGCTCGATGCGGCTGACGTGGTCGAGCTGCTCGAGAACCGCCCGCATCTGGTCGGGCACTCCTACGGCGGCCTCGTGGCGGCGATCGCCGCCATCAGGCGGCCGGCCGAGGTTCGCTCGCTGACGCTGCTCGAGCCCGCGGTGTTCCTGCCAACCGACGATCCCGAGGTGAGCCGCTTTGCCCGCATGGGCGAAGAGTTCCTCACCCACGGCCTCCAGACCGAGCCGGCCACGCTGCGGGAGTTCCTCAGGATCGCCGGGGCGCCCATACCCGACGATGGGCCATTACCTCAGGAGGTCGCCCGCAGCGTCCGCCGGTCACAAGGAAGCCGACCGCCCAGCGAGGCGCGCCCACCACTTGAGCAGCTCCGCGATGCCGGCATCCCCTCGCTGGTCGCCTCCGGGGATCATCACCGGGCCGTGGAACGGATGTGCGATGCCGTGACGATCGCCCTCGGCGCCGAGCGCGTGATCGTGCCCGGCGCAGGGCACTTCGTCGCCGCGGCGCCAGGATTTGCAGACCGACTCGAGCAATTCCTGACGTCCACCGGCTGAGCCGGATACCTACCGATAAGGAGAGGACGCATGCAGGCTTCTGAGGCCGCCCCACCGCCATCGACCGGCGTCAACATCAGCCGCCTGCACCCTAGGGACGGGCGTCCTAGCCGAGCGCTGGCAGAACGGCTTGGGAGCTCAACCGTCCGCGGTGTGAGCCACCAACCGCGGGGCGAGGCCCAGCGTCCGGCGCAGAAACTCGCGCTCGGCGGCCAGAGCCACGCCGGTCACCGTCATCGGAAGCGACATGAACCCGTGCGGCGCCTCCGGCCACACGTTCAGCTCCGTCGGATGGCCGGCGGCGCGCCAGCGAGCTTCCATGAACAGGGTGTCGTCCAGGAGCGGATCCTGCGTGCCGACCGTAAACAGCGCTGGTGGCATCGCCGACAGCTCGGCGTACAGCGGGGAGATGTCGGGATCCCGACGTTCCTCGAGATCCCGGCCCGGCAGGAACTGCGCGGCGAACCACTGGATGATCGGCGTGGAGAGCACGAGGTTCCGCTCGCCCCACTGGCGCTGGCTCGGGGTGAGCGAGAGGTCGAAGGCGCCGTACTGGAAGACCGCCGCCGAGAAGGCATCCAAGATCCCGTGACGGTCGCGCAGGCGCAACAGGGAGACCGCGGACAGGTGCGCGCCCGCCGAATCTCCGCCGATGGCGAGCGGGCCTCCGTTTGACAGCTCCCTGCCCTCGCCCTGAGCCAACCACAGCGCCGCCGCTTCGCAGTCATCGGGGGCTGCCGGATACGGGTTCTCCGGCGCGAGGCGGTAGCCCACGCTGATCGCCGTCAGCCCCGTCTCGCGCGCCAGCAGGCTCAGGCGAGGGTCCTGCAGGTCGTTCTCGCCGATCGTCCACCCACCGCCGTGGAGGTGGAGGAAGGCGCCGGTCGTCTCGCCCTCCGGAGCAAGGATCCGGATCGGCAGCGGGCCCGCCGGGCCCTCGATCTCGATCGTTCGTGCCTCGGCAAGGAACGTGGGTGCCGGGAAGATGCTCTGCCCTTCCCGCCGCGCCCGCCTGGTCTCCTCCGGGGGAAGCTCGTTTACGGCGGGAATCGTCGTCAGCAGTCGCTCGAGCTCGTGGTTGAAAGCCCGCGTCTCAGCAAGCAACCGGTCGGGATCTGGGGTGGCGGCGATGGCGTAAGGCCTATCACGTCGGAGCGATCTGCGCCAGGGACGCGGTGCCCCCGGTCCGCCGGCTGCATTCACGCCGGGGGACATCAGACGTGAAGGCCGCTCTCGGCCGCCTCTAGAGCGGCCTGAGTAGGCTCTGCTCGGTGTCCGCCTCGGCCGCAGGCAACCGATGAGGGCCGTGCGATTTGACCGCTACGGCGGCGTCGATGTGCTCGAGGTTCGTGAGGTCGAGGATCCGGTCGCCACGCCGGGGCGGGTGCTCGTGGCGGTCAAGGCCGCCGGGATCAACCCGGGCGAGATCGCGATCCGCGAGGGACGGCTACGCGAACGCTGGCCGGCGACCTTTCCCTCCGGTGAGGGCACGGACTTCGCCGGGGTCGTGCGATCCGTCGGTGAGGCCGTGCCCACGTTCTCCGAGGGCGACGAGGTCCTCGGCTGGACCGAGGAGCGCGCCAGCCACGCCGAGCTCGTCGCGGTGCCCTCCCACCAGCTCACGTCCAAGCCGGCCTCCGTCTCATGGGACGTGGCGGGCTCGCTGTTCGTCGCGGGGATGGCGGCGTACGCCTCCGTACAGGCGGTCGCGCCCCGGCGAGGCGAGACGATCGTCGTCTCGGCGGCCGCCGGAGGCGTCGGCTCGCTCGCCGTCCAGCTCGCCCGCCGGACGGGAGCACGCGTCATCGGGCTGGCCAGTGAGCCCAACCACGACTGGCTTCGCAAGCACGACATCATTCCCATCACCTACGGCGAAGGACAGCGAGAGACGATCCGCGATCTGACCGGTGGCGCGATTGACGGGTTCATCGACACGTTCGGCGGCGGTTACGTCGATCTGGCGGTCGGCCTCGGTGTCGCCACGCCGCGGATCAACACGATCAGCGATTTCGAGGCGGCGCAGCGCCTGGGCGTCCAGGCGCAGGGCACCCATGCGCTCGCTACCCCCGCGCGGCTGGCCGAGCTCGCCCAGCTGGTCGCCGACGGCGAGCTCGAGGTTCCGATCGCGCGGGTGTTCCCGCTCGACCAGGTACGCGACGCCTTCCGTGAGCTCGCCGACCGCCATACGCACGGCAAGATCGTCCTCGTTCCCTAGGCGAGCAGCCCTCTCGCGCAGGCCTCCACGTAGGCTGAGGCCGTGCCCGATCTCCGCGAGCGCTGGCGCACCAGCTTCATCGAGGCGACCACCTACGACTGGGCGGTGGAGCACGAGCACGTGGCCGGGGTGCTCGGGCGCCTGATCTGGGGTACCGACACCTCGGCCTTCTACCGGGACCTCGCTCGCCTCTCAGAGCTGCCGGCCGGCACCTACGTCCTCGACATCCCATGCGGTGGCGGGGTGGCCTTCCGTGGCCTCCGCCCCGAGCAGGAGCTCCGCTACGTGGCGGCCGACCTCTCGCCGGTAATGCTCCGGCGGGCCCGCGCCGAGGCCGACCGCCGTGGCATTCGCTGGATCGAGTTCGTCGAGGCGGATGTCGAGGCGGTGCCGTTCGAGTACAACAGCTTCGACCTCTGCGTCACCTACACGGGTCTTCACTGCTTCCCCGATCCGGCCGCGGCGATCGCCGAGCTCGCGCGGGTGCTGCGGCCAGGCGGCGAGCTGCGCGGTACCTCGATCGTCAAGCGCGCCGGGCTACGCCAGGACGTGTTCGTGCGGCTCATGCAAGCGGGCGCGACGTTCGGCCCGGGCCTTACCCTCGGCGAGCTTGAGTCCTCGCTTGCCGCGGCCGGGCTGGTCGAGCTGAGCGTCCACCGCAATGGTGCGCTCGTTTACTTCTCCGCCCGGCGGCCGGGCAGCATGCCGACTTGACCCAGACGGCGCCCACCAACGACGTGACCATCCGGGCGGCGCGCCTCGAGGATGTCCGCCGCGTCCTCGCGCTCTGGGACCAAGCGCGCAGTCCGGCCGCGGTCACGCCCGATGACGTGCGCTCGGTCTCCCGCCTGATCGCCCACACCGAGGACGCGCTCTTGGTGGCCGAGCACGACGGCGAGATCATCGGCGCCCTGATCGCCGCCTGGGACGGCTGGCGGGGCAACATGTACCGTCTCGCCGTGCTCCCCCAGCTTCGTCGGCGGGGCATCGCGACACGCCTGATCGAAACCGGGCACGAGCACCTTCGGGCCAAGGGTGCGAGCAGGGTGACCGCGCTGGTGGCCCACGAGGAAGAGGATGCGGTCCGTCTGTGGGAGGCCGCCGGTTATCAGCGCGACGAGCAGATCGCTCGCTTCGTCAAGAACCTCTGAGGCAGAAAGCCAGCGTGAACGATGGCGATTTGCGTGCGCATACGTCACGCAGAACGCCATTGTTCGCGGACCCCACGGCCGACGGCGTGTCGGCCACTTGTTCCTCGCCCACAAGCTCGTTGTCGTGACGCGACAGCCTCGACAAAAACCCGTCGTTAAAAGACCCGGGGGCCCAGATCCTTCTGGGCCCCCGGGGAGTCAGGGAAGTGGGGGCGCAGTTCCCTGACCGACAGGGGCGAGTTTCCCCGTCCCAAGCTTTTCTAAACCTGGATTTCCCATTCGCCCTTGCCCCAGGCGAGGGGCAAACCCACGTTCTGCGGGAAGTTGTTCCCGTAAACCTAGGACTACAAACAGACAGTTTATCGCCCACGAGCCGCCTGCCAAAACGCGCGGCCGGAACCCAGGACATCGCCCCCGAGCCCCGGCCAAAACGCGCGGCCGGAACCCAGGACATCGCCCCCGAGCCGCCTGCCAAAACGCGCGCCCGAACCCAGGACATCGCCCCCGAGCCGCCGGCCAAAACGCCCAACCGGAACCCCCTACTACTGCCCCCGCGCGCCGGGCCCTGTGAAGAATTCCTCTCCCGGGCGCACGGTGCCCGCGGCCTCGGCTTCGTGGCGGAGCGTCCTGTCGGCCTCGCCGCTCCAGGCGCCCAGCGCGAGCATCTCGCGGTCGGCGTCCATCGGGCTGCCGCCGAGGTCCTTGTTGACGATCCGCGCGCACTTGCGGCCCTCGGCGATCGCGGTCACGATCAGCGACTGTCCGAGACGCGCGTCGCCACACGCGTAGACGTCGTTGACGGAGGTCCGATATGTCTGGCGGGTGCGGATGTTGCCGCGGCGATCGGGCTCCAGGCCGAGCTGCTCGACGAGGCCGTCGTGCTCGGGGTGCTCGAACCCGATCGCGATCAGCGCCAGATCTGCCTCGAGCACGAACTCGCTGCCCGGGACCGGGGTCAGATCGCGGGAGGACGTGCCGGTGACCTGGCGGGCGTACACGTGGCTGACCGACCCGTCCTTTCCTCCGAACCCGGTCACCTCGGTCCCCCACCGGCGGGTCCCGCCCTCATCCAGGGCGTACGTGCTCGCGGTCCGCTTCGGCGGAAGCGGCCACGGATGCCTCGGATCGTGCCCATCCTCTGGGAGCGCCGCGTATACGTCGAGCATGATCACGCTTCGAGCGCCCTCCCGGTGGGAGTTCGAGATGCAGTCCATTCCGGTGTCGCCGCCGCCGATCACGATCACCCGCTTGTCCTTGGCGCTGATCTCCTTTCCCGGCTCGACCGCCCGAAAGGGCCTGCCCTCCTGTTGGGCGACCCAGCGGTTGCGCTGGTACAGGTAGTCCATCGCGAAGTGGATTCCCTTGAGGTCGCGGCCGGGGGCATCGAGGTCGCGGGACACCCGCGAGCCGATCGTCACCACCATTGCGTCGTAGCGATCGGCCAGCTCCCGCGCGTCGACGTCACGGCCGACGTCGGTGTCGTAGACGAACTCGATCCCCTCCTGCTCCATGATCTCCACGCGCCGGTCGATGATCCGCTTCTCAAGCTTCGCGTCCGGGACTCCGAAGCGCATCAGGCCACCTGGGCCTTCGTCGCGCTCGTACACCGTCACGTTGTGACCGCCACGGTTGAGCTCCGCCGCGGCGGCCATGCCGGCCGGCCCCGAACCGATCACGGCCACCTTCTTGTCGGTCCGGCGGTCGGGCGGCTCGGGCACGACCCATCCCTCCTCGAACGCTCGCTCGGCGATCGCCATCTCGATCTGCTCGATCGCGACGGGGTCGTCGTTGATCGCGAGCACGCACGCCGATTCGCACGGCGCCGGGCAGATCCGCCCGGTGAACTCGGGAAAGTTGTTCGTCAGGTGGAGTTGCTCTGACGCCTCCCGCCACTTGTCGCGGTACACGAGATCGTTCCACTCGGGGATCAGGTTCCCGAGCGGGCAGCCCTCATGGCAGAACGGGATCCCGCAGTCCATGCACCGCGCGCCCTGGCGCTGGAGCTCCTCCGGGGACTGAAGCGCGAAGTACTGCTTGTAATCGCCCACGCGGTGGCTGGGGTCGCGCTTGTCGAAGCCGACCCTGTGGATCTTCAGGAATGCACCCAGCTCTCCCATCGGAGCGGTGAGAGTACCAGCGGAATTCGCCGCTTCGGGCGCGTCCGCGAATTCGCATAAAGTCCACGCCTGATGGTGGGGAGAGGGTTGATCGCAGTCGTGATGGCCGCGTCGCTGTGCGCCTCGTCATCCGCGCTGGCGGCCGCCGGTCCGACGGGACCGACCGGACCGACGGGGCTGACCGGACCGACGGGGCCCCAGCCGGCCCCTCCCTCGATCACCGTCCACGCCTCGGCGGCGTCGATCGCGGGCGGACGGCGGGTGAGCCTGTCCGGGACGGTGGCGGGCGTGCCGCCGGGAAGCACGGTCCGGCTCTATCGGAGCCCATATCCATTCCCGGTCGCCAAGCTCGAGAGCTCCACCACCACCAACGCGACCAACTCCTTCCGCTTCACCGTCTCCCCGGACCGCGACACCCGCTACCGGGTGGTGCTGCTGGGCACGACCGCGACTGCGCTCGTCGAGGTCGACGTCGTCGGTAAGACGCTCACCCGCGTGAAGGTGTTGACGCTCGGCCGGGCAAAGGTCATCGTCGTCGTGTTCCACCCGCGCGACCTGCACTGGGGTCACGCGCGCATCGGGTGGTCATTCGCCTCGGGCCGCGGGCGCTTCAAAAGGTTCTCCGCGACGCGAGCGATCAGGCTGAGCCCCTACGTGGTCGTGCTGTCGACCACCGCGACGCTCCCGGCGGGCCCCTTCAGATGGCGCGCCTGCCTGCACGCCCCCGGCGACAGGGCGCTCGCCAACCCGAGGCTGCCCCCGGGCTGCTCGGGCCGCGGCTATCACGGCCGCGGGTCGCTGCCGGTCGGCTTCCCCGCCCCGGCCGCCATCGCCCGCGCCGAGCGATACCTCGCCAGCCGGGGCGGGCACACGGCGCTCGCGGTGGTCGACAGCGAGGGGCGGCTGTCGGGCGTGAACCTGAACGAGCAGTTCATCACGGGCAGCGTCGTCAAGGCGATGCTGCTCGTCGCTTACCTGCGCCGGCTCGACGCGATGGGCCAGCACTACATCGACTCGTACAGCGCCTCGTTCCTGTATCCGATGATCAACGTCTCCGACAACGACGCCGCCACGCAGTGCTGGTCGATCGTCGGCGACAGCGGCCTGTACGCGGTCGCACGGGCAGCGGGAATGACCCATTTCTCGGTGCCGGCCAGCGCCTCCTGGGGCGGCGAGTGGGGCACGGCACTGCTGACCGCCGCCGACCAGGCCAGGTTCTTCTTTGAGATGGACTCCCTGGTGCCGCGCGAATTCGTCGGCTACGCCCGGTTCCTGCTGTCAACCATCGCGAGCTACGAGAGCTGGGGCATCCCCGCGATCGCGCGGCCGCTCGGCTACAGGGTGTTCTTCAAGGCCGGCTGGCGACCGAGCCCCGACGTGTTCCTTGTCCACCAGATCGCGCGGCTCGAAGGGCATGGCAGGACCTTCTCGATGGCCGTCATGACCGACGGCGATCCCGACATGGGCTACGGGATCGACACCATCCAGGGCGTCACTGCGGCGCTCCTTCGATGACCTGTTCCTCGCCCTCGCTCGCCGCGCGGGCGGCCGCCTCCTCGAGCGCCCGCCGGTAATCCCTCGGCATCACCTTCACGAATCGCTCGCGGGCCGCGCGGTCCCACGAGGCGAGCACGTTGCGACCGACCATCGAGCCGGTCCGCGCGACGTGCTCGGAGATCAGCGCCTTGACCTCCTCCTCGTCGGACTCGGTCAGCTCCTCGAGATCGACCAGCTCGGGGTTGTGGCGGTCCGCAAACCGCCGATCCTTGTCGTACACGTAGGCGACCCCGCCGCTCATTCCCGCGGCGAAGTTGCGCCCGGTGGGCCCGAGGACGACCACCCGCCCGCCGGTCATGTACTCGCAGCCGTGGTCGCCGACTCCCTCCACGACCGCCCTCGCCCCGGAGTTTCGGACCGCGAAGCGCTCGCCGGCGAGTCCTCTGAAGAACGCCCGGCCGGCGGTCGCGCCGTAGAGCACGGTATTGCCGACGATCATGTTCTCCTCGGCCAGGAACCTGGCTCGCTCGGGGGGGCGAACCGAGACGATCCCGCCCGAGAGGCCCTTGCCGGCGTAGTCGTTTGTCTCACCTCGCAGCGAAGGGTCACGCCCGGCGCGAGCCAGGCCCCGAAGCTCTGACCGGCCGAGCCCGACAGGGCGATCTCGATCGTTCCCTCGCGCAGGCCCCGCGAGCCGCGACGGCGCGCAATCTCGCCTGACAGGATTCCGCCGACCGTGCGGTTGACGTTGCGCACGGGGATCGGGCCGAGCTTGACGGCCTCGCCGTGCTCGAGCGCGGGGGCGCAGCTTCCGGACCAGCTCCCAGTCGAGCGCATCGTCCAGCACGGGTACCTGCGGCCGGGTCCTGGACCGGGGCGTTCCCGGCGGGAGCTCGGGCATCTGCAGCACCATCGACAGGTCGACGCGCTTGGCCTTCCAGTGGTCGATCGCCGCCCGGGTGTCCAGCAGGTCGGTGCGCCCGATCAACTCCTCGACCCTGCGGATCCCGAGCGAGGCCATGATCTCGCGGACCTCTTCGGCGACCAGCATCAAGTAGTTCACCACCTGCTCCGGGGTGCCGCGGAAGCGCCTGCGCAGCTCTGGATCCTGGGTGGCGATCCCGACCGGGCAGGTGTTCAGATGGCAGACGCGCATCATGATGCAGCCCATCGCGATCAGCGGCGCGGTCGAGAAGCCGAACTCATCGGCTCCGAGCAGCGCGCCGACGACCACGTCGCGGCCGGTCCGCATCCCGCCGTCGACCTCGACAGTGATCCGCGAGCGCAGGTCGTTGAGGAGCAGGGTCTGCTGGGTCTCGGCCAGCCCGATCTCCCACGGCACGCCGGCGCCCTGGACCGAGGACTGCGGCGAGGCCCCGGTGCCGCCGTCGTGGCCGGCGATCGTCACGTGGTCCGCATTCGCCTTGGCGACGCCGGCCGCGACCGTCCCGACGCCGACCTCCGAGACGAGCTTGACCGACACCGAGCCCGTCGGGTTGGCGCAGCGGAGGTCGTAGATCAGCTGCTTGAGGTCTTCGATCGAGTAGATGTCGTGGTGCGGCGGGGGAGAGATCAGGCCGACGCCCGGGGTCGAGTTGCGGATCTTCGCGATGTAGCCGTCGACCTTGTGCCCGGGCAGCTGGCCGCCCTCGCCGGGCTTGGCCCCCTGCGCCATCTTGATCTGGAGCTGATCGGCGTTGACCAGGTACTGGATCGTCACCCCGAAGCGGCCTGAGGCGACCTGCTTGATCGCCGAGCGGCGCAGGTCGCCGTTCTCATCGGGGGTGTAGCGCGAGGGGTCCTCGCCGCCCTCGCCGGTGTTGGACCGCGCGCCCATCCGGTTCATCGCGATCGCGAGCGTCTCGTGGGCCTCGCGGCCGAGCGCTCCGAGCGACATCGCGCCGGTGGTGAAGCGCTTGACGACCTCCGTCGCCGGCTCGACCTCCTCGAGCGGGACGGGGTCTCCGGCCGGCCGCAGCTCCATCAGCCCGCGCAGCAGGCCCCGTGCGGACGGACTGCTCGTTCACCATCCGCGCGAACTCCTTGTAGGTCTCGCGCGGATCGCCGCCGTTCTGGCCGCCCTGACGCGCGTGCTGAAGCTTCGAGACCGTGTCCGGGTTCCAGACGTGCAGCTCGCCGTCGCGGCGCCACTGCAGCACGCCGCCGACGGGCAGCAGCTCGCGGTCGGTCCGGGGATAGGCGCGGAAGTGGCGCTCCATCGCCTCGGTCGAGAGCTCCTCCAGCCCCACGCCGCCGATCCGCGAGGCGGTGCCGGTGAACTAGTTCTCGATCACCTCCGGGTCGAGACCGACCGCCTCGAAGATCTGCGCGCCGCAGTAGGACTGGATCGTCGAGATGCCCATCTTCGAGATCGTCTTCATCAGCCCCTTGCCGATCGCCTTGACGATGTTCGCTCTCAGCCTCGTCCCGCGTCAGCTCGACGGGCAGCAGCGAGCGGTCGGCGAGCTCGTCGAGCGACTCGAACATCACGTAGGGGTTGATCGCGGCGGCACCGTAGCCGATCAGCGTCGCCATGTGGTGGATGTCACGCGGCTCGCCGGACTCGATCACGAGGCCGGTCCGCAGCCGGGTGCCGCGGCGAACGAGATGGTGGTGGACGGCGGCGACGGCGAGCAGCGACGGCATCGCCACCCGCTCAGGGCCGAGGTTGCGGTCCGACAGGATCAGGATGTTGGCGCCGTTGTCGACGTACGTTGGCGGCCTCGGCGTTGAGGTCGTAGAGGCGGATCTCCATCCCATCCGGGCCCTGCTCGATCGGCCAGGTGATGTCGAGCGTGGCCGCGTCGAAAACCTCGTGGGAGACCTGGCGGAGCTTCTCGAGCTCGTGGTTGCGGAGGATCGGCTGGTCCATCACCAGCTGGTGCGCCTGCTCGGGCGACCTCGGCGAGCAGGTTGACCTCCGCGCCGACGCCCGGCCTGGAGGCTCATCACGACGTTCTCGCGGATCGGGTCGATCGGAGGGTTGGTGACCTGCGCGAACAGCTGCTTGAAGTAGGAGAACAGCGGCGGCTGGCGATCGGACATGCACCGCCAGCGCCGCGTCGTTGCCCATGCTCGCCACCGGCTCCTCGCCGTTCGCCGCCATCGGCGCGATGACCAGCCGCAGGTCCTCCTGCGAGTAGCCGAACGCGAGCTGCTTGGAGCGCAGCGGCTCGATCCGCGGCGACCGCGGGCCCCGCTCGGGCAGGTCGGCGATGTGGACGACCGAGCGGTCGTACCACTCGGTGTAAGGCTTGCGCGCGAGCGATCTTCCGCTTGATCTCGTCGTCCTCGACGATCCGCCCCTCCTCGAGGTCGACGAGGAACAGCTTGCCCGGCGCGAGCCGGCCCTTGCGCTGGATGTGCTCGGGAGCGACGGTCATCACCCCGGCCTCGGAGGCGAGCACGACGTAGCCCTCGGTGTCCTGGACCCACCGGCCCGGGCGCAGCCCGTTGCGGTCGAGCACCGCGCCGGCGACGCGGCCATCGGTGAACACGACCGCCGCCGGGCCGTCCCACGGCTCCATCAGGCACGAGTGGAAGTCGTAGAAGCCCCTGACGTCGGGATCGAGGTCGTTCCGGGTCCGGTACGCCTCGGGCACCATCATCATCACGGCGTGCGGGATCGACCGGCCGCCGAGCACCAGCAGCTCGAGCACGTTGTCGAAGATCGCCGAGTCCGAGCCGCCCTCGCGCACGACCGGGACCACCTTCTCGAGGTCGTCGCCGAACAGCTCCGAGGCGAGCTGCGACTCGCGCGCCCGCATCCAGTTGATGTTCCCGCGCAGCGTGTTGACCTCGCCGTTGTGGGCGATCATCCGGTACGGGTGCGCGAGCTCCCAGCTCGGGAACGTGTTGGTCGAGAAGCGCGAGTGCACGAGCGCCAGCCGGAGGCGAGCCGCGGGTCGCGCAGGTCGGGGAAGTACCGCGGCAGCTGCGGCGCGGTCAGCATCCCCTTGTAGACCATCGTCCTGCTGAGAGAAGCTCGGCAGGGCGAGGTCGGCCCCGGCCGCGCGCTCGATCAGCCGGCGGATCACGTACAGCTTGCGCTCGAACGCCTCCTGGTCCTCGATCTCGTCTGAAGCCTCGATCAGCACATGCCGGATCACAGGCGCCGACAGCCGCGCCGTCGAGCCGACGTGGCGTTCGTCGACCGGCACGTCGCGCCACCAGATCGCCCGCTGTCCCTCGGCGTCGACCGTG
>CAVOIU010000020.1:0-19630 GCA_963695965.1 uncultured Solirubrobacterales bacterium
CACATGCTTGGCAAGTACCGCTGGACGCTCGTGTTCGGGGTCCTGGCCACGCTCGGGCGCCCCGAGGCGGGGCCATGGCTGGCGCTGTGGGGGCTCTGGGCGTGGGTCAAGGTCCCCTCGATGCGGTGGATGCTGGTCGCCGGTGCGCTGGTGGTTGCGTTCGGGTGGTTCGGGATCCCGACGATCACCAACGGGCGACCATTGCTCGCAGGCGACCTCGCACAGAAGTCCCCGCGCGCACTGCGGCACAACCAGTTCTTCGGAACGCTCGGTCGCTTCGCGGCCCTCGAGTACATACCGGTCTGGATCGCGGTGGTCGGGACGCTCGTGGTCGCGGTGATCAGGGACGCAACCGCGTGATCCTGACGATGGCCGCCGTCGGCGTCGGCTGGGTGATCGTCGAGATCGCGTTCGCCTACCACGGCTGGCCGGCGCTCGGGCGCTACATGTCGAGCCCGCGGCGATCGCCGCGACGATCGGAGGCATCGGCGTGGGACTCGTGCTCACGGAGCTGCCGCGGCTGAGAGCAGGGCTTCCGCGCTGGATCGGCGTTCCCGTCGTCGCGGTGCTCGTGGGCGCGCTTGTGCCCGCCGCCGTCGCACGGCTGCGGGTGGAGCGCAAGGACCTGCACCACGAGCACGCCCGCACCCATCAGATCGCGCTGCTCCAGACCACCACGAGCCTCCTCGGTGGCGCTCGCCACATCTCAAACTGCGGCCAACCGGTGACGGACGTGGGATACGTGAGCGCGCTGGCTTGGCTCTACCACCGCAACGTGGGTTCCGTCGGGGGCCTCCAGCAGGGCGTCGAGAAGGCGGAGCTCCGCAACCCCAATCTGCCGAAGGTTCTGGTCAGGCCCGTCGGGAGCGGCGGCTGGTCGGTCCTTCCTCTGCATACCCGTTCGAACCAGGTGGCTCGCTGCCATAACCTGCACGCCGCCTACGTGACCACGTCGCGGCACCCGGGCGGCGTGCTCATCCGGCATTGACGGTCACGTCGTCACCGGCGGCGGCCGGCGAGCGGCCGGCGGTCCGGACACCGCTCCGGTCATCGACCGCGCTCCGCACTGCCCTGATCACCGCGGTCGCCCTGATCGCCATCTCCACCGGGATCGTGCTCTGGGCTCGCACGCGGCCCGGGTTCGACCCGTACGGGTGGCTGGTGTGGGGACATCAGACGCTCGCCGGTGCGCTCAACACCAACGCCGCACCGTCGTGGAAACCGCTTCCGTACCTGTTCACGCTGCCGTTCGCGCTGTTCGGCCACTACGAGCTGTGGCTGTGGATGATCACCTGCGTCGCCGTCTCGCTCGGTGGCGCCGTCGCCGCCGGCCGGATCAGCTACCGGCTGACCGTCGGCACCCGCCTCGACGCAGACGGGTCGAGGGTCCGCGCGAGGCACTGGGCGGGGATCGCGGCGGGGATCTTCGCGGCCGTCGCGCTGCTCGGGATCCGCGACTGGTGGCATTACATGCTCAGCTCGCAGTCCGACACGATGATCGTGGCGCTGTGCCTCGGCGCGATCGACTGCCATCTGTCGGGACGCCCGCGCTGGGCGTGGGTGCTTGGTGGGCTGGCCGCGCTCGGGCGGCCCGAGGTGTGGCCGTTCCTCGCGCTCTACTCGATCTGGGCGTGGCGGGCGATCCCCTCGATGCGGTGGCTGATCGGAGTCGGGATCGTGGCGATCGTCGCGCTGTGGTTCGGAATCCCCGGCGCTCACCTCGCGCAGCCCGTTCGTCGCCGGATCGAATGCCTTCGGGTCCGGCCGCCGCCTGCGCTCAGATCGCGTGTTCGGCACGGTCGACCGCTTCCTCGACCTCCACGAGACGCCGCTCGAGATCGCCGCGCTGCTGTCGGTCGTCTGGGCGGCAATCAGGCGGGACCTCGTGACGCTGGTGCTCGCGGCCGGCGCCGTGGCGTGGGTCGTGATCGAGGTCGCGTTCTCGCTGCACGGGTGGCCCGGCCTGGGGCGGTACATGTTCCCGGCGGCCGGCGTGATGGTGGTGGTCGCGGCGGTGCTCGTCGGGCGACTGCTGGCGGACCTCCCAGCGCTTCTCGCCGCGCGGCTCCCGGCTTCCCGGCTCTCGGCCCCCCGGCTGTCGGCGGCCGGGGCGCTGGCCGGGATCGCGCTCACCGCCGTGCTCGTCGGGACGCTCGTTCCGGCGGCCGTGTCCCGCGCCCGCATCGAGCGGCGCGACCTGCGCTCACAGCGGGTCCGGACCAAGGAGATCGACCAGCTCTCCGCGGTGATCTCGCGGCTCGGCGGCGCGGCCAGGCTCAACGCGTGCGGCGAACCGCTGACCCGCCTCGAGTACCAGACGATCCTGGCGTGGACGCTACGGATCAACGTCGTCAAGATCGGGTTCAAGTACAGCCAGGCGATCCATCACGGCAATCCGATCGTGCTGTTCACGCCGGAGTCGCATGGCGGGTGGCGGGTGCAGGCGCTCCACCAACGCCGCGCGAGCTGCCGGACCCTTCCGCGCTAGAGGCCGCCCTAACCCCGGTCCGGGCGCGCTAACCCCGGTCCGGGCGCTCGGGATACACGTCGTCGATCGTGGTCAGCGCCACGAAGGGCGCTTGCGCCGCCTGCGCGATCGCCTCCGCGCCGCCCGCGAGGCGGTCGCAGATCGCCAGCACCCCGCAGATCTGGGGCCCTCCTCGCGGACGGCCTCGATCGCTCGAAGTGTCGATCCGCCGGTGGTGACGACGTCCTCGACGACCATGCACCGCTCGCCTGACCCGAGCGGTGGGCCCTCGATCCTGCGCACCAGCCCGTGCTGCTTGACCTCCTTGCGCACGAAGAACGCCTTGGCGTCGACCCCCCGGCGAGCGCGGCACAGGCGATCGGGTCGGCGCCCATCGTCATCCCGCCGACGGCGGTCGCCCCCCAGGCGCGCGCCTGCTCGGCGACCAGCTCGGCGAGCGCGAGAAACCCCGCCGGGCGCAGAATCGCCCGCTTGGCGTCGATCAGGTACTGGGAGGTGCGGCCGCTCGTGAGCACGACTTCGCCGATCACCAGCGCGTGCTCGCGCAACTCGGCGAGCAGGCGGTCGCGGGCATTCGGGTTCGTACGGGCGCTCGTTCGACTGTCCACGATCACGGTTAGGCGCTCATGCTAACGACGGGCCTGGCCGATGCCGACCACGTGTTTGCTGGGGCGCTAGGCCTCCTCTAGGACATCTGCTGTGCGCCTGGTGATCGTGTCGTTTGTGATGTTCGCCGCGGACCAGATGGGCGGCGCCTCGAAGCATCAGGTGGCGGAGATCACCGCGGGAGCGGCCACCCGGACCGGCACGGGCACGGTCACGGCCGTCCACCCGGGGCAGCCGCGCCAATTCATCGACGGCGCCGCGCGCGCGCTGACCGCGCCGTTCCGCGCAGTGATCTCGTCGGGCAGCCAGTGGGTGCAGCGAGGCTTCGCGCTGATCTGTGCGCTGCTGCTGTACGGCGTCGCGTTCGGATACCTCCTGCGCGACCCGCAGGGGTCCAGCTGATCAGTAGTACGTGTCGACCCAGTCGCCGCAGTTCAGCCAGTTGAAGACCCAGATCGCGTCGACGATCGGCAGGCGCATGCAACCGTGGCTGGCCGGATAATCCGGGGCTGGGTCGTAGCCGTGGATCGCGTACCCGCTGTAGAAGAAGTCCGAGTAGTACATGCCGTCGGGCAGATAGCCGGGAACCCGGGAGTAGACCTGGAAGTCGCCCAGGATGGTGGGCGTCGAAGGCTTCCCGGAGCTGATCGGGAAGATCGCCACGACGTGCGAGCCGTCCGCAAGCGCGAGCAGCTGAAGCCCAAGGTTGCCCTCGGCATGGCGGCCGTGGTGGGAGAACCGCAGCTTGAACTCGCCCCACCCGTTGAGCAGGTAGCTGATTGTCGGACCGTCGAGGGTCTGGGAGGTCCCACGGTGCAGCAGCCGGTGGTAGGCGTCGACCGCCAGGCCGGTGCCGCCGTCGTACACGCCGGTCTGGGGGATGTAGAAGTGCAGCTTGTTCAGCCGTTGCTGGATCAGCTGCACGAAACGCCCGGTCGAGCCGAACGAGACGTTCTCGTCGAGCGCGGCGAGCGTCCGGCGAACCGTGAACGCACGCATCTGCGGCGTCCCCGCGTGCGTCACGGAAACCACCAGGCCGCCGACGCCCGGGCTTGAGAACGGCACCTGGAAGTGGCCGTAGCGCCCATTGCGTGATCGCTTGAGCCGCCACCGCCCCGACTTGATCAAACGGTGGCCGAGGAAGATGCGGACCCTCACGTACTGACCCGCGACGTAGGGTCGGATCACTCCGCCTGCGTGGATGAACCGCTTCGGGACAGTGACCGGGTGGCGGCTGACGAAGAACGAATCCGGCAGGTAGAGCGTCGGATGCGCCTTGACCGCGGGCTTTGGCTTCGGCTTCGGCTTTGGGATCGGGCCGGTCGGTCCGCTCGGGCCGGTCGGTCCGCTCGGCGTGGTCACCGGCACGGGCGGCGTCGTCGACGTCGTTCCGGCCGGCGCCGGGCCGGCATCCGCGACGGCCTGCGCGGGACCGAGCACCGCGAGCGCCAGCACCGCGATCGAGGTCAGTGAACGGAACCGGGCCCCCAACATGAAGCCTAATTAAATCACCGAATGGAGCCGAGGCCCGGAATCGCCGCCGTGCGGCCGGCGAGCGGGGCCGTGATGGCGGTGATCACGAGCAGCGATCCGGCCATCAATGCCAGGATCTCGCCGGTGCTCCAGTGCAGCTGACTGATCCCGAGCGCGAGCGAGTTGTTGATCGAGTGAAGCGCCATGCACGGATAAAGGGAGCGCGTCTTCCACCGCAGCAGGCACAGCACGAACCCGAGGAACCCCAGCGGGACCAGGTACTGGGGCGAGGCCGACCCGGTATGGGCCAGCCCGAACAGGATCCCGGTGATCGCGGCAGCCACCCATGTTCCGAGGTCGCGGCCCGCGACCACTACCCGCATTTGCCGCAATGCTCCGAAGATGAACCCCCGGAAGAAGAACTCCTCGGCGATCGGCGCGACCACACACACGAACACCGTCGCGCCGATCAGCGCCGCCGTGCTGGTGCTCACGCCGAGCTCGCTGGGCAGCTTGTCCTTCCCGTGCAGGTTCAGGAGCGAGGCGTAGATCGCGGTGACCACGTAGTAGCCGATCCCCGTTGCGAGCACCGCGGCGACGGCCGTGCGGAGCCGCACCCGCCGAAAGCCGAAGTCCGCCGGACGCGGGCGGCTGCGAACCCTCGAGAAGAAGATGGCGGAGCCCACGAACGCAAGGTCGAACAGGAAGTCGCCGATCAGGCTCGCGGCTGGGCTCGGATGAGACAGGCTCGACCCGTTCACGGATGCGATCGCTCCCACAATCACGCTGACGAACACGCCGGCCGCGAAGCCCATCGCGATCGCCGCCGGTGCGGTCCAAATCGGCCACGTGGCCACGTCACCCCGCTCCGGAGCAGCCGGCTCCGAAGACTCGCTTAAGACGGGTGGCGCGGGCTTGTCCGCGGGGACGGGCGGCGGCAGGCTGGACATCTGCTCGGATGAGAGTAGGCCAGCCTGGCTAGGATGCCGCGCCTGCTCGTCAAGCTCGACACCGTCCTGACCGCCGCCGTCGCCGGATGCCTGCTCGCGTTCGCCGCGCCCGCGGGCGCGGCCGTGGGCTCGCCGGCCCCCTGCACGTTTGTCACGGCGTCTTCGAGCCCCGCCGCGTTCTGCGACACCTTCAGCCGCCCGATGGGAACCGGCAACCGGTCGGGTCAGCTCAACGGCCTGGTCTGGGGAGTCAGCCGCGCAACCTCCCAGAACGATCCGTCCAAGGGCCTCCTCTACAACTGGGCCGCGGTGCGCCGTGACACCTGCGGCAAGGTCGAGACCGTGGAGCCCGAGCACGACGTCGCCGTCTGCGACGGCCAGGCCGTCGAGGCGGTCAACGACAACGGCGGGGTCTCCGACCTCGCGATGTACCCGCGCCAGCCGTTCGACTTCGCCGGGCGCACCGGGACGGTCGCGTTCGACGTCTCCGACAACACCCGCGGCCCGAACGCCGCCTGGCCCGCGTTCCTGATCACCGACCAGCCTGTGCCGGCGCCCTACTCCGAGGCGCTCGGCCTCGCCGACCACGCCCACGCGTCGGTCGGCTTCACGCTCGCGGCCGTGTGCGGGACACTGGGCTGCGGCGGGCTGAACGATCCTCCCGGGATCGGCACGCCCGGGTTCAGCTGCGTCGGCGTCGACTCGGTGTTCATGACATCGGGCTACGCCGAGCAGTCGGTGCCGTTCAACACCGACGGGTGCGTGCTGCCATCCAAGGCCGTGGGGTCGGACAACCACTTCGAGGTCCAGGTCAGCTCGGGAGGGATGAAGGTCTACGGCTCGGACCCGGGGATGCCGCGGACCACACGGCTGATCGCCGACGCGAGCTTCCAGGTCCCGCTTACCCGCGGCCTGATCTGGCTGGAGGACGTCCACGCCGACGGCAACCAGTTCAACGGCCAGCAGAGCAACACGTTCTCGTGGGCGAACGTCGCCTTCGACGGACCGGTGCTCCCACGCGACCTGGGCTTCGACGTGCTCGACGCGCGGACGCGCGGTCCCCGGGCGCAGAACGGCCTGCCCACGGTCAACCTCGGGTACATGATCCCCGGCCGCCGTCCGCTCGTGCTCACAATCCCTCACGTGCGACAGCTCGGGCGCGCGTCCGGCTCGTTCCTCGAGCTCACGTACTGGGCACAGCGGCCGCAGACGATCTATTACGCATTTGGGCGCCACCGCCGCCACGCCTTCCGCTGGCCGTTCGGCGCTCAGCAGACGTACGTATCGCAGACCGCCGCGGTGCCGGTGAACCTGTCCGAGCTGCGCGACGGCAACAACACGGTGCATCTGTGGACGTCGGATCGGCGTGGGGTCGCGATCGCCAACCTCGACTTGATCCTCCGCGGCGCCGGCGGCATACCCGCGCGGCCATAGAATCGCGTCAGTGGCGACCGCCGCCCCCCTCAGCGCTCGAGCCCAGTCGGCGTTCGTGCGCGGCCTGGCGGCGCTCCCGCACGGCGTGCTGCGGCTGCTCGTCGGGCGACCCGTGGTGCGAGATGGCCAGCTTCTGCACGTCGAATCGCAGCTCGGGCTGAAGCTGCTGGCGCTCGCCCGCCAGCCCGAGCTCGAGCAATCGACCGTAGAGGAGGCGCGCCTCCGGGTGGCCTCCGACGCGGGGACCTTCAAGGGGCCCACGCTTGAGGTCGGATCCGTCTCCGAGCTCGTGGTGCAGGGCGCCGGCGGCGCGTTCGGCGCGCGGCTGTACGTGCCGGCGGGGGCGAGTGAGCCAGGCCCGCTGCTTGTCTACTTCCACGGCGGCGGGTTCGTCGTCGGCGACCTGGATACCCACGACAACGTCGGCAGGTTCCTCGCACGGCAGGCCGGAGTCCGGGTGCTGTCGGTGGACTACCGGCTGGCGCCGGAGCACCCGTTCCCGGGGCCGATCGACGATGCGCTGGCGGCCTTCCGGTTCGCGGTCGATCACGCCGGCGAGCTCGGCGCCGACCCGGCCCGGATCGCGGTCGGCGGCGACAGCGCCGGCGGCAATCTCGCGGCCGGCGTCGCCCGTCTCGCATCCGCCGACGGGGGGGCGGCGCCCGCCTTCCAGCTGCTCTTCTACCCGTGGCTCGATCTCTTCGCCGAGCGGCCTTCCTACGGCTGTTCGGCGAGGGCTTCTACCTGACGCGATCGGACCTCGCTGGTATCGCTCCCACTACCTGGCCGACGAGTACCAAGCCGCCGATCCCCGCTGCTCGCCGCTCGCGGCCGAGGAGCTACCGGCGTTCCGTCCGCGTACATCGCCATCGCGGGCTTTGACCCGCTGCGAGACGACGGCGAGGAGTACGCGCGCGTCTTGGCGACGCCGGCGTCACCGTCGCGCTCCGCCGCCACCCGGGAGTGATCCACGGGTTCGTCAATACCGTGGCGATCGGCCGGGTCGCGCGCGAAGCGGTGCTCGAGGCCGTGGGCGCGCTGCGGATGGCCCTGGCGGCCTGATCTGGGCTCCCCCGCGAGCCGCCCCCGGATCGACCCGTAAAGTCTCCGGGAGGACCCAGATCCTTCTGAGTCCTCCCGGAGGGGTCAAGGAAGTGGGGGCGCAGTTCCTCGACCGTCTTGACGGGCAGTATTCCCGTCTCCCAGAGAACGTAAACCGAAGCGAAAACTTCCGTCGCCGGGGAAATTATTTTCACGGCGGCGTCGCCCGGCGACCGCATCGCCCGACGCCACGCGCCTCGCCCGTCGCTCGCATCGCGCAGCGCGGGCCCTCAATCCTCCTCGTCCCACTCCCTCCGGTGGGGGCGGGCGCCACTCATCTTGTCGACGAGGCTCTTCCAGCGGCTCGGCTTGACGCCGGGCTCGTGGACCCGCCACGCCGGCGCAGAACCGTGCGGCTCGGGCAGCCCCTCTGCCTCGGCCGCGTCGATCCGCAGGTCAACCCCGTGCTCGTGTAGCGAGGCGATCTGGTCGGCGGCGATGAACCGCTGGGTGTGACCCACCCGCATCACGACCCCGTGGAAGATGTCCTCCTCGGGCGCCGCGACCACGTGGTCAACGGTCCCCGCCTGCTGGCCATCGGACGAATACACGGGCACGCCCTCCTCGAGCACCTGGTAGGCAATCGGAAGGCCCTCGTCCACTGCGCGACAACAATAGAGCCTGGCTCCGGCTCAGACCAGCTCGTCGAGGCTCGAGATCGTCCGCACGCCGGCGGGGCCCGGCCCGCCGTCCCGCCGCAGCAGCACAGGCTCGATTCCCGCCGCACGGGCGCCCTCCACGTCCTCGAGGACGCTGTCGCCAACATGCACGCTCGCCGACGCGGGCGCCCCCGCCAGCCGCAGCGCCCGCTCGAAGATCGCGGCGGCGGGCTTGCGGGCGCCGGCCTCCGACGAGGTGATGACCGCGTCAACCGAGTCCCGGAGCCCGACCCGGTCGAGGACCGAGTGCAGCGACACATCCCAGTTGCTGACGACGACCAGCCGCCGCCCCTCCGCGCGCAGCCTGGGAAGCGCCGCCAAGGCGTCGGGGAAGGGCTCGAACACAAGTGAGGCGAGCAGGGCGTCGGTCAGCGCGTCGGGATCCGGCAGGCGCTCCCGGGCGTCCGCGGGTAGCGCTTCGCGCAGCGCCACCGCGCACCGGCGACGGAGCGCCTCCAGCCCGGCGGCGTCGCGACCCTCGTCGAGATGGGCGCGGTAGTAGGCGATCTCCGCGGCGATCGCCGCCCCCGCCTCGGCTTCGGAGACCGCTATCCCGAACCGATCGGCGAGCTCGGCCCTCAGCGCCGGCGCCGGCGGGCGCAGCGCCAGCAGGGTGCCGAGGGCGTCGAGCAGGAGCGCGCACGTCCAAGCCACGAACCGCCACGTGGCGAACTCGGCCGTGAACAGGCCGAGCAGGACCGCCATCGAGGCCACTGCAGGCACCGTCCATTGCCGCCGGGAGATCCACCACGCGCCCCACATGAACAGCGGGAACAGCACCACCTCGTAGCGGGGCAGCGAGATCAGCGGCTGCGGGGTGGCCGGGTAGGACAGCGGCAGTGCCAGCGCCGCCAGGCAGTAGGCGCCGTAGGCGACCGGGAGCCTCCGGAACACGCCGACGAGCGCCGCCGCGCCGAGCCCCAGGAACCCGAACAGCATCAGGTTCTGGCCGGCGACCATCAGCGGGTCGCCTCCCGCCTTCTGGAAGTAGACCGGGGGCGCCGGGCCGTGGAGGAGCTGCCGAAGTCCGTCCCAGGCGGCGACGGCCCCGTCCCAGACACCGCCGAATGGGCCGGCGAAATACCGGAACCAGACCTGCTCGGATTTGAACGGGGCCAGGCCGTCGCCGGTCGCGATCGCCAGCGCGAGCACGTACGCGCCAAGGCCGACGGGCACGAGCAGCGCCCAGGCGAGCTGCGGCGTGACCCGGTAACGCGGCAGCAGCCGCCTCATCCGCGACACGGTGGAGGACAGGATCACCGGGGCGGCATCGGCCCGCGGGCCGTAGAGGAACAGGAGCACGACCGGGACGATCAGCGTGACGCCGCTGTTGCGCTCGGCCGCGGCGAGCGCGCCGAGCACCCCGGCCGACGCCCACCGGCCCATCCGTGCGCGCCAGATGCAGCCGAGCGACAGCGCCAGGAACAGCGACTCGCTGTAGACGGCGGAGAAGAAGTATGCCATCGGGCAGAACGCGATCAGCATCACCGTCACTCGGGCGACCCGCTCGTCGAGCTCGAGAGCGACGAGCCGGTAAAGCAGCACCAGCGCGACGGCGAATGCGACCAGTGAGATCAGAACCCCGGCGATCAGATCCGATCCGATCACGACCCCCAGCCCGCGGACGAGGAGCGGGTACACCGGAAAGAACGCCGTCCGGGCTGCGCTGTGGTCATAACCGCCCTGCGCGATCGTCAGGTACCAGCTCGAGTCCCACCGCGCGAACGGCGCGGCCAGGAGGTTCCCGAAGTAGCCGAACGGGGCCGTCACCCCGGCAGGGTCGAACCCGGCGGTACCGGGCCTTCGCCCGAATGCCAGCACCGCCAGCACGCCGCTGATCAGCACCACCAGGCGCGAGGTCCAGATGGCCTGCCATGCCACCTGCACACCGGGCGCGTCGAGCGACCGGCGAAGCCATCGGGCGCCCGCGCTCCCTCGCTCCTGCACGATCATCGCCCGCGAGTCTGGCACCCGGCGGCAGGAGGTCGAATCGCCGGGCAGAAACACCACGCCAGGTACACTCGATTGCCGGTTTTGCGCCGCTCCGAGGAGTCAGCGGCGGCGCCCCAGGCGAACTCCCTCTTCATGAGTCGACGCGAACGCAAGCGGCAACGACGGGCTCACCGCGGACATCCAGTCAGGCGGGTCGTTCTGATGACCGGACTCGTCAGCGTGTGCGCGGTCGCACTGGGAGCGCTGCTGGCGGTCGGCTGGGTCGTAGCGGTCGCCGACTCGGCGCCTAACCTGAAGGACCTTCACGCCAAGAATCCGCAGCCGCTGTCGGAGGTGTTCGCGGCCGACGGCGAGCTGCTCGGCTACATCCACTCCGACACCGTCTTCAACCGAGTGTCGGACAAGCAACTCCCGCAGAGCCTCAAGCAGGCGACCGTCGCGATCGAAGACCGGCGCTTCTACAAGCACGGCGCGCTCGACTACACGGGGATCCTGCGGGCCGGGATCAAGGACGTGTTCGGCGGCGGCGGCTCGCTCCAGGGCGCGTCGACGCTGACCATGCAGCTGGTCGACAACAACTACCTGGACGGGACCAAGTACGCCACGCACCACAACCTGAAGTACAAGATCGTCCAGGCGAAGCTGGCCGAACAGCTCGTCAAGGGGCACACCAAGAACTGGATCCTTGACAGCTACTTGAACGCGGTCCCCTATGGCACCGTCGGCGGGGAGACGGCGCGGGGCGTCGGCGCCGCGTCGGAGATGTTCTTCGACAAGCCCGTGTGGACCCTGGACCTCGCGCAGGAGGCGCTGCTGGCGGGGCTTCCCCAGGCGCCCTCCGAATACAACCCGTTCCTGCGCCCGACGCTCGCCGCTACCCGCCGCAACCAGGTGCTCCGAGCGATGGCGAGCTCGCACTACATCACGCGGGAGGCCGCCGCCGCCGCAGAGCGCGAGCCGTTGAACGTTCACACCAACACTTCGTACTCAATCCGCCGGCAGCCGTACGTGTTCGACTACGTCGAGCAACAACTGATCCAGAAGTTCGGGCTGAAGACCGTCGAGAACGGCGGGCTCAAGGTCTACACGACGCTGGACATGAAGCGCCAGGAGGAAGCCCAGGCGGCGATCGACAGCCACGAGGGCGGCTCGGTGCTCGACAACCAGCCGGCGGCGGCGCTCACCTCGATCGACCCCTCCAACGGTCACATCGTGGCGATGGCGAACTCGTCGACGTACGACCAGACGAAGTACAACTTCGCCGCCGACGCGCAGCGGCAGCCGGGGTCGTCATTCAAGGTGTTCGCGTTGATGACGCTGATCCATGACTACGACGGCGATCCCAACCAGACCTATTACACCTCCAAGTTCCTCCCCGCCGGATGGGAGCCGGCCGACCCGAACTGGTCGGTTCACACCGCCGAGGAGACCTACCAGGGAACGATCAACGTCACCAAGGCGACGATCGTCTCCGACAACACCGTGTTCGCCCAGATGGCCGCCGACCTGGGGTGGGACAAGCTCGACGCCACCGCCCATGCGATGGGGATCACCTCGCCGCTGGACGGCAATCCCTCAGAGGTGATCGGGGGCCTGCGAGTCGGCGTCACCACCGAGGAGATGGCCGACGCGTACGGGACCCTCGCCAACGGTGGCTACCACGTCGCCCCCACGATCATCAGCAAGGTGGTGTTCCCCGACGGCAGCTCGCTCGACATGAGCGACCCGGCGCATAAGACGGTGTTCTCCAATGGCGAGACGTACGCCGCGACGAAGGTGCTGGAGGGCGTGATCCAGAGCGGCACCGGCACCGCCGCCAGCTACGGCTGTCCCGCCGCCGGCAAGACCGGCACCGCCAACAACATGGACAACGCGTGGTTCGTCGGCTACACGCCGCAGATGTCGACGGCCGTCTGGGTCGGCTATCCGCAGGGGAACATCGCGATGCCCGACGGATTCGGGGGCGCCCTGGCGGCACCGATCTGGCACGACTACATGGCAGCGGCCTCGAATGGGTTCTGCGGCGACTTCCCCCAGCCGACCACCTACTGGCACGGAACCGCGTACTTCGGCCCGCACTCGGCCACCGGCTCGGCCAGCACCACCAACAACGGCTCGGGCTCGGGCTCGGGCTCGGGCTCCGGCTCCGGCTCGACCTCGACGAACCCGTACAACAACCGCACGCTGTACTCCCAACCGCCACAGGCCGCGACTCCCACCACGACCAACGCCGGCGGGGGGACGTCGCCGGCGCCGCCCGCCGGCGGCCACGGTGGCGGCACTCACGGCACACCCAGCGGTGGCGGCGGCCCCAAGAAGCACTAACCTCACCGGTTCATGGCCAAAGAAGAGAAGGTTGAGCTGGAGGGCGAGGTCGTCGAGGCGCTCCCGAACGCGATGTTCCGCGTCAAGCTCGACAACATGGACCGCACGGTGCTCGGGCACGTCGCCGGCAAGATGCGGCGCTTTCGAATCAGGATCCTCCCCGGTGATCGCGTACGGGTCGAGCTCTCGCCCTACGACCTCGACCGGGCCCGAATCGTCTATCGCCACCGCTGACGCAGCGCTGCTGATGCGGGAAGGCGAGCTGATCGAGCGGCTCGAGCAGCTTCTGGGCCCCGTGGGCCCGCGGGTGATCCGCCCGCTCGGCGACGACGCGGCGGTGGTCCGGGCCGATCGCTACGCGGTCACGTCGATCGACACGCTCGTCGACGGCGTCCACTTCCGCACCGGCCAGCTGTCCGCCGAGGAGATCGGGCATCGGGCGCTCGCGACGGCGCTCTCGGACCTCGCCGCGATGGGCGCCGAGGCGGGCGAGGCGTACCTCGCACTCGGTGTTCCGGAGGGGGCCGATCCGGCCGACGCACTGGCGATCGCTCGCGGGGCCAACGAGCTGGCGGTGGAGCTCGGCGTCTCGATCGCGGGCGGGGACGTCACCCGCGCACCGGCGCTGACCGTGACGTTCGCCGTGGTGGGGTGGGCCGGGGACCCCGGGGAGCTGGTCGGACGAGATGGCGCCCGGCCCGGTGACCGCGTGGCCGTCACGGGGCTGCTCGGCGCAGCGGGCGCCGGGCTGGCGCTGCTCGAGGGCCGCGCTGACGGAGAGCGCCTCCCGCCGGCCACCGCCTCCGCGCTCCGGGAGAGCTACGCGAGGCCGCGTCCTCGCCTCGGCGAGGGACGAGCCCTCGCCCGCTCGGGGGCGACCGCGCTGATCGACATCTCGGACGGCCTCGCAACGGACGCGGGCCACATCGCACGCCTGAGCGGCGCGCGGATCGAGCTCTCGCTCGCTGCGCTTCCCCTCGCAGAGGGTGTTCGCGGGGTCGCGGAGCAACTCGGGCTCGACCCCGGCGCGCTCGCCGCGACCGCCGGCGACGATTACGAGCTGTGCGTCTGCCTACCGCCGGCGACCGCGTCCGGCGACTACAGCGGGCCGCCGAACAGCGGCTTGGCCTGGATCGGATCGGTCGTCGAGGGCGCGCCCGGCGTGGTGTTCACCGACTCCGGCGAGCGGCTGTCCGGATTCGAGCACTCGTTCTGAGCGTCCAGATCGCGGCCCGGTCGCCGCGGCCGTGTTGCAAACCAACCAATAATCGCGTCCGCGATCGTGTGCGGATCCACGCGATACTGGCCCCGCTCCACTTGGGTCTTGATCGAGTGCATCTTGTAAATGTCCCCTGGCATCGGGCTCTCTGGACGGCGCTAACCCTTCATCGGCACCGTGCTGGAGATACTGGAGCTTGGTCCCTTTGAGGTAAACGCCGACGGCCGCACATACGCCAGTCGGGCGAACACGACGATCCTCTGGGCGGCGCTGTAGAGCGGATTGCAGGCCGACAGGATCAGGCGGTCGTAGCCGACGTTGCGAGTCACCCACCAGGCGGTCGGCGACACGATTCGGTGGTACTGGACGGTGTAGACGAAGCGCCCGTACGGCATCAGCAGCGAGATGCGATCTCCCGCGCGCAGCGCGTCGATGTGCCTGAACGGCGCCAGATACGTCGTACGGTGCCCCGCGATCGCGACCGTCTGCCCGAGTCCGGGCAACGCGCTGGTGGAGTAGTGGCCGGGGCCCTTCTCGAGGCTGGCCTCGTCGGTCCCCTCGACGACGATCAGGCTGGCGCCGATCCGCGGGATCACGATCCGCCCGACCGCGTCCCCGGTCTTCACCTGGCGCTGCTCTCGTCCGGCCAGGAACGCGATCCGCTGCTGGACGCCCTGCAGCGTCCCGAGCGTCCGGCTGTCCACCGCCGACAGCGGGGCGGTGCGAAAGCTGAGGTAGCGCCTGTCGATCTCGCCGCGCTTGATCATCGCGATCACCGCGGTCAGCGGCTCCTGCCAGAGCAGCGTGACGGCCGCATCGGCGAGCAGGAGCACTCCGGTGATGATCAGCACCGAGGAGATGTCGCGGATCAGGCGTCGCCTCAGGCTCGGCCGGGTCCGGCCGCCGGTCAGGGGATGGAGCAGAGCCCCCGACCCCATCCCCTGGGTCATCTCCGGATCGCCGACTCGGTTCCGCCGAGCGACCCCGGCCCCGCGTACGTGACAGGACCGCGGACCGTCACCGGAGCGTCCTCCGGACGCGGCTGCCGAGCCGCCTGGATCGCGATCGCGATCACGCTGAAGGTGCACCCGAGCACCACGCTCCACTCGAGCGCCCCCAGCACCCCAACGCCTCCGCCGGCCAGCAGCAGCACCCAGCTCCATGCTGCCTCGACCGGCCCCAGCCCGAGGGTCGTGGCGTAGGCCACCACGACGAGGACCGGCGCGGCGATCCCCGCGAGCAGCAGCAGGACCGTCACGGGCGACGGTAGCCGTACGTCGGGCACCACGATCCACATCCACAGGTGGAGCGCCGGAATCAAGAGCAGCGCCGCGAACGGATTGGCCAGCCACATGACCAGCGCGACGATGCACAGGATCAGCAGCAGCGCCGCGGCCGCCCCGGGGCCGTACGCACCGGAATCGTCATCGAGCTCGCGGGGGCCGGGACCCAACAGCCAGATGACGGCTCGCCTCAGCCACACGAGACCGGCCGCCACAAGGCACACCATTCCCGCCAGCGCGGCGATCTCCCCGGCGTGAAGCGGCACCGCGCCGGCGCCCACCGGGGCGGACGGCGCGACGATCAGACCGGTCGCGCTCGCGACCATCACCACCCCAACGACGAGCGCAAACGGGACGGCCGCAGACAGGACCCACGCCGACCAGCGAAAGATCGAGTGACCGCGCCTCCGCGCCCGGGCGAGCCCGTCGACGGTCGCGACCAGCACCGGGAGGATCAGCATCAGCACCAGCAGGCGGACCGCCCAAGCGGGAATCGTCTTGCGGCTGAAGAGCAAATACGTCGAGGGCGATGGCAGCGACTGGGCCGTGTCGAGCGCGGTCAGCGACTGCAGCACGGTCCGGCCCAGAGCCGTTATCTGGTTGAGGCTGGTCGGCTCGTTGGCCGAGGGCCCCTGTTCGCCCGAGACCGAGAGCAGCACAGCCGGCTGGCCGGCGCTTCCGAACGGCCCCTGCTCCGAAGGGGTCATCGGCAATGCCAGGTGCGCGATCTGGCCGAGCAGCCCGGTGCCGCCCGCGGCGATCCCGGCCTGCGCACCCAGCGCGGACGCGACCGTGTTACGCAGTATCGGCGGAGCGACCGCCTGCCCATCGGACCACGGCACGATGACCGGGGGATGCACCGCGGTGCCCGCGAGGTCACCGAGCACGATCACGGCGTCCACCGGTGGCTGGAGACTGTGGGCAAGCCGAGCCGCTCCGACCGCTCCGACCGAGCCCGTCGTCGACGCGAGCACCACGGTGTGCTGGAGCGACTCGCCGGAGAGCACACGGGCCATCTCGAGCAGGACCGCGGTGCCGGACAACTCGGCGGTCCCCGGCGAGTGCAGCGAGTCATGGCCGGCGACCACGACGATGCTCCCGTTGCCGAGTCCGGCGCGGACGCCGACCACGTTCTCGAGGGTCCTCACCCCATCGACCGTCTTGCCCTTGAACACGTCGGTCGAGACGTGGAAGCCATAGCTCCCCAGCTTTCCGGCCACGTCGGAGGCGAGGGCGTCGTCGCCGTCCGAGCCGGCCCGCCGGTTGGGGTACTCGGTGGCGAACCGGTGCATCGTCGAGTATGCGTTCTGGCCGTTGTACGCGTCGGGGGCGAGATTGGTCCCCAGCGGCCCCTGCTGATCACTCAGCGAGAACGCCAGGACGATCACCGCCAGCACGACCGGTAGCAATGCCATGCGGTAAATCCGCGGGTCGAGCATCGCCCAGGAGATTAGACACCGTGCCGGGTCACTACGCTTAAGCGGAGGAACGACACGGTGGCCGATCGATCAGCGCGCATCCTGCTCGTGGACGATGAGCAGTCGATCCAGACGCTGTTGTCGTACCCGTTGCGAAAGGAGGGCTACGACGTGGTCCAGGCGACGGACGGACGCCAGGCCCTGGACCGCTTCGACGAGGAGCCGTTCGACCTCGTGGTGCTCGATCTGATGCTGCCGAAGGTCGACGGCCTGGAGGTCTGCCGCCAGCTCCGCAGCCGCAGCGCCGTCCCGATCATCATGCTCACCGCCAAGTCGGAGGAGATCGACAAGGTGGTGGGCCTCGAGCTCGGCGCCGACGACTACATCACCAAGCCGTTCTCGATGCGGGAGTTCTCGAGCCGGATCAAGGCTGCGCTGCGACGCGCGGAGATGAGCTACTCGGGCGAGCCGGGAATCGAGGAGGCCCCACTCGAGGCGCACGAGCTGCGGATCGACTTCTCCAAGCGCTCGGTTCGGATCCGGGGCGAAGACGCGGAGCTGACGTTCGTCGAGTTCGAGATCATCTCGGCGCTGGCCCGCGCTCCCGGACGCGTGTTCACCCGGGACATGCTGCTGTCGCGGATCTGGGGCGACTCGGCGTACCGCGATCCGCGTACGATCGACGTCCACATCCGGCACCTGCGCGAGAAGATCGAGCGGGACGCCAAGGACCCCGAGTACCTGTTCACGGTCCGGGGAGTGGGCTACCGCTTTCGCGACAGCGAGCCCTAGCGCCGGACCGCTCCACGAAAGCCCCGACCCCAGATGAGGCACTCGCTCCGGAACCGGCTGGCGTTCGTGTTCTTCGCGATCACCCTGGTCGCGATCGCCGCGCTGTACGTGTACGTGGCCCCCGGGCTTCGCTCGCGCTTGATCAACGAGCGGATGCGCGAGCTTGGCGCGGCCGCCCACCAGGACTCGTTCCAGATCATTCCCGCGATCCGCCCCGGCAGCCGCGACCCGCTGACGGCGGTCCAGACCAAGGTCGACGCCGCGGGTCTCGCCTCGGGCGACCGGGTGACGCTGCTGCTGGTGACGCGAACGCCCGGCGGGGTGCAGCTGTCGGTACAGGCGGACTCGACCAAGCTGGGGGCTGCCGCCTCGCTTCCGTACAGGCCGGCCTACCGCGCCGCCGAGACGGGCCGGCCGAGCACCGGAACCGAGCACTCGGCGAGCGGGACGGTCGCCGAGGCGGCGCTCCCCGTGATCAGCGACGGCCGTATCACCGACGTGATCGTCTACTCGTCGCCGGTCTCGGACATCGTCCACAGCGTGACGATCGTGCAGCAGCAGATCCTGATCGCCGGCGGGATCGCGCTGCTGCTGGCGCTCGTCGGCGGATACCTGGTGGCGCGGGCGATGGCGCAGCGGGTCAAGCGGCTCGAGCTCGCGGCGGAGCAGGTCGCCGCGGGAAGGTTCGAGGAGCCGATTCCGGTCGATTCCACCGACGAGCTGGGACAGCTGGCGGTCGCCTTCAACCAGATGCAGCGTCAGCTGGCGCAGCTCGAGTCCGCGCGCGAGAAGTTCATCGCCACCGCTTCCCACGAGCTTCGGACGCCGATCTTCTCGCTCGGTGGATTTGTGGAGCTGCTCGAAGACGAGGATCTCGACGAGGAGACCAGGCGCCGGTTCCTCGACCAGGTAAAGGAACAGATCGAGCGGCTCCGCAAGCTCTCGGTGGATCTACTCGATCTCTCGAAGCTCGAGTCCGGCTCGCTCGAGCTTCGCCCCGAGGAGGTCGACCTGGGGGAGCTGACCCGATCGGTCTCCGGGGAGTTCGAGCCGGCGCTCGCCCAGCACGACGCGCACCTCGAGCTGCGGCTCGCCACCCGTGCGATCGACGTCGTCTGCGACCCGGTCCGCGTCGCCCAGATCATGCGGATCCTGATCGACAACGCGCTCACCCACACGCCTCCGGGCACGCGGATCGTGGTGACCGCCGGGGGCGACGACGGCCACGTGAGGCTGGCCGTGCGCGACGACGGCGAGGGCATCGATCACCTCGCGCTCTCGCGGATCTTCGAGCCGTTCTTCACCGGTGACGACGTCCAGGGCTCCGGACTCGGCCTGACGATCGCATCGGAGCTCGCCGAGCGGATGGCCGGACGGCTGTCGGTCCGCTCGACGCCGGGCGAGACAGTGTTCACGCTGGATATCCCGGTGTGACCGCTCGGGGCGCTCACACCTGTCCGCCGTGACCGCTCGGGCGCTCAGGCCTCTCCGTCGTAGTACTCGACGTCTCCGTCCGCGCGGTGGAGCATCGCGTTGTCGGCCCCGCCCGGGACCCACACCCCGATCTTGTCGCTGTCGGGATACACCGCCACGGCAGGCTCGTGGCTGCTCGAGAACATCAACACCCGCGCCGCACGCTCGCCGTCGTTGATGACCTTGTGGGCCCCCGCCGGCCCCGCGGCGAAGCTCATCAACTCGCCGCGCTCAAGGCGCTCCTCACCGTCGGGCACGCGCACGACGACCGCCCCGTCAAGCACCAGCAGCCACTCCTCGACGTACTCGTAGTGATACGGGCAGAGGGCCTCGCCCGCCGGAACTTCGAACAGCTTCACCGCCAGCTCCTTGCCGCCGGCGGCCTGCCCGACCCGTGCGACGCCGGCGCGGTACCCGTCGGGATCATCGCCGTCGAACTCGAACTCGGCGTCGAAC